>JBJOFE010000017.1:0-54367 GCA_046048915.1 Bacteroidota bacterium | reverse complement strand
GCGTACCATCAGATAGTGCATTTGTTGGAGTAACAGAATAATCAAATGAAGAACCATTCAATACAGGAACTGCTGTTCCCACTGCTGTAGTTCCATCATACAAAGTAACTAAAGCAACATCCGAAGCTAAGCCTGTTCCTGAAACTGTTGGGGTCGTATCACTAGTGATATTATCAGTAGTAATGTTCGTGTCTGAAGCAGCATCCAAATCAGGAGCTGTACTTGGCGCCACTGGTGCTGTAGCATCCACCACTACACTAATTGATGTAGAAGCTGTAGATTCATTTCCTGAAACATCTTTCACTTTGATGGTCAATACATGCGTACCATCAGATAGTGCATTTGTTGGAGTAACAGAATAATCAAATGAAGAACCATTCAATACAGGAACTGCTGTTCCCACTGCTGTAGTTCCATCATACAAAGTAACTAAAGCAACATCCGAAGCTAAGCCTGTTCCTGAAACTGTTGGGGTCGTATCACTAGTGATATTATCAGTAGTAATGTTCGTGTCTGAAGCAGCATCCAAATCAGGAGCTGTACTTGGCGCCACTGGTGCTGTAGCATCCACCACTACACTAATTGATGTAGAAGCTGTAGATTCATTTCCTGAAACATCTTTCACTTTGATGGTCAATACATGCGTACCATCAGATAGTGCATTTGTTGGAGTAACAGAATAATCAAATGAAGAACCATTCAATACAGGAACTGCTGTTCCCACTGCTGTAGTTCCATCATACAAAGTAACTAAAGCAACATCCGAAGCTAAGCCTGTTCCTGAAACTGTTGGGGTCGTATCACTAGTGATATTATCAGTAGTAATGTTCGTGTCTGAAGCAGCATCCAAATCAGGAGCTGTACTTGGCGCCACTGGTGCTGTAGCATCCACCACTACACTAATTGATGTAGAAGCTGTAGATTCATTTCCTGAAACATCTTTCACTTTGATGGTCAATACATGCGTACCATCAGATAGTGCATTTGTTGGAGTAACAGAATAATCAAATGAAGAACCATTCAATACAGGAACTGCTGTTCCCACTGCTGTAGTTCCATCATACAAAGTAACTAAAGCAACATCCGAAGCCAATCCTGTTCCTGAAACTGTTGGGGTGGTATCATTAGTAATATTATCTGTTGTAATATTAGAATCCGAAGCAGCATCTAAATCCGGTGCTACCGTTGGAGTTACTGGAGGAGTATCATCCACATTTTGAATTGTCAATGCAATGTTAATTGTATCACTAGTTGCTGCATCTGATCCTGTAAATCCTCGGAATGTATCTGTAACTGTAACCGTTACATTATACACATTATCTGTTCCTGTATCAGTAGGCGTTTCATAATCTAAAGCCGATACAAGTGTAATTACCCCTGATGATGAAATGGCAAACTTAGCTGCATCGGCACCCGATAAAGCAAATGTAAAACTATCACCTGTAGCTTGATCCACATCAGCCGTAGCCAAAGTAATTCCGGTTGCAGTTAAATTTTCATTTAAGTTAGCTGCAATATCGTTACCTGAATTGTTAGTAATTGCAATCGCCTCATTCTTATTTTGAAGAGTCAATGTTAAAATAGCATCACCTGTGAATCCATCTGTATCTGTTGCCCTAATTGGAATTTGTAATTCCCCCGAAATAATTTGTCCTGAAACTGTTACCTCGTTTAATAACAAGTTAGCAGCTTTTAGCAGTTCGAAATCAAACTTAGCTTGATTTTTAACTGTAACAACACCCGTTGAAGCATTAATTTCAACAGCATCATTCAAGGCAACATTTGAAGAATTAATTGTATAAGTTAACGTCTGCCCTTCTCCATCTGTATCTGCTAAAGAAGTCGCATCATTCACATCATATATAGTGGTTCCAGCTGCTACATTCTCATTTTTAGAATGGGAACCCGTAATAGATAAATTAGGATAAATAAACGCTGAAGCAGCAGGATCGGCAATTCGTCCTACAGTAGCATCAGTATCACCCATTCCATTATCCTTTATAGTTACAATAATTCGAGCTAGATTTTGATTATTAAATCCAGCTTCATTTCGAGTTTTTCCAGCTGCATCAATTAAAGTAGCTCCTTCATCCCAAGTGGTTAAATCTTGATCGTCTAAGAAACTTTTATAATTTCCAGCACCGTCTTTTTTCAAATAAGTCGAACCTTTGAATCCTGCTGGCAAGTCAATGATAAATCGATGTTGGATACCATTAGTAGCATCACCATCCATATCCAGAATACCTCCATTAGCTACTCCTTCAACAGCAAAATCAATTAGATCGGATTGAAAATGTAAGTATGATGGTTGGTCTGTTGGACGAGCCAACATTCTCACATTAGCTAGTTTAGAATTAAAACCTGTTACATTCAACTCTGAACTTGTCAAAGTTGACAATGTTCCTTTTGCTTTTGTTAAATCAGTAATTTTACCTACCACAATCGCACCGAAAGTATTAGTTGCTGGTGCTGGAGCAGTTTGGTTTGTATCTGCTAACCAGGTTGAAGCAACATCATAAGCCGCTTTTGAACTCATTGGAAAATGCGCAATACTATTTTGTTTACGATCTGGAATACCATCTCCATTTATATCCACTGATTTTCCTAATACTTCCACTTTTGTATCTATCCCATCACTGTCAGGATTTTCGGCCACAACAATCGTATGTGCATAGGCAGAGGTAAGTCCACCATCTAAATCTTTCAATTTAAATGGAATATTTACCGTACCATAAAAGTTAGGTTTAGCAGTAAAATCGTATTGACCATTGGCTTTCAATGTCAAGTCGCCCTCTGTCAAATGCAGTAATGTATTTTGCGTAATATCTTGACCGTTAGCAGAACCGTCTTGGTACACTAAAGTAACTTGATCGCCTTCATCCTCATCTGAAATCGCTATCGCATCACTTGTTGTGTCTCCTTCTTTCATCGTTTGATTGGAAGCATTGATTTGAACCGTTTTATTAGCAGTTACAGGAATATTGTTTAACCCGGTAACTTCAATAATTCTAGTTACAGGAACAAAGTTCACACCATCACTTACTTTATAAGTCAATTGATAACGTGCTTTTTGACCCACACGTAAAAATTTTGAATTGGTTAAAGTAATCGGTCCTGACTTCAAGTTTACGGCTAATAACTCTTGTTTAAATACATCCTTAATTTTAGTTAAACGGGAAGTATTTGTTACACCTAAAAACGTGCTACTTCCTGATGACGCTTCCAAGTATTTTGTATCTACTGTAGAAACACTCAATTGTACTGCAGTATTATCTATATCGCTTATACCATCTAATAAGTCCAGTGTTCTATTGGCATCTGTTTCTAATAAACTATAGGTTCTAGCAGCTACCACTGGTGCTTTATTGGCTGCCACATAAGTAACTTTAAATGCATTAGATGCTATATTGTAGGCTCCTGTCCCTACCACCTTAAATGTATTAGCAGGAACTGAGAACGTGTATTCTTTATTCGAATCTAAGTTAATGTTAAATCTTCGTAAAGGTCCTGAACCAGTAAAACTTCCTGACACAATAGAAGTATTCCCACCGTTACCAGCGATGGTAACATCTCCTTCTACCAAATCATCTAGAGCAGGATTTGGATCATCCGAAGTCATCAATACTACACGAACTTGAGGCGAAGTTACTTTAGCCCCTGATTTTAATAATCGTCCTAAATTATCATAAACCGATACCGTTACCTCAGCTGCTAAAGCATACGTATAGGTAAAGGTATTTGAAACTGTATTTCCATTATTTCCTGAGATATCAAAAACGGCATCTGCTGCGACATTGATTGAAATTACATCACCTGCAACATAGGTAGCTTCATCTATAGCCAAGGTTGCTAAATAAGTTTGGTCGTCAACATAGACCAAGTCGGTTACATTTGCAATTATATTGTTAGCAGAGTTATTAGCGATTGTAATATCTGAAATTTCCAAACCTGTAATTGGCTCACTAAAAGTTAATTTTAGTTCTTGGGTAGAGTACGGACTTGAACCCGCTGTATTAACTGTACCTGCAGCATCTTTCAAACTCAAGCTTACAGTAGGTTTTACTTTTTTAATAAGGGTTACTGTGTTATTAGTTTGAGTAGTATGGCTCGCTGCATTTTGATGGTCATCGTAAATGGATGCTACTTTTGGCAATACTGTGATTACCTCTGTCCCATTAGGTGTATTTGCAGGATTCAACGCATAAACTAACTCAATTGAATTACTCGTTTGAGCTGAAATACTTGAAATTGGATTGGCAGCCAAAGTGGCGTATGTTCCTGAACCGGTAAGGGTCAAACTTAAATCTGCAGCCGTAAACAATTCTGTAGCATCTGCCGTTGTATTGGCAAAAATAGCTTGATCAAAATAAACCTTAATTTTATTATTTAACTGATCTAATATGACATTACTTATTTTTGGAGCTACATTGTCTAAATACAAACTAATGGTGTTTGACGCTAAATTACTACCTCCATTGGTATTGGTAATGGTATTGGCAGCCAAGTTTACTGACAACAATCCTCCTGTTGGAACCATCGCCAGTGTATACACTCCATTTCCATTGTCAGTAACACTAGCTATTGTACATCCTGTAAGGCTAAAGTCGCTTGCTACAGGCGCTCTGGACAATGACTCATCACTTGCTACTCTAATGTTGAAATTACCAGCAATATTAGCTCCTGGTGCATACACTTGTAATAAGTTATTCGAATCGGTATAGTAGGCCGATAAACTGATATTTGAATTTAAATTACTCGTAACTGATATAGTATTTGAAGCAGCAGAAGCGACTGTATTCATACCTGTTGCAACTCCTTGAGCAATTGAAACCACAACAGTTGCATTGTTGGTAGGAGTTATACTGAAAGTATAAAAATTACCCCCCACTGCCGTAAATGAATTGGCTACCATTGTCCCGCCTGTAAGGGTAATATCACTAGCTACAAATCCTGTTACATCTGAGTCAAATAAAACCGTTGCTTTTAATGGTGATTTAGAGGTAGTCGCACCATCCACCAAAGTAGTCGTTCCGTCTGAAATAGAAAGTACTGGTTGCGGAGCACGATGATCAAACACTAACTTATAGGTTGTAGATGCTGGACTGTGATTTCCATATGCATCGTCAACGGCATTGGCAGGTAGGGCAACACTTATCTCTGAATACGTAGCACTTGTTGGTGTAATTACAACCGTAAACGTTTTGTCATCTCCAGCACCTGTCAAGCTAGTCACTGTTGCACCACTAATTACAAAATCAGAGGTGGTTAATGTTGTAGCATCAATTGGGGTATCAAAACTAACTGTCATTGTGATTGGAGAGGCGTAGACTTTATCTCCAGAACGTACCGTTTCTCCGTTAATCTTACACGAAATAACTGGCTGAGCCGCCATACCTTTGTAATTGAAACTAATGGCATCGGCAGTATTTTTAAGAATGGCATTAGGACCGGCTAAGTAGGTAGCCCAATCATAACTCGAATTCCCTTGAGTATAATCGGAAGGTAAAACGCCAAAAGTATTGGCCGGAATTTCAAACTTAATGTTGCGTATTTGAGACAAGGCCGCTGCATCTTTTGCCAGCATATATTCTGTGGCATTTCCGGTAGAATAAGGCGTGCTATCAAAATTTAATTTTAAGCCCAATTTTACTCCGTAAGTGTAGGTAGTTCCTCCAGATACATAGGTTAATGGTGTCGAAGTATCAACTACAGCAGCATAATCTGGTGTTCCGTCTCCATCAGAATCGGTGGTATCTGTAGTTAATAAATTATTGTTTTTTAAGAAATTAGGATCTTTATAGTTGTTGTAAAGGTCGGTAAGAGCCGAATAAGCATCAGCCGTATTGGCGTCCCAAGTCACATATAAGTTTAGGTTTTGTGTTTTATTGGTCACTCCCCCATCAGCGATTACTACAGGACTGGCTGTTTCATCTTTTAAAACTAAACTTATTGGTGGCAAGGCACGCGCTGGTACTACTGGACCTTGATACACAAATTCCATGGCATGAGCCGCATTAAGGGTTTCAATATTAAATACTCCTCCTGTATTTTTATAGGAATTATTAGGAATATCTATTGTAATAGTTGAGTTTCCATTACCACTCACTGTAAATGTTAATTTATATTGAGTAGCAGAAAGTCGAGTTAAAACTTTAGTCGAAAATGTCACATTCGAATTAGAGCTAGTAAAATTAAAATCACTTACTGAAATTGTTGTATCGTCAACATCGGATGCAAAATTTAATGTGGATTCATAATTTGTTTCTGTCTGACTACTTCCATAGCTGGCAACTAAATCTGAATTAGGAATTGGATAAAGATAGTAAAGTGGATTGTCTGCAATTTTAGCTTGAATAGTCGAATTCCAATTACTGGCTAACCCATATACTATAAAATAATCACTTGCTAAGCTTAGTGCCGCATTAGGACTAGTTGCAGCAAAACGATCAAGAATAACATAACTAGTATTATTTGTAATACTTATAGCAGTACCAGGTATTCCTGAGGTACAACTAGCACAATACTGTATTGTTGATGGTCCTGATTTTATTGTAGTTGAACTTGGAACACTCAAATTTGCAATACTTGTACCTCCCATTCCACTAACTGTAGATGATATCGAATTACCCGGAGCATAATATTTCCCAAAAAGAGGACCATAAGTTGTTGATGAATTAGCAGTTCTATCTTTATCAGGATCGTTATATGAAAAAACTTTGATATCGTCGGGTAATCCTTTGTCCGGCATCTTAAGTTCGATTACATTCTTCGTCGAACCATTAACAGTTTGGCTTACTGGCACAATGCTTTGAGGGACAATTAATGGGGCTGTATTATTTTTAAACCCATAAAAATACATTTTATTATTGTCTGCTGGCTGAGGGCTAGCACTATACTGCGTCATATTATAAGTGTTAAACGAAGAACTATTTACGGTCATTGAAAAACCGAAAATATCTGTAACATTATTTATAGCTGGTATACCAAATCCACTCCAAAAATCTGATCCAGAAGCAGCATAAGCATTTGTAAAATTGGCATTTATCTGAAAATCGAAACTTGCGCTGCTTGCAGTGGAAGTGTAATTAGAAAGGATATAATCGCTCCCATTTGTATATCGTCTATAATCAGATCCATCCCCCGCATAACTGAAATTGTAAGAACCCATTAATACAAATTGACTTTGCAAATAGGATAAAAGGCTTGAAAAATCATTATAAGTGGTTGATGGAGATAAATTTTTATAAGCGGAAATATTACCAACTGTCTTATCAACAGAAACTCCAATTCGAACTTGACGTGTTGTCATATCATTTGATAGTGAAGTTTGAGAAGTAAATGAAGGAGAAGCTGCTAATGCTATATTGTTTAAGTCTGTTATATTAAGTACTAAATTACCCTGGCGACTATCTGGCAACATTGCCCACGCTGAAGCCTGACTCATTAGCCAAGGGGTATAACTTCCTTTTAATCTAAATCTTGTGTCAGAAGCTGGGCGAATTCTAAATTTTTGTGTTCCATCTGGTATAAAAGAAAGCAAGAACCTTACATTCATTGTATATTGAGCATTTCCCACATCATCATTTTTAGATACAATAGAAAAAGTAGTACCGATATTAGAGGGCACCGTTGCATTTTCTATAAAATTTCCATTTGCATCATAAACCTCAATAACAAAATCACTAATTTGAACATTAGAATTTGTATTATTTCTCCAAACAGTACCATCCCAATATTGTAAATTATCATAACCATTTGAGGTACCATAAGCCCCATTTATGCCATTCCAATAAACCCAAGTTTCAAAAGATTTTCTCTCAGTGAAAAAGCCATTATTTAAAATGGGCTTAACATCATATTTAACGCCACCAAAATTATTTTTTATATATCCTCCAAAAGAAATAGCTGCAGCATTGTGCGTAAAACTAAAACTATTGTTTTTTCGCATTAAATTACCTGCCACATCCGATAAGGTTTTGGTCTTTAAGGCAACCGAAATGGTAGTACCATCCGCAATTGAACTAGAGGTTGTTAAGGCTATCGTTTTGGCCCCAGCAGTATAGGTAACCGCAGTGATTGTAGTTCCTGTTACATCAAAATAAGTACTTAAAGTAGCCAAGGATATACTGGATGCTGCGGCACTCAATGTTTCATCGGCTGTGAAAGTAAAAGTGTAGGGTGCATTTCTAACGACGGCTCCACTATTAACTACAGCAGTACTATTATCTTTAACTACTAAAGATAAGCTTGGCGCATAATGGTCTGGCATGGTGGCAGTCGCAGAAGTCAAATCAGCAGTGGTGAAATTACCATAAACATCTTTTAGTTTACCTGTTAACGCTTTAACTGAAACCGCCTCAACTCCTTTTGATTTTTTTACCGACCGAACATCAAATTGTACATTGTACTGACCGTCAAATTCTGTTTGTATTTCAGCTGGTCCGGCATCAGTGGTATAAGTTGCATTAAAATACACACGGTACTTATCTTGAGCTAATTTTTCAACCTTAGCTGGGGTAGCCCCTGTAACAGCCGGAATATTTCCACCAGTTCCAGTTACCAGGGTATAAGAAAAATCTGCAGGCGAAATAAGATTATTTGCTTCTGAAGGGAAATACACATTTTCAGAAAAGGTCACATCTACATAGCCTTGATCGTAATTATTCAATGTTCCTGCTGGAATATCGCCCGTGATCGTAGAAATAGCTCCTGGAGGGGTTAAATCTCTAGTAATAGTAATGGTATTACTGGCCACATTCGCATTATTTCTCGCGTCGGCAAATTGGTCAGCTTTCAATTGTACTGTCACTTGATCACCTGAAGCATATACATAGGCAGGACTCGTATTGGTCTTACTCATGTCTAATTCAAAGGTCCAACTCTGACTACCATTAGCCACATAATTTCCTGATGTTGCAACTAAATTGGTAATAATAGCGGGGTTTGTTTGCACTACACCATTAATTTTTACCTCAAAATCATCAATGCCTAATGTTGCAGTAGAGCCAGTACCTGTGACTAGCTGTACATATTCGCTAGGTACACTTAATGTAAAATTATAGGCGCTCAAATTGCGCGCAGCAGCATTGGTACAAGCAATAGTTGGCACCGGCTTAATTGCATCTTTCACTGTAAAGTAAAAAGCAGGACGTTGTGCCTCGGCTATTGGTCCATACATGGTATGAACCCAATATGGTAAAATGTTTTCTCTAGGACGAGCAGCCCCATTGAAAACAACTGAAATACCATTTTCAGTAGTAATAGCTCTGAAATAAGAAGCTTTTTCTTCATTACTCACATTAATATTTGAATTAGGGTAAGTACCACTAGGGTAATACAAAGCACCTCCACGCAATTCCCATCCTTGATTCTCTGTAGGATGATTACCAAAACTAGTTCCAAAAAACAAACGGTACACATTGTTTCCTAAATCCTCTACTGATTGCACGGCCAGCGGTGTATTTCCCACTACATTTCCTTTTATTGGATTTGTCCCAAAAGAAGCTGGACTTAATTTTTTGGCTGGATCATTAGGTGATAGTAATTTTTGGTCACTTATTAAATCAATATAATAATTGCCATTGGTATCTTTATCCATGTATGGGCTTCGCAATTTTAAAACCGCAGTCGACGGATTTTTAGCTCCAAACACAATGGTATTGGAAATGGCTGTATTTCCTTGACGGTCTGTTAAACCAATAATTTTAATTTCACCACGGTAATCAATAGCTGAAGCAGGAACTTGGATCTCTATTGTATAACGCCATTTCCCGTCTTGTGGTTTTGAATAATACCATAAATCTTTTATTGGCGTATCGTTTATAATGCTCTTGACTACAGGAGTTACATCTCCTGACAAATTTGTAAATGATATATTACTTGAATTAAAATCATATAATAATTTATCTGAAACAACCACCTTAAGCTTTAAAGTTCTAGAAACGTGAGAAGTATAATCTCCATTTGAAAAACCATCTGGTGTTAAAGTTGCAGTAAGTGCTGCAGTATCTTCTGTATCGGTATACGTATGAAGTAATTTTCCCGTGGCAATATCATTCATTGGCCAACCTAAATAAATTCCATTGATCGTTAATGGGTATTTTATAACTGAACCACTTTCATTTAGATTGTAATTATTAGAACCGTATAAAAAGATGTTATTGCTATTATCTAATACCGCAAAAGAAGTATTATCATAAGGCATCACATCGATTGCACCGTTGCTTGTTGAAGTACCAAAATAAGTCCACTTAAAATAATTACTTTCAATGGCTGTTTTTATTGAAGCCTCCATCGAAGCTGCAGAAGGCCTATTGGTACTAGAAGTCATAACGTAATCGTATTGAACTGGCGTAGGACTAGTAATCCCATCAATGTTGGTTCGTATATTTGCAAAAACAGTTTTTAGATTGTTCTCATCTGCAGGTCGATCAATAATAACAGGAATCAAATCATTTTTTACTTTAAACAATTCTCCTTTTTCAGTAATAAATGCAAGAAAATCATTTTTTCCTACTGCCTTAATTACCTTATTACCAGTTATAGCTCCTATTATACCTGTCCCCCCATTATAAGATCCTGCTTCAATATCAGTATAGGTTGCCTGAATTGGGTTAGTAGATAAATCCAATACGGCCAACTTAACTGAACCGTCATCAAAAACAATAAAATCACCAAAATTAGTAACCGCCATATCGACAGGATTAAGACCCGATGGTAGTGTAATTTCTTTTGTTGTACTTATCCCAAGAGGTCCTCCAAAACAATACAATTTTTTTGTAGAACCATTAATAGTTTTTAACGCTAAACCATGACTAGAAGCAGATCTACCTGCTACAGTTTTATCAATATTGCCGGATAAAATTATTGCACCATAAATGTTATTGACTGAAACAGAAGGACTAAACAACCCATTTACAGTATTCACAAATGAATAATTCCCGATATTATGTGCGCTTTTAATACCATAAGCAGTATTAAAAATTTTCTGTGTACCACCTTTGTTATAACAAGTTCCAGATTCAGTAATTATAAACTCATCATCAATAAAAACTACTTTATCGCCTGGTGCCTCTCCAAAATACTTGATAGAAGGGTCATTGGCATGGTATGCGCGCTTTGGCAAATAGATTCTTCCGCCTTCAGATTTATTAGCAATTAAAACTCGACCTGACCATTTTTCAATTACATATGGTTCATTACTTGGACCATTCCCAAGACGAAATCGAGTATTGTCTGTGATACTTTGGGCAGACAATTGTCCAACGCTAATTGCTAGAAATGAAAATAAAACAATTACTTTTTTAATGTGTGATGTGGGGTTCATACCTATAATTTAATTTTTTAATAACACAAAAATAATCACTGTAATGCATGAATTTAAAAAAATGACAAAATCTATTACAATAAATAAATTGTCTAATATCCTTATTTTATAGGTTTTTTTAGTATTTTTGTGCTATTCCAAATCTTTTTTTAAGAAAAAACCCGCAACTAAAAAAAGATAAAAAAATGAAGATTATATTAAATTATCATGTGCTAATAAAAACGCTATTACTTTTCATAGGACTTTGCCCATTTTTTAATTTTGCGAATGATTTAAGTGACTACCAGCTCAAATCTGTTAGTTCTAAATACTATTATTACAACTTTTGTAAAAAAGGAGAAGAACTATACATTGGATCCGATCATGGTATCTTAAAATTTATCAATTCAAACAAAATTATTATTGAGGACAATCTTCAAAAGGGTTATGTCTACATTGAAAATAATAAAGTAATTGCTAATAAAACCTATATCAGTGGTATTGCGACACCTCAGTATACCAAAGTACTCCCACAGGGTTTTAAGAATAATGCTATAACTGGAATTCCATTTAAAAACTACATTCTAGTAATTTCTAAAGGACAATTATTTATATATAAACGAGGTGCTAAAACATTTTCTGATAGTCTTAGCATTCGCTCAATATCAAAAAACTTCATAGGGACTTATAATGGAATTTATTACAAAGGCCAAAAAACATCTTTTAAATACACTAATGGTTACATAAGGGAATTTCCAGGGGAAAGCTTTATATGTTATGATGGTTTGTACCGTATACTTCCTAAAAAAACAGTATATTTCGACAATTTGGGTGGTGCACAATTCAGTAATCTTTACTTAGGATTTGCCAGAGACATTTATAAAATCAACTCACAACAATATTTAATTTTTACTACAAAAGGATTATTTAGTAGTAATTTAAGCAATCAAGCTCGACTTATTTTAAAAGTAGCCGAAGGAAATGAACCACGTTTTATCAATACGATGGATCGAGCAGGTATTCCAATTTTCTTATTTTTTAGTCAAAATAATAAACTATATCAATATACTATTAAAAGTGGACAATTAAAGGTGGTGCTCCAATTGGACAACAGCTTAGGCGAAATAGAAGATTGTTATTTTGATCCCTACGAAATGGGTAAAATTTACATTATTACCCAAGATAAATTACTTAAAGCTAATACTTCTTTAAGTAATAAATATGGAATTGAGGTGCTGGAAGATCATATGGACAGCAACCATCATTTAGTAAAATTCAATGATAGTTTTTTGATTCCTTCAAACTCAGGTTTATCTGTATACAATCTAACCACTAATACGCTTTCTCGGAATATAATTAGAGATGAATTCAATAAAAGAGCGTTTTACGTTGCCGATGGCATAGTGAATTTAGGAACCATTCATGGATATTACAAATTAAATCAAGCTGATATTAATCGCTTAACTGCCATTGCTTCTGACGAAAAAGAAATTGCCATTCAAGACGCTTACAGCTCCAATTATATACTGTATTTATTAGGATTAGTTTGTTTGATTCTTATAGTAGTTTGCGTAGTATTGTTTAAAAAATCAAAACAATCAATAGCTGCAGAAAGTAGTGTGTCAGAATCTGATATTATCCAATTCATCGAAGAGAACATTGCTTCTGTAACAATTCAAAATATCTGTGAGCAATTTAAAATAAATACACTCCAGCTGAACGACATCTTGAAAAGTGATAAACCAGGTCAACTCATTCGCAAGAAAAGAATGGAAATCGTAACCAAAATGCGTAAACAGAAAAAAGATATTGATGCTATCGCAACTGCTTCTGGATTCTCAGTTTCGTATTTGAAAAAGATTAAAGGATAAAAGAATTACGATTTACGAATTACGAGATCCATAGCGAAAATTAAAGGGTGTAGCCATCGCAAAAAGAAAAGGCTGTGTCTACCCATTCCAAATACCACTACACCCTAAAGAGTAAATGATTAACGACAAACACCACACGTACCGCCATTTTTAGCACAATACTTACAGTATTTGCAGTTTTTGCAAGCATTAAAATTGGATGATCCTGTACATTTCTTTCCTGAATAATAGGTTGTAAAACCCATCGCCATAGCGCTAAGTAACAATCCTAATACAACTGATTTTTTCATTGGTAAATAAGTCTAATTTGAATTGGTAATTTCACACAAAATTATTTACAGATAGTACGGTTTTTTTAATAAAAAAGTACGGTTTTTTTTAGCCGAATAAACCAATAACCTAATAAACCAATAACCTAATAACCTTCCTAAATAACAAACTTACATTCAATACTAGTCCCCTGCCCTATTATACTTTCAATTAGAAAATCCGCTTTGATCAATCGAGCCCTATCCCGCATATTCTTGAGTCCAATTCCAGATGAAGTGGTAGCCACATCAAATCCTTTTCCTGTATCTCTTACAGTCAGTAATAATGTACTGGCATCAGGTTGACTAATAGTAATATGACAGTCGGTTGCTGCGGCATATTTAACCACATTAGACAATGCCTCTTGTACCATTCTATAAAGCGTAATTTTAACCAAACTGGAAACTGCCTCCCAATCAATCCCAGCAGCACAATCCAAATGCAAGTTCGTTTGGGTAGTTGCACTAAGTTGTTGCACACATTTCTTTAACAATACAGGATAATCAAAATGAGAAGCCACAACATCCGAATGTAAATCGTGTGAAATCGCTCTAATATCCTGCTCTATAGTTTGTAAAACGTCTATTTGTTCCAATCGTTTGACCTCAACATCTGGAATAGAGGCAGTATTAAGCATGCCCAACTGCAATCGAGTGCCGTACAATTTATTCATCACATTATCGTGCAACTCCCTAGAAATCCTATTCTGCTCCTCTTCCCTTGCGCTATTGAGCGCAACTTGCGATGAACGCATCAAATCAAACAACTCCAACTCGGCTGCTTGCAATTGCTTCCTGTAGGCAATCTCTTTGCGCTGCCCTACCACATAACGAACACCTAAAGCAGCCACCAAAACCACCACACCAATAATCAAATACAAATTCTTGCTGCTCAATTCTTTATTCGCATCCTCCACCACAGCCGTCTCATATTCAATGCGAGCGTATTTGTTTCTATTTTTGCGTTGTAGTTTAGTAAGACTATCACTTACAGTAATATACCGTTTATCATAATAGGAAGTATTGGCTTTATCTATTGTAGAAAGCAGCTGTAAATTAATTTTGACATCATCATTAGATTTCAATTTTTCTGCTAACTGAAGAGATTCTTTTAAATAACGAATAGCTTGGAGGGTATCTTTGGTATCAACATAATACTTACCTAAATTATGTAGCTTATAAACTATGCTAGATTCAACTCCACTTTTTCTAGAAAGAACTAAAGCTTCTTTCATCATAGCCTCACCCTCTTTTAAATGCCCTAATTTGGATTTGACATAGCCTAGATTACCTATTACTGTTGCATAATCTTTGGGCCATTTTTCTTTTAAGTCCTTAGTTAAAACTGATTCTAATTCTTTTTCTGCTTTGGTATACTGAAATTGCTTTTCATTAACACTAGCAATATTTACAGACAAAGAAACTTTATAATTGTTCTTTATATCAAAATCATTTTCATCTTTATCTAGTCCATTTAACAGTTCTTGAGCTAATAAATAATATTTTAATGCGTCATTAAATTCTTCTAATTTTTCAAAGTCAGAAGCAATTAAATTAAGACATGAGAAAATTAATTTAATGTCACTACTGTACTTTAAATGTTTTAAAGCTTTAGAAACTAAAATTTCACTTTCAATATAATTACCTTCAAAAAACAACAAATAGGCTTTATTAAACAACATCTTGCCTATCAACTCATCATTTTTTAATAATCGATATAATTTTTCAGCCTTTTGATAAAAATAAAATGCACTATCTCTTTTGGTATTTTCATAACTATCTCCCATGAAGTAATAGGATCTTGCCATACTCAATGTATCTTTAGATAACATCGATAATTTTAAAGCCCTATTACTAACTTTATATGATTTTTTATATTCATTCTGAAAATAATATTGAGCAGATAAATCCAATAAAAATTGCCTCAAAATAAAGCTATTATCAATTGAATCCGTAGTTAAATATATAGAGTCTAAAAAGAGTATTTTATTTTGTGAATCTTTTTTAAAAAACTTTTGTGAATTAATTGGAGATAACGAATTATTTATCTGATTGTCAGTATTACATCCAATCAAAAAAAATAAAAAAAATAAAATCCAAATGTTATTTTTCAAAATATGTTTAATTAATGGTTAGCTAAAAAAGGTTATTTGTTAACCTTTTTTAGCTAAATTAAACATTATTTTGGTTTAGTAATGATTAATTCCCCAGCCACTTCAGCACTCGCATCCGCTGGCTTGACAACCGTCTTGATCTGACTAGCCGCAGGGTCACCAGGCAAAGAATCCGCTGTACACGATTGAAGAACTAGACTAAAGACAAACAACACTACTAATTTTGATACAATTGGGGTTTTCATAATAAATCATTTTTAAGGATTAGAAATAACATCCTAGCCAAGCCTTCTGGGCGCAGCGATTCAATTGATTATTCTGAAAAGAAGGGCGGTCATTCTCAGAGCCGTTTTTAGCATCCTTACCCTATGCTAAAAACAACAACTAAAGCTTTAATTCCAATGATTGGATAAGCCAAATGTAGCAAGTGCATGTAGTAAAAAAAACGAAATAAAACCCTGATTAGCAACTGCTAAACCAACTGTAGTAACTCAACCTCTTTTGCGAGTAACTGACAAAGTGGGATTAGGAAATCCGAATGATAATCGTATCTATGGCTTCTTTATAGGTTCTGGAAAAAGGCAAGGCAATCTCATTATGCAACAGATAGCACTGATTTTTGCCTAAGTTAATCCGACTCACATGACCCACATTAATCACATAGCTGTGGTGAATTCGAAAGAAATAAAATGGCAACAACTGCTCAAAATGTTTCAAAGTCTTAAAAGCCGTAATAACCTTACCGGATTGCAAGTAGAAATCAGTAGTATTATTATCGGCTTTCAAATAGACAATATCTTGTGTACTAATAAAATGATAATCGCCATTGGATTTGATAGCAATTTTATCGGCATACAAAGCCTGATGGGTTTTTTGAAAACGAAACAAGCATTTGCGCAACTCATTCGGGTCTATGGGATGCAACAAATAGCCATACACGCCCCGCTGATAGGCATCAAATGCTTGTTCTTTTGAACTACTCAAAACGATTATGGTGGGCATTACATCCAAAAACTCATGCAATTCACTCAATAATGAAAGTTGTATCGCGTCTTCATTTGGAGGAGACAATCCGTCAAGGTGCATAAAAACTACATCGGGCTTCAATTCTAATATTTTATTGATGCCCTCGGTTCGATTGGCACAAACGCCCACACACAAAAAAGCATCGTGCGCTTTAATCAATTCTAATGTAGGCTCAATGATTTGGGATCCATCAATAAGTACATACGAAAATTGCATTTTTGTTTGCAATGTAGATAGAGGCACTAACCCAATTTTACGGTTTAACCGTAATCTTTTCAATATTTTTTGATTAGGTTTGGAACGTTTTAGTTCCCAAATCTAAATCATTCATGAACTAAACCATAATATAATGAACATTCTTATTGTTGACGACCATCCACTAATAGTAGACAGTTATGTGGCACTTTTATCCGCAATCGATAGCAACAAGAATTCCAACTTTCATTTGGCTTACAATTGCAAAGAAGCCTATGATAAATTAAACGCACTAAAAGCAAGTGCCACCTCTTTAGACATTGCATTTATTGATGTAAGTCTTCCTCCATACGAAGAAATGAACCTACGATCGGGTGATGAAATTGGAAGCCTGGTACAAAAACAATATCCCAATTGTAGCATCATTATCATTTCGATGCACAGCGAACCTGTTTGGGTCAACCGCATTGTAAAAACCCTTAATCCAATAGGTTTTATTTCAAAAAACGATATCAATTACAGAAGCTTCCCTTCTATTATGGAAGCCATCCTGAAGAAAGAAACCTTTTACACCAAATCCATTATTGAAGCGCAAAAGGAGTTTGTCGTAAAAAACATCCATTGGGACGAACACGACAGTAAAATGGTGCAATTGATAGCTGCAGGAATCAAAACTAAAGATTTAGTAAATTACATTCCCCTTTCCCTAAGTACAATTGAAAAAAGAAAAGCCAACTTAAAAAGGCAACTCATCTTTGAAGGTGGCTCCGATGCTGATCTCATTGAATGTGTCAAAAAAATGGGATTACTAAGTAGTCTTATCGATACAAAACCGTAATAAAATAGCTAAAAAACCGTAATGAAATAGTATTTATTTGTAGTAAACTTGAAGCCATTTTACAACAGATAGCGAATAGCGTAAGCAAAAACAGGTAACTCAAAGAAGTAATAAAACAGTATAAATAGATATCAAACATCATAAATCAAAAAATCGACATGTCCCCACCTTAAAAATATTGTAAACCAGATAGTGCATTTCGTAAATTCTACATCGTACATCGTACATTATATATCGTACATCGTAAATCGTATATCGAATATCGCCTATCGTAAATCCCATTTCCCTTGAATCCCAAATACGCCCCCCTATTACACAACCTCAACGAGCAGTTGAACTTCATCGATTTAGAAATCGACAATCCCATTCAGCAGTGCGAACAAGCCATTGACGTCATTCTCAAATCCATTCATGCTGTTCGGAAGATAGTCGCCAAAGCCAATTTTAAATCAGAAGGAGAAGAAATTCAATTCTTCAAGGAAGTCAAACCGCAGTTCACTTCCAAGTTAATCTATTACAACCAAATCTATCAAATCGAGCGAAAAAAGCCCAGTGGTGGTGATCGCATTCTAAAGAAATACTACAACAACGAACTCTCCAAACTGAAAGCTTTCTTTGACAAAGAATTGGATTTCTACCAGTACTTCCGTGCGGGAAATTCCTATTTGGACTACCAATACTTCATTCGCGGAAAGTTTGACATCAAACTCGCCTTAGACTCCTATTATTTCGAATCTGACTCGTCTTTTGCCACTTCTCATGATTTCAAAGTAGCTACTATTCTGGCCAATGATTTGATCCAATTGTATATCGAAAACCAGTTAGTGATTTTAGAGAAAAAAGAAATCCTAGAAAACTCACAACACCAACCGAAAGGGAAAATAACCTGGACCAGCTCAAAAGTCGCTCTAACCGAACTTCTTTATGCATTGCACACCGAAGGAGTCTTCAATAACGGGGCTGCCGACCTCAAAGACATAGCCGAATACTTCGAACACATCTTCGAAATCGACCTCGGACAATACCGCAGAGCCTTCCTCGAAATCAGAGCCCGCAAAAGTGAGAAAACCAAATTCCTCACCTCCCTCAACCACCAACTTCTCAAAAGAATGGACCACCTCGACGAACTAATCTAACAACCGTAAATCATACATCGTATATCGAATATCGACAACCGCCATCTGTAACCTAAATATGATGCATACTACAAAACTCATCCGACCTTAGAGTCCGCAGTCGAGCGTCAAATAGTCGAAGAGGGCGAAAAATGAAAAGCTGTTTGAGGCTTTAGCCGAGTTTTTTTCATTTAGCCCTCGAGAATAAATTTGACCGACGAGGGCTCCAAGTCTTGACCTTTTGTTTCTTTTGGGTCAAGCCAAAAGAAAAAAAGAATTACAACCTCATATATATATGTAAATCCTCAAACGAATGGACCACCTCGACGAACTAATATAGAAAAGCGTGATTCGTACACCGTAAATCGTCAACAGTCAACCAATAACAGATAACAGAAAACTGACAACAGAAAACCGACAACAAAAAATCGTCCCCAACACCTTCTCCGTTGTGAAACAAACCAAATCAAACACCACAATTTTGCACCATAACAATTAAAACCCCCAGTTATGTCTGTAGAAATTATCACAAAAGAAGACCTAAACGAGTTCCGCCGATTATTAATCGCCGACCTCAGCACCCTATTAGCAATCAAACCCCAACAGCAAAAAAAGTGGCTCAAATCCAATGAAGTCCGCAAGCTGTTAAACATCTCACCCGGCACACTCCAAAACCTCCGCATTAACGGCACACTGATCTACTCTCGAGTAGGTGGCATCATCTTTTATGAATCCGCCCACATCGACAAACTATTAAATGGAAACAAAATCGATAACCGTGATTCGTAAACCGTAAATCGTATATCGTAAACCGATAACTGCAACCTAAACTCGCTTATGCACCACAAAACGCAAACGACCTTAGAGTCCGCAGTCGAGCGTCAAATAGTTGAAGAGGGCGTAACCCGAGCGAAGCGAACTGGCGAAGCAAATGAAAAGCTGTTTGAGCGAAGCCGAAATCGAAGATTCGTAAATTCCTATAAAAAACAAAGTGCATGAACAGTTTTTTTCATTTAGCCCTTGAGAATAAATTTGACCGACGAGGGCTCCAAGTCTTGACCTTTTGTTTCTTTTGGGTCAAGCCAAAAGAAAAAGAAAAAGAAAAAGTAATCAAAATCATTGAACCAACAACTGTCAACCGATAACCGATAACCGACAACAAAAAATGAACTACATCAAACACCTCACAGGCTTCTTCATACAAATCGCACATGAAGAAACCCTCAACCCAACCCACATCAGTTTGTACCTCGCCCTCTTTCAGCGATGGAACATGAACCGCTTCAAAAACCCCATTACTATTTCCAGAGACGAAATGATGAAAGCCAGTAAGATCGCTTCCAAGGCTACTTACCACAAATGCATCAAAGAACTGCAGCGTTTGGGATTCATCGACTACCTACCCTCCTACAATCCGTATGCGGGAACCACCGTTATTATTCATGATTTGTCGAACGGTACTAGTGTCAAAAATAGGCAGCCTACTAATCCGGTCGCTGAACAAGTGGGTGAACCCTCTATATATAGTAAACCTATACTTAAAACAAAAAGTAAACACTATAAAGAGACCACCCCCGAAAAAATAGAAATTAAGATTGAAGAAAATTCCATTCCGGTAGCCATAGAGTCAATTCAAAAAAAACACCCGGCGCTCGAAATCGTGAAGGAATATTTCAGCACACAGCAGGCCTCCAAATTCGAAGCCGAACGCTTTTTCAATTACTACACCAGTAACGGTTGGCTCATTGGTGGAAAAACAAAAATGAAAGACTGGCAAGCCGCCGCGCGCAATTGGATCCTCAACACCGCAAAATTCAGCAGCAGCCTACCACCAAAAAACACAAACGCCGACAAACCCCAGGCTCAAAACCTACACACTTCCCAAAACAAAGACTACGACGAACCCCTGTAGATCTGTCATACTGAACTTGTTTCAGTATCTCGAACTCTTTACACCACCCAATAAATAAAAAAATGAAAACCCAATACGACTATCCCGAAATAATCAAATGGCTCGAACAAAAAGGAAAAACCGACTATGGTACCCAATTCCATTTCCGTGAAGCCGACCAAAACAACATATCCAAACTCATCGCCTTCTACCTCAAAGACGAAGTCGTAGCAACGCTATTCGAAATCGACCTCACTAAAGGAATCCTCCTCACTGGACCAATCGGTTGTGGCAAAACCTCACTGATGAGCTTAATGAAATACGTTAGCCACCGAGACAACCGTTTTCATCTCAAAACCTGCCGTGATATTAGTTTCGAATTCATCAAAGACGGTTACGAGGTCATTCACCGCTACAGCCGGGGCAACAATCAAGAAGGCCGTAACTACTGCTTTGATGATTTGGGAGTGGAGAAAAACTTGAAATACTTCGGCAACGAATGCAATGTCATGGCCGAAATCATCCTATCGCGCTACGACCTATTTGTGGCCAAGAAAGTGCAAACCCACATCACCACCAACCTCTCCGCCTCCGAAATCGAAAACGCTTATGGCAACCGCGTTCGCTCAAGAATGCGCGCCATGCTCAACCTCATCTCCTTCGACAAAGCCACCCCCGACAAGCGGTAGTCATTGCGAGGAACGAAGCAAAAAAAAAGAAGACCAAATAGTAAACCACTTAATCCTATTTTTACTATTTTTATAATCCCAAACCTAGATACCCAAATTAAAAATGAACTTCAACATTTCGCCCCCAAACGCACCAAGCCATCCGCTTGGCAAACTTCAATTACTAGCAACCGTAACGATTTGTCCGGAAAACCGTAAAATCATTCCCGACAAACTACTTATTTTTCCAAAAACAAAATAAGACGTTTGTTATTATACTAGTGTACTTTCTCATTGGATAGCGCATTGGGATGAGTAGCTTTAAACTTGAACAAAACAATTAAATGACTTTTATATAAATTCATAGAATTTTTTTATAGTACTCAAATTAAAGTAATACATATTCATACACATTACTATAGATAAGTAGATAAATTATATTGCATAACAATAGAAAAAAATCAAGGAATAACTAATAAGCAACCATTTTATGATAATAGAAACAAAATACTATCAATTCAAAATTGCAGGATCATTTGTCATTGCTGCAGTAGGTACTGATGGAATAATAATGGCATCTGAAGCTCGAGCAAATATATTTGATAAAAGTGATATAATTCAAACACCTATTGCATACTTCGATACAATACAAAAAGTTTTTCCTAAAGACAATATAGCTATTGCGGAAACTGGACAGGGTGTAATTTCAAATGTGTTTTTTTCAGCTATAATCAATGATTTTTATAAAATGTTGGCTGAATGCAATGCTCATGAAGTGTTACCAGCATTTATTGAATATGCAAATAGATTTCTACCAAAAGAAATTCAACAAGAATTTTTTAATCAAAAATTATTTTCAGCAGGTTTTCATAATTCAACTCCCATAATTTGTTATTATGATAAAGAACAAACTCCAAAAATAGGATGTATAACAAATGGATTTATCCAATCAGACAAAACCATATTTAGTGATAATTACTCAATAAATATGAATTGTCAAGAATTAGCTGAATTAGCTGAAGCTGCAATCAAAGAATATGCATCACATAACGACAGATGGAAAACAATTGGTGGTCCTGTTTATGTACTAAAAATTACAAAAACAAATACAGAATGGATTTTAAATGAACCCGTAAAACAAAAATGAAATTATATAAATGAGTTCATTCATGACTATACCTCAGAAAAAATAGAAATAAACATTATTGACCCATACACAAAAGATGATTTACATAAAATACTTGGTATCTAAAAATACGAAAAGAGCAAATTATTCCAGGTTTACAGCTACTATAAAAACTATATAAATATTAACTAAATCCAAAAATTTTATGAAAAATTACTATGTAAACAAAATTAAGCAACTTAACGGGGATCATGAAGTACACGAATTATCTTGTAAATATCTTCCAAGTATAGAGAACCGTGAATATTTGGGATACTTTAACGATTGCAAAGAGGCAGTAAAAAAAGCAAAAGAAAAATATGCTCAATCTGATGGATGCTATTTTTGTTCAAATTCTTGCCATAAAAAATAGTCTGTTTAAAATTTATATACATAAAATTGTATTTAAAAAAATCACTCATCTTATAAAAGTATGGCAAAAATATATCTATTAGGTAAAAAAAATAGAAATGGACAAAAATGTAAGTCTATACTATGAATTAAATTATAGGCTCAAAGAATTAGGACACGATATCTTTGATAGATAATATATTCTATAATAATATAAACTAAATTAATATTTAAAAGTCTAAAAAAATGATAAATGCATTAGAAATTGATTTCTTACCAGTTGGAGAAAATAGTAAAAGTGGAGATGCAATTGCACTTCGATTTGGTCTATATGAAGATTTAAAATGGAAAAATCAAAGGGTAATGATTATCGATGGAGGCGATTCAGCGAGTGGAGAAGCATTAGTAAAACATGTTAGAGAAGTGTATAATACTAACATTGTTGATCGTGTAATATTAACCCATCCAGATTCAGATCATGCTTCTGGTCTTAGAAAGGTTATCGAGGAATTAGATGTAAAAAAAATATGGATGCATCGACCATGGAATCATTGGAATGACATAAAAGATTCAATCGTTGATGGAAGAATTACTAAAAAGAGTTTTGGTGAAAAATTACGTGCTGCATATCAATTTGCTCATGATATTGAAAAATTAGCAATTGAAAATAAAATAGAAATATTTTCTCCAGATCAAGGATCTTCATTTAGTATAGACAATGAAAAAATATTAACTGTTTTAGGTCCAAGTAAAGAATTATATTTAGGACTTATTCAAGCTTCAGGAAAAACTCCAGACATGGGTGTTTTTGAAAGTACTAGAACATTTAGTGTTAGCAAAACAAAAATTGTCGATGAAGATTACACTTTTGAATCCGAAAATTTAGCTGATACGGACTTACCAACTTCACCTGAAAATGATATGAGTTTAAATTTACTTTTGACAGTAGCTGGTGCCAAAATATTATTTACTGGAGATTCTGGTACTCAAGGTCTTTACAAATCAATAATGTATGCGACTGCAAACAATATATCATTAAATGATTTAGATGTATTTGATGTTCCACATCATGGAAGTAGAAGAAATTTATCGAAGGGTATATTAAAACATATAAATGCAAAATATTCCATAATATCTTGTTCAAAAGAAGGTAGTCCAAAACATCCTTCGCCTATAGTAACAAATAGTTTAAATAGAAGAAATATGAATCCTCATTGGACAAAAGGAAATTTAATAAATTTCCGCGCTGGCTCAGCACCTTTAAGACAAGATATAGTTAGTATTGAAAAAATACCTTTTTATTATAGAGTTGAAATACCAAATGATTAATTATGAATAAATTAGATGAATACACTTTAAAAGCAAGAATATATCCTTCATTTTTGGTTTTACTACCAATATTAATTACAAGTTTATATTACATTACAGATTTTCAAAAATATTACCATTATTTTACAGCATTCTTTTTGGTAGGCATTTTTACACATGTACTTTCGCAATTTGGTCGAGATAAAGGAAAAATAAAAGAACCATTATTAAATGAATATTTTGGAGGAAAGCCAACGACACAAGTTTTAAGACATAGAGACTCAACTTTTGATATTTACACAAAAAAAAGATATCATGAAATTCTCTCTAAAAAGATTCCTAATATAATAATACCAAGTCCACAAGAAGAGTTAAATAATCCTATCCATTCTGACGAAATTTATGAAAGTTGCACTAAATATTTAATTGCAAAAACTCGTGATACAAGTAAATTTAATTTGCTTTTCAAAGAAAATATTAGTTACGGATTTAGAAGAAATCTTTGGGGAATGAAAAACATTGCAATATCTATAATATTTATATTGTTTTTTATACACTTTTACTTTATAACTAATTGCTTCAAAACTCTTAATTATATATCTCCAAAAGAAACAGGTTTATGTTTGTTTTTTTTAGCCAGTATTTTAATTTGGCTTTTTGTAATTACAAAAGATTGGATAAAATTAGTGGCTTTCTCATATGCGGAAAGACTTTTTGAAACTCTTAATGAAAATTAAACCCGATGGCGCGGATTTGTAATCCGTGCTTAATCAATATAAAAATAAAGACCTATTACCATCCAAGCAATCAAACCAGGACCAAAAAGAACAGCAACTTCAACAGGAAAACCGGATCAACGTCAACGTGATAATAAAAATACGCCTGGTAATACGCCATCATTAAAATCAACACCAAAAAAATAAAATTAATAAATTCCAAAAAGTTATATATTATCATTGATATATTAGTTAATGCACATTATATAACGACTGACAAAAATCAAGTAAAAATATGGAACCATTATCAATTATAGCAATTGGAGCAGCAGTTGGTGGAGCAGCAGGAAAATTTGTAGAAAAAGCATGGGATTCAGGAGAGAAATGGATTCAAACATTTTTCAAAGACCATAAAGAAGTTGCGCAAAAAAAAGCAACTGAAAACACAATGGATTTTTTAAATGAATTAGCACAAAAAGTTAAGCAACTTGAAGATTCAAAACAGATTTCACAAGAAAAAATTAATTCAGCTCAAGACCACCCTGACTTTTCTGCACTTCTACAAAAAGCATTACTGACATCTGCTCAAACAGACAATAAAGACAAACACGTTATATTGGCAAGACTTGTCTCTGAAAGACTAAAAACAGAACCAGAATCTATTCTTGCATTAGGTTCAAAAATGGCTTGTGATGCAATATCATATGCAACCGTAAATCAATTAATGATTTTGGGATTGGCAGTTAATTTTTATAGTATAAGACCAAATCCATATCCACCATTAGGTGTGAACGAAACAAATTTTCAAGCTTGGTTGGACAATTGGTTAATCATAAGGCTTAAACCTTATCAGAATATAACATTCAGAGAAATTGACATAACACATTTAGAATCACTGTCATGTTTGAAAGTAAACACTTTCATTGGTCGTGGCTTGAATGATATGTTTCAAAAGGACAATCTTATTTATGACTTTGAAAAAATGAGAGACGTTCCTCTTAAAGATTCAATGAAAAAAATATGGGAACAAGGGTTACAAAAAATTGAGTTTACAACAGTCGGACAAATTATCGGTGTATCAGTATCAGACTTATTGACTAATACTACTACAACATTTGACGGATGGGAATAATATCCCGTTGGAGCGGATTTGTAATCTGTGT
Source organism: Bacteroidota bacterium (assembly GCA_046048915.1). Taxonomy (GTDB): domain Bacteria; phylum Bacteroidota; class Bacteroidia; order Flavobacteriales; family Flavobacteriaceae; genus Flavobacterium. The sequence goes on along the minus strand of JBJOFE010000017.1, from coordinate 28,333 downwards.
TTAATCAATATATAAATAAAGACCTATGACAATTAAAGCAATCAAATCACTGCCAAAACACCTTAGTCTAAAACCGCATATTGACTAACTATATAAATAATATAAAAACGGCAAAAAACAAATATTTTTGCCAATTTTATATAATTCAAAAAAAAGACATACCTTTGCTACAAACAAGCAAATAATGAGTGTTACAATAGAAAACCAGATAAATACATATTTTAAATCTAGAGACAAAATCTCAAGAGAAGAACTATTGGCGCTAATCAAAAAAGATTTTGCCAATTGGACAGACAATACCATTAACATATATGTATCTATTTTACAAAAGAAAGGTATTATTCATTCAATTTCAAGAGGCTTATATGCCTTAGGAAATGAAGAAACATTTCAACCGCATTTAAACAATAAACTAATTAAAATAGCAGCAATCATAAATAAAACATTCCCTTTTGTAAAGTATTGCGTTTGGGAAAGTGCTTGGTTAAATGATTTAATGCGACATCAAACATTTAAAAATTTTACTATTATAGAAGTAGAAAAAATAGCCAGCGAGCAAGTATTCAACCTGCTCAATACCAGCTTACCGAATGTTTTCATCAATCCAGACCAAAAAACAATAGAACGATACATAGGAGCTGTAGATAATGCTATAATAATCAAGAACCTAAATTCAGAGGCGCCCATACATAAAGGGAACAACATAAATGTGCCTACATTAGAAAAAATTTTGGTAGACATCATCGCAGACGATGAATTATTTGCAGCACAGCAAGGCGAACTCGAATTTATTTTTAAAAGTGCATTTGACAAATACAACATCAACAAATCAAAAATGAAACGCTACGCATCGAGAAGAAATCGCGAGGCTGAAATTAAAAATCAAACCCATACAATTACGGCAAAATAAACCGTTTTTGCCAATACTATAAAATGATTAGTAACGAAACACATACCAGTAATTGGATTCTTAACTTAAAAAGGAAGTTAGGAAAACATAGCGATGCCAAATTAATTGAAAAGGTAATTTGGGCACTAACCCTATTAGAACAATTACAAATAAACGGCTTAAACTTTACATTCAAAGGCGGTACTGCTTTAGTATTAGCAACCGAGAAACCGAAACGTTTTTCAATCGACATTGATATAATAACAGAACATTCCGAAAAAGAAATAACCGCAGTTTTACAAAAAATAGTGGACGAAAAAATATTCTTGAGTTGGGAAGACGACAACAACCGTAAACATACTCCCGATGCACCAATAGGACATTTCAAAGCCTATTATAAAAGTGTCGTAGATGACAATATAGAACCTATTTTGTTAGACCTACTCTACACTCCCAATCCCTATCCCGAAACACAAGTAGTTCCAATAAAACACCCATGGCTAATTACATCTGGTAATGAGGTTACCATAACTATGCCAACATTTGATGCTATTCTTGGCGACAAGCTAACAGCATTTGCCCCTAAAACAACCGGAATACTATACAGTAAAAACAGACCGGCGGAAATAATAAAACAACTATACGACATCGCTTTTCTATTCGATAACATGACTGATTTAACTGTAGTAAAAAACAGTTATAAGAAAGTAGTGAAGGAAGAAATCGATTTCCGAAAATTAGACATAACAGATAAAGAAGTTCTAGAAGATACCTGGCAAGCCTGTTATACTCTAGCTGAAAGAAATGAAAAATCAGCAGACTTTAAACAATTACAAAAGGGCATTACCAATTTCACTAACTTCCCTATTGAACAATTCAATATAGACCAGGCAATAATAGCAGCAGCAAAAGTGGCCTATCTAACCCAATTACTACAAAATGAGGAAGAAGTTAAAATAGTTCGATTTACAAATCCACTCGAAATAAAAGACTGGAGTATAGAAGACACACAATACAACAAATTAAATAAGTTAAAAAAGAACAACCCTGAAGCTTTTTATTATTGGTTCAAAGCTTTACAATTAAACAAATAGGAAATGGCATTAAGTTGGAACGAAATAAAAGACCGAGCAGTTAAATTTTCCAAAGAATGGAAAGACACTACCAATGAAGAAGCGGATGCGAAACCTTTTTTAGACGCTTTTTTTGATGTCTTTGGAATCACACGTAAAAAGATTGGAACCTTTGAACACCGCGTAAAAAAACTATCCGACGCCGATGGTTACATCGACCTACTTTGGAAAGGAACTATCTTAGTAGAAATGAAAAGTCGGGGTAAAAACCTGGACAAAGCCTTTCAACAAGCCATTGAATACACACACGGTTTAAAACAAAACGAATTACCAAAATACGTTTTGGTATGCGATTTTCATTTTTTCAGATTATACGATACCGAAGAACAAACTACTCTAGCATTTACCATTGACGAATTAATTCATAATGTGCAAAGTTTCGGATATCTTTTAGGATATCAAAAGAAAACCTACAAAGAGCAAGACCCAGCGAACATCAAAGCAGCAGAATTAATGGGAAAACTCCACGATCGATTAGAAGAAATTGGTTATGAAGGACATCCGTTAGAGGTATATTTGGTTAGAATTTTATTCTGTTTGTTTGCCGAAGACACGACCATTTTTGAAAAACAACAGTTTCAAGAGTATATAGAAAATAGAACTGCTGAAGATGGAAGCGACTTAGCGTCCAAAATTCAAGAATTATTCCAGGTGTTGAATACTGCCAAAGAAAAACGATTCAAGAATTTAGACGAACAATTGAATGATTTCCCGTATGTGAACGGGAAATTGTTTGAGGAAATTTTACCTATGGCAAGTTTTGATAGCAAAATGCGCCAAGCGGTATTGGATTGTTGTTACATCGATTGGAGTAAAATTTCACCGGCTATTTTTGGTTCTATGTTTCAAAGTGTCATGAATCCTAAAGAACGTAGAAACTTAGGAGCACATTACACCAGTGAAAGCAATATCTTAAAACTGATCAAACCCTTGTTTTTAGATGAATTATGGGAAGAATTTGAAACCATCAAAAGCAATAAAAATAAATTACCCGAATTCCATAAGAAGATTAGCCAACTTAAATTCTTAGATCCCGCTTGTGGTTGTGGTAACTTCTTAGTGATTACCTATCGTGAATTACGCTTGTTAGAATTAGAAGTGTTAAGAGCTACCTACAAATCAGGGCAAGGAGTTTTAGATGTTAGCGATATCATTTGGCTCGATGTGGACATGATGTGCGGCATTGAATACGAGGAATTTCCTGCAAGAATAGCCGAAGTAGCGATGTGGTTAATTGACCACCAAATGAACATGCTCATTAGCAATGAATTTGGACAATACTTTGCACGTTTGCCATTAAAAAAATCTGCAAAAATTGTGCATGGTGATGCCTTAGAAGTGAATTGGGAAGAAGTTGTTTCAAAAAAAGAACTTTCACATATAATTGGAAATCCACCTTTCATAGGTTCCAAAATAATGAGCCAATTTCAAAGAGATCAAATTGTAAAAGAATTTGAAAATAGTCAAGGAAGTGGAATTTTAGATTATGTAACCGGTTGGTATTTAAAAGCAGCAAAGTACATTCAAAATACCAAAATTAAAGCAGCCTTTGTTTCAACCAATTCTATTGTTCAAGGAGAACAGACAAGTATTTTATGGGGACAAATGATGAATAAATATGGCGTTAAAATTCATTTCGCTCATCGTACTTTCAAATGGAGCAATGAAGCCAAAGGAAATGCAGCAGTGTATTGTGTTATAATTGGATTTGCAAATTATGATTCTAATAATAAGCGTATTTATGAATATGAAGATATTAAAGGGGAAGCACATGAAATAAAAGCCAAAAATATCAATCCATATTTAGTTGACGCTAAAGACATACTAATTGAAAAAAAATCTAATCCAATATGTAATGTTCCAAAAATGAGTTTTGGTAATATGCCTTTAGATGGTGGTAACTTGATTTTATCAGATGAAGAAAAAAAGGAATTTTTATCAATTGAACCACAATCTGAAAAATATATTTTACCCCTAATTTCAGCATTTGAATTTCTGAACGGAAAAAAAAGATGGTGTATTTGGCTTGTTGATATTGAACCTAATGTTTTAAGGCAATTGACACAGGTACTGAAAAGAGTTGAATTGGTTAAACAATTTCGATTAAATAGTGTTGCACCATCAACCCAGAAATTTTCACTCACACCAACTTTATTCAGAGATAGAAATAGACCTGAAACATTTATAGTGGTACCAAGAGTTTCATCAGAAAACAGACCGTATATACCGTTCGGATTTTTTGATAAAAATTCAATAGTAAGTGATACTTGTATGTCAATCCCATTGGGTAACCAATATCATTTTGGGGTACTTATGTCAAAAATGCATATGGCCTGGGTTAAAACTACCTGTGGTAGATTGAAAAGTGACTTCAGATATTCAAAAGATATTGTGTACAACAACTATCCTTGGCCTGAGAATCCATCTGAAAAACACATAAAAACGATAGAAGAAAAAGCACAACAGGTTTTAGATGTTCGAGCTTCTTTCCCAACTAGTTCATTAGCAGATTTATACAATCCAATAACCATGCCTCCTACTTTAGTAAAAGCCCACAACGAACTAGACAAAGCCGTGGATGCCGCCTACAGCAAACAAGCTTTCACCAGCGAAGCCAAACGCATGGAGTTTTTATTTGAGTTGTATGAGAAATCTACATTCGGGTTGTTTGTAAAGGGGAAGAAATAAAGTAAAACATGAATAAAGTAAAAATTTTTATAAGCTACTCTTCATCAGACTCAGAAAAAAAAGATATCTTAAAAAATCTTATTAATAATAGTGAGAAACTTGAAGCAATTGTTGTTCCTGAACAATATAGCGGTTTAGCATATAATGCAGAAAAAATTAAAACATCCCTTGATAGTTGTGTAGTATTTTTACCTATACTAACCTCTAATTCAATAACTAATCAATGGGTTAATCAAGAAATTGGTTATGCTTTTGGAAGTAATAAAATTAAAATAGAAAATATTAATCCAATCGTTGAAAAAAACATAATGAATGATTTAAAGGGTTTTATATCGTCAAGCAATGATTTGAACTTCAGATATAAGAATGATAATGATTTTGAAATGGAAGCAGAAAAACTAGTAAATCATTTGATTGATAAATTTAAAAATTATCTCGATTTTTTTGTTTTTTAACTAGATCAGTTGCTTGTCATGCCGAATTCTTTTCGGCATCTAAAAAGTCCAGCTAAGGCGGTAAACCAAGAAAAGAACTCTGGGAAATTCCAGAAACAGCCCCTACTACAGCGCGAAACAAAGTTCAGTCTAGCGAATCCTATCGCGTGGTAAATAACTAAAAAAGAACAATCAAAAAAAAACTATTAAAATCATCATATTTAGTAAAGGGCAATCAAGCGGTCTCTCTCCAGTCGGTAGCTTTGTTCCGTTCGGCTGCTCCAGTCGGTTAAAACCTTCCATTCCGCAGTCAGTGCACCACTATAAAAAAACAGTCGCTTCAACAAGCCACTGTTTTTTTTGTGTCACACTTCCTCATCTTCACACGCTCCCTACCTTGCGTTCGTCGGGGCTACCACATCCACCCTACCGCTTCATTCAGCTACAGTCCGCTGGCTATCTTTCACTTCACCTCAGCCGTAGGCTGTCTGCCGCCCCTTATGGTTTGGGCGGTTGCTCCTTCGCTCAGCCATCAGGGTCGGCGCCGTTAGCACTTCGCCCTAAATCAAGGTACGCCAAAGGCGGTCCATTATTGTTTCCCCGCCGTGTTACGCTCGCATCATTACGCTCCACTACGTAAACTCCGCTGCGCTCTCATACTGCGGTGGCTGTTCGATTGCCGCAACCCCGCCACTGCGCTCCTCGAAAAAGCAACTTTCGCTACCGCTACAGTTCCTTTTCTGCGGTGCTTGGGGGTGTTTATTGCTCCATTCGTATAGTAGAAAATATCCTGTTCTTTGAAAAGAAAAAGAAAAAAAGGCAGCTAAACTAGCGTGCAGTCCTCACTCCCAGTCGGTCGTGCATCCCTCCGTTCCCGTTCGTCTTTTCCGCTATAACGACTGCTTTCTTTTTTTCTCTTTTTTCTTTTCAAAAGCAGATAATAAAAAAAGCCAAATCTCACGACTTGGCTTTTATTCGTTTGACCCAAAGGTCACCACAACAAGGGTCAAACTATGGATCCGACTTCTTAATAAATAGTTTAAGTACTAGCGAAAGTAAAAAACTCACAATAGCACCAATAGCAGCTAAAATCACCGTCTTAAAGACATCTTCCGAGCTGAGGTTGGGCAAAACACTCAAAAATGTGCCGCCAGCCGTACCTCTCAAGGTCAAATTAGTGTGATTCATGCTCGGCTTCATTTAAGGTCGTGACCTGACTGACCGCCGAGACCACGCTGCCTACAACAGCCAGATAACCTCCTATCGAGGTGATTAAGACCGGTAGCGCAATAGGTGTGGCCAAAATAGTGCCGCCTACAGCCGCTAATCCCAATCCAATGGATCGAAGTATTTTGAAAAATTTTGGTGTCGGAGCTTTCACTCGTTGAATGAGATTCATCTAATTTAATTTTTAAGATTGTACAATCAAAACAACAGTTTCTTTGGCATCCAAGTGGGCATATACCAGCTTTTTTAAGGAGCCAAAAGCCTGTTGCGACAAAAGTCCTCTTCCTGGACCTGAATGAGTCGTTACGGGAGCGATACAGCCGTTCAATTCCCGCAAAGCATTATTGGCGGGGTGAAACAAAATATATGTTCTGTTCCTCACTCCCACTAATTCCAAATGCCAACGGAATTTGGGAGCATACCGCTTGCGTAACAAGTATTTCCCCTCTGGAATACACGACACCCTTTTCTTGTTATTTTTCCAAGGGAGTTCAATGGTATTACAAATGAACCTCCCCTCCATAGCGAGTGTACCGTTAGTTCCCGAAGGGAAATAAGTTCTTGTTAACACTAAAACCATCTATAGTCCACTCACTTGAACTAACGATATCGGGTTGAAAGCCCCATTTTTAAGTGGGTACTTTGCCCCATTTACCTCTTGGTAAAATTCTACTCCTAAAGCCAAAAACAAGGGTTTAGTGCTGTTAGGAGTCACCGGATTGACATGATTGATAACCTCAGTAGCAGTAGCATCCCAGGCCAAAATTGCCGTCTCCGAACTGCTGCTCACAAAAGTTTCTGCCTCAAAATCGACCTCCGCCCCAGCAGATACAATTTTAAAATGAGTAGTCCCTCCAGGTGCAGCAATCATATTCAACGGAATGAATGATGCCATTTCCAGCATGATTTCGCCAGCTACTCTATCGATTGTTCCCGTAAAAGGAGCAAACAAAGTAGTGCCTAGTTTCCCACCGATATTGAATTCAAAACCAGTCAAAAGTTCTGCCTCACCGTCGATAACGTTACGCAACCCTCTTTCGTTGGTTTGATCCGCCTGAATCACTTTGATCATCGACTGCGTCAATCGGCTCACCATTCTACCATCGGCAGAATTCAAGAGTAAAGTTCGTAAAGCAGTACGCAAGGTTTTCCCTGCTTTGCCTGCTCTCCCAAATTCCGAACCGTTCTCTCGAGTGCGCTGAAACGCAGGATCACTCGCAATTCGATTGGCTTCAATACCGCCTTTTTCGCGTGCCAAATGTCCATCCTTAGTTTTATAAAAGGTAATATCCCCAATAGTCCCTTTTAATTTAATTATCCCTTTTTGTCTTGCCATAATAACCCCAAATCTTTAATTAATAATACATTTTAATACTCATACAATCTTTTTTTACTGCAGCATTTTGATTGATTTTGAGCAAATATGAAACTTAAACTTTCAATTTAAAATAGACTATCATACCATTTGACCTATAATGACATAATTGACAAATAAAACAACAAATGACTTCAAAAAAATTCCTCTGGTATAAGAAATAATTAGTAAAATAGTGCTTAAATTTAGATCTAAAATTAGCCTCGGAACAAGCCAGTCAACTCACAATCAAAAGCATAGATAAAGTATGAAAACAGTTATTAAAAGAGTGTGCATCTATCCAAAGGACATACAGCGCATTACAGGCAAGAGTTACCGCCAAAGCACTAGAATATTACAGAAGTTAAGAATCCACCTTAATAAGCAACAAAATGAACTCGTGAGTATAGAAGAGTTTTGCCACTACACCAGTTTAAAGTACGAACAAGTACTACCACTAATAGTAGACTAAACAGTACCGTTTATTGAACTAATATAGTTGCATTCTTAATTTTATTTGATTAAATTTGAGGTATCATCACAAATAGGAAATTAAGTCCATTTTGGAGGGGCACAATTAGGGGCACTTGAAAAAATAAACACAGTATAATACTGATAAACAGCTACATAGGGAAGAGTCAAAAATCCCTCTTTCTCCGCAACAGGAAACCCGAAACTTTCGTTTCGGGTTTTTTTATTTAAAAAATCCATTCAAAATCCGTTTCGCTTATTTTTTGCCACTCCATAAAAAAACGATAAATTAGCGCCATCAAAAAATTACTTCAATCACCATGAAAAATACTGCTTTAACGCACATTCACGAAAGTTTGGGAGCTAAAATGCTTCCGTTTGCCGGATACAATATGCCCATTCTTTACGAAGGGGTAAATGCAGAACACGAAATTGTTCGCACTGGTGTAGGCGTATTTGATGTATCGCATATGGGAGAGTTTTTACTTTCGGGACCTAATGCCTTGGCCTTGATCCAAAAAGTAACTTCAAACGATGCCGCTACCCTAACTATTGGAAGAGCGCAATATTCGTGTTTACCCAATGCCGAAGGCGGAATCGTAGATGATTTATTGGTCTACAAAATGAAAGAAGACGAGTATCTTTTAGTGGTGAATGCTTCTAACATTGAAAAAGACTGGAACTGGATTAGTAGTCACAATGATTTGGGTGTAGTAATGCAAAACCTTTCTGATGACTATTCGTTATTAGCTATTCAAGGTCCAAAAGCGGTGGAAGCCATGCAAAGTTTGTCTTCATTGGATTTGGCACAAATTGAATACTACCATTTTCAAATTGGTGATTTTGCAAGCATCAATGACGTGATCATCTCAGCAACCGGTTATACGGGAGCGGGAGGATTTGAAATATATTGTAAAAATGCCGATGTAGAACACATTTGGAAGGCCGTTTTTGAAGCTGGAAAAGCATTCAACATCCAACCTATCGGTTTGGCTGCCCGTGATACCTTACGTTTAGAAATGGGATTCTGTTTGTACGGAAACGACATCAACGATACTACTTCGCCGTTAGAAGCGGGATTGGGTTGGATTACTAAATTCAATAAAGAATTTACCAATTCAGCTAATTTAAAAGCGCAAAAAGAAGCGGGAGTTTCTAAAAAATTAGTAGGATTTGAAATGCAAGAACGTGCCGTACCAAGACACGATTACGAAATTGTTGATGCTGATGGAAATGTAATTGGAATCGTAACTTCGGGAACCATGTCGCCATCCATGAACAAAGGAATTGGTTTGGGTTATGTAAGTGCAGCATTCAGTGGAGTAGATAGCGATATCTATATTCGAATTCGTAAAAATGACGTACCTGCCAAAGTGGTTAAACTACCATTTTATAAAAAATAACAAGGATTGTAAAAACTGCAAAATAATACTATTTTTGCAGCGTTAATAAAAATAGCAGCAATGGGAAGAGCGTTTGAGTTTAGAAAAGGAAGAAAAATGAAACGTTGGTCAGCAATGGCCAAAGCCTTTACTAGAATTGGTAAAGACATCGTAATGGCAGTAAAAGAAGGAGGACCAAATCCGGATGCCAATTCACGATTAAGAGCGGTAATACAAAATGCGAAGGCAGCCAATATGCCTAAAGACAATGTAGAACGCGCTATTAAAAAAGCAACTGATAAAGATACGGCTAACTACAAAGAGGTTTTGTTTGAAGGCTATGCACCTCACGGAATTGCGCTTTTGATTGAAACCGCTACTGATAATAATAATAGAACGGTTGCCAATGTGCGTTCGTATTTCAACAAATGCAACGGAACGATGGGAACACAAGGTTCGGTTGAATTTATGTTTGATCATACCTGTAACTTCCGCGTGCCAAAAGATGGATTAGATCCAGAAGAATTAGAATTAGAATTCATTGATTTTGGTGCCGAAGAGGTTTTTGAAGACGAAGACGGAATCTTAATCTATGCGCCTTTTGGGAGTTTTGGAACGATCCAAAAAGAATTAGAAAACAGAGGTTTAGAAATTTTATCTTCTGGATTTGAAAGAATTCCGCAAATCACTAAAAAGCTAACGGAAGATCAAGTAGCTGATGTGGAAAAATTGATCGAAAAATTAGAAGAAGATGATGACGTGATGAACGTTTATCATACAATGGAAGAATAATTTTCTATTCTAAATAAAATAAAAAACTCTCGAGAAATCGAGAGTTTTTTTTATGTTGTATTCTTTGTAAATTATTATTTTATAAATTCTATTTTTTGCGCTTCTTCTTCGTTAACACTATCAAAGAATCCTTGTTCATTCATCCAGTCGTCACTAAATACTTTACTCATATAACGGGATCCATGATCTGGGAATATTGCAATTACATTACTTTCTGGAGTAAACTCGCCTTCGTCAGCATATTGTTTAATCGCTTGAAGTACAGCTCCTGAAGTATATCCTACAAATAAACCTTCTGTTTTGGCTAACTCACGAGTAGCATGTGCGCTTTCTTCGTCAGTTACTTTCATGAACTTATCTATCACATCAAAATCAGTAACCGATGGAATCAGGTTTTTACCCAAACCTTCAATTCGGTACGGATAGATTTCATCTTTATCAAATTCTCTTGTTTCGTGGTATTTTTTCAACACAGAACCAAAAGCATCTACACCTAAAATTTTTATATTCGGGTTTTGCTCTTTCAAATATTTAGCAGTTCCAGAAATAGTTCCTCCTGTTCCGCTACAAGCTACAAGGTGGGTAATTTTTCCGTTGGTTTGTTTCCAAATCTCAGGTCCTGTGCTCAAATAATGAGCATCAAAATTCAATTGATTGAAATATTGGTTGATGTATACCGAACCTTTAGTTTCTTCGTGCAAACGTTTGGCAACACTATAATAGGAACGTTCATCATCTGCTGAAACGTGTGCAGGACAAACATAAACCTTGGCTCCCATCGCGCGGAGCATATCGATTTTATCTTTAGATGATTTTGAACTCACCGCAAGAATACAACTGTACCCTTTAATGATGCTCACCATGGCCAAACTAAAACCCGTATTTCCGGAAGTGGTTTCTACAATGGTATCGCCTGGAGTAAGAATCCCTTGCTTCTCAGCTTGTTCAATAATGTAAAGTGCAATTCTGTCTTTGGAAGAGTGACCTGGGTTAAATGCCTCAACCTTAGCGTAGAAGTTACCTTCTAATCCTTCAGTTACTTTTTTCAGTTTGATAAGAGGTGTATTACCTATCAAATCTAAAACCGAATTATGAGCATTTATTTCTTCTTTCATAAATAAAAACAATTGAATAAGGACTTCTTTAGACAACCTTATTGTAGAGCAAATTTAACAATAAATTTCTAATTATTTTTTAATTTCTTCTAAATCCAATAAAAATGCAAACTCTTTGGCTAATTCTTTTAACGCTTCAAATCGACCGGATGCCCCTCCATGTCCCGCATCCATATTGGTATGAAGGTATAAATTAGTATTGCCTTTTTTATGCGCACGCAGTTTGGCCACCCATTTAGCTGGTTCCCAATACTGTACTTGAGAATCGTGTAAACCTGTAGACACAAACATATTGGGATAAGTCTGCTCTTTTACATTATCGTAAGGGGAATAAGACAGCATATAATCGTAATATTCTTTTTTATTGGGATTGCCCCATTCGTCGTATTCTCCTGTAGTTAAGGGAATACTATCATCTAACATCGTTGTAATTACATCAACAAAAGGGACTTGAGCAATGACACCATGATACAATTCAGGCGCCATATTGACTACCGCTCCCATTAACAAACCACCTGCCGAACCACCTTCGGCATACAAATGGGCTGGCGAGGTATATTTTTCTTGAATTAAAAATTGAGAACAATCAATAAAATCAGTGAACGTATTTTTTTTCTTTAATAATTTTCCGTCTTCATACCATTGTCTTCCTAAATCTTCGCCACCACGAATGTGCGCAATAGCATAAATAAAACCACGATCTAACAAAGACAAACGTGTGGTTGAAAAATAAGGTTCCATAGTAACTCCATACGAACCGTAAGCATATTGCAACAACGGGTTGGTTCCGTCTTTTTTCAAATCTTTGCGATAGACTAATGAAATGGGTACTTTAATTCCATCTTTGGCTGTTGCCCAAACACGCTCTTCTACATAATTATTTTTATCAAATTGCCCACCCAAAACAGCTTGCTCTTTTTTGATTTCTTTCTCTTTGGTCTTCATATTGAAATCAATCACCGAAGATGGTGTTGCCATTGACTGGTAGCTATATCGCAAAATATCAGTGTCAAAATCTACATTAGTTGTCGTGTAGGCATTGTAGGTTTCACTTCCAAAAGGCAAATAGTACTCCCCTGCTCCACTCCAAGGCATAATGCGAATGTGGTTCAAACCATTGGAACGTTCTTCGACTACCAAATAGTTACTGAAGATTTCAATGTCTTCTATTAAAACATCTTCTCTGTGGGCAATAACCTCTTTCCAATGCTTCTTTTCGGTAGCATTTTCAGGAGTTTTCATTAACTTAAAATTGGTTGCTTTGTCTTTATTAGTTAAGATATAAAACGAATCCCCAAAATGAGAAATACTGTACTCCAAACCGCGAACTCTTGGTTGAAACACTTTGAATTCAGCATCTGGTGTATCCGAATTCAAAATTCGGTATTCAGTTGTCAAGGTACTCTCAGCACCAATAACGATATATTTTTTTGATTTTTCTTTGCCTACAGAAACATTGAATGTATCGTCTTTTTCTTCATAGACCAAAACATCTTGATCGGCTGTAGTTTGTAGTTTGTGTTTGAAAATCTGATTAGCACGCAAGGTCACTTTATCTTGGCGTGTATAAAAAAGAGTGTGGTTATCATTGGCCCAAACCGAACCTCCCGTTGCGTTTTCAATCACATCTGGAAGAATTTCGTTGGTTTCTAAATTCTTGATTTTAATGGTGTAAATACGTCTTCCAACTGTATCTACTCCAAAAGAAGCAAATCGATTATCAGGACTCACACTCAAACCTCCTAATTGAAAAAAAGTATGCCCTTTGGCCAATTCATTACAATTAAATAAAATTTCTTCTTTGGCATCTAGACTTCCTTTTTTACGGGAATAGATTGGATAATCTTGTCCTTTTTCATATCGTGTGATATAGTAATAGCCATTGTACAAATACGGAACCGATTGGTCGTCTTCCTTGATGCGCCCTTTCATTTCTTCAAAAAGTGACTTTTGAAAATCTTTGGTGTGCACCGTCATGGCATCATAATAGGCATTCTCTTGATTCAAATAGTCAATTACTTCCGGATTCTCTCTGTCATTGAGCCAAAAATAATTATCGGTTCTTGTATCATTGTGTTTCTTTAATTGTTTTGGCAATATTTTAGCTATAGGAGCTGCAATAGTATGTGACATAGACTGTGCATTAATGGTTGTAAATGAAGCGGCAAAAATAACACAAACAAAGTGGATCAGCAGTGTATTTTTCATGATTATTTAATTTAAAATAAACAACTAATGTACTAATTTTACATCGAATACTAATCAATTAAAAAAGCAACTAATGGATTTAATGGGAATGATGGGTAAATTAAGAGAAACCCAACAAAAAATAGAAGATACTAAACAACGTTTAAATACCGTACTTATTGACGAACAAAGTACTGACGGCACACTTAAAGTCACTTTGACTGCCAATAGAACCATCAAATCAATTTCCATTGACTACAGCTTATTAGAAGACAAAGAACAGCTGGAAGATTATTTGATTTTGGTACTGAATAAAGCCATCGAAAAAGCCACAAAAGTTAATGAAGCCGAATTGGATGCGGTAGCTAAAATGGACATGCCAATGATTCCAGGAATGGATAATTTGTTTAAATAATTTAAACTATTCTTTTTGCAGGATATCCTGAGATAAAATCGACTACATTTTGTTTCAGGAAATCTTGTAAATGAACTGAATTCAAATGTGATTGAAAATCGGATTCTGAATAAAATCCTTCCCAAATAAGTATTTGATTTTTATCTTCAGTACTCAAATGAAGTTCAAATAAAAAATTACCGGCTTCCAACTTGGTTGCTGCTTGTAATTTTTTCAACGCCTTAATCGCTGTGTCAAAATGAACCTCAGGTTTAATAGCTACAATAGCAGTCGAGTAAAAACTAGTATTTTCAGTCGAAACTGGCTCAATCAAATCCCATAAATTACCATACAAATCCTCAAAAACCAATACTCTTCCGTAAGTTTCATTACTTGGTTCGCGAACAATCTTGATCTGATTATCAATTAAATTTTGATACTCACCATCAAAATTATCTGTATTCATAAATAGAAAAACACGACCTCCAGTTTGATTTCCAACCGATTTTAATTGTTCGTCGTTTGCCGCTTTTGCAAATAATAATCGGCATTGCGAATTTTTTGGAGCTACGACAACCCATCTTTTGGTGTTAGTAAGTACCGTATCTTCAATTAATTCAAAATGTAATTTTTGAGTATAAAAAGCAATGGCTTCATCATAGTCTTTAACGACTAAAGTAATTTGATTGATGTGATTTGCCATAATTAAATTACTAACTTTTCCAAGGTTTCTATAACATAGGAATGCATTACTTCGCGGTAGTCCAAATGGGTTACAATACGCAATTTACCTTGACCCATAGAACTAATTAAAATGTTCTTCTGTTTTAAGATTTCCATAAACTGACTTTCATTGACTTGTGGCGCCAACGAAAATATTAAAATATTAGTTTCAACAGGTTCTACTGATGCTACCCATTTTTTTGATTGTAAAACAGACGCTAATTCTTTGGCACGACGATGATCATCGGCTAATCGCTCTATATTATGATCCAAGGCATAGATTCCGGCTGCAGCCAAATAACCTACTTGACGCATTCCGCCTCCTAAAATTTTTCGAACGCGCAACGCTCTATGAATCGTTTTTTTATCCGCCAATAAGACCGAACCTATAGGTGCTCCTAATCCTTTAGACAAACAAACCGAAATCGTATCGAATAGTTTTCCAAATTCTTTTGGATCCTGATTTTTGGCTACCAAAGCATTCCAAATTCGGGCACCATCCAAATGAAATTTCAAATTATGATCATCACAAACTTGTTTGATTTGGCGTAAATCTTCCAATTCATAACAAGCACCTCCTCCTTTGTTAGTGGTGTTTTCAACACAAACTACACTCGTCAACGGACTGTGATAAAACTCCGGATCGTTAATTGCTGATTTTACTTGTGAGGCAGTAATCATTCCTCGATGTCCATTTAACAAACAACAGGAAACGCCACTATTAAAAGAAACTCCCCCTCCTTCGTAGTTGTAAACGTGTGCATATTTATCTGCAATTAATTGCTCGCCGGGTTGGGTGTGTAATTTAATTGCCGTTTGATTCGCCATCGTTCCTGATGGAAAAAATAGACCTGCTTCCATTCCAAATAGTGCAGCTACTCTAGCTTCTAATTCAATAACTGTTGGGTCTTGTTTGTACACATCGTCGCCCACAACAGCATTAAACATGTATTGTAACATTTCGTGAGTAGGCTTTGTAATAGTATCGCTAACTAAGTTTATTTCCATTTTTATGTTGTTATAGTGTTGGGCAAACAATAGTCGAATTGTCTTTCCTTAAAAAAGTCTTATTTTTGCTTCACAAAATTACATAATTTATGACAACTACCGAACAAATAAAAGGTATTGTAGAACGCCTTGGTGCGTTGAGGAGGTATCTTTGACGTTGATGCCAAATTAATTGAAATTACAAACGAAGAAGAAAAGACGTTTGCGCCTGACTTTTGGAACAATGCCAAAGAAGCGGAAATAGTTGTCAAAAACCTTCGAAACAAGAAAAAGTGGATTGAAGATTACAACAAAGCTATTGAGCTAAGTGATGAATTGCAATTGGCTTACGAATTCTACAAAGAAGGGGAACTTTCGGTAGAAGAGTTAGATGAACAATATCTGGCCACCGAATTACATATAGAAGGTATTGAATTCAAGAATATGCTTTCGGAAGAAGGAGATACTTTGAGTGCAGTGCTTCAAATTACGGCTGGTGCCGGTGGAACAGAAAGTTGTGATTGGGCTTCCATGCTGATGAGAATGTATTTGATGTGGGCCGAAAAACAAGGTTACAAAGTCAAAGAGTTGAACTTTCAGGAAGGTGATGTGGCAGGTATCAAAACGGTGACTTTGGAAATTGAAGGTGATTATGCTTTTGGTTATTTAAAAGGGGAAAATGGAGTACATAGATTGGTGCGTATTTCACCTTTCGATAGCAATGCCAAACGCCATACATCTTTTGTTTCGGTTTATGTTTATCCATTGGTAGATGACACTATTGAAATTGACATCAATCCCGCCGATATCGAAATTACTACGGCTCGTTCGAGTGGTGCAGGTGGACAAAATGTTAATAAGGTAGAGACTAAGGTACAATTGGTACACAAACCAACCGGAATTCAAATTCAATGTTCAGAAACTCGTTCGCAACACGATAATAGAAACCGTGCCATGCAAATGCTTCGTTCGCAGTTGTATGAAATAGAGTTAAAAAAACAACTCGCTCAACGTGCCGATATTGAAGCCGGAAAGATGAAAATTGAATGGGGATCGCAAATTAGAAATTATGTCATGCATCCTTATAAATTAGTCAAAGACGTTCGTAGCGGTTTTGAATCAACCGATGTAGATGGCGTGATGAATGGCGAGATCGATAATTTCTTGAAAGCCTATTTGATGATGATGGGACAAAAGGAAGAAGAATAAATAGAGTACTACTCAAAATAAAACTCCTCAACTTTCTAATTTAGAATAGTTTGAGGAGTTTTTATTTTAAAAAGTTGCTCATTCAAAAGGAATTGAGTTTATTTGATAATTATACCACCAAAAAACCAACCAAAAACTATGAAATCGTACTCCATTCATGAAATTAACGAAGTACTTCAAGGAACTATTGTAGGGGTAACCAACGCAACTATAACTGCTCCTGAACAATTAGATGCTGCTTCAGCAACTGAGATCTCCTTCATTGGACACCGAAAATACGAAAAAAATTGGGCCACATCTAAGGCATGTGCTGCAGTAGTCAACGAAGATATTAGCATTGAACCTGGAGAAAATCGGGTATTTATCAAAGTAAAAAATGCCGATTTGGCCATGTCGCAAGTATTGGAACTTTTTGCTCCGCCTAGCCCAGTGTTTCATGTCGAAATTCATCCAACTGCAGTAATTGATACTACTGCAACTATTGGAAAAGGAAGTAAAATTGGTGCCAACGTCTATGTTGGCCCGAAAACCACCATTGGAGAAAACACCATCCTCTACCCTAACGTAACTGTATTGGACGAATGTTCCATCGGTGACAATACTGTAATTTGGTCAGGAACCGTAGTCAGAGAGCGTTGCCATATTGGTCATCATTGTATTATACATCCCAATGCGACAATTGGCGCTGATGGTTTTGGTTTTAGACCTGACCCTCAAAAAGGCTTAGTTAAGATTCCACAAATTGGAAATGTAGTAATTGGCAATGGCGTTGAAATTGGCGCCAACTCATGTGTGGATCGTGGTAAATTCAGCTCGACTGTTTTAGGTGATGGTTGTAAAATTGACAATTTGGTACAAATTGGACACAATAGTAAACTGGGTCGTTTTTGTATAATGGCTGGAAACTCTGGATTAGCGGGATCCGTTACTTTAGGTAATGGCGTAATTATTGGCGGAAGTGCTTCTATTAAAGACCATACTACTCTTGGCAATGGTGCTATTGTAGGGGCTGGTTCAGGAGTAGTGAGTAATGTTGAAGCGGGTAAAACTGTTTTAGGTTACCCAGCCGTTGACGCAAGAGATGCACTGAAACAATGGGCAATATTAAAACGACTCGTGGAAGAGTCCAAAAAAAAATAAGATTCAATACAGGATTAAAAATCATCATTTGGAACTACTTTTCAAATGATGATTTTGTATTTTAGCCTTTTAAATATCATATACCCACACTATACATGGATTTGAATTTCAATAAAAACGAAGATCATAACAAACTGTTACTTTCTGAATTACGCAAAAAATTAGGAGAAGTAAAATTAGGTGGCGGTGAAAAACGCATCCAAAAATTACATGCCGAAGGAAAAATGACGGCTCGTGAACGTATTGATTATTTGCTTGATGCTAACGAAAAGAGTATTGAAATTGGTGCATTTGTTGGCGAAGGAATGTATAAAGAACATGGTGGATGCCCATCGGGCGGTGTCGTGGTCAAAGTAGGGTATATTAAAGGAAAGCAATGTATAGTGGTTGCGAATGATGCGACTGTAAAAGCCGGAGCTTGGTTTCCAATTACTGCTAAGAAAAACTTACGCGCGCAAGAAATTGCCATGGAAAATCGCATTCCAATTATTTATTTAGTAGATAGTGCTGGGGTGTATTTGCCTTTGCAAGATGAGATTTTTCCGGACAAAGAACACTTTGGACGTATTTTTAGAAATAACGCCTTAATGAGCAGTATGGGAATTACTCAAATTTCGGCAGTGATGGGAAGTTGTGTGGCTGGTGGTGCTTATTTGCCAATTATGAGTGACGAAGCTTTGATTGTAGACAAAACAGGTAGTATCTTTTTGGCTGGAAGTTATTTAGTTAAAGCCGCAATTGGCGAAAGCATTGATAATGAAACTTTAGGCGGTGCAACTACCCATTGCGAAATCTCAGGTGTGACTGATTATAAAGCCAAAGACGATAAAGATGCTTTGGACAAAATAAAAAATATCGTTGATAAAATTGGCGATTATGATAAGGCCGGTTATAACCGAATCAAATCAGAAAAACCCGCTCAAGATGAAAACGAATTGTATGGCGTACTTCCTAAAGCACGTACCGATCAATACGATATGATGGAAATCATTAAGAGATTGGTAGATAATTCCGAATTTGAAGCGTACAAAGAAGGTTATGGACAAACCATCATTACAGGTTATGCTAGAATAGACGGTTGGGCTGTAGGGATTGTAGCCAACCAACGAAAAGTAGTCAAAACTAAAAATGGTGAAATGCAATTTGGAGGCGTTATTTACTCCGATTCGGCAGACAAAGCCACTCGATTTATAGCCAATTGTAACCAAAAGAAAATTCCGTTAGTCTTTTTACAAGACGTAACCGGTTTTATGGTAGGAAGTAAATCAGAGCATGGTGGTATCATAAAAGATGGTGCTAAAATGGTGAATGCTGTTTCCAATTCGGTAGTGCCAAAATTCACTGTAATTGTTGGAAATTCGTATGGCGCAGGAAACTATGCCATGTGTGGCAAAGCCTATGATCCGCGTTTGATTGTGGCTTGGCCAAGTGCTGAATTAGCCGTAATGGGTGGTACACAAGCCGCAAAAGTATTGGCACAAATTGAAGCCAATTCGCTAAAAGCAAAAGGAGAAGAAGTAGATGAAGCCAAAGAAGCTGAACTATTCTCTAAAATCAAAGCGCGTTATGACGAACAAGTGTCGCCTTATTATGCAGCGTCTCGTTTGTGGACCGATGCGATTATAGATCCATTAGATACACGTACTTGGATTTCAATGGGAATTGAAGCCGCTAACCACGCTCCTATTGAAAAGCAATTTAATTTAGGGGTAATTCAAACATAAAATAAAAAGAGAGGTAATTACCTCTCTTTTTATTTACATTACTGTGTATCAACCAATACTTTGGTCTCTTATTACCTTACCAGTAGCGGTTCTTTTAAATTCTGGAATAAATACAATCTCTTTCGGTCTTTCGTATTTGTCTAGAACTTCAAAAATAGATTCGTCAATTGCCATTGATTCCCCTTCTACATACAAGACTAATTTTTCTCCTAAAAGTTCATCGGCTTGTCCGTAAACAAAGAAGCAGTTTGAAATTGATGTCGCAAGTTTCTCTTCAACTTGTTCTGGAATTAATTTAATACCGCCACTATTGATTACGTTATCAAAACGGCCTTTCCATACAAATTGACTATCTGAAACTAAATCAACTAAATCATTAGTTACAATTTTTTCACCACTAATTTTATGCGCATCAATAACTAAACAATGTCTGTCATCGGTTGTGATTATTACATTAGGCAAAACTGTAAATGCTGACGCTCCTACTCGTTTTGCAGCTATATGTGTAATGGTTTCAGTCATTCCATAGGTTTCATAAATTTGCGATGGTATTGCAGTCAACTCATTTTCTAAAGTCTTTGTTACTTTGGCACCGCCAATGATTAACTTTTTAATACGGCCTAAGTCTTTTATTGAATTTTTAGCCTGCAAGGGGACCATACCGCAAAAATCAAAGGAACCTTTCACTCCTTCTAGAGGGTGCGAACTTGGCGCTACAAATTCCATGTCTAAGCCTAAAATAAAAGCCCTTACAAACATCATTTTACCAGCTACATAATCCGTTGGCAAACAATGTAGCACTTTTTGTCCTGGCTGCAAATCAAAAAAATCACCTGTAGCTAGGGCTGAGTTAACCATAGCTTGCTTGTCTACGCGAATAATTTTTGGAGTTCCTGTAGAACCCGAAGTATTCATTTCTAAATAAGGCTTTGGATCAAACCAATCTAAAATAAAAATCCCTAAAGGTTTTTCATAATTTTCACCTTCTTTGATAAAAGAATAGGCTACACGAAGTAAATCATCTTTAGTAAAACTAAAGCCATTCAACTTAAACTTATTATGAACGTTTTGATAAGTTACTGTACTCATTATTAATTAATTAATTATTTATTTGTTGTATTTAATGCTTCCTGTTAGTTTTTCTCGCCAATTAGTCCAATGGTATTTTTTAGCAAATAGCAATACTATAATTGGAAAAATAAAACTAACTGGCAGTACAATATCAAAGAAAACACTTGGATCAGAAGTGCTTTTTAAAATGGAATGTGTTTGAAATGCGGTCCAATCAGAGGTAACTAATAAAGCTGCAATAAAGTTATTAGCAAAATGGAAACCTAAAGCCAGCTCCATTCCTTCATCCATTAAGGTAATAATTCCTAAAAAGAAACCTGTCCCAATATAATAAATCAAAATACTATAACCCATTTTATCCACTTCGGGATTAGCTATATGAAGCAATCCAAAAATAATTGATGTCATTACCAAAGGAAACCACTTATTATGAGCCAAATTCCCAAAACCCTGCATAAGATACCCTCTAAATATTAATTCTTCAGTACCTATCTGAAAAGGAAAGAGTAGTAAACCTATGACAAACAATCCTAAAAAAAGCATCCAATCAAATTGTACAATAAAATCCTCTGGGTAAAAAATATAAAATCCAATTGTAGTGCAAATTGTGATTCCTGCCCAAATAAAAAACGAAAAAAATACCCGATTCCAATCCATCGTTTTTCTAGAAGTGATTATTTGTGTAAATGATTGTTTGTGAAAAAAACGAACAAGTACATACAATTGAAAAAATACAAATACAAAAGATACTAACATGAGTAACAAAGAAAGATTAGATTCTAAATAACCCATAGTTGCTTCGTACGAATTAGGATAAGGAAGTTTCTGTGTGTAGGATTTGATGTAAACACCTAAAATAAATGGCAGTTGCCCCACTAACGAAGCACAAAAAAGAATAAATGACCCCAATAGGTATTTCCAAAAAACATTTTCCTTAGCTACTCCTTGTGATATAAACATAAATTTATCTAATAAATAATCACTCTAAAATAGGATTTTAATTTCAATATTTTCATTACTTCGCAAAAAATTTAAATCCAATGATTCAAATATACCACAATCCACGTTGCGGAAAATCAAGAAACTGTTTAGCGCTACTAGCTGAAAAAGAAACAGATATAACCATAATCAAATACCTTGAAACACCACCAACAGAGCAAGAAATTAAAGCCATTTTACAAAAATTGAATTTCAAACCCATTCAATTAGTACGTGTGAAAGAAAGCATTTGGGTTGAAAACTATAAAAATAAATCACTTTCTGATGAAGCCATTCTACAAGCTATGGTAGCACATCCAATTTTAATTGAAAGACCAATTGTAATCAAAGGAGACAAGGCTATTATTGGTCGAGTTCCAGAACAGGTGATACAATTTCTATTATAATAAAATTATTTAGTTTTTATTTGATAAACTTCATGTAACCTTTTGTGAATTTATAAGTCTAATAACGCGTAACTAAAATCATTATTGATGAAAAAAATAAATGCGATCGCATTAATTGTACTGTTTTTAAGCAGTATACTAAGTTTTGGCCAACAAGCTCCAATGGCAAAAGCCAAATTAAAGATAACTGGAAAAGTTATTGAAAAAACAACCAGACAACCTTTAGAATACGCCACTATTACACTTAGACTACCTAACAATCCTAAAGCTGTATCAGGTGGAATAACTAATAACAAAGGAGAATTCTCAGTAGATGCTGTTTCAGGAACCTACGATATAACCATAGAATTTATTTCATTTAAAGCTACAGAGATTAAAGGAAAAACCATCGATTCAAACACGAATTTAGGTGTTATTTCTTTAACTGAGGATGCAGCTCAATTGAGTGAAGTTGTGGTTAGAGCTGAAAAAACTACCGTTGAAATCAAATTAGACAAAAAAGTGTTCAATGTTGGAAATGATTTAATGGTAAAAGGTGGAACCGTTAGTGATGTTCTTGGTAATATTCCTTCAGTATCAGTTGATGTAGAAGGTAATGTTAGTTTAAGAGGAAATGAAAATGTGAAAATTTTAATTGATGGCAGACCCTCAAACGCTATTAATATAGTTGAAGCACTTCGTATCATTCCTGCAGACGCAATTGATAAAGTAGAAGTTATTACTAATCCATCAGCAAGATATGATGCTGAAGGTGGTGGTGGAATCTTGAACATCGTTTTGAAAAAAGGAAAAAATCTAGGTTTTAATGGTACTTTTATTGCTACTGGAGGAATTCCAGACAATAATGGGTTAAGCGGAAATGTGAACTACAAAACTAAAGCAGTAAGTTTATTTACAACCCAAGGATATAGTTTTAGAAGCAATCCTGGTAATATGATCAACGAAACTACTTATTTTAATTCAGATAATTCAATTCGAAATTTCATAGTTGAGCCTAGAGAAAATGACCGATACGGAAATGGGTATAATGGAAATTTTGGTGTTGATATAGCGATTGACAAGAACACTTCTTGGACTAACACCATCAATTATCGAAATAACAAAGGAGACAATACCGATACTGTTTTTCAGAATTACTTTACTGCTACTAATATATTTGATTATACTAAAAACCGAATTAACAAAGAAAATAGTGATAGTGAGAATATAGAATACACTACAAATTTTACTAAGAACTTTAAAAAAGCGGGACATAAATTCAGTATTGACGGATCTATTTCTTCTAATGATGATGAAAATGTGGCTATTGTAACCGAAACAGGAACCAATACTACTGGAACTAAATTAGACAATACTATTAACAACCAGAAACAAGATAGAGTCTTGGTTCAAAGTGATTATGTTTTACCTTTAGGAAAAGGAAGTCAATTTGAGGCTGGATATCGTGGTGATTTTTCAAAATTAGTCACTGATTATCAAGTTAAAAATGAAGGAATTATCAATCCTAATTTTACAAATGTTTTGGAATATAAAGAAAAAGTGAACGCTTTATATACCCAATACGGATTTAAGCAAAACAAAGTATCCGTACTTTTAGGATTGCGTTATGAAGATTCAAATATTGAAATCAACCAATTAGCAACTTCTGATTTTAACACTAAAAAATACGGTAACTTATTTCCTAGTGCCTTCTTAACTTACGAAATTTCAGATAAAAGTAGCACTTCTATCAGTTACAGTAGAAGGATTCAAAGACCAAGAGGAAGAATGTTAAATCCATTCAGCAATTTGTCTAGTAATATCAATATTTTTGTTGGTAATCCTGATTTAGATCCGTCTATGACTGATGCAATCGATTTTGGATATATAAAACGTTGGTCAAAATTAACATTGAGCACTTCATTGTATTACAACAAAACTAATGATGTGTTTCAAATGGCACGAAGAGAATCTGGGAACTTTGTAAATGGCACGCCAATTATTATTACATCCCCTATCAATATTGCAACAGAATTCAGAACTGGATTTGAATTTACTTTAAATTATTCTCCCTATAAATGGTGGAAATTGAATTCTAATTTCAACTTCTTCCAAAGTGATACAAAAGGAGATTTTGTATATACCAATTTTAACAATGTGATAGTAACCCAAAAGTTTAACAATAACGCGACTTCTTGGTTTAGTCGTTTAACATCTAAAATTACATTGCCCTCTAAAATTGATTGGCAAACCAATTTAATGTATATGGGAGGACAAACTAATGCGCAAGGAAAAGTATTGGGCAACTTCAGTGCTAATTTAGCATTTAGTAAAGATGTATTAAAAGATAAAGGAACACTAACTCTGAATGTAAATGACGTTTTTAATGGTAGAAAAAGAATCATGGAAACGTACCTACCTGGCGTGTTAAGTTCAAGATCTGAAATGCAATGGAGAGTGCGTCAAGTAACCTTGTCATTTACTTATCGTTTTAACAAAGCTAAAAACGAAAGAGAGAAACAACCTAAGAAATTAAATGATGGTGGTGGAGAAATGGAATTTCAAGGCTAATCAATCCTAGGACTGTCTGAAAAGGCAGTCTTTTTTTTGCATAAAAAAAGCTCCGAATATCGGAGCTTTTTTATTATCAAACAATCAGATTAAGCTGACTGCTCTTCTTTCTTTTTTGCTTTCTTTTCTTTGTAAGCTTCCCAAGAAGCACCACCAACCCAGTATGACACGAATCCAACTAAGAAAAACATTAGCCAAAATCCCATTGTCAAAATGGTTAAGAAAAGTAAAAAGCCTAAGTACTGTGAAAAAGTAAACATATTTTCCGGAATTTGTTTGTATACAAGTACAAATGTAAGTTTATTATTTTGGTCAGCCAACAAAAAATAAAAAAACTACTTCAACTTTTTTCTATTTTAGTGAACGGCATTATGTAATATAAAATTGAAACGAAACCTGATTTATTGAAATAAAGATGGAATATAATATTGCGCTAGCTGATTTCCAATGAATTCGCTAGTTTCTTTAGGAAAATCTACAGTACTATCTGGTACTGCAGCAACTACAATTGCTGCTGGATGGAACAAATCAACTTCCTTAGCCTCACTAGGTAAATATCCATAATAGGGATCTTCTGAAGTAGATTGTCGCAAAGTACTCGCAATTGAATTGGAATTATTCGGACTCAAATCGGCAATGACGCGTAACTTACAATCGTTGGCATTCAATACTTCTTGTGATAAAATAATTCTATCTCTATTAGATGTCAAATTCACTATACAAATATCTGAAACCTTTGTAAAAGATGCTATAACAACAGTATCAGCATCACTTATCACAGTAAACACAGCTTGTGCAAAAGTCTTTGTAAGAAAATCATCGGTAGTGACTTTCTTTATTTTCATCGCTTTCATAATTACCTCAGCACCTAAACCTAGTTCTTGAGATCCAATCACCATAATTTTCAAAGGAGGCAAAACAGGTCGTTTAAGATACGATGTTAATGCAGCCTGGTCCTTAAAAGTAGCGATAGAAGGTAATTTAAATAATTCAAACTTAAGTCCAAAAGCCCTGAAAGCAGAATAAGCACCTACCAATCCAAGCATAGTATCCAATGTAAATAATGGTTTGTCAGACTTGACTTCATCTTGAACAAATAAATATTTTTTATTCGGAATTAATGCTGAAGAAACTTTAGGGTTTACACCAAACATAACATCGCAATCCGCAATCGATGAAACAACCTCAATTCCCAATTGCTGGTAATCCTCATCTGAAAAAATACGATTAGAATCAGCCTCAACAGTAAATTGTATTTCTGGGTATTGTTCCTTCAATAGGTTCATTTTCTTTGGAGAAAAAGAAACTCTTTGATCTTGTTTTTGAACTACTTCTTTTAAAATACCGAATTTCAAACTCATTTATTTTTATTATTTCTTCGATTTGAATTTTTGAATACAATTGAAAAACCAAATACTCTATATTTATTAAATGCTTGTATTTAACAATACCTATTGACAACCAAGCAAATACTCTTTTAATAACATTGAATTGTGGATAAATAAGTTACTGATAAATGAAAAAAGGTATCAGAAAAACATTGAAATCAATATATTTGCGACTCAAGTACCCCTATACAAATGGATTATTTTAAAAAAGCAAATATACTACAAATACTCGTTTTATCCCTAGTTTTAAGCTCTTGTGGCAAAAACAAAGCAGAATCCTTACCTAAAGATTCAGAACTGCCAGAGAACGTCTTACCTGAAATGAGACCTTTATCTAATGAGGGACCCAAATTGAGCGAAGAGTATATAAAAACCACCCGTCAAAAAATTGCTCACTTTTATAATAAAAACTGGCCAGGAAAGAGCGCAAATGGTGCGTTTTTAGTAGCGAAAAATGGTCAAATTATTTTTGAAAAATACGATGGATTAGCCAATATTAGCAAAAAAGACAGTATTACACCCAACACTCCATTGCATATTGCTTCCGTGAGTAAAGTTCTAACTGCTGCAGCTGTACTAAAACTGGTGAATGCTAATCGACTCCAATTAGATCAAAAAGTAACAACTGTTTTAAAAGAATTCCCATTTCCTGAAGTTACTATTCGAATGTTATTGAACCACCGAAGTGGATTGCGAAACTATGCCTATTTCACCGATCGAAACGATGGTGTTTGGGACCGCCACAACCGATTGACTAATCAAGATATTCTTATTCTTTTGGCGACTAAAGACATTGGGTTAGAATCCAGAACTAATACCCGTTTTGCATACTGCAATACGAATTATGCTATGTTAGCCCTTATTATTGAGAAAATAACTAAGAAAAGCTATAAAGAAGCGATGTCAGAAATGATTTTCAAACCATTAGGAATGAAAGATACCTTTGTGTTTGATTACGAAAAAGACAAAGATAGAATCGTACCTTCTTACAAAGCCAACCGAGTGGAAATTGGCAAAGATTATTTGGACGAAGTGTATGGTGATAAAAATATATATTCTACAGTGAGAGACCTTTTAAAGTTTGATCGAGCCAGAAGTAGAAAAGATTTCTTGGAGCCTGCTTTGGCTAAACAAGTTCATGTTGGTTATAGCAATGAAAGAGAAGGTGAGAAAAATTATGGTTTAGGTATCCGAATGATTAATTGGAAGACGGGACAAAATTTTTATTTTCATAATGGTTGGTGGCATGGTAATACCTCAGCTTACATAACTCTTCCAAAAGAGCAGGTTACTATTATAGCTTTATCTAACAAAATGAACAAAAGCACCTATAATGTAAAAAAAGTGGCGCCACTTTTTGGAGACTATCCTTTTAAAACGGATACTGACGAATAATCTAATTTACGAATTACGATTTCAAATACCCAAATCAAATCCTTTTAATCATTAAAAAAGATTTACCTTTGCCATTCAATTTTGGGATAGATATTAACTATTCTAAAATCGATTAGGGGTCGACTGGTTTTGACAGCAAGTCGAATTGAAAAGTAAGCAGGTCGAGAACTGAAGTAATTCTCGTTAATAAAAGGCTTCACACTTTTTTACACGGCGAAGGAAACTACGCTCTTGCTGCATAATCTGAATCATAGTAAGATTAGCCTCGTCCTACCAGGTAGGAAAGCAGGATTCTCCTCAAAGGCTTTGGTTTATAGCATTTGATCTAGGGGAATCGTAAATATAAACCTAGAGCATCGTTTGTTTCGGGCGGTACTTGAAAATTAAGAGACTAAGTGTTTTGTGGCTGTTTCTGGCCTAGCAAAACATCGAAAACTCAATCAGGAAATAAGCCTGTAGAAAGCTCTTTAGTTGCTTGTTTGGACCCGGGTTCGATTCCCGGCGACTCCACTAGATCTAAAAATACCCACAGTTAGTATTGCTCGCACCCATAAAGGGTTGCTCGCTCGATGCTAGTGTGGGTGTTTTTTTTACCCCTTTTCTTGAGGCTTTCCCTTACCAGATGTCGGTTTATCAAGGTTTCTTATAATCTCCCCATTATTAAGACCACTTTTAAACCATCAACTAGATTTAGG
>JBJOFE010000016.1:0-55463 GCA_046048915.1 Bacteroidota bacterium | reverse complement strand
ATTTAACTGTACCTGTACGCATTGTAATAGTAATAATAATTTATAATAGAACAAATGTAGTATTAAATATAATACGAAAAACGTTTTTGATTTTTATTTTGCAAAAATATTGATTTTCAACGTTTTCTGACTAAATTATTAGTTCAACTACGCTTGAATATTCAATTGAATATGTAATTCTTTCAATTGTGCGTCGTCAATAGTTGAAGGTGCGTCAATCATCACATCGCGTCCCGAATTGTTTTTTGGGAAGGCAATAAAATCACGAATGGTTTCTTGTCCACCTAAAATTGCGACTAATCGGTCTAATCCAAAGGCTAATCCACCGTGAGGAGGTGCGCCAAATTGGAACGCATCCATCAAGAATCCAAATTGTGCTTTAGCTTCTTCAGGGGTAAATCCTAAATATTTAAACATCAATTCTTGTGTAGCTTTATCGTGAATACGAATTGAACCTCCGCCAATTTCATTTCCGTTCAATACCATATCATAAGCATTAGCTCTTACTTTTCCTGGATCGGTTGCTAATAAATTAATATCTTCTGGTTTAGGAGATGTAAATGGATGGTGCATCGCATTGTAACGTCCACTTTCTTCATCTAATTCTAATAAAGGAAAATCCACTACCCATAATGGCGCAAATTCGTTTGGTTTTCTCAAACCTAAACGGGTAGCTAATTCCATTCGTAAAGCCGAAAGTTGCGCTCTAGTTTTGTTAGCAGGCCCTGATAATACAAAAATCATATCACCTGGATTTGCCTGAGTAGCTTTTGCCCAATTTGTTAAATCGTCTTGATCATAAAATTTATCTACGGATGATTTGTATGTGCCATCGTCGTTGCATTTTACATAGACCATCCCTGAGGCGCCTACTTGCGGACGTTTTACCCAATCAATCAAAGCATCAATTTCTTTTCTGGTGTAGTTTCCAGCACCAGGAACAGCTATTCCTACTACTAATTCAGCAGTATTAAAAACTGGGAACTCTTTATGTTGTGCTACGGTATTTAGTTCGCCAAATTCCATTCCGAAACGAATGTCTGGCTTGTCATTACCGTAGGTTTTCATGGCGTAGTCGTAGGTAATTCTTGGGAATTTAGCTACTTCAACACCTTTAATTTCTTTTAATAAATGACGAGTAAGTCCTTCAAAAACATTCAAAATATCTTCTTGTTCTACAAAGGCCATCTCGCAATCAATTTGAGTAAACTCAGGTTGTCTGTCGGCACGCAAATCTTCGTCACGGAAACATTTTACAATTTGGAAATACTTATCCATTCCACCTACCATCAATAATTGTTTGAAGGTTTGAGGCGATTGTGGTAAGGCATAAAATTGCCCTTCGTTCATTCGTGAAGGCACCACAAAATCTCTAGCTCCTTCGGGTGTTGATTTGATTAAATAAGGTGTTTCCACTTCGCAAAAATCCAAATCAGAAAGGTATTTACGTACTTCCATTGCCACTTTGTGACGGAAAAGCAAACTGTTTTTTACTGGATTTCTTCGAATGTCAAGGTAACGGTATTTCATTCGAATATCTTCACCGCCGTCTGTTTCATCTTCAATGGTGAAAGGAGGAGTCAAGGCCGCATTTAAAATAGTCATCTCTGAAACTAAAATTTCAATTTCTCCGGTTGGGATAGTTGTATTTTTTGATTCACGTTCAATAACAGTTCCTTTCACTTGAATTACAAATTCGCGTCCAAGGGTTTTAGCCAATTCAAAAACAGTTTTTTCGGTACGACTTTCGTCAAAAATCAATTGGGTTATTCCATAACGGTCGCGTAAATCGACCCAGTTCATGAATCCTTTATCGCGCGATTTTTGAACCCAACCCGCTAATGTTACTTCTGTATTGATATGTGAGGCGTTTAATTCGCCACAGTTATGACTTCTGTACATGATTAAAAATATTTGAATGCAAATTTAGGACTAATTATGAATAAATGCAGGATAAAATTATAAGAATAAAAAAACCTGCAAATTTTAGTTTGCAGGTTCTTTATTCACTCTATTTAAAATAGTTATTATTCCGCTAAAGCCTCTTGATTTCTTTTATTGCGTCGGTCACGCAACCAGTATTTAGTTCGTTTTACCAAATAAAACATTACTGGTACCATTACTAAAGTTAAGACTGTTGCATAGGTTAATCCGAAGATAATGGTCCAAGCCAAAGGTCCCCAGAACATCACATTATCTCCTCCCATAAAGAAATGCGGGTTGAAATCAGTTACCAAAGTAAAGAAGTCAAAGTTCAATCCGATTGCTAATGGAATTAATCCCAAGATCGCAGTTAAAGCGGTTAATAAAACCGGACGTAATCTTGATTTTCCTGATTCGATAATCACTTCTTTAATTTCTTCTAAGCTTAAATCGTCATGGCTTTCTAGTTTTTTATCGTCTACTTTTTTGTCCAATAATAAGACAAAGAAGTCCATTAATACGATTCCGTTTTTAACCACAACTCCCGCTAGTGAGATAATTCCCATCATGGTCATTAAGATTACAAAATCCATATTGGCAATCACATAACCGTAGAAAACACCACTAAAACTCAACAACACGGTGAACATGATGATCATTGTTTTTGAAACCGAATTAAATTGTAACACAATAATTATGGTAATTCCAGCCAAAGCTAAAAATAAGGCATACATCAAGAAACTTTGGTTTTTACCTTGCTCTTCTTGTACTCCTGAGAAGGAATAACTCACACTTTTAGGTAGGTTATAACTTTTCAGTTCTTCTTTAATCTGATTCGTAATCTCATCACCATTATATCCTGTTAACACATTCGAATAAATGGTCATAATACGTTTGTGATTCTTTCTCTTAATCTGATTGTACGTATTGGTTTTCTCCGTTTGTGAAACTGCAGAAATAGGCACCTGCATAATTTGACCATTACTTGGGTTTCTAAACGTCATCGATTGGTTGAAAAGGATGTTTTCGTTTTTACGTTGGTCGTCTTGCATACGCATGACAATATTATAATCGTCATCGCCTTCTTTGTAAGTCGATATTTCTTGTCCGTACACCGAACGGCGTAAGTTGAAACCTAATTGCCCAGTAGAAATTCCCATACTTCCTGCATTGGCACGATCCACTTTTACTTCTAATTCTGGACTTTCTTTATTGATATCGATACTTAATTTTTCGATACCCGGAATGTTTTTAGAATCAATAAAAGCAATCATTTTGTCGGCTTCAGTCAACATTTGTTCGTAATCAGCTCCCGTTAATTGAATACTAATTGGGTAACCTGCAGGCGGGCCATTAGCATCTTTTTCTACAGTTACAGTAGCACCAGCAATTCCGGTAACTTTACTTCTGATTTCTTCTAAAATGTCAGAAGTATTGATGCCTTTTCTAAATTTGAATTCAGAGAAGCTCACCGTTACTTTTCCTTTGTAAGGTGTTTCAGAAGCAGATCCAGCATCAACATTTGGATTACCAGCACCCACACCCACTTGCGAAATAATTGATTCCGCCATAAAGTTTTTGTCAGTACCTGGTTCAACATATTTCTCTAATATCTGGATGATTTGTTTCTCAACAAATAAAGTAGCTTTATTGGTCTTTTCGATCGAAGTTCCTTGCGGATATTCGATATAGGCAATGGCTTGATTTGGAATATTATCAGGGAAGAACAATACCTTTCTTGGGAAAATTCCCAAAAGAATAAATGAAAAGAAAAGTAAGACAATAATTCCACCAAAAGCTTTCCAAGCTGTTTTACCAGACAAAATTTTGGCTAAAAAGATTTTGTATTTTTCTTCCATTCTTGGGAAGAAGCTGTACTGAAAATCTTGCGTCCATTGGAATACTTTCCAATAGTACAACCACATTAATCCAACCGAAATAAATAATAAATGACCTAAACCTCTTAATAATTTGCTGTCGTACATATTTCCAGGCACGGCAAATAAAACACCTAAAGCAATGAATAGAATAGAATAAAAACGCAAGCTTTTTTTCTTAATGTTTTTATCTTCTAAAGCCATAGAACCTCCCGTCATAGCAGCGTTGATTACCATGGCTACAAATAAAGATCCTGTTAAAGTTACCGTCAAGGTGATTGGGAAATATTTCATGAATTTACCCATAGTTCCTGGCCAAAGAGCAAAAGGTAAAAAGGCCATCAAAGTAGTTGCAGTTGACGAAATTACAGGCCAAGCAATTTCTCCAATTCCCACTTTAGAAGCCTGAATTCGAGTCATTCCTTTTTGCATATTAGCATACACATTGTCTACTACCACAATACCGTCATCTACCAACATTCCTAATCCCATTACTAAACCAAAAAGCACCATAGTGTTTAGGGTTAAGCCAAACATAGAGAGAATGGCAAAGGCAATCATCATAGACAATGGAATCGCAGCTCCTACAAATAAAGAGTTACGCAATCCCATAGTAAACATTAACACAATCATTACCAGAATGATTCCGAAAATAATATGGTTAGATAGTTCATCTACTTGGTGCTCTACACGAGACGATTGATCACTTGTTAATTCTACTTTTAAGTTTTTAGGCAAATAAGTTTCTTGTGCTTGAGCTACTCTTTCTTTTACCTGATCAATAGCCGAAATCATGTTTTGATTGGAACGTTTTTTAACGTTCAACATCACTACTTCAGTTCCTTTTTCACGAGCGTAGGTTGTTTTTTCTTTTTCTTTAAAGCTTACTGTCGCAATGTTTTTAAGGTAAACAGTTCCTCCAAACGATTTTACAATGATGTTTTCTAACTCTTTTGGGTCTTTAAATTCACCTACAATTCGAATGTTATTACGAGATCCTTGCGAAGTTAAATTTCCTCCAGAAAGGGTCATGTTTTCGTATTTCACTGCGTTTTGAATGTCGTCAAAAGTAACTTGAGCCGCTGTCATTTTGAAGATATCTACTGCGATTTCAACTTCTTTATCATCGACACCCAGAATGTCTACTTTTTTGATTTCCGAAATTTCTTCGATATCATCTTGTAGTAATTCGCCATATTTTTTCAACTGCTGAGTGGTATAATTACCTTGCAGGTTGATATTCAAAATAGGCACTTCCTCAGAGATGTTTAATTCAAATACATTAGGTTCCACCTTGCTACCATTGTCCATATTTGGCCAATCGGTATCTGCTTTGGCATTATCTACTTTGTCTTTGATCTTTTGTTTGGCTTGTTCCACCGAAACATCATCTGAAAACTCAGCGATAATCATTCCGTAATCTTGAAATGAACTGGATGTTACTTTATCAACTCCACTGATATTTTTAATTTGTTTTTCAAGCGGTTTGATGACTAATTTTTCTACATCTTCTGCAGAGTTTCCAGGGAATACAGAGGAGATATAAATTTTGTTCTCGATGATTTCAGGAAAATCTTCACGAGGCATATTGATGTATGCAGTTAAGCCTGCAATGACGATAATAAACGTCAGGATATACACCGTGACACGATTGTCAACTGCCCAACTTGAAATGCCGAATTCTTTATTTTGATGACTCATAATTTAGGGTATTAGGTTATTTGTTTATAAAGTTTATAAGCAAATTATTTAGGTAATTGTGATTTATATAATCCATTAATTAACACAGTAACCTCGGTTATTTTTTCTCTAATTTCAATATATTTTTGTTCTTCAAAGTATTTAAAATCAAATGACAAAATCAATTGGTTCAATAATTCTAAAGCAGATCCAAATGCAATTTCAGTAAATCGCGCTTTATTTTTCATAGAATTTCTGCCAGAACCTTCAGCTAAATTTGAAGCTATAGAAACCGCACATCTTCTCATTTGACTTGTCAAACCAAAAACTTCATCTTTTGGGAAAAGCTTTGTGATTTTATAAATTTCAGAAGCTAATTCTCTTGCTTTTTGCCAAGCAATAAGTTTTTCAAAACTAAATGTTTTCATATGGGGGCTTTTAAACATTTAAACAAATTAACTTTTTAAACTAAAAGTTTAATTTCATTCCTTCAGAAATAGTATTTACTCCTTCAATTACAATGATATCGTTAGCCGATAAGCCGCTTAGGATTTCCGTTACATTATCAGATGACTTTCCTATGGTTACCATTGCTTTTTTAGCCGTCGCTGTTTTTCCATTACTATTGGTTGCCACAAATACAAATTGTTTTCCTTTTCCATCCTCTTGTATCACATTTGAAGGTACTACAATAGCATTTTTAACAGTGTAATCAATTACTTTTAATTTGGCTACTTGGTTAGGACGTAATAAATTTTCAGGATTTGGAATACTTACTTCAATTCCGAAACTTCTATTATTTGGATTGATGAAATTTCCAATCTGACGTACTTTTCCTTTGTAATTTTTATTCAATGAAGTCAAGAAAACATCTACTTGAGTACCTACTTTCAATTTGCCAATATAGCTTTCCGGAATCGAAGTGGAAACATACATATTGTTCAAGTTAACAATACGCATCAATCCTTGTGGTCCTGCCGAAACAACTTGTCCTCTTTCAACAAAAACTTCGTCAATTGTTCCAGAGAATGGCGCGCGAATTTCCGTTTTTGATAACATAGCTTTCGCTTGTGCTACTGAACGTTGTAAACTCAACATTTGTGTTTGCGCTTGTAAATACTGAATTTCAGATCCAATTTTTTGACTCCAAAGATTTTTTTGTCTTTCAAAAGTTGTTTTGGCTAATTGGTATTGTGTTTCTAAACTAGCTACTTGCTGGCTAGATCCACCATCGTCAACACGAGCTAAAAGTTGTCCTTTGCTTACGCGTTGGCCTGCTTTTACATTAAGAGCAATTAATGTTCCTGGCATTTCAGGTTGGATTAACATGTTCTCTTTGGTGTTCACACTTCCTTGAATGTCTAAGTAGTGATTGAATACCGTATCTTTTAGTGTTGCCACAGATACTAAAGCTTCTTCTTTTCTTACATTCAAAGTAGCTAAAGCAGCATCAATTTTTGCTAAATCAGCTTGAATTAGCGCTTTTCTTGCTTGTAATTCCGTATTGTTTTTAGCAGCAATCAATTGGTCAACCGTTTGATTGTTGTCTTTTTGTCCACATGAAACAACTAGTGTTACTGCAGTAAGTAAAATAAATATTTGTTTTGTCATGGTTGTACTATTAAATGTCATAATATGTTGCTGTTAGTTCTTAGTTATTATTTTTTCTAAAGAGGCTTTTTTATTGATTACATCAAGCATTGCTTGTAAATAATTTTGTTGTGTGGAATACAATTGGCGTTGTGCCTCACTCAAGTCAAAACTAGAAGACAAACCTTCTTTTAATTTGATTTGTTGTTTGTTTTCTATTCGTTCCGCTAATGTCAAGCTGCTTTTTGTGGTGTTCAATTGTTCTAAACTGTATTCGTAATCGCTTTTGGCTTTCTCAAATTGTAGTTTTAAACCTTGCTCTACCTGTTGCATTTGTGTTTTGGCTTGTTCCAACGCAATTTTGGCTTGTTGTGTTCGAGCACTTCTACCTAAACTACTAAAAATAGGCACATTTAAATTGATGCCAACATTGGAAAAATTCAGCCATTTTTGATTGTTAGTAAAAAACTGGAATTGATTTCCAAAAGCATTGTAACCAATATTGTATGCTGCACCTACAGAAGGTAGTGCATTACTTTTTTCAAGTAAAAGCAATAGTTTTTTGCTTTGGACAAGGTTTTCTTGTATTTTATAATCAATTGAATTCTCCACTTGGAAAGGAGTAGTAGTTAATTCAAAATTAATATTGTTTAATGCAAGATTGTTTAGATTCTCAGTCAATAGTAACTCTTTCTCTATGGTAATTCCGAGAATTAATTTCAACATATTGGTAGCAATTATCTTTTGTCTTTTGATGTTCTCCTGAGCACTTTTAATTGTAGTCAAGGTAATTTGAAGTTGTTCTACATTTTCTTCTTCAATCAAACCGTTTTTGAAAATTTGATTGGTTTCATTTAAAGTTTTCTCCAAATTGGCTTTATTTTTCTCTAGTATAGCAATACTTTCATTAGCCAGCAACACATTGCCATAGGCATTCACCACCATTTCTCGAATTTCTTGATTGGTTTTTATTTTGGCATTTTCTGAAATTTGTAAATACACTTTTGCTGATTGCAAGCCAACTAAATAAGAACCATTAAAAAGTAGCTGGCTTACTGTTGTACTTCCTAGCATGTTGTGTTTGGTACCAAAAGCTACTTCGGCAAATTCCCCTTTTTTCCCTCCAAAAAACTCAGCTGGAATTAAGGATTTTTGCAATTCAATATTGTTTTGGTAACCCAGTGAAGCGTTAATTTGAGGCAAACCTATAGTAGTTGTTTCCCATTTTTTCTTTTTTGCAGCATCAATATCCCTATTGGCATTGATGGCTGAGTAATTGTTTTTTAGGGCGTGTTCAATAGCTTCATTTAAACTAAAAGAAAAGGATTCTTTAGTGAGATTTGTTTGTGCTTGTAGCACAAAACCAAAAGTTAAGAGGACAATTAATTGAATTTTCTTCATTGTATGATTAGGATTGATTTGAAATTATGTATTTGTCTAATTCTAAAAGGCCTTTGGGCGTTGCCATGGCTCTTATATGGTATTCTAAGGCTTCTAATTCTAATTTTTTAGCTTTTTTTTCTGAGCTAGTGTTTTCATTAATAGTGAAAATCAGTGCATAATAAAAGTAGACATAACTTGGGACGTTTATGGTATCTCGGTACAAGCCTTCTTGGATTCCTTTTTCAATATTCTGTTTGAATAAGGTAGTGCATTCTGATTGTAATTTTTCAGTTAATTTTATATGAATTTCAGGATAATGTTTTTTGAGCTGATAGGAAGGCGAAGTTTCAATAGAAACAAACATTTCTTTTATCATTTTGATGATCTCAAAATTTTCTTTAATTGCGTTATGTTTTTTAGCTACAATTTCATCAATAGTACTATATATAGTATTAGTAATTGAATCTGTTGTTTCAGCAATTAGTAGTTCTTTATTACAAAAATACTTGTAGATGGTTTTTTTTGAAATACACATTTCTTGAGCAATATCGTCCATAGTAACGCTTTTGAAACCAAGTTTCAAGAAGAGTTGGGTTGCTTTTGCTATAATTTTGTCTTTCATGATTTTTATAAGGAGGTGCAAATGTAAGAAAGGAAACTTTGAATACCAAAAAAGTTTCCATTGTTTTTATCAATACTAATATCGAAAACGTAGATTCTTTAAATCTGCCGTTTTTGGAACCAATTATTCGGATGGGAATTGTATATTTGGAACCTTCTAACAAAGAATTAAAGTAGCTATGCATTCCATTCAACAGTATCACCAATTTGTTTTGGATTTTCTTAATGCACAACCTCAAGTGCGTGAGCCTAAAAACTTATATGAACCTATACATTATATATTAGGACTTGGCGGAAAAAAAATCAGACCAGTGCTTACTTTAATGAGTGCTGAAATTTTTGATGCTACCTATTCTAAAGCACTTCCGGCAGCCTTGGCAGTTGAGGTTTTTCATAATTTTTCGTTAGTTCATGATGATATTATGGACGATGCGCCATTGCGAAGAGGGAATGTAACGGTACATGAAAAATGGAATATAAATACTGGAATCCTTTCTGGAGATGCTATGTTAATTTTGGCGTACCAATATTTTGAGCAATACGAACCTGTTGTTTTTAGGGAGTTGGCCAAGTTGTTTAGTAAAACGGCTTTGGAAGTTTGCGAAGGTCAGCAATGGGATGTTGATTTTGAAACTCGATCTGATGTTACGATACCAGAGTATTTAAAAATGATTGAATACAAAACCGCAGTTTTGGTTGCGGCAGCTATGAAAATGGGAGCTATTGTTGCCGAAACTTCGGCTGAAAATGGCGAATTAATTTACGATTTCGGATTGAATTTAGGTTTGGCGTTCCAACTACAAGATGATTATTTAGACGCTTTTGGTAATCCAGCTACTTTTGGAAAACAAATAGGTGGAGATATCATAGAAAACAAAAAGACTTATTTGTATCTCAAAGCAATTGAATTTGCCTCTGCGGAGGAGAAAGCCAAACTACTGCAATTGTTTTCAGTATCACTAGAAGAAAACGAAAGTAAAATTGAGAAGGTGAAAACTATTTTTAACACAACAGGTGCTTCAAGCGCTACTCAAAAAGCAATTCAAGAGTACACTTTAAAAGCATTCGCTACCTTAGACAAAATGGATATTAGCTCCGATAAAAAAGCCATGTTGCAATCGTTTGGAGAGAATTTAATGAATCGAAATGTCTAATTCTACTACTTTTATCGCGCCGTTGAATGCAGATGTATTGCTTACTGAAGCTACTGATGAGAATTTGTATTTCAACTTAATTGAACAAATTAATAAAGATTTTAATTTGGCCAATGAATCCATCGACTTAGCTCAGGACATTCAACCGGAGGAATTGAAATCAGCTTTGCATGAAAAAATCTACCGATTGATTCAATATAAGTTTGCGGAATATCTCAACTTACTTTATATTGTTGATGTCCCAGAAGATCAAATAAAAAAGTTAGATGGTTCTGATATTGCAGAATTATCCAAGCAAGTTGCTTTTTTGGTTTTAAAAAGAGAATGGATGAAAGTATGGTTTAGAAATAAGTACTAAATTATTCTAATTCTGATTTTAAGATTGTTTTGTTCCATAATTCGCTACCGTCTTTATCAAATAAACTTAATTTCATTTGTCTTGATTCTTTTTCTCCAGAAAATGATAAAGTTCCAAAAACATGTTGTCCAAAAAGACTTCCAGGGACTCTATTTGCATTTGGTTCTTTAGCAATTTTTTCTACTACCCCATGCCCTGAGGTTAATGGAGAAACGGTCCAATCATACAACGAATAGGTATTGGGTCTTTTCAATACGGACAATTCTGTAAAATGCCTGTCTCCTGATATAAATAGCACTCCTTTTATTTGGTTAGACAAAATTTCACCTAATAAAAATTCTTTTTCGGATTTATAATTTTCGTAGTTTTCTGCAACAGCCTCGGTGTTTACAACTTGTCCGCCAATTACTATAATTTTAAAACTTGCTTTTGATGATGCTAAAGCATCTATAAGCCATTGAATTTGTGCTTTGCCAAGCATTATTTTATCTCCTGTCAGACGTTTATTTGGGGATTTAAAAAATCGATTATCTAACAAGAATATTTCGGCATCACTCCAATTGTAACTAGAAAATATCCCTTCTTTTTGATTGGAATCCATTCCATAAAATTTGTTGGCCCAAAAATCTTTAAATGCTTGTTGGGTAACATATTTATTGTAAAAACTTCGGTCGCTATCATCAGGACCATAATCATGATCGTCCCAAATGGCTATATTTTGTGAACTAGCAAGTAAAGGTTGAATTTCTTTTAGTGATCTTGAATGTGTGTAACGATGATAAATCCCTGATTTACTGTCCCAATCAGCTTCCCGCAAATACACATTATCTCCTCCCCACAACATAATGTCTGGATTTTTTTTAGCAATACTTTCAAATATGGAATAGTTAGAACCATAAGGTTTTCCGGGTCTATCTAAAGCAGCTTCACTAATATAGGAACAGCTCCCTAAAGCAATTGTAAAATCAGGTGCTTTTTCGCGCCACTGCCATAATTTTTTTGATGAAAATGACGTGTCATAAGGCAATACAATTTTTTTATTATTAATAAATAAATCATAATGGTATTCTTTGCCTTCTTGTAATTGAGTCAGAACGATATGATTTGTAAAATAATTATTTTCTACTGATTTGTATGTTTTTGAAGAGAAAACCACTTCAGGCTTTTCATTTAAATAATAGTCAACTCGAACATCTGCCTCTTGGGTAGTTTGTGCCCATATAACCGCTTCGGTCATTTCACAATAACCCACCATTGGCCCAGACTGTAGTAGTGTTTTTTGAGAGAAACCTTCAATTGAGCAAATAATAATTAAATAAAGAAATATCTTTTTCATATGGTTTTTTTATTTAGAGTAAAAGTAATGTAAACGGGTAAATAATTAATAAATAGAGTAAGAATAATTAAAAATACAATCGAACAAACGGCATTAATGCATCATTGTTACTGCTTTTGTCTTTATCAAATAATAAATTATATCGCGCTCCAAGGGTTACGTTACCATTGCGATACCCTGCTCCAACATACAGTCCAGTATTCCAATAATTTTTCGAAATTGGGTTTGGAATCATTTGTAATTGGGTATTGACTCTTAGTTGTTCCACCTCAAAAGAAAGTTGTATTTTTTTGATTGGATGGAACAAACTAATAGCACTTATTCCATAAACTCCGGTGGTGTAGTATTTTTTAGAATGGGTAAAACTACCTAACAATCCGGCACCTAGGCTTACGTATTCATTCAAAGGATAAATGGCACTTGGTGCTAGTGTAATTTCGGTATACCCTGTACCAAGATTCAATCCAAAACCTCCGCCATATTGTACTTGTTTCCAAAATCTATTTGTAGTGTTTTGCGCAATCGTTTGCGAATGTGTTATTGAAAAAAGAAAAAGAATGGGTAACATAAAAATTACTTTT
This sequence comes from Bacteroidota bacterium, assembly GCA_046048915.1. Taxonomy (GTDB): domain Bacteria; phylum Bacteroidota; class Bacteroidia; order Flavobacteriales; family Flavobacteriaceae; genus Flavobacterium. The sequence continues at coordinate 42,960 of JBJOFE010000016.1, read as the reverse complement.
GACTTCGAAATGCGGCCAAAATCGATTTTTTTCATAGTAGTTTTAGGTATTTTTAACAAAATTTAACGTAAAAGTAGTTAAATAATAAGGTTAAATAGATTGGTTTATTGTACTTTTGTCAACAAATTAAACAAAAAGCATATTAATCAATAATTATGGATAGGTTTTCCTTTTTAAACGCAGCTCATACCGAATTTTTCGCTCAATTATACGATCAATATTTAGATAATCCAGACAGTGTTGAACCAAGTTGGAGAAGTTTTTTTCAAGGGTTTGATTTCGGAATGGCCACATACAATGAAGAAAATATTGCAGATCAAATGGCTGCATATTCTTCCAATTCAGTTGCTTCTGGGCAAGTCTCTGAAAAAGTACTGAAAGAGTTTAATGTCATCAAGTTAATTGACGGGTACAGAACCCGAGGGCATTTGTTTACCAAGACTAATCCAGTTCGTGATAGAAGAACGTATTCTCCTAATTTAGATATTGAAAATTTCGGATTGACATCTGCTGATTTGGAAACCATTTTTGATGCGGCTAAAATTTTAGGAAAGCAACCTACTTCCCTTAAAGAAATTATTCGTCATCTTGAAAACATTTATTGTCAATCCATAGGGGTAGAATACATGTATATCCGTAAACCAGAAGTGGTGCAATGGATTCAGGATCGATTGAATGTTAATGAGAATTTACCTAATTTCGATTTAGAACAAAAGAAAAATATTTTAGATAAATTAAATGAAGCGGTTTCTTTTGAGAATTTCTTGCATACTAAATATGTAGGTCAAAAACGTTTTTCATTAGAAGGAGGAGAAAGTATAATTCCTGCTTTAGATGCTTTGATCGAAGCAGCTGCCGAAAAAGGAGTAGAGCAGTTTGTGATGGGTATGGCCCACCGTGGTAGGTTAAATATCCTAGCTAACATTTTTGGTAAAGCCACTCAAGATATCTTCTCAGAATTTGACGGAAAAGATTACGATCAAGAATATTTTGATGGTGACGTTAAATACCACTTGGGATTAACTTCAGAAAGAAAAACAAAATCAGGTAAATCTATCAATATTAATTTAGCGCCAAACCCTTCTCACTTGGAGACTGTTGGTGCGGTTATAGAAGGAATTACGCGTGCCAAACAAGACAAATATTTCCCAGACGATTTCTCTAAAGTATTGCCAATTGCCGTTCACGGGGATGCTGCTGTAGCGGGACAAGGAATTGTGTACGAGATTGTGCAAATGGCTCAATTAGATGGATACAAAACGGGAGGAACTATTCACTTAGTGATAAATAACCAAGTTGGTTTTACTACTAATTACCAAGATGCTCGTTCGTCAACCTATTGTACAGATGTTGCCAAAGTAACGCTTTCGCCAGTATTACACGTCAATGCAGATGATACAGAAGCAGTAGTACACGCCATGTTGTTTGCATTAGATTATAGAATGACTTTTGGAGGAGATGTATTTATCGACCTTTTAGGATATAGAAAATACGGTCATAACGAAGGTGATGAACCTCGTTTTACCCAACCTGTTTTATACAAAATCATTGCGCGTCATAAAAATCCAAGAGATATTTATGCCGAAAAATTGATTGTTGATGGTATAATCGATCAAGCTTATGTTAATAAAATCGAAAGTGATTACAAAGCGAAACTCGACGAAAATTTACAAGCCTCACGTAAAAAAGATTTGACCATCATTAAGCCATTTATGCAAGATGAGTGGCAAGGATTTGTTCAAGTATCTGACGATGTGATGTTGCAAAAAGTAGATACCACTTACGACAAGAAAAAATTAGAAGGTATTTTAGAAACGATTTCTACCTTACCATCGGATAAAAAATTCATTAATAAAATTTCTAAAATTGTAACCGATAGAAAAACGATGTATGACAACAATCAAATTGATTGGGGTACTGCCGAGGCTTTGGCATACGGTTCGTTGTTGCAAGAAGGATATGATATTCGTTTGTCAGGGCAAGACGTAGAAAGAGGAACATTCTCTCACCGTCATGCTGTGGTAAAAGTAGAAGATAGTGAAGAAGAAGTAGTACTTTTGAATTCAGTGAAAGATAAAAAAGGGCAGTTCAATGCTTTTAACTCTTTCCTTTCAGAATACGGTGTTTTAGGTTTTGATTACGGTTATGCCTTGACTAATCCTAATGCCTTAACGATTTGGGAAGCACAATTTGGAGATTTCTCTAATGGATGCCAAATCATGATTGACCAATACATTTCATGTGGTGAGGACAAATGGAACAATCAAAATGGAATTGTTTTGTTGTTGCCTCACGGATACGAAGGACAAGGTGCAGAGCACTCTTCGGCTAGAATGGAACGTTATTTACAATTGTGCGCTCGTCATAATATGTATGTGGCTGATTGTACTACACCAGCCAATTTCTTCCACTTGATGAGAAGACAAATGAAAACGAAATTCCGTAAACCTTTGGTCGTTTTTTCTCCAAAAAGTTTATTGCGTCACCCTTTATGTGTGTCAACGCAAGAGGAATTGGCTAACGGAAGTTTCCAAGAAACCATTGACGATACTTCAGTAGATAAATCAAAAGTAAAAACAGTAGTTTTCTGTACCGGTAAATTCTATTACGATATTCTTGCTGAAAGAGAAAAACTAGAACGAAATGATGTAGCTTTGGTTCGAATTGAGCAATTATTTCCGTTGCCAACGGATCAATTGAAAGCAATTATTGCTAGTTATCCAAATGCAGATGATTTTGTTTGGGCACAAGAAGAACCAAAAAACATGGGAGCTTACAGTTATATGTTAGTGAATTTTGATTTAGTTCCTTGGCGTTTAGCATCCTTAAAAAATTACTCGGCTCCAGCTTCTGGAAGTCATACTAGAGATAGAAGACGTCATTCCGATGCCATTAAAATGGTTTTTGACAAAAATTTATTTAGATAATATTAGACAACAATAAAATTACAAACGATGATTTTAGAAATGAAAGTCCCTTCACCGGGGGAATCAATCAAAGAAGTAGAAATTGCCACTTGGTTAGTAAAAGATGGCGATTATGTAGAAAAAGACCAAGCAATTGCTGAAGTAGATTCAGACAAAGCAACTTTAGAATTACCAGCTGAGGCAAGTGGTGTGATTACACTTAAAGCCGAAGAAGGCGATGCAGTTGCGGTAGGTGCCGTAGTGTGTTTGATTGATACTGCTGCAGCAAAACCGTCAGGTTCAGCTCCAGCTCCAGTAGCAGAAGCGCCAAAAGCTGAAGCACCAAAAGTAGAAGAGAAAAAAGTAGAAGCTCCAGCTCCAGCAGCGACTTACGCAGCTCAAGCGCCTTCGCCAGCAGCTCGTAAAATATTAGACGAAAAAAACATCCAACCTTCTGACATTGTTGGAACAGGTAAAGATGGTCGTATCACTAAAGAAGATGCAGTAAACGCAGTACCTTCAATGGGAACTCCAACAGGTGGAAGTCGTGGTGCAGAAAGAATTAAATTATCTATGTTGCGTCGTAAAGTAGCTGAACGTTTAGTAGCTGCTAAAAACGATACCGCTATGTTGACCACTTTCAATGAAGTGAACATGACGCCAATAAACAACTTACGTAACGAATACAAAGATGCCTTCAAAGCAAAACACGCAGGTGTTGGTCTAGGATATATGTCATTCTTTACAAAAGCAGTTACAAGAGCCTTGGAATTGTATCCAGATGTTAACTCTATGATGGATGGAGATTATAAAGTAGCTTACGATTTCTGTGATATTTCTATCGCGGTTTCTGGTCCAAAAGGATTGATGGTACCTGTGGTTCGTAATGCTGAAAACTTGACTTTCCGTGGAATTGAAGCTGAAATCAAACGTTTGGCTATCAAAGCTCGTGACGGACAAATTACAGTTGATGACATGACAGGAGGAACATTTACTATTACTAATGGAGGTGTTTTTGGAAGTATGTTGTCTACGCCAATTATCAACCCACCACAATCTGGAATTTTAGGAATGCACAATATTATTGAGCGTCCAATTGCGGTTAATGGTAAAGTAGAAATTCACCCAATGATGTACGTGGCTCTTTCTTATGACCACAGAATTATCGACGGTCGTGAGTCTGTTGGTTTCTTAGTAGCGGTAAAAGAAGCGCTTGAAAACCCAGTAGAATTGCTTTGCGATAACAATCCTAAAAAAGCATTCGAATTATAAAATTCTAATTCTAAATTCACCATATTAAATCCCAAACTCGTCTAAGACTTTGGGATTTTTTTGTTTATTTGCCTTTCCTTAAAAGTACAATTATGTCATCCAATAAAAAGTCGGCCGCGATCGGATTTATTTTCATTACCATGTTAATTGATATTACGGGTTGGGGAATTATTATTCCGGTGATCCCAAAATTGATTAAAGAATTAATTCATGGCGACATTAGCGAAGCTGCAAAATATGGCGGATGGTTAACTTTTGCGTATGCAATCACTCAATTTTTATTTGCTCCCTTGGTTGGGAATTTAAGTGACAAATTCGGTAGAAGACCTATTATCTTAATTTCGCTTTTTGCTTTTTCAATGGATTATTTGTTGCTAGCATTTGCACCCACTATTCAATGGTTGTTTATTGGGCGAATTATTGCTGGATTAACTGGTGCGAGTATCACTACAGCAACTGCTTATATAGCTGATGTGAGTACGCCCGAAAACAGAGCTAAAAACTTTGGAATGATTGGAGCCGCTTTCGGATTAGGATTTATCATTGGGCCTGTTTTAGGAGGTTTGTTAGGACAGTATGGCGCTAGAGTACCCTTTTATGCGGCAGCAGGTCTTTGTCTCTTAAATTTTTTATACGGCTTTTTTATACTTCCAGAATCATTGGCTAAAGAAAACCGAAGGGAATTTGATATTAAGAGAGCCAATCCCATTGGGGCTTTATTGCATTTGAAAAAATACCCGAAGTTAATCGGTTTAGTGATCGCTACTTTTTTATTGTATGTAGCGTCTCACGCCGTACATAGCAACTGGAGTTTCTTTACCATGTACCAATTCAATTGGGACGAAAAAATGGTAGGAATATCATTAGGCGTCATCGGACTTTTAGTGGGACTAGTACAAGGTGGATTAATTCGTTGGATCAATCCTAAGTTAGGAAATGAAAAAAGTATTTATGTAGGAATGGCACTTTATACTATAGGAATGTTTCTATTTGCTACCGCCACTCAAAGTTGGATGATGTTTGTCTTTTTAATACCTTATTGTTTGGGAGGAATTGCGGGTCCTGCTATGCAAGCCGTAATTTCAGAACAAGTTCCTGCTAATGAGCAAGGCGAAATTCAAGGAACGATGTCTAGTTTGATGAGTGCTTCGGCGATTATTGGACCGCCTATGATGTCTACCGTATTTTACTTTTTCACCCACAACGAGGCGCCGTTTAAATTTGCAGGTGCGCCCTTTGTTCTAGCTGGATTTTTGATGTTATTAAGTACTATCGTGGCCTATTTATCTTTTAAAAAGCGCAACTAATTTTTATAATTTTCCCTCCATGATATTGACCGATACCCATACGCATTTGTGTTCCGAAGAATTTGATCAGGACAGAACCGATATGATGCATCGTGCTATTGCTGCCGGTGTTTCTCGATTTTTTATTCCGTCCATTGACAGTACCGGAACCCAAAAAATGTATGATTTGGAGGCACAATTTCCTGACAATGTTCATCTAATGATCGGTTTGCATCCTTGTTATGTAAAAGACAATTACTTAGAAGAACTGGCCCATGTCGAAGCGCAATTAGCAGCTCATAAATTTTATGCTATCGGCGAAATTGGAATCGATTTGTACTGGGACAAAACTACTTTGGATATTCAAAAGATTGCTTTTCAACACCAAATACAATTAGCTAAACAATATGGTTTAGCCATTAATATTCACTGTCGCGATGCGTTTGACGAAGTTTTTGAAGTTTTAGAATTAGAGAAATCATCCGAATTATTTGGAATTTTTCATTGCTTTTCTGGTGATTTGGAACAAGCCCAAAGAGCCATTTCGTATGGATTAAAATTGGGAATTGGGGGAGTAGCCACTTTTAAAAATGGTAAAATCGATCAGTTTCTACACCAAATTCCGTTAGAGCATATTGTACTCGAAACAGATTCTCCTTATTTAGCCCCAGTTCCCTACAGAGGCAAGCGCAATGAAAGCAGTTACACCCTTTTGGTTGCCCAAAAACTAGCCGAAATCTATCAGTTGCCTTTGGACGAAATTGCCCGAATTACGACTGAAAATTCCAAGGCAGTTTTCGGGATTTAATCCAAAATTGACGCTAATTCGATATTTTTTTTGTTCTTTTGCTCCGTATAAAATTATTCCAAAATGCAAAAGTTTGACGCCATACGCCCTTTTTATGAAACCGAAGTAAATGAGGCATTACAATCTGTAATTCCACATCCAATGATGAAGGCGTTGATGAATTTTACTTTCCCCGAAATGGAAGATGAGGTATGGAAAGAACAATTAAAGAAAACCCATTCCATTCGTGATTTTCAATGTAATTTCATTTACCAAACTGTTCAAAAAATTTTAGAAAACAGTTCTGATGGATTGACTACCACGGGCTTTGAACATTTGGAAAAAAACAATTCCTATTTGTTTATTTCGAATCACCGAGATATTCTATTAGATACCACACTTTTAAATGCCGCCTTATTTCAAAACGGACATTTGATGACCGCTTCGGCTATTGGCGATAATTTGGTACAAAAGTCATTTATTAAAACACTAGCACGATTGAACCGAAACTTTTTGGTTTTAAGAGGCTTGTCGCCAAGAGAAATGTTACAAAGTTCTAAGTTGTTGTCTGAATATATGGGCCAGTTGTTATTGCACGAAAACCGTTCGGTTTGGATTGCGCAGCGCGAAGGAAGAACCAAAGACGGTAACGACGAAACCAATCCAGGTGTTTTAAAAATGATAGGAATGGCTTCTGACGAAGCCGATGTAATGCAGTACTTTAAAAAGCTGAAAATCGTTCCGGTTTCTATATCTTATGAGTACGATCCAACGGATGTATTGAAAATGCCACAGTTATTGGCAGAAGCGAATAACGAAGTGTATGTAAAATCTAAAAACGAAGATTTAAATACAATTCTAAGTGGGGTGATGGGACAAAAGAAACGCATCCATCTGCATATAGGAAAAGTGATAGATACTGAGATAGATCGAATTGTAGCTGAACACGATTCGTCAAACAAACAAATTCAGGCTTTGGCACAAGAAATTGACGATGCCATTTTAAGCAATTACAAACTATGGCCGACTAATTTTATAGCCTACGATATTGTACATAAAACATCAACATATTCGCATTTGTATACCGAATCTGAAAAATCACTTTTTGAACGTCGATTAGAGATGCGAATTGGGTTAGACAATCCTATAGCACTGGAAGGATTTTTAGCTATGTATGCTAATCCCGTAGTCAATAAATTAAAATATTCTCATGCTTTCTAAAGCAAAAATACTACTGATTTATACCGGAGGGACTATCGGTATGAAGAAAGATTTTGCAACGGGATCGTTGAAGGCCTTTAACTTTAGTAAGTTATTGCAACGCATTCCTGAACTTAAATTATTGGACTGCGAAATCGAAACTATCTCGTTTGAAAATCCCATCGACTCCTCTAATATGAATCCAGAGAAGTGGGTACAACTTGCCACTATCATCGAGGAGAATTATACCACATTTGATGGTTTTGTAGTACTGCACGGTTCAGATACGATGTCGTATACTGCCTCTGCATTAAGTTTTATGATGGAGCATTTGGCTAAGCCAATTATTTTTACTGGTTCGCAATTGCCCATTGGAGATTTACGAACCGATGCCAAAGAAAATTTAATTACAGCTATTCAAATTGCCTCATTGCGAGACAATGGACAAGCAGTGGTTCAAGAGGTGTGTTTGTATTTTGAATACAAATTGTACCGCGGCAATAGAACTACAAAAATCAATGCCGAACATTTCAAAGCCTTTACATCGCCTAATTATCCGTTTCTAATTGAATCTGGTGTGCATTTAAAAATCAATACGGATTGGTTGCTTCCGGTTGCTCCTCAGCAGTCATTACAAGTGCATAAAACGATAGATACCAATGTGATCATCCTAAAATTGTTTCCTGGAATTAGCGAACAGTTGATTGATGCGGTTGTTGCTATTCCTAATTTAAAAGGGATGGTATTAGAAACCTATGGTTCTGGGAACGCCTCTACTGAAGCTTGGTTTTTGTCTGTTTTGCAAAAAGCAATTCAAAATGGAATATACATTGTTAATGTTACACAATGTGCTGGAGGTAGCGTTCGAATGGGGCAATACGAAACCAGTGCTGCATTACTTGACATAGGTGTAATTTCAGGCAAAGACATGACCACCGAAGCAGCGATTACAAAACTGATGTTTTTGTTAGGAGACAAAACCCCAGCGGCTACTTTCAAGAAAACATTTGAAACGCCTTTGCGTGGAGAAATTCAAGAATAGTACATTTTTAGTTTTTATACCTCATTTTTTTTTAAGTTATTTGCAGTCCCAATAAAGAGAGGTGTCCGAGTGGTTGAAGGAGCAAGCCTGGAAAGTTTGTATATGGGTAACTGTATCGTGGGTTCGAATCCCATCCTCTCTGCAACTACCCTAAAAACCTTACGAACTATCGTAGGGTTTTTTTGTAAAAATAATGCAACGAAAGAGGTATACTTGATGCGTTTTTTTGCACATCTTCCTAAAATAAGACCCTCGCGCTAGTAAATCTGTCAAATTTTTTATTTTTTTTGACAATTTTAGAATGCAATTTTATTGCACTTTCAGGAATAATAGTATTTTTGCTCGTTAAACTCAAAAACAAGCCAATTATTAATATTTTTCCAAACATGAAGGTAGTCGTTATGTTGTTATTTTCGAGTGTTCTATTTGGGCAAAAGTTGCATCGGCAAATGATTGCAGCTCAGGGTGGCGTAGTGGCTACTTCCAAAGGCTACAAAGTGAGTCAATCCATTGCACAGCAAGGAACTGTAGGTACTTATACGTCCAAAAAAGGGATAGTAAGTCAAGGATTTCAACAAAGCAAAATCTCAAATAAAGCCCCATTAATTACAGATGCAATTACCACTTTGGTGTATCCAAATCCGGTACTTGATGTGGTCAATTTTAAATTATCTAAACCAGTTGACGGAAAAATTGCGGTCTCGTTTTTTGATGTAAACGGCCGACTTATTTTCTCTCAAGAAAAAGAATTAGTAAATAATACTATCACAATCACGAATTTAATGCTTGCTTCTGGAGAATATTTCGTCAAATTAGAAGGAAATAATTACAGCTTCGGAACAGCTATTCTAAAATTAAAATAACTATAAAAAATGAAAAAAATTGTACCCCACATCCTTTTTTTCCTAATCAGTTTTTCCACATACTCGCAAGGTGTTTTTTTCAATATGGGAAAAAACTTCAGCACCTTCTCTTACAAAAACAAATCTGCTTTTACAGAAAAGCTGGACATCAACGGTGTTGGTGATGCCTACGAAATTGGGTACACCGATGTCTTGAAATACAAAAATTATAAAGATTTGAAATACACGGGTAGTGTTACTATCAACGATTTCAACGCAATTGGTGAAACGCCATTGAACCGACTGGAGTGGAAAACTACTTATTTGGGAGTTCAAAGTACCGTTGATTACCAATTTTATGATTCGTTTTACTTTTTTCTGAGTGCTAGAGCCGGTTTGAATCTGTCTACAATTGTAAGAGGAAAACAAAGCGTTAACAATGCTGCCTATGATTTAGTGGGGAATAAAGAATTTTCAGGAATCGTTATACAACCTGTTATTGGCGTTTACGCTAAATATTATTTAGCTAAAAACGGGTATTTAAGTGCTGGTTTGAATTTGGGTAAAACCCTCAAATTAGGCAATAATACCGACAATGTTTCTATTAACAATACTCAAATTCTTTTTGGGGGCTATTTTGATTTAATTAAAAGATAATACCAAATGAAAAAATTAGTTTACATCATTTTATTATTAGTTACTACAGTTGGTTTTTCACAAAGCAATCCAATCACGTATCAGGCAGTTATTTACTTGCCTAGCGGACAAAATGCACCTGGAGTAGATGTTACCAATCTACCCATGACCAACAAAAACATTTGTTTGCAGTTTAGCTTTATAGATGCCAACAACCGTGTGGAGTATCAAGAAGAAATCAAGGTTAAAACCGATGAATTTGGTATGGTAAACATTACCATAGGAAACGGAGAACAATCGGGTGGATATGCTAGCTCATTTGATGCTATTGTTTGGAACGCCCTTACACAAAAAAACTTACAAGTAGCATTAGACGCAACTGGGTTGTGTAATCAATTTGAAGCATTATCTAATGAGCCTATTGCCTCTGTGCCATTTGCGAATGCAGCCATCACAGCTGGAAATGTATCTGGAATTGTAGCTTTAGTTAATGGGGGTACAGGTGCCACAACAGCTGCTGGAGCAAGAGCCAATCTTGGGATTGGAAATGTAGAAAACACAGCTGATTTGAACAAACCAATGTCAACAGCTACAAAAACCTATGTGGATACCGCTATTACTGGCGCTACTATTGCAGATGCAAGTACTACCAGCAAAGGTAAAATTCAATTAGCAGGTGATTTAGCAGGAACGGCTGGAGCACCTACAGTACCAGGATTGGCACTGAAAGAAAACGCAGAGAACAAATCGACTACGACCACTTTAGGAACGAGCAACGTTTTATTCCCAACACAAAATGCAGTAAAAACCTATGTAGATACTGCAATTGCAGGGGCAACTATTGTAGATGCTGATGCGAATACTAAAGGTAAAATACAACTGACGGGAGATTTAGGAGGGACTGCTTCGGCGCCAACGGTTCCAGGATTAGCTTTAAAATTAGACGCCAGTTTAGCAGGAGTACCTAACGGACTAGCGACTTTAAATTCAGCGGGAATTATACCTGCAAACCAGTTGCCACCGATTAGTGTTGCTTCAACAAATGTAGTAGCTAATCAAGCACAAATGTTGGCATTGAGCAACGCTACAGTAGGAAGTATTGCGGTTAGAACCGATGTGAATAAAAACTTTATTCTATCTACAGCTGGACCTTCTGTCTTGGCTAACTGGATTGAATTATTAACACCTGGAGCGCCAGTACAATCTGTCAATGGTTTAACTGGAGCAATTCAATTGGCTAAGTCAGATATCAATTTAGCAAATGTTGATAATACTTCTGATGCTGCTAAACCAGTTTCTACGGCTACACAAAATGCCTTGAATTTAAAATTAAATACCAACCAAGTTGGTGTGCCAAATGGAACAGCGAGTTTAAATGCTTTGGGTAAAATACCAACCTCTCAAATACCATCTATCTCTTTTTCAAGTGTAAAAGTTTTAGGTAGCCAAGCCGAAATGTTAGCTTTAGGCAATGCTGTTGTTGGTAGTGTAGTAATTAGAACAGACGTAAATAAGAATTTTGTTTTAGCACAATCAGATCCTGGAATTTTAGCAAATTGGGTAGAATTACTAACGCCTGCACCACCAGTACAATCGGTAAACGGCTATGATGGTAATGTATCCTTAACAAAATCAGATGTTGGATTGTCCAATGCAGATAATACTCGCGATATCGATAAACCAGTTTCAACAGCAACACAAACCGCTTTGGATTTAAAAGCGAATCTAGCTTCACCAACCTTCACCGGAACAGTAGGCGGAATCACAAAATCAATGGTAGGTTTAGCGAATGTTGACAATACTACTGATTTAAATAAACCGGTTTCAACAGCGACACAATCGGCTTTGGATTTAAAAGCCAATCTGGCTTCGCCAACTTTTTCAGGGACTGTATCAGGTATCACAAAAGCAATGGTGGGTTTAGGCAATGTTGATAATACAACCGATGTAGCCAAACCAATTTCAACAGCCACTCAAAGCGCTTTGGATTTGAAAGCAAATGCAGCTGATGTAACCACTTCATTAGCACTAAAAGAGGATGTAGCTAATAAATCGACTACGGTTACACTAGGAAATAGTGATCTTTTTTATCCATCTCAAAAAGCAGTAAAAACATACGTAGACACAGCTATTGCTGGTGCAACTATAGTAGACGCCGATGGTACTACAAAAGGGAAATTAAAATTAGCAGGCGATTTAGCTGGAACGGCAGATTTACCTGAAGTAGCCGCTGGCGCAATTACAACTGCAAAACTAGCGGCCAATGCAGTAACTACTGCAAAAATTACGGACGCCAATGTGACTACAGCTAAATTAGCTGACGATGCAGTGACTACAGTAAAGATTACTGATGCAAATGTAACTACAGCAAAATTAGCGGCCAATGCAGTAACTACTGCAAAAATTACGGACGCCAATGTGACTACAGCTAAATTAGCTGACGATGCGGTTGAAACAATTAAAATCAAAAATTTGAACGTTACTACCGATAAATTAGCGGCTAATGCAGTAACTACTGCTAAAATACTAGATGGTACTATTATAGTAGGCGATTTAGCAGATGACGCAGTCGAAACAGCTAAAATTAAAGCCGGTGCAGTAACCGATGCCAAATTAGACAAAGCGAATATCCCATTAAGTGGTTTTGGAGCTGCCGCAGCTAATGTAGCTTTAGGAGCCAATAAATTGACTGGAGTAGCAGATCCTACTTTAGCTCAAGATGCAGCAACTAAAAACTATGTAGATGTAGCTATTGCAGGTGCCACCATAGCTGATGCCAATGGCTCTACAAAAGGGAAATTAAAATTAGCAGGCGATTTAGCTGGAACGGCTGATTTGCCAGAAGTAGCTGCTAGCGCTATAACCTCAACAAAAATATTAGATGGAACGATTGCTGTGGCTGATATTGCCAATAATGCAGTTGAAACCACTACAATCAAAGACGCTAATGTAACTTATGCTAAAATACAAAATGTAACTACTGATAAAGTATTAGGACGTGTTTCAACAGGAGCTGGTATAGTAGAAGAAATTGCTACCACAGGTTCTGGTGATGTAGTAAGAGCTACCTCTCCAACTTTAGTTACTCCTGCTTTAGGAACTCCTTCTGCAGCTATATTAACAAATGCAACCGGTTTACCTTTAACAACAGGAGTTACAGGAGTTTTAGCAATTACAAAAGGAGGTACTGGAGCTACTACGGCGGCAGCAGCGCTGACCAATTTAGGTGCGGAACCTACTGCTAATAAAAGTACAGCTATAGATTTAGGAAATAGTGCACCTAGCGACGATTTATTTCCTTCTCAAAAAGCAGTAAAAGCCTATGTGGATTCGAGTGTGTCTTCGGGAGCGCCTGATGCTACCACCACTACGGCAGGTAAAATTAAATTAGCGGGTGATTTAACAGGAACAGCAGCCTTACCTGAGGTAGCTGCTGGAGCAATATCAACCGCAAAACTAGCCGCCAATGCAGTAACTACAGTAAAAATTGCAGACGCAAGTGTAACCAAAGCAAAACTGGCAGACGACGCGGTGGAAACGGCTAAAATCAAAGATTTGAACGTGACCGTTGATAAATTAGCGGCTAATGCAGTAACCACTGCTAAAATATTAGATGGTACTATTTTAGTAGGCGATTTAGCAGATGATGCAGTAGAAACTCTAAAAATTAAAGATGCTAATGTAACTACGGCAAAACTAGCAGATGCCGCAGTAGAAACAGCTAAAATAAAAGATGCCGCAGTAGAAACGGCAAAAATCAAAGACGCTAACGTAACTGCAGCAAAACTAGCTGCTGACGCAGTAGAAACGGCTAAGATTAAAGATGCTAATGTAACCAATGCCAAATTAGACAAAGCGAATATCCCATTAAGTGGATTTGGAGCAGCGGCAGCAGATGTAGCTTTAGGAGCCAATAAATTGACTGGAGTAGCAGATCCTACTTTAGCTCAAGATGCAGCTACTAAAAATTATGTAGATACGGCAACCTCTGGAATTACCACCTTGGCTGATGGAAAAATCTACTTAGGAAATGCGTCTAACGTAGCTACCGAAGTCACACCATCAGGAGATGTAACAATGACAAATGCAGGAGTTACTGCAATTGGTGCTGGAAAGGTAGTAGTAGGAATGCTTGCGACTGATGCAGTGGAAACTCTAAAAATTAAAGATGCTAATGTAACTGCAGCAAAACTAGCTGCTGATGCAGTAGAAACTGCAAAAATAAAAGATGCTAATGTAACTACAGCAAAACTAGCAGACGCCGCAGTAGAAACCGCTAAAATTAAAGACGCTAACGTAACTGCCGCAAAACTGGCAACAGATGCAGTAGAAACTGCAAAAATAAAAGATGCCAATGTAACCGAAGCAAAACTAGCAGCCGATGCAGTAGAAACTGCTAAAATAAAAGATGCCAATGTGACCTACGCTAAAATTCAAAACGTAGCGACCGGCAAGGTATTAGGACGCGTTTCGGCTAATGCTGGAGTAGTGGAAGAAATTGCTACTACAGGAACTGGCGATGTAGTAAGAGCCACCTCGCCAACATTAGTAACACCAGCTTTAGGAACGCCTTCGGCAGCCGTATTAACAAATGCAACAGGATTGCCTTTGACTACTGGGGTAACTGGAATTTTACCAGTAGCCAATGGAGGAACAGGATCAGCTACACAAAACTTTGTAGATTTAACTACCGATCAAACTATTGCAGGAGTGAAAACCTTTTCAGGAACTTCAACTGTAGTGAATCAAAATTTAACAGTTAATGCTGCAGGTACTTCAGGGCAAGGTATAATATTGTCCGATGATGGAGATATAGTTGATAATAATGATGGTGCTGCGACCTTCCGTTTTGGTGGTGGGATCAAAATCAATAATGGTAATAAAAGTTTAGGTACAACAACAAAAATAACATTAGCTAATACTGGACATATTACTGCTGACGGAACCATAAGTGGAAGCCAATTAACATCTACAATAGCAACAGGTACTGCACCATTAGTGGTGACTTCAACTACTCCAGTGGCTAATTTGAGCATAGGCGGAAATGCTGCTACAGTAACTAACGGTGTTTATACTACTAGTAAAATTAGTGCTTTAGCCGCCAGCACTTCTGCTGAATTAGCGGGGGTTATATCAGATGAAACAGGAACAGGTGCCTTAGTTTTGGGTACATCGCCAACCTTAACAACACCTGTACTTACAGGAAGTTCAACAGGAAAAACAACAGTTGCTAGTGCCAATAGTTCTGCAACAAACTATACGATTACCTTACCAGCTGCTACAGGTACCGTTGCATTAACTTCAGATATTACTAGTGGAACTGCAACCAATTTTTCAGGAGCTTTAGTAGGAGATGTTACCGGCACTCAAGGCGCAACTGTGGTTGGTAAAATTAACGGTACATCATTAGCAGGGTTAGCTACAGGGATACTTAAGAATACAACTACCACAGGAGTCCCAAGTATAGCCGTTGCAGCTGATTTTCCTGTATTAAATCAAAATACAACGGGTAGTGCAGCAACATTGACAACTGCTCGTACCATTTATGGAAATAATTTTGATGGTTCAGCTAGTTTAACGGGTGTTATTGCTTCTACTTATGGAGGAACAGGGAATGGATTTACTAAGTTTACTGGACCAACAACTTCAGAAAAGATATTTACTTTACCGGATTCAAACGCTACTTTAGCACGAACCGATGCTGCGCAAACTTTTACAGGAGTTCAAACTTTTAGTTCGACTATTGCAGGATCGATTACTGGAAATGCGGCAACAGTAACTAATGGTATTTATACTACCAGTAAAATAAGTGACTTAGCTGCTACTACTTCGGCGGAATTAGCAGGAAAGATTTCAGACGAAACAGGCACAGGTACTTTAGTTTTTGCTACAAGTCCAACTTTAGTAACACCAACATTAGGTGTAGCTACGGCAACAAGTATCAATGGAACTACTATTCCTTCTTCAAAAACATTAGTGGTAACTACAGATAAAATTAGTGCCTTAGCTGCTACTACTTCTGCAGAATTAGCGGGGGTTATTTCAGATGAAACAGGAACAGGGACTTTGGTTTTTGCAACGAGTCCAACTTTAGTAACACCGACTTTAGGAGTAGCTACAGCAACTTCAGTAAATAAAGTAACAATTACTGCACCAACAACCAGTGCAACTTTATCAATTGCTGATGGAAAAACATTAACAGTAAGTGATAACGCAACCGTGAGTGGAACAAATACAGGAGATCAAACTATCACGTTAACCGGTGATGTTACTGGAACGGGAACAGGAAGTTTTGTTACTACCATTGGAGCCAGCAAAGTTGTAACAGGCATGATTGCTGACGGAACTATTTTAGCTGCTGATATAGCAACCGATGCAGTAACTTCAGCTAAGATCAAAGACGGAGAAATCGTAAATGCAGATATAAGCGCTTCTGCTGCAATTGTTGATACTAAACTTGCAACAATTTCAACTTCAGGTAAAGTAAGTAATTCGGCTACTACAGCAACAAACGCCAATACAGCATCAGCCATTGTTGCTAGAGATAGTTCTGGAAATTTTACAGCAGGAACGATTACCGCAGATCTATCAGGAAATGCTACGTCGGCTACCAATATCGCAGGGGGAGCCGCAGGATCATTGCCGTATCAAACCGGAGCTGCTACAACAGCAATGTTGGCAAAAGGAACGGATGGACAAGTTTTGACATTAGCAAGCGGTGTTCCTACATGGACTTCAGGTGTTTCGACAATAACATCTAAAACCGCAAGTTATACACTAACCACAAGTGATAATTATGTAATAGCATCCTCAGGGTCAGGGATTACATTTACTTTACCTACTGCCTCAGGAAATACGGGAAAAGAATACACTATTAAAAATATTAGTTCAAGTAATGTTACTATTGCTACAACTTCTAGTCAAAAAATAGTTGTAGACTCGGCAAATAGTGCTGCGACATCCGCGACATTAGGAGTTGAAGCTTCCAATAACTGGATTCGCGTTATTTCTGATGGGACACAATGGATTGCTTTTAGAGCATTATTCTAATCGATAGCATAGTCAAGATGAAAAAAGGTGTAGTAGTACTAATGTTGTGTTTGGTTTCCCTTTTGGGGAAGGCTCAAACAGGTATTGGTACGACTACGCCTAGTCCTTCGGCTAAGCTGGAAGTAGCCTCATCGAATCAGGGGTTTTTACCTCCAAGAATAGCCTTAACCGCTACGAATGCAGCAAGTCCCGTGACTTCGCCTGCCACAGGTTTGTTGGTGTACAATACCGCTACTGCAGGAACAGCACCTAACAATGTTGCTCCGGGTTATTATTATTGGAATGGAACGGCCTGGGTAGCGATACTCGGCAATATCACCACCAGCAGTATTTCGGGCAACGGGACTACGACTACCTTAACTAACTTTGGGGCTGAGATCAATACCCAATCAGGAACGAGCTACACTTTAGCAGCTACTGATAATGGAAAGATCATCAGTTTTACGAGTGGTAGTGCCGTTACGATTACGGTTCCTGCTTTAACCACAGGTTTTAATTGTCTTATTGTGCAACGTGGCGCAGGTCAAGTAACGTTGTCACCTTCTGGATCCACCATTAATAATCGATATAGTTTTACTAAAACCGCTGGTTTGTATGCTATCATGAGTCTAGTAAGTGTAGCATCGGGGGTTTTTATTTCATCGGGCGATATGTCAAATTAGTCTTGGGTATGAAAAAAGTGCTTATCCATATTGTATTCCTATTTAGTATAAGTGTGCAAGCGCAATTGATGGCGACTTACCAACCCGTGCACAAACAACCGCTAGTGCAATTAGACTATTGGGTCTACAGCACAAATGCTGGAAATGGAACTACTACACAATATCCGATTGTACCTACCACTAGAGCCGAAATGGATAATCTATTCAACTCAGCTAATTCAAATACTACCCTATTTCAAACCGGTAAAACCAATTCGGCTAGAGTATTGGATTGGACCAGTGCCGCTGAATTAAGCGCGATTGGAATTAACTTACCCAATAGCGGGTATTATTTTGCCCTAAAAATACAAGGGACATTTATTCCGCAAGAGTCGGGTAATTATGTTTTTACTTTAGAGGCCGATGATGCTTCCGATTTAATTATAGACGGCAACCCAGTTATTGGAACCTATCAAGGTCAAGCGGTCCCTGCTTTAGGAATCCATACAGGTACGGTCAATTTAACAGCGGGGAAATCCTATTCTTTTCAGGTGCGCATGCAACAAGGTGGTGGAGGTTATGGGATGCGTTTGTATTGGAAATCGCCCACTCAAAACAGTGCCCCAAGTTCGTACACGAGTGTGCACCCAGCCAACACCTATTTTCAATCCTGGACACAGAATTTGCAGGAACTCGTTAGTGTTCCGGTCATGGATGGAACTACTGCTGCCAAAGCAGCGCCTAGTGCCAAATACATTCAAACGGCTTTTAGCAATTATGTTGATGGGACCTATTGGATCAATCTACCCTATGTAGGACCTACCCAAGTCTATTGTTTGTTGAACCCAGCAGTTAATGGGGGTGGTTGGATGATGGCCATGAAGGCAACACGCGGTACTACATTTCCGTATTCCAGTTCGTATTGGACCGCTGTGAACACCCTCAATCCATCCCAAACCAATCGGAATGATGGCGATGCCAAATTTGATACCATGAATTATTTTTATGCCAAAGACATCATGGCCTTGTGGCCTGATATTGCTTGGAATTATGGTGGAAGTACGACCGGAGGAAGTGTGAACACTAATGGTTCCTACAACGTTTGGTGTTGGTTACAAAATAATTTCAATAACGGCATTCGCATCACACCGATTAATTTTTTTAATACGGCGAGTAAATTGTTTTTCAGCGACGGCAATAGTTTTGCGGGCAGAGGTACTCCCTTTTCATCTCAAACGGATATTCGTTTTTATGGATTCAATTATACTAATGCCAGTTCAACGGCAAGTGTTCGTTGGGGATTTGGTTGGAATGAAAATGGCGGGGGCTTATATCCCAATGGCGAAGCTACCTCTAATGATGTTTCGGGAGGGATAGGAATGTCGGGCTTGTTTGCAACGAACATCAATTATTCGGCAGGAGATCAATTGTCCTGCTGTTCAACTAATTCAGGAATTAATCGCTCGGCACGAGTAGAAATTTATATTCGATAAGATGAGAAAGCTCTTTATACTTATAGTATTATTAGGTTTTGTAGGAACTGCCCAAACGGGAATTGGGACGACTACGCCTGCGGTGAAGCTGCATGTTAAGTCCAATGGTTCTATATTTAGATTAGAAGGGACTGACCACGCCTATATGGAATGGTACCCGCAAGGAGCCTCAACGCGTTTTGGATGGTTAGGATATCCATCAGCTGCTGCCATTGATTTAACGCTGTCTAGTCAATATGCCACAGGTTCATTAGTATTTAATACGAATAATACAGAACGATTTCGAATTAATGCCTCAGGGAACGTAGGTATAGGAACGAATGCACCGAGTTCTACCTTAACGGTTGGAAATACAACAGGAAGTGTTTCGGGAGAATTGACCCTCAACCCAGCTTTCACAGCGAATGAAGGAGGACAAATCAACATAAGAAAATCGGTTAATGGGAGTACCGCCGACTGGGTTATTGATCAATACGGAACGACTGCATCCGATGCGAGATTTCGAATTTTCAATTCTATAGGGGAATCCAATGGGATCACTATTTTAGAAAACGGGAACGTGGGTATGGGAGTTTTAACCCCATCTGTTCGCTTGCAAGTAGCAGGAGATATCATAGCCAACTCTATAGCGGGCTCTTCGGATGTGCGTTTTAAAACCCATATTACTCCTATTGAAAACCCCTTGCAAAAAGTACTGCAGCTTCGTGGAGTCCATTTTGATTGGAATACAAAGGATTTTCCAGATAGAAAGTTTTCAGATCAAAAAGCGATTGGTTTCATCGCCCAAGAAGTAGAAAAGGTACTTCCCGAGGTTGTTCAAACCGAAAAAACACCAGAAGGCTACAAAGCGGTTCAATACGACAAAGTAGTCGCTCTGTTAGTAGAAGCTATAAAAGAACAACAAAAGCAAATTGATCGTTTGAAGTTGGAATTAAAAAAGAAAAAAAATAAATGATAGTGATGAAGTTTTTGCTAGTCATATTATTTTTTATTGGTTCATTTTTTGTGAATGGACAGACCGCTACTAATAGTGCAGGGTCTGGCAATTTTACCAATACCGCTAGCTGGACAAGTCCCAAAGATTTGACCGGTACAGCTAATATTATGACTGGGCATACCATAACTATTCCGATAAGCACTACTGTTTATGCTAATAAAATTACATTTGCCGGTACAGGAAAGCTAAATTTAGCGGGTTCCACCAGCAAATGGGTCCCAGCTACTAATTTTAATTTATCACCTCCCTCCGAGTCATTGAACTTACAAACCAATTGGTCGGTCTCTAGTGCATGGGCAGGGGATGTATTTAATGGGGCACATTATACGCCTTGGATTGATTCTTATCAAGGATGGTCTGCTGGGAGTGCTAATAACGGAACAGATTATTTACAATACGATCTTAAAAGTCCGCGATGGGTCCAAGGAATTGTAACGCAAGGACGTGCCAATATGGGGCAATGGGTTACAAGTGCAAAAGTAGAGGTTAGCATTGACAATGTCAATTGGACCACTGCCGCTTCCAGTCTTACTTTGAATTCAGACCAAAACACCAAGAAATACAATAATTTTACTAATGTGATGTTTGCGCGATATGTTCGAGTTACTCCAATTAATGTAAATTCACATGCCTCTATGCGTTTGGGAATATTATTACGAAATACTATTTTTAAATCATGCAATGAAATTAAGATGAACTTCCCCAATGCTACTTCAGGGATTTATATTATTGATCCAGACGGAACTGCTGGTGCGCAAGTAGCTACATCCTGCTATTGTGATATGGATACGGATGGCGGTGGATGGACTTTGGTATTAAATTATCTACATGCGGCGAATACGAATCCTGCATTAGTGGTAAAAACGAGTTCCCTTCCGTTATTAGGTTCAACCACTTTGGGGACGGATGAGTCAGCTTCTACTACAAACTGGGGCCATGTTGCACCTAGTTATTTGAACAGTTTTACTTTTACTGAATTGCGATTTTACGGAAAAACTTCGGCGCACTCAAGGGTGATTCATTTTAAAACTGCTCACACAAATACTATTAGTTATTTTAAAACAGGTACAGGAAGTATGAGTGGTATTTCGGGGAGTTATACTTCTCTGACGGGTCATAGTGCCTACCTTCCTAATTCGACAGCCAATTATTTTATAGATCAAGGAAACAGTGCTATGACCGAATTTCCGATTTATTTAAATGCAAGCTATCATTGGGGGATAAGAGGGGGTGCTGGCCGATGGGAAGTGGATGATTTTCCAAATGGCTATCAATACAATACATATCACCAAATTTGGATACGATAAGATGAGAAAAATATATTTTACATTATTGTGTATAGGCTTTGTGGCTACTGCCCAAACGGGTATTGGGACCACTGCACCTGTGAATAAACTTCAGGTCGAAGCCACTACGGCAGATCCAGCCACTTCGGGCGCTGCGGCAAACGGTAATTTAAGATTAAGTGGAACGGGTGCAACACATGTATTGGATTTTGGATTGAGTAGTTCAAGTACCAATTCGTGGTTGCAAGCCAGGTCAAAATCAGCTTATGGGACTTATTATAATTTACTTTTGAATCCGAATGGAGGTTTTGTAGGCATAGGTACTACTGCACCATCAAACACTTTAACGGTTGGAAATGCTGCGGGAACAATTGGAGGAGAGATGTTATTAAATCCAACTTCCACACAATATGAAGGGGGGCAAATTATTTTTAAAAGGTCATTAGTTGGAAGTACAGTTGATTGGACAATTGATCAATATGGAACTACTTCAGCCAATGCAAGACTTCGTTTATTTAGTGGAACAACTGAAACAAATGGAATTAATATATTAGAAAACGGCAATGTGGGGATTAAAAATTCAGCACCCACAAAAGCGCTGGATGTAACAGGTGATGTTGCGATTAGTGGTAATTTAACTGGAGGTAATGTAGCCACTTCAAAAATAAGTGGTTTTGTTTCTAATGTGAGTGCTGAAACCGTAGGTAGAACAATTGCTTTAACAGACAACGGATTGATTTTACGATATACAGGTACTACAGCAGCTACTTTTACACTTCCTGCTGCTGGCACTTTGCCTGAAGGATTTAATTGTATGGTTTTACAAGCTTCTACGGGTCAAATTACTTTTGGAGGGACCTTTTATAATAGAAATAGTTTTACAAAAACAGCAGGTCAATATGCTATAGCTACTGTATTATATGTAGGTGGGGTATATATTGTTTCAGGTGAAATGAGTAATTAATAATGATAAAAATAGTTTTACATATTACATTTTTATTATTGATGGATGGCTCATTTGCTCAAATTTTGCCTAATTATTACCCATCCTTAGAAAGCAACCGTCCTAAAGGAAATAAATATTTGTATTATAGGTTATATAGTACTTCTACCAATACATTTCCAGCAACTGCGGCTGAATTTGAAACCGGTTTTGCTACTGCTGCTAATTATAAACTTTCAGGATATGTTGCTTTAACAACTAATGCGGGTAATTTAAACACTTCCTCAAGTTATACTGCCAACTTGATTAATTTTTTAAACCAAACGGATTTAAAAAATGCAATAGGTAATCAAACCCCATATTCCGGATTTAATGGAGATGGGTTTACAATTGTTGTTTCAGGTTATTTTATTCCAAAACAAACGGGTACTTACACTTTTACCATTGAAGGAGACGATGCTGTTGATTTATTTATTAATGACCAAAATGTAGTAAATCATTACGGTCCTCATGGGAATAGTGCTATTGGAACACATACTGGAACTATTTCTTTAATAGCTGGTAAAAAATACACATTCAGAGCGAGAATGCAAGAAGGTGGTGGCGGAGAGGTTATGCAATTATTTTGGAAAAAACCTTCGGAAGCAAACAGCTCCACTTGGTACCAAGATATTGAAGAGTTATCAGGAGAAGAAGCGGTTCCTAACGGTCTTGTATTTTCAGTAGATCCTGCTAATTGGTATACCTATCCAAAATACGGGACTTCAGTTTATGATTTAAAAGGAAATGCTACAGGTACGATGGGAGGGAATCTTTCCTATAACACTACTGCGGCAGGCACTTTTTTATTAGATGGAAATGGAGACTATGTTGATTTTGGAAAAACACCAGCTAACTTTCCTACAGGCGATATAAGTATTTTTATTTGGATAAAACCAACAACACTTACAAATGGATGGAATATCATTTTAACTAAATGGTTTACTGACTATGCAGGTAATGGGGGTTATAGTGATTTCCATTATGCGATTTATCCTAGCGGAGCAAGTTTTTACCAAAATTTATATACTGCCACTCAGTATAATTTATTTGGATCAACCCCACTTACTGTAAATAACTGGTATCAAATGGGATTTGTTATTTCAGGGGGAACAATGCAAATGTATTTAAATGGAGTGCCTGATGGAGCTTCAAGAAACAATAGTAGAACAAACTATACCCAATCTTATTTATGGCTTGGTGATGCAAGAGCAGGTGTGGGAGGTTTTATTGGCAATATTGGATCTGTATTAATTTATAATCGTGGAATTAGTTCAGATGAAGTGTTTCAAAACTATAATACAACAAAACATAAGTATGGGTTATAAAGTTATTTATACAATCGGGTTCGTTTTAAGCTTTTCTTTTTTAAAGGCGCAGACGGGTATTGGCACTACGACCCCTAATGCTTCGGCAAAGCTTGAAATTGCTTCAACAGATAAGGGTTTGTTGATCCCTCGTATGACCAAAACACAGCGAGAGGCCATCACACTTTCCTCTGCAGCCAACGGCTTAATGGTCTATCAAACGGATGATCTAGCGGGTTTTTATGTGAACACCAGTACAACAACTACTGCCACTTGGACGCGCGTTAATAGTAATTGGAACCGTTCTGGTAACGATATTAGTTATATTTCAGGAAACGTTTCAACCACGGGAAATCTAACAGGAGGCAATACAAGTACCTCTACTATTTCGGGTTTTGGGGCTAATGTTACCACTATTTCTGGGGCCTATAGTTTAACCGCTTCCGATAATGGGAAAATTATTCAATCGACCAGTGCTTCGGCCATAACGGTTACAATTCCTACCGGTTTACCTACAGGATTCAATTGCACCATTGTACAAATGGGCGCGGGGCAAATTACCTTTTCGGGCACATATTTCAACAGGGGTGGATTTACCAAAACTGCTAGTCAATATGCTGTAGTCAGCATTATGCATTTAGGAAGCAATAGTATTATTGTGGCAGGAGAAATGAGTAATTAAAATGAGAAAAGCAGTAGTCATAGTATTGTTTTTGCAGTCCATTTTTCTTTGGGCTCAAATTACTTTGCCGATACAGCAATCCAATATTCCTAAAAATAATTTGGTAGTTAACTACGATTTTTCAAAAACTGCTAGTTTTACTCGCGGTAGCGGAACAGTCACTAATTTAGCTAGTACCGCTTCGGGCAATGGGACACTTTATAATGCCCCTATTTTTATGAATTCATTAGGATGTATTTCTTTCAATGGATCTAATCAATATTTAGCTACTCCCAATATTAGAACCTATTTCAAAACAGTTAATTCAAGTGTACAAAGAAGCTTTACCTTAAGTTTTTGGTTTTATCCTATTACTTCGACAGGAGTATTAATTAGCGAATTAGATTCACAAACACCAAGTGGAGGATGGCATGCTTCCAACATCGAAATAATAAATGGATTTATAAAATACCGCATTTGGAATGGACCTATTATTACCTCAACAGCAGCTGTTAATTTAAATCAATGGCATCATATTGCTTTAGTGTATGATGGAACCTCAGTGAAAGGGTATTTAAACGGAGTTTTACAAGGTACTCAGGCTGGTGCAAGAGAAATTCCAACAACGAGTCAAAACTATGCCATAGGTGCGGGAGAGACTACGAATATGGGCACAAGTGCGTATGGGAATTTTTATTTAGCCCAATTCAAAATACATAATTTACCATTAAGTAATACGGATATTTTTCAAGATTACCTAGCCCGTAAAGAAGAATTCGATTATTCTATTCATAGTCCTTCTACAAATACCAATCCGGTTTATTGGAGCGTTTCTAGTGTGTGGGCAGGTGAAACTACTTTTAGCCAAACGCATTATACGCCATGGTTGAATAATACTACTTTAGGTTGGGCAGCGGGAGTAAATGATACTAACCAGAGAATTTCGTTAAGTTACGATGTCCCTACAACCCTAAAAGGATTGGTTGTACAAGGTAGAGCAAATAATGAGGCTCAATGGGTCACCAAAGCACATATTGAAACAAGTCCTAATGGTATAGATTCCTGGACAAGAGTAATTAGTAATGCAACATTAAACTCAAGCTCAACAAATGATGTAACAGTCTTGTTTCCTACACCTGTATTTGCAAAAGCAGTCCGAGTTTTGCCGACAGAATGGACGAATCATATCACAATGCGTTTAGGATTGTTACTAAAGCCAGTATATTTTGCTGCTAATGATTTGGTTTTGTATTATAATCCAGGAATGACCGAAAGTTACCCTGGTTCCGGGACAAGTTTAGTCGATTTATCTGGAAATGGATTAACGGGAACTATGAGTAATCTTAGCTATACCAATCCTGCTTTTACGTTTAATGGATCCACTTCACAGGTGAGTATTCCTGATAATGCAGCTTTAGAACCCGGAACAGGAAGTTGGACGATAGAAGTATGGTTTAAAAATGCAGGTAGCTCAGGCACAGTTATCGGGAAATATAACAATGGAGGTCAATCAGCAAACATATCGTATGCGTTGCGTTTGGCTGGATCCAATTTAATTCGAGCCGATTTTAGCAATGGAAGTACGGCACAAATTACAGACAACTACACTTTTACTGCTAATACTTGGGTTCAAATGGTGTACGTTTGGGATAAGACCAACAACACTATTTACACGTATTCAAACGGAGAATTTAAGCAAACCAAAGCCATTTCTATTACTGGCGGGATATTAAACGCCACGACCAACTTATTTTTGGGTTCCTATAATGGGGGAGAATATGCCCAATATTTTAATGGTCAAATGGGTATTGTTAGGATATATAAAAAAGCACTAAACGCTACCGAGGTACAAACTAATTTTAATTCGAATAGAGCCTTATATGGTTTATAAATTTAAAACAATGAGAAACCTTTTTTATCTACTAATAATTATAGGATCTTTTATAAATAGCACCGCTCAAACCGGTATTGGAACATCAACGCCAGTGAACAAACTGCAAGTAGAAACCACAGTAGCTGATCCAGCCACATCTGGGACTTCTGCCAATGGTAATTTAAGATTAAGTGGCACTACAGGAAGTCATGTATTGGATTTTGGGTTGAGTAGTTCTAGCACCTTTTCTTGGTTGCAATCGCGTTCTCGTTCTAATTATGGAACCAATTATAATATGTTGTTCAACCCTAATGGGGGACAAGTGGGCATTGGTACCTTTGCTCCATTAACTACTTTAACAGTGGGAAATGCTGCGGGAACTATACCTGGGGAAATCACCTTGAATCCGACAGGTGCAACGAATGAGGGAGGCCAAATATCCATTAAACGCTCCTTATCTGGAGGGACAGTAGATTGGACAATTGATCATTATGGAACAAGTACCGCAAATGCTAGGTTACGATTTTTTAGCGGATCGAATGAGGCAAATGGTATCAATATTTTAGAGAATGGAAATATTGGATTAGGCACGAGTTCTCCTACGGCTAAATTAAATTTAGTTGGAGGAGGTATCCGAATGGCTACTGGTTTTAACAATTCAGCTACACGGCCTGCGTTAAACTCAACTAGTATTGGAAGTTATGAAATAAGAGGAGTTGGATCCGGAGGATCTGGCACAACTCAAACTGATGGAAGTGATGATGGTTTTTTACGATTGTCTGCAGGAGGAGGAGGTTCTGTAGGCGCACAATCATCTATTGATTTATCTGGTTTTTCAAATGTTGGAGATATGAATAACACAATAGTCATGCGAACAACAGGAACAGAAAGACTTCGGATTGATACTAATGGTAACATAGGTGTAGGGACTGCCAACCCGGTTGATCGCTTGGATATTCGTAATGCCATGAGTGTCAATGAAATTAAATTTAGGGGTACAGACGGTGGTGACGATTCAGATCCCTACCGTTTACGAAAATTAAAAATTGGGACTTTAAATGAATTACAACTTCATTTGAACGATGATCCGGATGAACGTTTTGCAATTTATGGGAATTCGTGTTTAACCGCTGGATGCCCAGAATACAGTACTCATTTGTTCCATTATTTTCGTTCCGATGGGAACGTGTATCATGCAGGAAATGTGGGTATCGGCACCACTTCGCCATTAGCACCTTTGCATGTAGCTTCATCAGCAGTACAATACATTAATATGTATGGTTATTTAAGTCAGTCAGGTACTGGAGCTTCATACACTGCCAATACCAATATTTCTTATTCCATTCAAGCCGATCAAAGAATTCGAGCTTCTGAATTCAATGCCATTTCAGATTCTAGGATAAAAAAAGACATTGTGCCACTTCATACTACAAAACAACTATCGGATTTAAATAAGCTTAAGGTGATTAATTATTCTTATATTGATCAACTAGTATATGGGAATAAACAAAAAACAGGTTTCATTGCCCAAGAAGTAGAAAAGGTAAATCCGCAATTTGTCAATCAATCTAAGGATTTTATTCCTTCAGTCTATGCGATTGCAAAAACTACCCTTAGTGACCAAGAGGGATTACATATTACTACCGCTACACCTCATGGTTTTGAAAAAGGAGATGTGGTAAAGTTTTTTACAGAAGGGAAAAATGAAATGATTAAAACCATAGATGAGGTAAAAAGTCCTAATGAATTCTTGGTTAAAGAATGGGAAGCACCCATAACCAATTTGTTTGTTTATGGTAAAAAAGTAGCTGATTTTAGAGCTGTCGATTTTGATCAAATCACCGCTTTAAGTGTCGCTGCTATTCAGGAGTTAAGCAAACAAATTGAAAAACTCCAACTTGAAAATGCAGCTCTGAATAAGGTCATAAATAAAAGAATTCTGGAAAAGCAGTCGGAACTTGAAAAACGAGTATTGCAATTGGAAACTAAGCTTAACAAGAAAAAAAGATGAAATTAAATCAGCTACTAGTATACTTTGTATTCTTATGTATTGCCAATACATTTCAGTTGAGCGCTCAAACGGGTATTGGCACCACTACGCCTAATGCTTCGGCAAAACTAGAAGTGGCGGCTACTGATAAAGGATTTTTACCACCAAGAGTGGCGTTAACAGCTAGCAATGTTTTTTCACCTATTGTTGGAACGGCTGCTAATGCAACAGGACTTTTGGTATACAACACAGCTACAGCTGGAGCGACTCCAAACAATGTAGTTCCAGGCTATTACTATTGGAACGGCACCGCTTGGATTCAAATTTCAGGGGGGTTGGTTATTGAAACAAAAACAGCTAGTTTTAGTTTAGGAGCAGCTGATAATAATAAACTATTTTTCATCAATTCTGCATCAACGGTTACGATTACCGTTCCCACCTTGCCCATTGGATTTAGTTGCCAATTGATCCAAACCGGAGCTGGGACCATTACTTTTGCAGGATCCGGAACTACCTTAAACTCAGCTAGTGGTTTAAGTACGCGAACAACTAATAGTGTTATTGGTTTAGTGATGAATACCGCATCAGTAGGTTATGTTTTTGGAGATACTATTTACTAATGAGAATTCTACGGTACATACTATTCTTTTTTTTGTGCGCAATCGGATTGAATGCGCAATCGGCCTTTCATAATTTAGCCGTAAAAAAACCGCAATTGCCTACAGCTTATTCTTTTCAATATACAGGGTCCATTCAACAATTTGTAGTACCCAATCGTGTTACTTCCATTCAAGTAAATGCTATTGGAGCCAAAGGTGGCACTGGAGGAAGAGGGCAAGCTGGAGGAGCAGGTGCTAATATTACCACAACTTTAAATGTGACACCAGGACAAATTTTGTATGTAGTTGTAGGAGGATTTCCGGGGCAATCGGCTACAGCCAAATACGGCTTTGGTGGTGCCGGAGGTTCGGGTACGAATTATGGTGGTGCTGGAGGAGGACTATCAGGGGTATTTACTTCATCTTCACCTGCAATTTCCAATGCTTTAGTGATTGCAGGAGGAGGAGGCGGTGGTGCTGGACCTTCAACAGAATCCAATTATACGGGTGGGAATGCTGGAAATTCGGCTACTGGAACTTCTAATAACGGAAATCAACCGGTCAATTCCGCGTATATTACTAATGGAAGATATCAGCATGGTTATGCAGCAACAACCTCTGCTGGAGGTATTGCAGGAGAGCCCTTTGATGTAACCCCAACTACAAGAGGAAGTAATGGGAACGATATAAACGGAGGAGCTGGAGGAACAGATTCAGGTGCTAGTACATGGAATGGCGGTGGTGGCGGCGGTGCTGGATGGTATGGCGGCGGAGGCGGTGCCGGAGGTGGCGCAGCTACCGGAGGTGGTGCTGGCGGTGCTACAAAGACTAGTTCAGGCAACTATTCTTTTGGGACTATGAATACTATTGGGGACGGTAGTGTAAACATAACTTGTGTGTCTAATTCAGGATTGGTTTTGCATTTGGATGCGGGTAATACAGCCAGTTATAGTGGTACTGGAACCACTTGGAATGATTTATCGGGAAATGGGTCCAATGTGACATTAACGTCAACCAGCTTTAATACCGCTTGCGGTGGTTCAATTGTCTTTAATGGTAGTGGCTATGCCAACTTTAATGCGAATATTGGTAGTGCCAATTCAGTAACAGTAGACATGTGGGTAAAAACTAATTCATTAAATGCACCTACCGGTTCCATGTATTTTGGATTTGGCTTATATGATGCTTGGACAGCAAACGGCAACATTGGATATAATACCTCGGCAGGAGATCAATACGGAATTACGAGTTCAAGAGTAGCTGCCTTAGGAATTGAAGGGGCTTGGAAGCATTTAGTTTTTGTAATGTATTCTGGCGATAAAACGAATAATAAAATATATGTCAATGGAGTGAGCCAAACAATGTCTCAGGTGCAAGGAGTCTTTGGTACTGTAAATGCTAATTTTAATTCAGGTGCGGGAAGAATTGCAGGTTGGCGTAATGATTCGAATTGGTTGATGAATCTAAATGTGGCTAGTTTTAAGATCTACAATAGAGAATTAACCCAACAAGAAATTACGAATAATTTCAATGCTTCAAAACAACGGTTTTATCCCGATAATTCCGGCTTAAGTCCGGAAACAGCTTCGACCAGTGCCTACCAAATTAAGCAGGATTATCCCAACTCAACAGATGGATTTTATTGGATAAAAAATGCGAATATCAATTCAGGTGTTCCAATTAAAATTTATGCCGACATGACTACCGACGGTGGAGGTTGGACCTTACTCCTTAAAAACTCATCATATGTAGGTTGGACTTTTGCCAATGCGATCGATTTAAATTCCCAAAATCCATACACAAAAAATGCCGATATTATCAGTACTTCTACCCTTAATTATTCGATTATTAAATGGGCAGATTACATTAAAAGAAGTGCAAGTGGATTTCAATACATGATCGATGCGTATACGAGAAGAAGCTTTGGTGGAATTTGGACTGCCAATGCAGCCTATAGTTTTACAAGTTCAAGCAATGCAAATACCAATATTACATTGAATGCAAATTATGGGGGATGGAGTTATAATACGAATAATGATGGAGTCTCTCAACGTATGCCATGGTATGGTTATGTTGGAACAAGTACTGGATTTTATACTTTAGCTAGCGGATCTGGTAATTGGTGGGGTACATTAATTGCGAATAACCAATATTATAGTCCTGCACCTTGGATTGGTACTTTAGGAGGAAATGCAGCGAATCCTGATATCATTTGGTATTGGGTACGATAAAAAGATGAAGAATATGAAAAAAATTGTTTTGATAATAGTATTTACATGGGCACAATTAAGCGCCCAAACCGGTATTGGCACCACTACACCTAATGCCTCGGCAAAGTTAGAGGTGTATTCTGATAATAAGGGATTTTTACCTCCTCGGGTTTCATTAACTGGTATAGGCGATGCAACAACAATACCTTCGCCAGCAACAGGACTGCTTGTTTATTGCAAAGGAGATGGTGGTTTAGCTGCTGGGTATTATTATTGGAATGGTAATGCTTGGGCAACCATTGCTACCACTGGGGGTAGTGGAAGTTTTGCTTCGTCTTATTTACGTGGTTCAAGAATTTCAACTCAATCTATTGCCGTTGGCGGAGTGGTTGCTTTTACCAATATTGACAATTCCGCTGGTAACGATATTTCATTAAACACCACTACTGGAAAAATTACTTTAGCTGCTGGAAATACGTATCGATTGCGTGGAGCAGTCCCTAATTTTTCTGCCGGCCAACGCCCGGCCTTTATATGGTTTAATGAAACCACCGGCGCCAATATTGGAAGCGCAAGCTTTTCGTATAATCCAGCAGATGCCGCTGCTTTAGGTACTTTTGGAACTACTGCAGAATTAGTATTCACACCCAATGTAACTACCGTTGTTTCTTTAAGATTACTAAGTTCGTTGAGTAGTGGGAATGTTACAGTTGGTGGGAATGGCGATTTTAGTGTAACTGGATCGTATCCTTGGTTTGATGTACAAGTTATCTCTGGAAACGCGCCAGTAACAGGGCAGTCAGTTGATTATGCAATAGCATCTTTATCAACGAATCAATCAATTTCTGCAGTTGGAAATGTGTCATTTAATACGATACAAGGTGCTGGTATTACTTTAATAAATGGAGGATTTAATTTATTGGCCAATAAAACTTATAAATTAGAAGCAGCATTAGGCGGTACTTCAGGCGGATATGCTTATTATGGGTGGGTGGATAGTTCCAATACATTACTTCCTGGTGGCAGTATTGGAGTAATTATGAAAGCAGGATCGGCTTATACAGATGCGCCACAAGATAAAGCAGTTGTTATGTATACACCAACAGCCAACACCACAGTTTATTTAAGAGTATTAAATGTTAACGGTGGAGTTGTTGCTTATGCGCCTCCAGTAGGGAATAATTATTCAAGTACTTGGGCAACGATTCAGCAAGTGGGTTCTTCGGCTATTATTAATCCATGGATATTAGCAGGCAATAATATTTACAATACTTTTGGGAATGTTGGGATTGGTAATACTTCTCCAGCAGTTGCCTTGGACGTAAACGGGGCTTTAAATCTGTCCAATACTACTACAACACCATCAATCACAGTTAAAAATGGTGATGCAGCATTGGCTTACGGTGACAATGCACAAATTAAAATGGGTTGGGCAGGAAGTCCTGCAGGATCTAGTCAATATGCGCAGTACATTCATACTAGACATAACGCAGGCCCTACAGAAAACGGCATCGATTTTTATTTATCAGATGGAACACCCAACAACACCATTACAAATGGATCTAAACGCGCCATGTCAATCACAAGTCCGGGGGATGTAGATATTACAGGAAAATTAACAATTGGTAATCCTAGTGGGAATGTATCCACCAAACTAGTTGGCCGGGTTACAGCGGGGACTTTCTTAACCTTCGAAAATTTAAAATTTTCAGTTACAACATCTGGCCAGAGAGGTCTTTCTATAGCTACGGTCTCTGGCACTGTAAATCTTTATGTTGAGGGGAAATACAATAACGGTAATGCTTATGGAAGTAGAACTGATACAGCTGTATCTTATACAACCACTCCAAGCGGTTCCCCTTTTGGTTGGGGATTTCTTTCAGCTGGGGATACAATTATATATCATTTAACCGATGCAGATAATAGTAGAATGTACCGAGTTACTTTAATTATTATGCCATCGTATATTAATAATTTCATTGCTGTTGAACGACTACTTTAACAGTTGATTGAAGACTAAAGGGTAACGATTTTTAAAATTTAGTGTTCTAGCTCCTGAATATAAAAAGAAACACTATTTTTGATCAACAAAATATTAAAATGAGCATACTCGCTTTTTGAATACATGAACATATCCATCCAAAATAGCATTACCCAATTAGGCGCTGAATTTGTTGGTAGTACGAATGAAGCCACTATCGACGTGGTAGCCATTGATAGCCGCTCGTTGCAAAACAGTTCGACTACTTTGTTTTTTGCTTTGGTAGGACCTAATAACGATGCGCATTCGTACATTAAAGATGTAATTGAAAAAGGGGTACAGTATTTTGTAGTAACTCATATTCCTAAAGGGTGTGAAGGCAAAGCCAATTTTCTGATTGTCAACGACACCTTAGTTGCCTTGCAACAATTTGCAGCCTATTATCGTTCGTTATTTGATTTTCCAGTCATTGGGATCACCGGAAGTAATGGCAAAACCATCGTTAAAGAATGGCTTAATTTTGTATTGAGTCCAGAGTATAATATCATTCGAAGTCCCAAAAGTTACAATTCGCAAGTGGGCGTTCCCTTATCAGTAATTGGGATTAATGAACAACACAATTTTGGTATTTTCGAAGCTGGAATTTCTACTGTTGCCGAAATGGAAAAATTAGAAGCCATCATTCGCCCTACAATAGGAGTGTTGACCAATATTGGTTCGGCGCATGATGAAGGATTTGCGTCTACCAAAGAAAAAATAAAAGAAAAACTACGTCTTTTTGATCGTTCTCAAATTTTGATTTACGAGAAAAATAACGCAATAGATGTGCTGATTCCATCAACAACAGCTACATTTTCTTGGAGCTGTACCCAGACTGATGCCGATATTTTTGTAACCAAAACAAGAAGTGCTTCCAACACGATTTTAAGTGTTCGTCATGCGAAGGAATCATTTGAAGTTACTATTCCATTTCTGGATGAAGCATCCCTAGAAAATGCGATTTCGTGTTTGCTGGTGTTGTTGTATTTGAATTATGATGTGGCTACCATCCAAAACAGAATGGCATTGTTATATCCTGTTGAAATGCGCTTGCAACTAAAGAACGGAATTAATAATTGTAGTTTGATTGACGACAGTTATAGTGCCGATTTTCAGTCGTTGAAAATTGCCCTAGATTTTTTAGAAAGTCAAAAGCATTCGGCTAAGAAAACAGTAATTCTATCCGATATTTTTCAAAGTGGTTTGCCCAATGCCGAATTGTATTCAAGAGTAGGACAATTAATTGTGGCCAATAAAATCAGTCGGGTAATTGGCATAGGCGAAACGATTTCTAAGTTCCAAAATCAATTTGAAAACTGCATTACGTTCAAAAATATCGCGGAGTTTTTAGCACAATTAGACCAACTCAATTTTGAAAACGAAACTATCTTAATCAAAGGAGCACGAAGTTTTCAATTCGAAAAAATTGTAGCGGCCTTGGAAGAGAAAACACATGAAACCGTTTTAGAAATCAATCTAAATGCCATTAGTCTTAATTTGAATTTCTATAAATCCAAATTACAGCCTACCACTAAAATGATGGTGATGGTGAAAGCCTTTGGTTATGGAAGCGGCGGTTTTGAAATTGCTAAATTATTAGAACATCATAAGGTGGATTACCTTGGGGTTGCCTTCGCCGATGAGGGGATAAGTTTGAAAAATGCAGGAATCCAGTTACCAATAATGGTTTTGAATCCTGAGGCAACTAGCTTTTCGGCCATTATTCAACACCAATTAGAACCTGAAATTTATAGTATAAAAGGACTAAAAGCCTTTATCAAAATAGCCGAACAGAAAAATGTGCATCAATTCCCAATCCACATCAAGTTGGATACCGGCATGCACCGATTGGGCTTTGAAGCCAATGCAATTCCAGAATTGATAGCTACTTTAAAAGGCAACTCACGAGTTGTGGTACAAAGTATCTTATCCCATATGGCCACAAGCGATGCCGAAGAGCACAAGGCGTTTTCGCTTTCACAAATTCGTTTGTTTGAGGAATTGTCAAGCCAATTAATTCGTGAATTAAACATTCAACCTATTTGTCATATCTTGAATACTTCGGGCATTAGCAATTTCCATGAAGGACAATACGATATGGTGCGTTTGGGCATTGGATTGTATGGTGTTTCCAATGATACTAATGAGCAAAAATACTTAGAGAATGTAAGCACATTAAAATCGGTTATTTCTCAAATTAGAACGATTCCAGCAGGAGATAGCGTGGGTTACGGCCGACGTTTTATGGCTCATGTACCAACAACCGTTGCTACTATTCCTATTGGATATGCCGATGGAATTTCAAGACTTTGGGGTAATGAAGTGGGTTATGTTACGATTAACCAACAAAAAGCGCCTATTCTAGGAAGTGTTTGCATGGACATGTTGATGGTCAATGTAAGTGGTATTGATTGTGTCGAGGGAGATGCGGTGATTGTTTTTGGCGAAAGCCCAACCGTGATGGAAATGGCTCAAAAAACACAGACCATTCCATATGAGATTTTGACGAGTATATCACAACGCGTAAAACGAGTTTTTTACAGAGAATAAAAATAAGTAAGTATGGGATTTTTTACAGATTTTAAAGCCTTTTTAATGAAAGGCGAAATCGTCAACTTAGCCACGGCGGTTATTGTTGGGGGCGCATTTGGAAAAATAGTGACTTCGTTTACCAATGATGTATTGATGCCACCCATTGGATTACTTTTGGGAAAAGTAGATTTTAAAAACCTAAAATTGGTACTTCAAGACGGTGTTCCTGCAGTAGTTGAAAATGGAGTCCAAAAATCAAAAGCTATAGCTGAGGTTACACTAAATTATGGTGCTTTTATCCAAACTATTTTTGATTTTGTGATCATTGGGTTCTGTATTTTTATTGTTTTGAAAGCCTATGATAAAGCCCAACAAAAAATTAAAAAAGAGGACGAACCTAAAGAAAGCAATGGTCCAACGCAAGAGCAATTACTTACTGAAATCAGGGATTTGTTGAAAAATAAACAGTAATGTTGTAAATATAACAATTTGTTATTTTTTGTGAACAACCTTGTTTCGAGAATAGTATTGGTTACTTTTGCCAAAAAAATAATACAATTCAACAATAAAAATATACAATGAGAATAGCAGTAGTAGGTGCTACCGGAATGGTAGGCGAAATAATGTTAAAAGTATTAGCAGAAAGAAATTTTCCGGTAACGGAATTGATTCCTGTCGCTTCTGAAAAATCAGTGGGTAAGGAAATTGAATTTGGAGGAAAAAAATACAAAGTGGTTGGAATGCAAACGGCTGTAGATATGAAAGCAGATATTGCTTTGTTTTCTGCAGGAGGAGGAACTTCTTTAGAGTGGGCCCCAAAATTTGCGGCAGCGGGAACGACAGTAATCGATAACTCATCGGCCTGGAGAATGGATCCAACTAAGAAATTAGTAGTGCCTGAAATCAATGCGGGAGAATTAACTGCAGCCGATAAAATTATCGCTAATCCGAATTGTTCAACGATTCAAATGGTATTGGCTTTAGCGCCTTTGCACAAAAAATACAATATCAAACGTATCATAGTTTCTACTTACCAATCTATTACAGGAACGGGAGTAAAGGCAGTGCAACAGTTTGAAAACGAATGTGCTGGTGTCGAAGGAGACATGGTGTACAAATACAAAATCAACAGAAACTGTATTCCACAATGTGACAGTTTTGAAGACAATGGTTACACTAAAGAAGAGATGAAATTAGTAAATGAAACGAAAAAAATCTTAAGTGATAATAGTATTGCAGTAACAGCAACTGCGGTTCGTGTTCCTGTTGTGGGAGGACATAGTGAAGCTTTGAATGTAGAGTTTACTAATGATTTTGATGTGAATGAAGTACGTACTATTTTGAGTCAAACAGATGGAGTAGTAGTGCAAGATAATTTAGATACGTTCACCTACCCAATGCCAAGATATGCTGAAGGTAAAAATGAAGTTTTTGTAGGTAGAATTCGTCGTGACGAAAGCCAGCCAAATACTTTAAACATGTGGGTTGTAGCCGATAACTTGAGAAAAGGAGCAGCTACAAATACGATTCAAATTGCGGAGTATTTAATTGCAGCCAAATTGGTGTAAGCAGTTCAGCAACACATAATAAAACCATTTATGATTTGGATAATTCTAAATTGTAAATGGTTTTTCTTTTTTGATTTCCATATATTTGTGGCCAATGAAACTAAAACAATTATTCATACGGTTCTTCTTTGCGCTAGTCCTATTAGGATCACTAGCCCTACAATCGTTTCATGGATTGGAGCATCTTGAAAAGCAATTTGCAGAAAAAGTATGTGCACACAAACAACTTAATTCTTCTGAATTAACACACCAACACAAGGGTTTTGAGCAGTGTTTGGTTTGTGCTATTTCCTTTCAAAGCGGTATTTCACCAACACAGTTTCAATACCAATTAGCGCCAACACCAGATGTTGTAACGCATTCCTTTTTTAATTTCCCAACGGTAATTTCCTTTTCAGGAAGTGCTTATTCTTTACGAGGACCCCCTCGCTATTTTGTTTAAATGGAATTATTCATCGGTTCTATACTAGAACACGATTCTTTTAACATTATAGCTATTGATCATGAAAAAATTAATTTTTGCTTTGGTAGTAAGTTGTACTGCCTTAATACAAGCACAAAATACGGTTTCAGGTAGGATTACTGATGCCAATAATAAAGCGCTTTCTGGCGTTTCTATTTACATTCAAGAACTTCAAAAAGGTACACTTTCAAAAGAAGATGGAACCTACAATTTAACTAATGTTCCCAAAGGGACAATTTCGATTTCCTATGCATTAGCGGGCTATGGAACACAACATAAAATGTTTACAGATAGTCAAAAACAAAGGACTATAAACGTGCAGTTAGCAACTTCTGTTTTTGAAATGGATGAAGTAATTGTTTCTACTGCTTTCAACAAATTACAATCGCAGAATGTAATGAAAGTGGCTCACGAAACTATGAAAAATTTATCTCGAAAAGGGACTTCTACTTTGATTGAAGGCTTAGCGACTATTCCAGGTGTTTCTCAGGTTTCTACAGGCGCTTCTATTGGTAAGCCAGTGATTCGTGGGTTGAGTGGCAATCGCGTATTGGTGTATTCGCAAGGAGTTCGAATTGAGAATCAACAATTTGGCGACGAGCACGGTTTAGGATTGAACGATGCAGGAGTAGAAAGTGTCGAGGTAATCAAAGGCCCCGCTTCGTTATTGTACGGATCTGATGCTTTGGGAGGTGTGTTGTATTTTAACCCAGAAAAATTTGCCAATGCCAATTCGTATAAAGTCAATTTTAGTCAAAAATTGTTTGCCAATACTTTAGGGAGTAATTCTTCTTTGGGAGTAAAAACAAGTACCGATAATTGGAAATTCTTGGCAAGAGGAACAATGAATACCCATTCGGATTATACAACTGCCGATGGTGAACGTGTAACCAATACGCGCTATCAAGAAAAAGATTTTAAAACTGGAATTGGTTACAGTGACGCCTCCTTTTCTACCGTGCTTAGATATAATTACAATGACTTGAATCTAGGAATTCCAGAAGAAGGGATCGCCGAACAAAGTCAAAGTAAAAGTGTTTTGTTCCCAAAACAAGCTGTTTCTAATCATTTACTTAGTTTAAATTCAAGTATCTTTTTTAACATATCAAAATTGGATTTGGATATGGGTTTTATTTCAAATGACAGGTCTGAGTTTGAAGATAGTGAAGTAGCTGTTTTGAAAATGAAGTTAAATACCTTCAACTATTATGCGAAGTATTATTTGCCTTCTTCAAAGAAAATGCAGACCATTTTGGGTGTTCAAGGGATGCATCAAACCAATGTAAATTCAGGGGAAGAGTACTTAATTCCAGATGCTGTTACCCGAGATTTTGGAGTCTTTGGAACCACCAACTACGAATGGGGTGCTAATGTAATCCAGGCAGGTTTGCGTTTTGATACCAGAAATTTGACTTCAGAAGCACAAGGTATACTTGGTGAAGAAGGATCTTTCGAAGCAATGAATAAATCCTACACAAGTTGGAATACCTCATTGGGTTATAAAACTAATTTTAGTGATGCTTTTATTTTTAGATTAAATTTGGCTTCAGGTTTTAGAGCACCCAACTTAGCAGAGTTGTCTTCCAATGGTGTTCATGAAGGGACCAATCGTTATGAAGTAGGTAATGCCAATTTAAAAACAGAACAAAATTTCCAAACGGATTTAAATTTAGAATACAAAACAGATCATTTGGAGTTTTTTGTTAACGGATTCTATAATCACATTACTGATTTTATTTATATCAATCCTACCGGAGAATCAATTGAGGACAATGAAGTTTTTAATTATGTTCAAAACAATGCCAACCTGTATGGTGGCGAAATTGGTTTGCATTTTCACCCTCATCCGCTGGATTGGTTGCATTTAGAAACCAGTTTTGAAACGGTTACCGGCAAAAAACAAAATGGAGATTATTTGCCATTAATTCCAGCTAATAATTG
Source organism: Bacteroidota bacterium (assembly GCA_046048915.1). GTDB lineage: Bacteria > Bacteroidota > Bacteroidia > Flavobacteriales > Flavobacteriaceae > Flavobacterium. The sequence goes on along the minus strand of JBJOFE010000016.1, from coordinate 3,376 downwards.
GAACAATACGCTTCGCACCGAATGGAATGATACGGATTGGCTTAAAGAAGGTTTCGCAACGATTAGTTTAGTGTCAACATTTAACCAGAATAAAATCAGCGGCTTCGAAACTAGAACACCAGGATATAGTATTTTAAATTTAGGTTTTGGAGGAACACTTCATTTTGGCAAAACTAAGATTGATGTGAATGTAAACGGAAACAATATAACCGATAAAAAATATACCGCTCATTTATCACGCCTTAAAACGGATGGAATTTCCAATATGGGAAGAAATTGGGTTGTAGGAGTCCAATTTTCAATGTAAATAAAAGCTGCCAATTAAAATATTGGCAGCTTTTTTATTAAATTCGATAAAATTTATGTTCCTATATACCTGAAAACTATGAACTATTTTAAAGTTATATTTTTTGCGATGCTACTTGCCAAAGGTACCTTACTTAAAGCGCAATCCTTTGACGAAAAGCAACAGCTTGCATTAGTTATTGACCAATGGCACAAAGCAGCTTCTGATGCGAATTTCAAAACGTATTTTGAATTAATGACTGAGGACGCTGTATTTATTGGCACTGATGCTAATGAATATTGGAATAAACAAGAATTTCAAAATTATGCTAAACCTCATTTTGATAAAGGAAAAGCTTGGTCTTTTACAGCTTTGGAACGACATATTTTTGTTGATTCGTCAGGGAAAATGGCTTGGTTTGATGAGTTATTGAATACGCAAATGAAAATTTGTAGAGGTTCTGGAGTATTAGTTAAAATTGGAAAACAATGGAAAATTAAGCACTATGTTTTGTCTATGACAATTCCAAATGATTCAAGCAAAGCAGTAATTGCAATCAAAGCGCCAATTGAGGAAGTGCTAATTCAAAATCGAAAGTCCAAGTTATACCACTAACTCGTTTTATTTTCTTTTAGATATTTCAAGCTAGCCTACTTTTGTCGTATATATTTCCTTAATTTTGCTGAAATATTTTAAGAAAGTGGGAAGCAAAAATAAATTAAAGAGGTTTAAAGAAAACGAAACGTTCACAAATGTTTTTCAACCAACACGAGAAGAGGTAGTAGGAAATTTATTCCCATTGAAAGGAAAATGGAATGCTGATTTTTTTAAAAATGATAATCCAATTGTATTAGAATTGGGCTGTGGAAAAGGCGAATATTCTGTAGGTTTAGCGGAAAGATATCCGAATAAAAATTTCATAGGTATCGATATTAAGGGGGCTCGTTTCTGGCGTGGTGCCAAAACTGCTGTAGAAACAGGCTTGCACAATGTGGCTTTCGTTCGAACTCAAATTGAATTAATCAATCATATTTTTGCCGAAAATGAAGTAGATGAAATCTGGATTACTTTCCCAGATCCTCAAATCAAATACAAGCGTACAAAGCACCGTATGACCAATTCAGAATTCCTACAATTGTATAAAAAAATCTTGAAGAAAGAGGGCATAATGAATTTAAAAACAGATAGTGAATTCATGCACGGTTATACCTTAGGGCTCTTGCACGGAGAAGGTCATGAAGTTTTGTATGCGAATCATAATGTGTACAAAAACGAAGGAAGTCCGGAAGAGGTAACTGCATTTCAAACTTTTTATGAAAAACAATATTTAGAAATAAACAAAGCAATTACGTATATTAGATTTAAAATTAAATAGTGTCGTTTCGGTTTCAGTAATTGAAGTAAAAGCAACACATTGGTACTGAAACAAAGCACTATATGACTACAATTTCCACATTATTTTTTGGATTTATCAGCGCCGTTGTTGGAATTTTTCCACCTGGATTAATCAACATGACTGCAGCTAAGGTCAATAGTAAAGAAGGAAAGCGTGCTGCTATTTGGTTTGTTATAGGAGCAATAGTAGTTATTATTCTACAAGTTTATTTGGCCATTTTATTTGCTCAGTTTATTGGTGAACGGCCACAAGTAGTCGTTTTATTAAGAGAGATTGGATGTGGAATTTTCACGCTATTAACGGTGTATTTTTTAGCCATTGCCAAACCGCCTCAAAAGATTAAAGGGAAGATTAAAAAACAACGAACTTCCACCCGATTTTTTCTTGGAATGTTATTGTCGGCATTGAATTTCTTTCCGATTCCGTATTATGTTGTAGTAAGTTTGTCCTTGGCCTCCTATGGTGTATTTGCATTTGAATCTTTTTCCATACTTGTTTTTGTACTTGGAGCTGTATTGGGTTCTTTTCTTGTTTTTTATACTTATATCTCTTTCTTTAGTAAAATTGAAAACAAAACCGATTTTTTCATGAAAAACATGAATAAAATTATTGGGAGTATTACAGGTTTAGTTGCTTTACTAACCTTGTTCAATATCATTAATTACTATTGGAATTAACTTTTGTATGACAAAGCCAAACGATAACTTTTTTGAGCGGGTGTACAGCATCGTCAGACAAATTCCTTATGGTAAAGTAACTTCCTATGGAGCTATAGCTAAAGCTTTGGGTACAGCTCGATCTGCAAGAATGGTTGGATGGGCAATGAATGCGTCACACCATTTAGAGGATGTTCCCGCACATCGAGTAGTCAATAGAAAAGGGTTGTTGACAGGAAAGTTACACTTTGACGGAACAAATTTGATGCAACAATTGTTAGAAAATGAAGGAGTTCAGGTTAAAGACAACCAAATTCTCGATTTTGACACTCATTTTTGGGAGCCCGACATCCAACAATAACCCCCATTTCATTCTTTTTAATCAAATAACAACTGTTGATTTGATTATCAATAAATCCAATTTAAAAGGGGTAAAATAAGAATAGAATCTGTTATATTTGCAATTCATATTCAGTTTAAATAAATGAAACTTTTTCATTGGTTTTAAACGTCAAATCCGTAGTACTACATAAAATGAAATTAGATAGAAAAGAAATTCTTAAAGCCTTAGAAACGATTTCTATTGCTGGAGAAGGGAAAAATATGGTCGAGAGTGGAGCGGTTGCTAATGTAATCACTTTTGGAGATGAGGTAGTGGTTGATCTAGTGTTGCATACACCAGCGATGCACATCAAAAAAAGAGCTGAAGACGATATTAAAAAAACGATTCATGAATTGGTTTCGCCAGAAGCTAAAGTGAAAGTAAATACTAAGGTGGAAGTAGCAGATAAACCTGAAATTAAAGGGAAAGCTATTCCAGGAATTAAAAATATTATTGCGGTAGCCTCTGGTAAAGGGGGTGTAGGTAAATCTACTACTACAGCTAATTTAGCTGTGTCTTTAGCAAGAATGGGTTTTTCAGTTGGAGTTTTAGATGCCGATATTTATGGGCCTTCTATGCCGATCATGTTTGATGTAGAAAACGAGAAACCAATTTCTATTGAAGTCGATGGCAAATCCAAAATGAAACCTATTGAG
>JBJOFE010000015.1:0-61278 GCA_046048915.1 Bacteroidota bacterium | reverse complement strand
TATTTAACCCATAAATTTTAGGGGTTTAGTTTAATTTTTAATTGTAAATACTTTAAATTATTGTCGGTTTGAATTGTATATCGGCATTTATTGTGAATTTTATTTTGAATTTCATAAAAATACCTATTTTATTGAATAAAGTTCATCATTTTTCATTTTTCGTTAATAAAAGTTGATAATTTTGCTTCAAGAAAAAGAAATAATTCAGTGGTTCTGAATCAATCATTTTCTATTTCTTACGAAAATTAAATACTAAATTAAAATTGTTAAACATGAAAAAAGTAATTGCCACTTTAGCTGTAGTACTAACAAGTACATTTGCATTCGCACAAGACACACCATTAGAAATTTCAGGATCTGCTGACGCATACTGGAAATATGATTTTGCTAAGACTGCAAATATTCCAACGAGTTTTGCGACTGATCATAATTCAGTTTCATTAGGAATGATCGATGTAGTTTTGAAAAAGAAAACAGGAAAAACATCTTTCGTTGGTGAAGTTTCCTTTGGTCCAAGAGGAGCTGGACAATCTATACCTGATGTTGACGGACAATCTTTCCACATTCAAAATTTATATGCTACTTATGCAGCATCAGAAAAATTAAGCTTGACGGCAGGTTACATGGGGACATTTATTGGATATGAGGTAATTTCTCCTTTAGCTAACTTTCATTATTCAACATCCTATTTGTTTACAACAGGTCCCTTTCAAAATGCAGGGGTAAAAGCTAATTATGCAGTTTCCAGCAAAGTAGGGTTAATGGTTGGATTGTTTAATGACCAATGGAATACTTATAAAGCAACTCCTGAGTTTGGATTAAATGCTTTTGGAGCACAATTATCAGTAACTCCTGCCGAAGGATTTACAGCTTATTTTAATTTATTGACTGGATCTGAAAGCGGAACAATTGTAGATTTAACTGCTGCCTATCAAATTACGCCAAAATTCAAATTAGGTTTAAATGCTGCTGATTTTTCAGGGGTTGAAAGTGGTTCTGGTTATTCTGGTGTAGCATTATATCCATCAGTTGCTATTTCTAATTCTTTTGGATTGGGATTGCGTGCGGAATCATTTAAATCTAAAACAGAAGATACTTCAGTTTCTGCTTTTACCTTATCAGCTAATTTTAAATCAGGCGGGTTGACTTTTATTCCTGAAATTAGATTGGATAATGCTTCAGAAGATAGTTTTTCTACTTCAACTGGAAATCCTACCAAATCAGCTTCCCAATTTGCTCTAGCTATGGTATATGGTTTTTAAAAGGAGTTGCTAAAAAAAAATAGTTTGTTTTAAATAGTGAAAAACTGCTCAGATACGAAATGTATTTGAGCAGTTTTTTTATTGTTTCTTGTAAATAGAATAGATAGTGTTGATGGTTTTTTCATCTAAAGTATCGTCTACTTCCGTTTGAATATAGTGTAGTTTAAATGCCTTAATTGCGCCAGAAAGATTTTGAGTAGTATAACCTATAATTCGCAAGGCATGCTCCACATTAAAATAATCAGGGGCTTTTTCTAATTGAGGCTCAGGCCAAAATCCATATCCTAATTCTGCCAGATTTTTCCAAGGAAAAAAAGAGCTTGGGTCTGACTTTCTAGAGGGTGCTATATCAGAATGTGCAATAAAATTTGCTGTAGGAATGTTGTAGTCTTTTTTTAATCGAGATAATAAAGCGATCAAGCTATTAATTTGTGCTTCTGAAAAAGGTTCTGTGCCATTGTTGTCTAATTCAATTCCAATAGATGCCGAATTGATATCCGTATTTTTTCCCCAACTGGCATTGCCGCCATGCCAAGCGCGTAAGTAATCATTGAGCATTTGAACTACAGTACCATCATTGCTAATTACATAATGCGCACTAACTTGTGTTTTGGTTAGAGTGAATGTTTTTAAAGTTTGCTGTAAAGAATCTTGAGCAGTATGGTGAATTACTACAAAATTAGGTTTTCGAAGATTGAAATTTACCGTGCTTATCCATTTTGGATTATTGCCATTTTGGAGAGGTTTTGAATTCGTATTGCCAATAGTTTTTTGGAATACTTTCAATTGCTTTTTATAGGATCTAGTACTTAATCGATAAGGATTTACACTACAAGAACTTATAATCAATATCCCAATAATGGTGTATAAATAGTTTTTCATGCATTAAAAAAAGATTAATTAGAATCAGCACTATCTTTACTATCTTTCTTTTTTTTCTTCATTTTTTTAGGATTTTTGGCATCCTCTTGCATTGCCTTGTATTTCTCTTTTTGAGTTTGTGTCAGTAATTGCTTTATTTTAGAGTCGGTAAGTTCTGATAAAGTTTGAATTTCTTTAACCTTATCATCTTGACTAATTTCTTGTTTAATAATTGCTCCTTGCGATTTGATACTTGCAGTTAGGATATTAGCAATTGCAATTTCTTGAAGAGCATCAAGCTGTAATTCAGGTTTTAATTGCTCCATGATTTTTCCAACTGTTACTTCTACTGGAATTTCTTTTGGCTTTTCTGGCTGTTGATTCATTCCACCCATTCCGCCCATTTGGCTCATCCGCCCGTTATAGCCGTAACCACCACCATAGCCATTTCCATAACCTCCAAATTGTGCAAAAGCTGAATTACAAGTAAGTAGTAAAAAAAGTATACTAATAATAGAAAGTGATTTTTTCATGATCGGTAGCTAATGGTTTAATTTTGAATCAAATATAAAAAAAAGAAATTAACCTATACCGGTTCTCCGTACAAATCAAATTCAGTGGCTTCAATGATTTTAATTGTGGCAAAATCACCAGTTTTCAAATAGTGTTTGGTAGCGTCAATTAATACTTCATTATCAACATCAGGACTATCAAATTCTGTACGTCCAATAAAGTGACCACCCTCTTTTCGGTCTATAATACATTTAAAAGTTTGTCCTACTTTTTCTTGATTCAAATCCCATGATATTTGAGATTGTAATTCCATAATTTCGTTAGCTCGTTCTTGTTTTACTTCATCCGGAACGTTATCTTCTAACAGATAAGCAGTAGTATTTTCTTCATGAGAATAGGCAAAACAACCCATTCGGTCAAACTTCATTTCTTGAACAAATTCTTTTAAGATTTCAAAATCTTCTTGAGTTTCTCCTGGATATCCTACAATCAAAGTTGTTCGAATAGCCATTCCAGGAACCGCAGCTCTAAAATCTTTCAATAATTGAGTTGTTTTAGCTTGAGTTGTCCCACGTTTCATAGATTTTAAGATGGAATCAGAAATGTGCTGTAAAGGAATATCGATATAATTACAAATTTTGGGCTCTTGCTTCATGATCTCTAAAACGTCCATTGGAAACCCAGTTGGGAAGGCATAATGCAATCGAATCCATTCAATTCCTTCAACCTTTACCAGTGCTTCTAATAGCTCACCTAGGTTTCTTTTTTTGTAGATATCTAGTCCATAGTAAGTTAGATCTTGAGCAATTAAAATAAGTTCTTTTACGCCGTCTCGTGCCAAACCTTCTGCCTCTTTTACTAATTTTTCGATGGGTTGCGAAACGTGTTTGCCTCGCATTAGAGGAATGGCGCAAAAACTACATGGTCGGTCACAACCTTCTGCAATTTTTAAATAAGCATAATTTTTAGGGGTAGTTGTCAATCGTTCTCCTAAAAGCTCGTGTTTATAATCAGCCCCCAACGCTTTTAAAAGTTGAGGTAATTCGGTTGTACCAAAAAATTGATCCACATTCGGAATTTCTTTTTCTAAATCAGGACGATAGCGTTCAGACAAACATCCAGTAACAAATACTTTATCTACCAATCCGCGTTCTTTTTTATCGGCATATTCCAAAATCATATTCACCGATTCGGCTTTGGCATTATCAATAAATCCACATGTATTAATTACTATGATATTACCTTCTTCCGCTTCTGGCGCTTCATGCGCAACTTCTTTGCCACTAGCACGAAGTTGACCCATTAAAACTTCACTATCATAAATGTTTTTAGAACATCCAAGTGTAATTACGTTGATTTTATTTTTTTTTAAAGACTTCGTTCTCATAGTAGTATGCTTTCAATAGTTTGAAAGGTGCGCAAAATTACGTTTTTTATTGTAAGGAGCACAAATCTTTCTTTTTTTTATGGTGTTTATTCCTGCTGGCCGTTGCAATCTCCCTCAGAAAAATCGTGAGGATTTTTACTTCCATCAGGGCTAAAAAAAAACATCTTGTTTTTCAGCACAAGATGTTTATAAATGACTTATTTTAGTAATTACAATTCAAACAATAATGTCAAAGTAAGGGTACTGTTTTTTGTATTAATGGATGCACCATCAGTAAGGCCTTGTTCGAAGAATCCTTCATTTGTATCTCGCTTAAATGTAGCATAAGCAAGGTCAATTTTGGTCCCCCCAAAATTATATCCTATACCTCCTGAATATCCTTTTAAATCACCAATTGTAGTTTTGTTCTTGTAAGGACTTTGTTCTGAACGGTAACCACCTCTCAGGCTCCAAGCCTCAATTTTATATTCGCCACCAATCCGTAATTCATTAGCGCTATTCAATAAAGTATTCATTTTATTATTTTGTGTTCTGTAATAAGAATCAGTTGTTGGTTTAAACTGGATGCTACTATAATCTTTTATAGCATAATCAACACTAATTAATCCTTTTTTACCAAAAACATAAGCCATACTTCCAGTCCATTTGCTAGGAGTTTGAAGTTTATAAGGTTCGTAATAATTAGTTATGTCTGGATTAACAACATCAGGTGTAAGCTCTTCAGTAGTGTTGGCACTAACTGCAATTAATTGTTGTGTCAATTCATCATTTAATCGAAGCCAAGTTGGTGATTCATATGCAACTCCAAGTCGCAGTTCTTTTGATAACTTAGCTATTGCCCCAAGTTGAAAAGAAAATCCTGTTCCATAAGTATATAAGTCGTTATTAAATTGTACTCTAGAAACGGTATAGTTTGATGTTAATGGTGCTTCGTTGTCTTCATAAAAGCGGGATGATTGTCTGAAATCTATAAAATGAGAATTTAAATTAATTCCAATGAACAACTTATCCTTAAAAGATGTTGCTAAATTAAAAGACAACTTTCCGTTATTACCCAAAGTTGTTATAGTATTCTCATGATAGTAATTTCCACTATTAGGTACATTCGAATTATATTTAGTATTTGTTGGATTATCACTAACAGGATTGATGATGTAACCTTTATAACCTAAAAAAGCTTGTTGGGCACCGTGGCCTAATTCATCATAATAAGAACCTTCTAACACATTTAATTTAATCCCATTAGCATAAGACAAAAAATAATTTGCAATGGAGTTGTTAGGATTTGTTCCTAATGAGAAAATAGAATTATTTAAGTTTGAGTTTTCATAATTGATAGCTATAGCGAATTTCTTCCAATCACTAGTTGTAGTTTGATTTTTAAAAACAAAAACACCTCCAGCTTGATTCAAATCAAATGAATTATTATTTTCATTAGTGGTGTCGCCAAAATAATTAGCTTTATTACTTGTGGATGTATTGTTTAAAGTAAATGCTAATTGATTGTTAGCAAAAATAGCTGATCCTGCAGGATTTACATTGATCGAAGACATATCGCCACCAAGTGCACCAAAAGCGCCACCCATAGCTCTGAAACGCGCTGTTCCATTAAGATTATCTTGAGAATATCTTACGGCATCTCTGATTTCTTGTGCTTGTATAGTACTAAATGTAATACCTGTTATTAGTACTAAAATATATTTTTTCATAATTTAAGGTTTGAGATTAAATATTATTGAGTTCAATAAGAATTAGGTAAATAGATTATCTTCCACCCCGTCTTCCACCACCATCAGACGATCTCCCGCTACTATAGCTTCCTCCAGAATTTGATGAATTTGTATCCATAGAACGAGAAGGGGTGTAGCTTTCGTTTCTGGATGGTGAGTACGTTCTAGTTGTATTAGTATTGGTAGATGTATTTTCTCTTGATCTACCAATATTGTTATTAATGTTATTTTGATTTCGAAAATTAGTTGAATTTCTGCTAAATGTTGGAGTTGAATTGTTACGACTGTAAGAATTTCGATTACTGTAATTAGAAGTCGTATTCTGAATTTCCCTTCTACCTATTTGATTACTGGAAGGGTTTATAGAATTATAATTGGATCCTCTTCTACTAGTATTATGGCTATATGATCTTCCTCTATCGTAATTTACAAATGGGTGTGTATTATAATTTGGATATCCCCAAAAATAATTTGGGTAATAATTGAATCCATAAAAATTAGTATAACCCCAGTCATTCATAAATGGATCGTGCCAATAATTGTATGGAAAATAACCACCATAATATGAATTTCGCCACCCCCAACCATAATTAGGATAACCAAAACCCATAGATAGTTCCCAGTTGCTAGGGTAGTAGTTAATATTTATATTTTGAGAATTACTTCCCCATCCTGGGTAGTTTGATTCTTCAGCCTCATTTTCTTGATTACTATAAGAAGAGTAACTGGCTACATCTGTAAAAACAGAAGTTGTGTCTTTAGTATTTTGAAGCGCACTAAAATAATTTTGATAAGCGACTGCAGCTTCTTGAGCGATAGCTCTTTTGCGCATTCCTGCTTCGGTTGTTCCGTAAATTCCATCGGTATCATAATAGGAACTATTTTGATACGATCCGCATGAAGTAACTAATAAAAAGCTTAAAAAACCAATTATGGAATTAAAAGTGAACTTTGGAAAAGAAATACAATTAGTTTTCATATCTATAGGTTTTTTTATTGTTGCACATTACAAAAATAGTTAGTTTTGCGAAACTATTGAGTTTAATTAATAGAAAACAAAATTTGTGCCAAACTATATAATATGAGTAAGAACCTTACTACGAGATCAGAAGATTATTCAAAATGGTATAATGAATTAGTTGTCAAAGCTGATTTAGCCGAAAATTCAGGAGTTAGAGGTTGTATGGTTATCAAACCTTATGGCTATGCAATTTGGGAAAAAATGCAAGGTGAATTAGACCGAATGTTTAAAGAAACAGGTCATAGCAATGCCTATTTTCCTTTATTCGTGCCGAAAAGCATGTTTGAAGCCGAGGAAAAAAATGCTGAAGGTTTTGCTAAAGAGTGTGCTATTGTAACTCATTATCGGCTGAAGAATGATCCCGATAAACCGGGTAAATTAATGGTTGACCCAAATGCTAAACTAGAGGAGGAGCTAATTGTTAGACCTACAAGTGAAGCGATTATTTGGTCTACCTATAAAGGTTGGGTGCAATCGTACCGTGATTTACCTTTATTGATTAATCAATGGGCTAATGTTGTGCGGTGGGAAATGAGAACACGTTTGTTTTTGAGAACTGCTGAATTTTTATGGCAAGAAGGACATACCGCTCATGCTACACGTCAAGAAGCTATTGAGGAATCCGAAAGAATGATGCATGTGTATGCTGATTTTGCCGAAAATTTCTTAGCTATACCAGTAGTTAAAGGTTTAAAGACTGAGTCGGAACGTTTTGCAGGGGCTGATGAAACCTATTGTATTGAAGCTTTAATGCAAGATGGAAAGGCTTTACAAGCTGGAACTTCACATTTTCTAGGTCAAAATTTTGCAAAAGCATTCGATGTTAAATTCGCAAACGCGGAAGGAAAACAAGAATATGTTTGGGGAACTTCTTGGGGAGTTTCTACACGATTAATGGGAGCATTAGTAATGACGCACTCTGACGATAATGGATTAGTCTTACCTCCAAACTTGGCGCCAATTCAAGTGGTAATAGTTCCAATATACAAATCTGATGAAGAATTAGAGAAAATTTCTTCAGTTGTGAATGATTTGATGGCGCAATTTAAAAAATTACATATTTCTGTTAAGTTTGATAATAGAACTACTCAAAAACCGGGGTTTAAATTTGCAGAGTGGGAATTAAAAGGTGTTCCAGTTCGAATTGCTGTAGGGCCAAAAGATTTAGAAAACGGCACGTTTGAAGTAGCTAGAAGAGATACTTTAAGCAAAGAAGTGGTTTCAAAACACGGAATTGTAAATTATATCAGTGACTTATTAGAAACCATTCAAAATGATTTATTTCAACGCGCATTTGAATATAGAAAAAACCACGTAACAGAAGTGAATTCTTTTGAAGAGTTTAAAGATGTTTTGGAGAATAAAGGTGGATTTATTTCAGCGCATTGGGATGGTACCGCTGAAACAGAAGAAAAAATTAAAGATTTAACCAAAGCTACTATTCGTTGTATTCCTTTAGATAGAGTAGAAGAGCAAGGAAAATGTGTTTTTTCAGGGTCAAACTCTACTGGTAGAGTGTTGTTTGCGAAAGCCTACTAAAAAAAATCTATTTTTTTTGTTTCTTACTATTGTACGTCTAAAAAATAGTTGTATTTTTGCATCCGCATTACAGAAATGAGGTCCGTTCGTCTATCGGTTAGGACGCCAGGTTTTCATCCTGGTAAGGGGGGTTCGATTCCCCCACGGACTACAAAATCTGTTTAATGACAAAGCTTTCCTGAGCTTAGAAGGAAAAATGGTCCGTTCGTCTATCGGTTAGGACGCCAGGTTTTCATCCTGGTAAGGGGGGTTCGATTCCCCCACGGACTACAAATTAGTTTTGAAATGGTTTTATGAAACAAATTTTGGTGTCTCCTTATTTGTTTTATTAGTTAAAACTGAAGTGATTAGTTATTTAATTAATTGTGGGAGGTTTTTCTGATTTTATTGCTAATATTTAAATTAGTTATTTACATTTTAAAATATACACCAAATGGCAAATCATAAGTCAGCATTAAAAAGAATTAGAAGTAACGAAAAGAAAAGAGTATTAAACAGATACCAACACAAAACTACGCGTAATGCGATCAAAGCTTTGCGTTTGGCTACCGATAAAGCGGATGCTTCATCTAAATTATCTGCAGTAATCTCTATGATTGACAAGTTAGCGAAGAAAAATATCATTCATGATAACAAAGCTTCAAACTTGAAATCTAAGTTAACTAAGCACGTTGCTAAATTGTAATTAGATACAATTGAAAAATAGATAAAGCCTCCTTTTTAGGAGGCTTTTTTTATGGTTTGCTTTCTGGATTTTAAGTAATGAACAGAAACAATTTTTTATCTCAAAATAAAGTGTACCTTTGCACCCATTAAAAATCACAGATGGAATCTATTAGAAACATTGCAATTATTGCCCACGTTGACCACGGTAAAACGACTTTGGTTGATAAAATTATGTATCACTGTCAATTATTTCGTGATAACGAAAACACAGGTGACTTAATCCTTGACAACAACGACTTAGAGCGCGAAAGAGGAATCACGATTACTTCAAAGAACGTTTCTGTTGTATATAAAGGAACTAAAATCAATATTATTGATACTCCTGGTCACGCCGATTTTGGTGGTGAAGTAGAGCGTGTATTGAATATGGCTGATGGAGTTTGTCTTTTAGTAGATGCTTTTGAAGGACCAATGCCACAAACACGTTTCGTTTTGCAAAAAGCAATTGACTTAGGTTTAAAACCATGTGTGGTTATTAATAAAGTAGATAAAGAAAACTGTACTCCTGAAGAAGTTCATGAGAAAGTATTTGATTTGATGTTTGAATTAGGTGCAACTGAAGAACAATTGGATTTTCCAACTGTATATGGTTCAGCTAAAAATAACTGGATGTCTGATGATTTCAGAAATCAAACAGAAAACATCGAACCATTATTAGATATGGTAATCCAAAATGTTCCTGCTCCTAAGGTTTCTGAAGGAACACCACAAATGTTGATTACTTCATTAGACTTTTCATCTTTTACAGGACGTATCGCTATTGGTCGTTTAGAAAGAGGTGTTTTGAAAGAAGGTATGCCAATTTCTTTATGTAAAAGAGATGGTTCTATCTTAAAATCTAGAATAAAAGAATTACATACTTTTGAAGGTCTTGGACGTAAAAAAGTAGCTGAAGTTGTAGCAGGTGATATCTGTGCAATTATAGGCGTGGAAGGATTTGAAATTGGTGATACCATCGCCGATCATGAAAATCCAGAAGCGTTACAAACTATTGCTATCGATGAACCAACTATGAGTATGTTGTTTACAATTAACGACTCACCATTTTTTGGAAAAGAAGGTAAATTTGTAACTTCTCGTCATATTAGAGATCGTTTGACTAAAGAATTAGAAAAAAACTTAGCAATGAAGTTAGGTGAAACTGATTCTGCTGATAAATTCATGGTTTTTGGTCGTGGAGTATTGCACTTATCTGTTCTTATTGAAACTATGAGAAGAGAAGGGTATGAATTACAAATTGGACAGCCGCAAGTTATCATTAAAGAAATTGATGGAAAAAAATGTGAGCCTATTGAAGAGTTAACCATTGATTTACCAGAATCACTTTCAGGAAGAGCAGTAGAGTTTGTAACTTTACGTAAAGGAGAAATGTTGAGTATGGAAACCAAAGGGGAACGTATGATTATCAAATTTAATATTCCATCTCGTGGAATTATTGGATTGCGTAATCAATTGTTAACTGCAACAGCTGGTGAAGCAATTATGGCACACCGTTTCATTGGATATGAACCATTTAAAGGTGAAATTTCTGGACGTAACAAAGGATCTTTAATTTCAATGGAAAAAGGGAAAGCGATTCCTTATTCTATTGATAAATTACAAGATCGTGGAAAGTTCTTTGTGGAGCCAAATGCTGAAATTTATGAAGGACAAGTAATTGGAGAAAATTCTCGTGGTGATGATATGTGTGTCAATGTAACCAAAGAGAAAAAACAATCTAATGTTCGTTCTTCTGGGAATGATGAAAAAGCAAGAATCATTCCGCCAATTATTTTCTCTCTTGAAGAAGCGTTAGAATACATTCAGAAAGATGAATATGTTGAGGTTACTCCAAAAAATATTCGTTTAAGAAAAATATATTTGACAGAAACAGATAGAAAAAGATTCAAAGTCTAAGGATTATATTATTTTATTATAGAAAAACCACCAATGAAAGTTGGTGGTTTTTTTTATTCGATTAGCGAATTAAACTAAAATGCCCCTTAATTTCTCTACCATCTTCAAGTATAATAGAGTACCAATAATCATCTGAAGGTAATGGTGCACCGTTAAAGGTTCCATTCCAAGCCCAACCTGTTTCTGGTAATGGAAATTGCACTAACAGTTTTCCATATCGGTCAAAAATATAGATCTGTGATTTGGAATTAAACCTTTCATTAACCCCATTTATATTCCATAATTCGTTTTCATTATCATTGTTTGGCGTGAAAAATTTTGGAATGCCAAGAACAGCAATTTCTTTTAAAGTTGTCCCACAATTATTTTTTGTATCATCAATATAAATGGTATGAATTCCGGCTTCTATATTATCAAAAAAATTCGATATTTGCGGTAGACCAGAATCAAGACGATATTCATATATTCCTTTTCCTGAAGCATTAATTTTTACAGAATTAATTTGAGATAAATCAACAATGTCAATACTATTTATTGTAGCTATATCTGAAGCATCCACTTTAATAGTTCTGGTTCTTGTACACCCCTTATCGGTGCTTACTTCTACAGTATAAATACCTTCTTTATTCACATTTATTATGGAATTTATTTCAGTGGATAATATATTTCCATCTTTAGTCCATTTATAACTGTAAGTTGTACTTGCAACTCCGGAGCGCAGTAAAGCATCCAGAGGTACAAAAACAGAAGGTTGATTTAAACAAATTATGGTATCATCTTGTCCGTCTTCGTTTGTATTAATATTCGGTTTTGGATTTACAATTAATTTGACATATTTCCCTATCCCAAAGCAGGAATTATCTGAGACACTTTCTATTCTTACATATATATCTTGTCCGTCATTACTGTTGCCATATGGAATATTCCTATATTTCTTTATATTAGTTATTTCTTTTGTTTCATCCTCAGTTACTGCATCATTTAAGGTTGGATAGTATTTTATGGAGTAATCACTACTAGAATTAGGAAGTTGAGAATAAATGTAATCAGTTACACTACTAAAATCAAACTCGGCTGTACCGTCAGTATCGGTACTAATACCATTAACTAAATCATCACATGCCATAAATGGTTTATTGAAACTTTGAATTTGAGTGGATAATACTTTTAAATTTATTACAGCAGTACTAGTACAACCATTTGTGTTTTCAACATTGACCCAAACGGAAGTAGAATTAGTAGTGTAAGTAGTTGGATTTACAATTCTTTCGTTGTTATTTTTGGTTTGTGCTCCAATTAATGAGGTATAATATGTAAATGTTTCAGTGGCAGCATTCGCAGAAATAAAATTATTTTTTTCTCTAAGGTTGAAAGTATAATAATCACATTGTTTTAAATCTATGGAAGGCTCAATTACTGGTAAAGCATTTACAGTTAAGGTAGTAGTATCTGATATTCGCCCGCAACTATTTCCATTTTTTGCTAATACTACTCGGAATTGATTGCCCTGCATTGCATTGGTTACATTAGTAATGGTTAATGTATTGGTAGTCGCCCCTGAGTAAGTATTGTCATTTGTAATATTATTCCATGTCGTCCCATTGAATAACTGCCATTGATAGGAATTCACTCCGTTTTCGGTTATGTTAATTGAGGCATTTTGAAATAAGCATGTAGGCGAAACAAGTGGTTGTTTAGTAATAATTATAGGGGCAGCTGTACTATAATCTGTGTTAGGAGGAGAATAAGGAGCTCCAACTATCAAGCCGTTTTGATCTACTCCAATAGGGGAATTCCCATATTTACCATCGGAATCGCCATCACTGAACCCAGCTTCAATCACATCATTACAACCGTCGTTTTCACGGTCAAAATCACGAAAATTTCGAATTCCGTCAACATCTTGATCAGCACTTGTTTCGATTTCGTCTTTGATACCATCGTTGTCACTATCTAAATCTAAATAATCGTAAATAGTATCCTGATCAGTATCTTGAGGATTTGTTACTGTTCCAAACACATCATAAATTCCGTCTTTATTTAAATCGGTTGTAGGAGAAGCATTTACTGTATTTAGATTTCCTTCAATGCTATCTAGTATTCCATCATTATCAGCATCTGTGTCCAAATAATCGGGAGTTAAATCTAAATCGGAATCTCTTGGTATGCATTGTAATTTTAATTTGAAGCTTGCTATATTATTGGTATTCTCTGATAAATTTTTATGACTAAAAGTTAGAGAAGAAGTTTGGTATGATTGGAAACTAAATTTACCTGTACCTGCAGCAAGTGGTGTTGTGCTATTTAATCGGAAACGGATTTCAAAGGATGAATATTCGGTTATTCCACTTTCGAAAATACCATCATAGTTGGTGTCAATTAACAATTGGTTAGACGGATTCACTACAGTAATGGTTTTATCAATATCAGATTGAAGACTGAATTCAGCATTTGAATCTATCAAATCTGTTGCATCGGAGTTTACATATTCTAAAGCAACAGCAATGGGCTTAT
Organism: Bacteroidota bacterium; assembly: GCA_046048915.1. Taxonomy (GTDB): domain Bacteria; phylum Bacteroidota; class Bacteroidia; order Flavobacteriales; family Flavobacteriaceae; genus Flavobacterium. The sequence continues at coordinate 47,829 of JBJOFE010000015.1, read as the reverse complement.
TATTAGTAATTGGATTATTAAAATTGATTTTATATTGAATTGAATTTCCTTTTCCAATAGGTACTTCACTTACAAAATCACCATTACTTTTCCCTACTACAGTAGCAGAACTAGTTGAGGGACTTTTAGTAGTACTGCTAGAAAAGGTATTGGCGTATGTGTTTTTCACTAAACTTGTTCCTGTTAGGTCTATATTTAAATCTCCAAAAGACTCTTCGCAATTAGTAATTCCATCATTATCATTATCCAAATCAACGTTATCCGGAACCGAATCTCCATCTAGATCTGTCGGACAATTACTTACAGGAATTAAATCTGATTTATTACTAATACCACAACTTAAAATACTTCGTTCAACCTGGTAGTAACCAGGTTCTGTTGGAATAAATGTACTATTTTTTGCATCTGTAATTACGTTATTGTTTTTAAACCATTGATACGTATAATCTACATCAACTTCGGTTTTAATTTCAATATTGGGTATACAACTTCCACTAACTGAAGCTGAATTTGCAATAGTTAATTCCGGTTTTAGATCAAAACCAGAGTAATAGCCACCATACGTAGCATAATTATTTGTTCCATAATAAGATACGTAAACTTGTTTACCAGATTTTATTGAAATATCACCATCAAGTCCGGATACTGAGTAATATACAAAATCAGGATTTCCATTAATTGGAATAGAAGGTACTCCTATTTGTGTTCCATTAATTTCAACCTTTGCTCCTGTTTGTGTTACAATATTTACCACCCCAGTATACGTTTTTAAATTGCCAATTTCATTAATTTTAGGTATGTTATCTACAATTTTAGGAGTTGAACAATTTAAAGGCGGAACAAAAAATAAATTTTGATTTGCGCTAGCTGGTTTTCCTCCAATACTTTGATAAGCAAATACTTTCTTAGAAGTTTTAATGAAGAGATTATTATTTTCAAAAGCACTACCGTCCAAAATAAATTTTTCACCAGTTTTGATTGTTTTTATTTTAGTTGCATTTCCATTAATGTAAATATCTGTATCACCCACTTCATCTGCAATTATTAATACTTTTTCAATTGCATTTGTTCCGAGTCCTTTTACAAAAATGTATTCAGTGCCAATTTTATCAGCACCTACAATTTGATCAAATCCGATATCTCTTCCGGGAGGATTAGTGTCTCCTTGAAAAGTATTAGTTGGGTCATTAGATCCTCCGAAAGAGCCGCTATTCACAACAACATTTTTATCCGATTCAATTAAGGCTCCTATTAAATTACTTCCTAAATTGCCATCAATAGCTAGAATATAACTTTCGTTTTTATTTAGTTTGATTGGAGGGTCGGACTCATTAAAAATAGTTCCGTTGGCCAAAATTGTACCGTTAGGAATATTGCTAATTTTGATTTCTGTATTGTTCTCTGTTGCTAAAACTGAAAAGAAATTAAGTAATCCAACAATATTTGATTCATTAGACATTGCTCCAGCTCGGAACCGTTTTCCTAAACCACTAATTCCTTTAGATACAATACCACCAGCTTGGTTTAATCCCCCAGCATTGACTCTAATATTGGCATAAATCAAACCATCACTTTCAATGATGTATCCTTTGTTTTGTACTTTTCCAGTACTTCCCTTACTTACAAATAATTGAGAAATATCATCTATTCCTATGCGATATGGTGAGTAGGGAGAATTTTTACTAACCCTACCTTCAATTGCAGTCCCACCAATTGGAATTATTTTAAATTTAACTTCAGAAAGACTAGGGGTAGAAATATAGATGTAGTGGTCTTGGGGAGCTACTCCTGGACTACTTGTCAATGGCGGAATGTAATGCGTTTTGCTCAGCTGGGCAAAGCAATTCATTGCAAAAAATAAAATGAAAAGAAGTGGTATTTTTTTCATCTGCTAAAAATAGCAAAAAATAGTTTATCTAATTAGACTAAAATGTCCTTTAGCTTCTCTGTTAGAAAATTGCACACTAAACCAATAATCATCTGCGGGTAGAAATGCACCATTATATTTACCATCCCAGCCCTGGTTAGTAATTGTATTGGAATCAAACTGTTTTATGTATTTTCCGTACCTATCAAAAATAATAACTTTAGCATCTGGATCTACATCAAACAATTTATTTATTTTCCAATAATCATTTGCAATATCTTCATTTGGTGTAAAAAAAGTGGGGTGATTTAGTATAGTGTATTTTCCTTCAGCCACTTTACAGCTTGTTGTATTTAAAATATAAAAAGTATCGTTAAAGCTTTCTCGCTTATAAAACAAAGGGTCCTTTTGAAAGTTAAAACCGTCTAAGGAAAATTCAAAGGGATCTGTAGTGTTGAGGGGCATTAATGTTATACCATTTTTATTTCCTGAAAAATCCTTAATTAATGGCTCAGGTGGCGTTATTGTATCAGTACTTGTTGGAATTGTTTGTAATGTTAATTCAGCCTTTTCAACACATCCAGTATTGGGGTCTTTAACTTCTACCTCAATAATTTCTCCATTAGTTCCAATGAAATTAATTGGATCTATGGGGTTTCCATAAGAGTTTAAATAGTTATTAATTTTTAGATTACTAGTCCCAATGATCGCCGACTTCTTAGAGTCTAAGTCAAAAATGGCTTGATTGGGAGTTAATATACTTTCGCAAAGTGTGTATGTTTGGTTTGTTACCGTTATTTTGTCAAAGTACGCTATTTTTATTTCTCCTGTAAATGTACAGCCAGTGTCTATCACTTCTAATTTGTAGTCGCCTTTCTGCTCGACTAATAGCGAATTCCCGGTTTCCGGTAATGTTAGTGTTGAACCTGAATCAGTTTTTGTCCATATATGATTAGTTCCTGTTAAACCTGAATTTAATTCGTGAGTTTCTCCAAAACAAAGTGCATTATTGTTTGTTAAATCAGGTCCCAAATCTATTTTTGAGGTAAAACTCCCTGCTTCTATAAATAGAGCTGAAAATTCAGATGGACTTGGTCCTTCAGCAATAACGAATTTAATTTTATATTTTTTACCTGGAATTAAATTGTCTTTTTTTGCTTCCAATACTTTAGTTTGACCTGCAAAGTTTATTGGGTTTGGAGAAGCTGAATTATATAATGCTGAGTCAAAATATTCCTCGTTTTTTTTATCACATTTTTTCACACCTGACACAAAAAAATCGGGACGTATATTAAATGATGAAACTGTAATTTTTTCCTTTTTATCATTCTCAATTACAGCCAGATTTTCATAATTACTAGTTGGGCTGTCAACCTCTTTAATTAGAATAGCGACACCATCAGCATAATTAGGCTTATCACATGGATTGTATGTTAGGTTATTTTTATATTCGTCTGATGCTAACAGATAATTGAAACTTAAAATTTTTGTTTTAGCTTCAAATTCAAATTCTAAGAAAGTTAAATTATAGGTATCATAATTAATCCCTAAGGCTTTATTTAGATCAGAGTCGCTTAGATTTACTGTTGGTCCGATAGGAATTGTGTTGTCTTCAGTTATTTTACTTGGTCGAGTGCTTAAAATTACACCAGAATCAAAGGGAAAACTACTTCCAGTGTTTTTATTGAAAATACCAAAACTTTTGTTGATTGAAGTGTCGTTGTACCCTTTTACAACAGTATTAGTAGGAATAATACATGAGCTAGTTCCTGTTAAAGTTCCTGCCAGTAGATTTGCATCTCCATTAAGTACACTAATTTGGGCCGAAATCCCAATTGGGAAACAACACATAATTAGTAGAATTAATACGACTTTTGTCCACTTCATAACATAACAAAGATACTATAAATCTCATTTTAGAGATACTAACGGAAAAGGAAACCTAAAATTATTTTCCTGTATATTTTTCAGTAAATTTGTTGTAAATACTTTCCTCATGAGTGAAGAACCCTTACTAATTTTTAAAAAGCCGTCGTATCCAATAAATGAATCGTTGTTGGATTACCTCGAACGATTTGATCGGATTTCTAAATTTCCTATTTCGTATGATGATTTACTACGTTTTTCTGGTTCTATCAATGTGTATGATAAAGACGATCAAGATACTTTATGGGTTCGAGTATTTTATAATGAATTTGAACGTGAAGAAATTGATTTGACCTTAAAAAAAATCTATTCGTTATTGCATTCCGATGGGAATTTGGAAATTATTAAATTCTTAAATGTTGACTCGATTGACTATTGTACGTTTGGGAATTCTAAGCCATTCCGAATTAAAATTCGAAATGTACTCAACGATAACTACACTCATTTTTATGTAAAAAAAGCGGATGCTTCTCGGGTATACGGTTTAGAACTGGAACATATTTTATCCCCTGATAAGATTAATTTTTTAGTGCATCAAGACACTCTGATTGAGGAGCATATCATGGGTATAGCAGGAGATGTATTTATCAATACGCATCTGAAGAATTGTACTGAAACCGAAAAGTCGCAAATAGCAAAGGAGTTTGTAAAGTTCAATGAACGGTCAATGATTCGATTATTGGGTGATATGCGCGCGTATAATTATGTAGTGATTCCTATTCACGATTTTGATCAAGTAGTGTATCGAATTCGTGCCATTGACTTTGATCAACAATGTTACGAAGGGAATTTTAAAGTATACCGTCCTCAGTTTTTTAAAGAGAATTATCCGATGGTGAAATTGGTAAAAGACAAATTACAAGAGAGTTCCATTAATCAATATAAAAACGAAGAACGTTCGGTTTTGGCTAAACGAATTCACTCTGCCGAGAATAGGATTAAACGTTTACTAAAAATCATGGGTGAAGATACATTGTCAACACCTTCGCATTTGGATCAGTTGAAATTAGAATTGTATCGGTATACGAATGATTTGAATTTTAAGAAAGCCAAATCAATGGGAAATATCATGAGTGCTTCATTTCAGTATATTACTCGAAATTTCAAAAATGTCAATCCTTTTAAATCATAGTGTTAAAAAAAATCCCCGATGAATATTTATCGGGGATTTTTTTAGTTTTTCTCTTCTTTGTTAAAGTAGACTAAGTAATAATACATTTGTTTTTCTTCGTCCCAGCCTTTCTCTACAAATTTTTCGGCACTTTCAGGATTGATGAAATCCATTTTAATTTGGATGTGTGTATCTAAATTAATCACGTTTTTAATGGACTTTCTAGCATCTGAAACGGCACCGTTGGCAATAGGGAAGGTGGTGATATCTTCTATGCTGTATTTGTCTCCCTTGTCTACTTTATAGTTTTTAAATTCAGGAATCAAATCTGGATTATCTAGGACTTCGTTCAAGAAATTAGTTTCCTCGAATTGGTCATTTTTGGCAAAATAGTTCACTGAACGATTCATGAACATGACTTCTTCTTTTTTGTCTTCGGCAGGAAAAACGACATCTTTGGCAAAGCCTTGACAAAATTTCAAGTATTTTTTAGTGATGTAATTTTCATCTTCAAAAGCATCAACAGCTAAGAAATGTTCTAACCAATAGCGCGCATCGTAACGGTTACTATCTACTGTCAAGATTTTATATCCTTCTTCTTTTTTGTAATTAAAAATCAAACAACCCTTGTCTAATTTATTCAAACTTACTCCGTGTTGCAATATCATTTCTAAGTGAGTGGCTTTCTCTTCAAATTGCAAGAAATCAGCTTGGATTTCACTTTTGAAAATTCCAATCGCATCTACCACATTGTTGTCAATAGCCAGATTAGTTAAATAGGTAACATACACTTCACCATTTTTAATATGTGGGTGATTGGATTGTTCAAACAAATGTTTGGTAATTTGTTTTGAAACCTCATGAACAGTAGACGGATTGTCAAATATCTGAGAAGCGAATTTGTACATTTCATTGTAGTCTAAATCTACTTCATGCGCAAACTGAAAATAGTTTTCTTCTTTTTCTCTGAAAGGTTTGAAGAAAAATTCTTTTATCAAAGGAACAATTTCATCGTTTAAGTTGAAAGGTTGTTCTGATAAAAAGATAGCTTCGTTACGGCTTTTATTTCCCACACGGTGAATAGAAAGTGAATCAATGTGGGTGTTGAATAAGTTAATCATTTTATTTTAATGTTTAAGAGTGTATTAGTTTAATGGTTTATGAGGTTTTGAGTTTTAAACATATAAACCATTTGCCATTTAACCCTTTTTTTAATTCCAATTTTCTTCGTAACCAAAATCTTCAAAGCTGTCATCGCCTTCAAACATGTCTAGATCGTCTTCGTCTAAATCATCTTCAAATTCGCCGTAGATATCATCGTGCATATCGGCTTCAAAGTTTTTTTCAATCGCTTCATCAGGCATTTCACCATGAGAAAAAAGCGTTTCAGGATACAAAGCGCCGACCTGCGGTTCTTCAACTGCAGCTAATTCTACCAAGAAAGTCCACATGTTGATAAAGTCATATACGTAGATAATTTTGGTGTTTTCTTTATCTAATACATCAGATAATTTATAATCGCTCATGATGGTTTGTTCGCCAGGTACATCGCCTGCATCAAACATGGGAATTTCATCTTCCTGATTCCAAGTGTCATCACAAGTATAAAAGGAAGCCACTTCCATTCCGTCAAAACCAAATGAATTGAAGATAGCATTGTGTAAATCTTCTAAAGTGTCTTCTGCAAGGATGGCAATATCTCTAAAAATATCTTCTTCTGCGTCTAGAATTACTCTGAATTTATAAACCATAATCGTTGTTTTTATAGAAAGTTCAAAGGTAAATTATTAATTAGGACTCGAGCAAAATAAATGTAATTTATTTTGTGATTTGGCGAATTTGTTATTGCCTAGATAAATTCAATCTACAATTCATCTTGGTTTTTTGACAATTCGGTTTTTCTTATTTTTATACCTGAATTCTTTATAGCAATTTTGTCTTGTCAAAAATAAATGAAACAATATGATTCGAATAGTCATTTTTATAACCTTAAGTTTGATTGCTATTTTGCGACAACTTTTTACATTAATCTAAAATTATGATTGATAAATTAATAAAAGAATTCCCAAGGGCACTTGTAATTTCAACTTTTGTTTTTGTTGTTTTGCTTATATTTAAATTAGTTGCAGGTGTAGCAATTGATTTCGACAGCAGTTTAGTTGTTTTTTATTTGTACACAACTCTATATAGCTTTAGCTTGTATTATGCCAATGCTATCTTATTTATTGTCTTAGATGAGCAATTTGTTCATCATCGTTTTTCTGTTCAACGTATTGGTTTAGGATTGCTGTTTTCGTTTCTAATTTCAATAGTAATTATATTTTCACTACGAATTTCAGAAGATGTATTTATAGAAGGTGAAAGTTGGGACACCTTTATAAATAACGAAAATCAATTTGATTATTTGATTTCGATTGCAATTACATTTTTCGTTACATTGGTTTTTCATGTATTTTATTTCTACAAATCATTTCAAGAAAACAAAGTCCAAGAGCAAAAAATAATTGCGACTACAGCCAATGCGCAATTTGAAAGTTTGAAGAATCAAATTGATCCTCATTTTCTTTTCAATAGCTTAAATGTATTAAGTTCTTTAATTGAAGAAAATCCTGAAAACGCTCAAAAATTCACAACTTCCTTATCCAAAATTTACCGTTATGTTTTGGAACAAAAAGACAAAGAGTTGGTGGCTGTTACTGAAGAATTGGCATTTGCCAAAATTTACATGCAGTTATTGGAAATGCGATTTGAGAATAGCATTTCGTATGAATTGCCTGAAATAGTCAATGAAGATGCTAAAGTAATTCCGTTATCATTACAATTGGTTTTAGAAAACTGTATTAAACACAATGTGGTAAGTAGTTCAAAACCATTGCATATTACGATCCGAATTGAAGAAAATCAATTGGTGGTTGAAAATAATTGGCAAATAAAAGACGTTTTGTGTAGCGGAAAAGGAGTGGGCTTGCAAAACATTGTTAGTCGCTATGCCTTATTGACGGAGCGAAAAGTCAAAATTATAAATGACGAAAAATTCTTTACAGTCTATTTGCCCATATTAACTAAACAACTAACTAAGATGAAAACAACTAATTTTACCGATGAAGACATGGCTTATGCTCGAGCTAAAAAAAGAGTGGAACAATTGAAAGGATTTTATGGAAATCTTACTTCGTATTGTATCGTTATTCCAACATTAGCTATAATTAATTATTACACCTTTTGGGGATTTCAGTGGTTTTGGTTCCCTATGTTAGGTTGGGGATTGGGATTGTCTTTTCATGCCTTTGGCGTTTTTGGATACGGAAAATCCTGGGAAGAACGAAAGATTCAAGAGATTTTGAACAAGGATAAAAACAATAATTGGGAATAGTATTTTAAATAAGTCAACCAAATGGAAAATTTAAATTCAGATCAAATCCGTTACGAAGAAGCGGTAAAAAAAGTAAAAAAATTAAAAGGGTTCTATACTCATGCGATTGTATATCTTGTAATCAATATTATGTTTGTTATCGTAAACGTTCAAAAACTTGAACCGGGAGAAAGTTATTTTCAATTTAAGAACTTTGTAACTGCCTTTTTCTGGGGAATAGGTTTATTGGCTCATGCCATGGGTACATTCATTCCGTATTTTATTCTAGGAAAAGATTGGGAAGAGCGAAAAATCAAACAATTGATGGAACAAGAACGCAAGGGAAATAAGTGGGAATAAATCTACTTTAGAATAGTATTAAAATGAACATAATCATCATTGAGGACGAAAAACCAGCGGCTCGTTTGCTACAACGCAAAATCGAAAAGCTAGGCTATTCTATCACCGCTTTATTGCATTCGGTGGAGGAATCATTACTTTGGTTTCAAAGTAATCCCCATCCCGATTTGATTTTTTTGGATATACAATTGTCGGATGGTTTGTCGTTTGAAATTTTTGAAAAAATCGATATCAAAAGCGCTGTGATTTTCACCACTGCTTATGACGAATATGCGTTGCGTGCTTTCAAATTGAATAGTATTGATTATCTATTGAAACCTATTGATGAAGAAGAATTAGATACAGCAATTGCAAAATTTAGGAATCAATTTCAAGTGAATAGTGTTTCAAATTTGGATTTTGAAGCCATCAAACGTATGTTAGTAAATCCTGTTTCAAAGGAATACAGAAAACGTTTTTCAATTAAAATAGGGCAACAACTCAAAGTGATTGATCTTGCTGAAATTGAATGTTTGTATAGCGAAAACAAAGGCACTTACCTCCATACTGTTGATAATCGTGATTATTTGATTGACAGCAGTTTGGAAGTCGTAGAAGCTGAGTTGAATCCAAACGATTTTTTTCGAATCAGCAGAAAATATATTATCCCGTTGCAATCCGTAAAAGAGATACAGGTGTATTCTAATTCGAGGTTGAAAATCAGTTTACCCACCTACAAAGCAGATGAGGTTATTGTCGCTCGAGAACGTGTTTCGGACTTTAAAGAATGGTTGGGTTAATTAATTGAAATAGGTTTTTCGAATACCGATCAAAATAAAAATTATAGCAGAATACGCTATAAAAAATGGTATAATCCACTCAATTTGTCCCAAAGGCAAAAGAACTGCAATTATCAATAACTGAAAGCCTAAACCATATAAAGATACCAAAGTCATAAACCAATTAGGAAATGTTTTTACGCGGTACGCATCGCTGTCCATTGCGTGAATGATTTTATCAAAACCTCCATAAACCACCGTATAAATTTTAAATAAAATATCCACTGATTTTTGACTTTCTCCAGGTAAGGCTTTTGGTGTTTTGTATTCAAAAACTTTACTAGTTGTATCACCTCCAACTGATTTATTTCTTAATATAACATAGTAATAGTTGTATAAAGTGCCTTGCAATTGGATACAAAAAAATGCAATTAAAGTAAGCCATAAAGGGGTTTGGGATATATAACATATCGTCATTAAGAATAGAAAATTCAAAATGATATCAAATACACTGTCTAAATACCGTCCCGAATACGAAGGCGTATTTTTTAAACGAGCCAACTCACCATCAGCAGCATCTATTCCGGATTTGAGTACAATAAAAAAACCAGCCCATAGGTAGCTTTCATTTAGCATACAATAGATCGCAAATAGCCCTGCAATTCCAAATAAAAGCGTAACATGAATAGGAGTAAAGCGTGTATTTTTTAAGCTATTGGCAAGTAATTTTCCAAATGGTCTTCCATAATCTGATAAATCTAAAAATTTATCCTGAGCAGCTAGTTTTGACATTGATTATGGTTAAAACGATATTGTGACATTATAGTCGGGTAATTATTGAATTATTTTTTGAGTTTTCCAATACCAAATAATATTGTAATCCGAAAATTATCGTCGCCATTACAATATGAATAGTTTGAGATCCAAATGGAAAATTGAAATAGTACATCGCTATACCTGATAGAATTTCTACACTGAGTAAAGCGATAACCCAATTCATTTTTGTAAATCCAAGATTTAGGTTTCTATTTATCCAAAATAAAAAGGCATTGGCACATACAATCAAGATGGAAAAGCTACGGTGTGTATAGAAACCTCCTTTTGGGTTTTGCAACCAAACTTCTTTAGGTAATCCTGCTTCTACAATTGTATCTACTGATTCTCGAACTTGAGTGCCAAAAATAATTTGCACAATGGTCAAACCCATCGCGGCAATCAAAATCCATTTAAACTCATTGTCGATTATTGCAGGTCTTTTCTTCTCTTGGACAGCATAAATTACATACAATTGAACCGCTACAATAAGTAAGGCCGCCAACATATGAGTCGTTATCTTATATGGATTCAATACAGAATCAACCACAGTTTTTCCTAACCACGCTTGGAATCCCATGAGAAAACATACCAATAAATTTAAGAATAGTATTGTTTTCTTTTCTTTCCAGTAGCGTAAAGAGAAAAACAATGCAATTAAACAAGCAATTCCAGCTAAGGCACCCACCAGTCGGTTGAGGTATTCTACCCAAGTATGGAATGGATTGAAAATAGCATAATCGTGTTTGGTGTATTTTTCCCAGTGTGTACTTTCAAAATTCATGGGAGCTACAAAATGGTCTTTTGCAACTAAAAGCGTTTCATCTTTAATAATTACTTGTCCTTTAGAATATTCTTTCCCAGTGGTGTATAACAATTCTTTTTCTTCTGTTGGGGGAATGTAATAACCAAAGCATTTTGGCCAATCAGGACAACCCATTCCAGATCCGGTCATTCGGACTAGTGCTCCAGCAATGATAACTAAATACACTAAAACTAAGGCAGTTTTTGCCGAAGGAAGAAAATATTTTTTCATGATTATTTTACTTTTTGTAATCCTAATTTAACCGCTCTTTTTAATACAAAGTCGTAAGCAGCTTGATAGTCGTTTGGAATTTCTCCTTCCAAAATGGCTTCTTTTACGGCTTCTTTCAGGACGCCAATTTCACGAGACGGTTTCAAATCAAAAATCTCCATAATTTCTTCTCCAGAAATGGGTGGTTGAAAATTACGAACATGGTCTCTAGCTTCTACTTCAATGATTTTTTTCCTAACAATGTCAAAGTTGTTATGGTATTTTTTGAATTTTGCAGGGTTTTTAGTGGTAATATCGGCTTCACAAAGTGTCATTAAATTATCGACATCTTCGCCTGCATCAAAGACTAATCTTCGCACCGCTGAATCGGTTACTAAATCCTCTGCTAATACAATGGGTCTAGAACTCATCATGACCATTTTTTGTACAAATTTCATTTTTTGGTTCAAAGGCATGTGTAAACGCTCAAAGATTTTTTTGACCATTTTTCCGCCTAAAAATTCATGTCCATGAAACGTCCAGCCTTGTTTTTTATTGAAACGCTTGGTTGGTGCTTTGCCTATGTCGTGTAACAAAGCCGACCATCGTAGCCATACATCATCGGTATTCGGACAAATATTATCGACTACTTCTAAGGTATGGTAAAAGTTATTTTTGTGAGTATGTCCTTCTATTTCTTCTACTTGATTTAATGCCGTCAATTCAGGTAAAATGATATCCAAAAGTCCTGTTTTGTATAATAATAAAAAACCTGTAGATGGTTTTTCCGTAGAAATGATTTTGTTTAATTCATCGACAATTCGTTCTCCAGAAATGATTGAGATACGCTCTGCATTTTTAGTAATTGATGCTAAAGAATTGGCTTCAATTTCAAAACCTAATTGGGTAGCAAAACGAATCGCACGCATCATTCTCAGTGGATCATCTGAATAAGTAATATCTGGATCCAGAGGCGTTTTGATGGTTTTGTTTTCCAAATCCAAAACTCCATTAAATGGATCGACTAAATCACCATAATTGTTTGGATTTAATGACAAAGCCAAGGCGTTTATCGTAAAATCACGACGGTTTTGATCGTCTTCTAAAGTTCCGTTTTCAACTACTGGATTTCTACTTTCGAAATGATAGGATTCTCTTCTAGCACCTACAAATTCAATTTCGGTATCTTCAAAACGAAGCATGGCTGTTCCGTAGTTTTTAAAAACTTGTACTTTTGGTTTTTTTGGAAGCAATTCAGATACTTTTAAAGCCAATTCGATTCCACTACCAACAGCTACAATATCGATGTCTTTTTTGCCTTTTCTACCCAAAAGTAAATCCCTAACAAATCCACCAATAACGTAGCTTTCTACATTAAGTTCAATTGAAGCTTTGGAAATCACTTCAAAAATGGTATTGTGTAAGGCTGATTTGTAGTTCATGTATTAATTCGAAAATTTCAAATTGAAGAAGTTACTTTCTAATTACTTTTACTTGAGCGTCACTCGTTAGCTTTATAATAGTTGATGGTTTTCCTGCAATTTTTTCGTGGTGCAAATTTACAACATAGTCTACACCTTTTATAATTTCGGGACTAATTTCTTTGAATGATTTAGGGGTAGGTTCCCCGGATATATTCGCTGAAGTAGAAACCAAGGGTTTTTTCATTCGTTCCATTAACTTGAAGCAAAAAGGCTCCTTTACCAATCGGATTCCTAAAGTTTTGTCAGGCGCTATTAAATTTGGTGCAACATTTCTAGGATTATCTAATACTAAAGTAGTTGGGTTTTCTGATAAATCTAAAATTTGCCATCCAACCTCAGGAATTTCTTTAAAAACGTTATACATCATTTTTTCCCCATTCATGAGACAAATCATACTTTGTGTTTCGGCTCTTTTTTTGAGTTGGTATATTTTTGCTACAGCTTCAGGATTGGTAGCATCACAACCAATTCCCCATACCGTATCGGTAGGATAAAGAATAATTCCTCCGTTTTTGATTACTTCATAAGCATTAAAAACTTCTTGATTTATATCCATTACTTTTAATTTAATTGATATGATACCATAACCCCTCCTCTGTAAGGAAGCCATTCTCCGCTTTTATTATAATTGGTTGCTTTTTCATAGCGTTGGTTCGTCCCAACGATATATCCTTTATAAAAACCTTGGTGCCATCCACCACCTAAAAAGCAGTCTAAATGTATTTTATCATTAATTTTTGATTTGTAACCAATGGTAGCTCCAATAACATATCCCAATCCTTCTTCATATTTATTGGTATTTATATAATTCCATTTTTGAAAGTTGAATACGGTAGCACCTGTATGAGCACCTACATAAAATCCGTTATTTTTTTCTTTGAAATGGTAACGGTATTCAGGTATGAAAAGGTAAAATTGTCTTGGATTGCCTTTAATTGATTTCCAAAAGGAAGCTGTTATATCAAATTGGAAAGTAGATTTTTTTCCAATACTTGTTTCAATACCTATGTTGGGAATGGTTAACAGTGTAGTAAATACATTTGCTTTCACATAAGTTTGTCCTTGAGAATAAATGCTAAAAAGAATAATTAAAAATGTAAGATTTTTTTTCATTATTGATTGATAATTTTGTGATGCAAATTTATTCTAATTTATGGTAACATTAGTTTTTATTGCAATTAAATATATATATGATGAAATAATTATAAATTTGAAGACAAATAAATTTATTGATTATGCCTATAAGCGGTTTAGTTATTACATATAATGAGGAGATTAATATAGGAAAGTGCATAGACGCATTATTTCAAGTTTGTGATGAGGTAATTATTGTTGATTCCATGAGTTCAGATAAGACAATTGAAATTGCAAAATCAAAAGGGGCAATTGTTATATCACAAGCATTTCTTGGGGATGGTCCCCAACGAAGTCATGGATTAAATTTTTGTAAGAATGATTGGATATTAAATCTAGATGCTGACGAATTTTTAGATATCGATGCTTTGGATTTTATAACTAAAGAAAAATATTTAGAGGGTAATTATGATGGCTTTAGTTTCCGTATTAAAAATTTCTTAGGGAATAAGCTTATTGATTTTGCTGGATGGTATCCTGATCATAAAGTTCGTTTTTTTAATAAAACTACTGCAAAACCATCAAATTCTATTGTACATCAAAAAATAATTACTACCAATGAAAAAAAGGTAGCAGTACATATTTTACATTATGGTTGGAGTTCATTAGAACAAATTATAGCTAAGAAAAATCAGTATTCTAGCTGGCATTCAAAACAATTATTTGATCAAGGAAAAAGAATCAATCCATTTAAACCATTTTTAAATGGATTGGTTTCATTTATTAAGTGTTATTTTCTCAAAAAAGGTTTTTTGAATGGAATCGATGGTTTTTCAATTTCCCTAATTCAAGCTTTTTTTTCTTACACGAAATATGCAAAATTAATTAAATTGCAAAGAAAAGAAAATACATAGTTATACCGCTACATCGTATTCTCTTAATGCATTATTCAATGATGTTTTTAAATCAGTGGAAGGTTTACGAGTACCAATAATTAATGCACAAGGCACTTGGTATTCTCCAGCAGCGAATTTTTTAGTATAACTTCCAGGAATGACAACAGAACGAGCAGGTACAAATCCTTTCATTTCTAACGGTTCATCACCAGTAACATCTATTATTTTTGTTGAGGCTGTTAAGCAAACATTGGCTCCTAGAACAGCTTCTTTGCCTACATGTACTCCTTCTACAACAATACAACGAGAACCAATAAAAGCGCCGTCTTCAATAATTACTGGTGCAGCTTGTAATGGTTCTAAAACACCTCCAATTCCAACTCCACCACTTAAGTGTACGTCTTTACCAATTTGAGCACAACTTCCAACGGTTGCCCAAGTATCTACCATAGTTCCTTCATCAACATATGCTCCAATATTTACATAACTTGGCATCATGATCACTCCACTAGAAATGTAAGAGCCATAACGAGCTGAAGCACCCGGTACAACGCGCACTCCTTTTTCGGCATAGTTTCTTTTCAATTCCATTTTGTCATGGTATTCAAAAATTCCAGCCTCCCAAGTTTCCATTTTTTGGATTGGAAAATACATTACCACTGCTTTTTTCACCCATTCGTTTACTTGCCATCCGTCACCTTTAGGTTCAGCAACACGTAGTTTTCCTGCATCTAATAATTCAATAACTTCTCTTATCGCATTAGTAGTAGCAGTTTCTTGTAATAAAGCTCTGTTTTCCCAAGCTAGTTCTATTGTTGTTTGTAAAGAATTCATATGTTAATTATTTAATTTGATTAATGGATTTGATTTTAATTTAAGGTATTTTTCCCCTAATAATTTTGCCCCAATTATGTTTAAATGGCTAGCGTCCTTATATATAATTGTGTTGTCAATTGATATGTCACATTTTCCTGAATTGCACATTACGTCTTTTAAATCAATAATTATAACAGTTGGAAATTTATGTTTAATTTCATTTACAATATAATTTTTTGATAAAATTTTATTTGGAACTTTAATGTTTCTTTCCTCAAAATAAATGGGTTTGCCAGTTTTTATCAATTTTGCCTTATGTAAATCCATTTCATTTATTGGCAACAAACAGTCTATCAAAATAATTTTTTTATTTAATTTAACTAAACTGCCAATTGTATTTACTATGGACTGATGATTTTTACTTTTGGGATTCGAATTCATAATCCAATTGGCAGCAATAAATATATATTTAAATTTTTTTGCGTATTCCAGTCTTTCATTGGCAAATTTAGGGGGGTATATCGGACTGCCATCTTCTTCAAGTCTATTTAAAAGCGGATTGTCTGGTGCTGTACAATCGTGTATGTATAAATTGGCATCTTTTGCAAGGACATCTAAAAATGCCACTGAATGATTTGCAAATGAATCTCCAATTAGGATTCCATCGATACTATCTTTTTTTGCCCCAAAAGAACAGTCTTTACAATTGGCAATTTTATGGCTGTAATAGCATTCCTTTCGGACTACATTTGCAAAATTAGTTTTAGGATTAAATTCTTTTAATTCCGGTTGTCTTTCTGGAAATCCATTGTTTATATCCAATATACCATAAATTAAAGAAATTGTAATTAATGAAGGTACAAATAGTATTACTATTGTTTTTTTGAAATTAAATTTAAGAGTAGTTCTAAACGGTTGTTCTATAAATCTCCACGAAAAGTAAGACAGTACGAATATCAAAATCAAAGCAACAATTCTAATTATTCCATCTAATTTTAATCCTTCATATTTAATAAATACAAATATTGGCCAATGCCATAAATATAAGGAGTAAGATATTAGACCTATACCTACAAAAAATTTATTTTCAATAAATTTATTTATGATACCTCTTGTATCAGTTGTTTTACCTGAAACAATTAACATTGCCGTTCCTAAACAAGGCCAAAAGGCATTAATACCTGGGAAACTGCTGGTATCATTCAATGTGATGGCTGGAATAAGTATAAGTAAAAGACCAATTATTGAAAGTAAATTATTTTTTGATTGATTTAAATTGGGTACTCTATCCCAATAAATTGCAACGCAAGATCCAATCAATAGTTCAAAAAGTCTCGATGGCAATAAAAAGTAAGCTGCTCTTGAATTTGTTTTTGTTTGATAAATCGAAAAAAGTAATGATATCACAAAAAGTAAAATCATTACAACACGTCTTTTGCTAATATTTAAGTTTTTATGTAACAACAACAAAAAAGGAGGTAAGAAAAAATAAAACTGTTCCTCTACCGATAATGACCATGTATGAAGAAAAGGGATAAGATCTGAGTTTTCAGCAAAATAATCACTCAAGTTTACGTACAAGTAAAAGTTATTTGTACATAAAAATGTATGAATTAAGGTTCTACCAAAGGATTCTAAATTATCGGCAAACAATAAAAAATAAGCTGGAATAGTAGTAATTAGTAATATAAATACTAAAACAGGAACAATACGCCTTATCCTTCTTAAATAAAATTGTTTAAATGAAAAAATCTGTTCTTTAATTTCATAGTCAATTAATGAAGTAATTAAAAAACCTGAAAGAACAAAAAAAACATCAACTCCTATGTATCCGCCTGAAAAAAAAGAAAACCCTGCGTGAAAAATAATTACTAAAATAATTGCAATAGCTCTCAAACCATCAATGTCAGGGCGATACGAAACTTTAAAACTCATTGAGGAATTAGGGTTGGTTGATTTGAAATTGTAAATAATTTACAAATATAGCATTTTACATTTTGCACAAATGTAAGAGCTGAATAAAATAATTTATATTTGTGTTTTGAATACAATAATTGATTGTGTCAATTACTACTTATGTTATTTCAGTTTTTGATATAATAAAAATACAACTTATTAGTGCCAAGAATACTCGCCATAGATTACGGACAAAAACGCACAGGAATTGCAGTTACTGATGAGTTGCAAATTATTGCCTCAGGATTAACAACTATTCCTTCTGCAACAGCAATTGCTTTTTTGAAAAATTATTTTGAAAAAGAAAAGGTAGAAGCTGTACTTATTGGCGAACCCAAACAAATGAATGGACAGCCTTCTGAAAGTGCTTCCATAATCAAAGGATTTGTAACGCATTTTACTAATCATTTTCCAGAGATGAAGGTTATTCGAGTAGATGAACGATTTACTTCAAAAATGGCATTTCAATCCATGATTGATAGTGGTTTGAGCAAAAAGAAACGTCAAGACAAAGGTTTGATTGACGAAATTTCAGCCACCATCATGTTACAAGATTATTTGACCAGGAAAATGTTTTAGTATCCAATTTTTTTTGTTGGTTAATTATCCGTTTGTTTTCCTACTTTTCGATTCTATTTTGTTATAAAATTGTAATGATTTTTGCATTTTTAAGAAGTATATTTGCACCTTAAAAATTTGAACCATGTCTGATACTACAATTCGAACCAATCCTGATGTAATTCTTATAGGTGCTGGGATAATGAGCGCCACTCTTGGAGTGATTCTTAAAGAATTGCAACCTAATATTACCATTGAAATTTACGAAAGATTAGATACCGCTGCTTGCGAAAGTTCTGATGCTTGGAACAATGCTGGAACAGGTCATTCGGCTTTTTGCGAATTGAACTATACTCCAGAAGCAGCTGACGGTACTATTAGCCCTAAAAAAGCCATTAGTATTGCGGAATCTTTTGAAGTTTCGAGACAATTTTGGGCTTATTTAGTACAACAAAATAAAATTGTTTCACCAGAAAAATTCATCAAAAGTGTTCCTCATTTAAGTTTTGTTTGGGGAGAAAAAAATGTGGAATTTCTTAAAAAAAGATTTGAAGTATTACAATCAAATCCTTTATTTAAAGAGATGGATTTCAGTACTGAAATTGCTGCTTTGCAAGAATGGATGCCTTTAGTTATGGAAGGTAGAGATCTTTCAGAACCGATGGCGGCTACTAAAATGGATATCGGAACGGATGTTAATTTTGGCGAATTAACACGCAGTATGTTCAATTACTTACAATCTCTTGAAGGTGTGAGTATGCACTTCAACAATGAAGTTAGAAAATTGAAACAACGAAACGACGGTTCTTGGCGAATTAAAGTTCTAGACTTGACTACAAATCAAAAAAGGAGAGTGTATCCAAAATTTATTTTCATTGGTGCAGGAGGTGGGTCGCTTCCATTGTTAGAAAATGCTAATATTCCAGAAGGAAAAGGATATGGCGGTTTTCCAGTAAGTGGTCAATGGCTGAGGTGTACGAATCCAGAGGTAATTGCTAAGCACGATGCTAAAGTGTATGGTAAAGCCAGTGTAGGCGCACCACCTATGTCGGTACCGCATATTGATTCCCGAATGATTAATGGAGAAAAGCAATTACTTTTTGGACCTTTCGCAGGATTCTCTACCCGTTTCCTTAAGAATGGTTCGTATTCGGATTTACCTTTATCCATCAAACCTGATAATATCATTCCGATGGTTATTGCTGGAATTAAAAATATTCCTTTGACAAAATATTTGATTGAGCAAGTGCGCCAGAAGCCAAAAGACAGAATGAATGCTTTGAGAGAATATGTGCCAAACGCACGATCGAAAGATTGGAAGTTAGAGCGTGCCGGTCAACGTGTGCAAGTGATTAAAAAAGATGAAAAGGAGGGTGGTATTTTGGAATTTGGAACTGAAGTTATTACAACTAATGACGGTACATTATCTGTTTTGTTAGGAGCGTCTCCAGGTGCATCTACAGCTGTTTCTGTAATGTTTGATGTTGTACAAAAATGTTTTCAAGATCAAATGAAATCTCCAGAATGGCAATCTAAATTAAACACAATGATTCCTTCATTTGGACAGGAATTAAATACTAATCCGGATTTATTAGTTGAGGTGAGAAAAAGTACTAGTGAAACTTTGAAGCTGAACTAAATAAAAACCAAATCATAATTAAAAGCATCGAAATCCTCGATGCTTTTTTGTTTTGATGGGTAGTTTTCAATGGTAATTTGTATTACATTTTTATTGAAATGTACATATGCCAAATTAATTATCTAATGCTATCTATTTTTACTATTTTTGCACTCGAATTTGAGAAATAAAAGAGCTTTATTCTCATAAGATAAATCGTAATACAACACTAATGATTTTACCAATTATAGGTTATGGAGATCCTGTTTTAAGGAAGGTAGGAGCGGAGATTACGCCTGATTATCCAAACTTAAAGGAGATTATTGCTAATATGTACGACACCATGTATAATGCATGTGGAGTTGGTTTAGCCGCGCCACAAGTGGGGATGCCAATACGTTTGTTTGTTATTGATACCACACCATTTAGCGACGATGAGGATCTATCTGAAGCCGATCAAAAGAAAATGAACGGATTCAAACGCACTTTTATCAATGCTAAAATTCTAAAAGAAGAAGGGGAGGAATGGAGTTTTAACGAAGGTTGTTTGAGTATTCCAGATGTTCGAGAAGATGTGTACCGTAATCCGGTGGTTACCATCGAATATTGTGAAGAGGATTTTGTGATGAAAACCGAAGTTTTTGATGGTTTAATTGCAAGAGTGATTCAACACGAATACGATCATATCGAAGGGATTTTATTTACTGATAAAATTTCGTCTTTAAAAAAGCGATTGATTCAGAAAAAATTAAAAAATATTATCGAAGGGAAAACATTTCAAGAATATAGAATGAAGTTCTTCGGTAAAAAAGGAAGATAATTAAATAAATACAGATACAATGAATATCGAAAAAATACTAGCTATTTCTGGAAAACCAGGATTATATGAATTGAAAGTTCAAACACGAACTGGTTTTATAGCCGAATCGTTATTGGATGGAAAAAAGATAACAGTAAATATGAAAGCTAACGTGAGTTTGTTATCAGAAATTTCAATTTACACCTACGAGGCTGAAAAACCATTGGCTGAAATTTTGAATACCATTGCCAAAAAAGAAAAAAACGGACCAGCGATTTCTCATAAAGAGGACGCAGCTACTTTAGCAGCATACTTCAAAGAAATCTTACCTGATTATGATGAAGAAAGAGTGTATGGTTCTGATATTAAAAAAATAGTAAATTGGTACAATTTATTACAATCGAAAGGTTTGGTGAAAGACGAAGCGCCTAAAGCTTCAAGTAAAGAAGAATCAGTAACTGAGGAAAAGCCTACAAAAGCAAAAGCTAAGAAAGCGTAATTGTTTTTTAAATACTTTAAAATCCTGCTGAGATCATTTTCTTAGCAGGATTTTTTTATTTTTACCAAAACCAATTTTACAATGAATTCAAGAGCAGCTCAACTACAGGCATTCGATAGACTATTAACCATTATGGACGAATTGCGTGCCCAATGTCCTTGGGACAAAAAGCAAACCTTACAAAGTTTACGTCATTTGACTATTGAAGAAACCTATGAGTTAGGGAATGCGATTTTAGAGAATGATTTGCAAGAAGTCAAAAAGGAACTAGGCGATTTGTTATTGCACATTGTTTTTTATGCCAAAATTGGAAGCGAAACCCAAGACTTTGATATGGCCGATGTATGTAACTCCATTTGTGACAAGTTGATCCATCGTCATCCTCATATCTATAGTGATGTCGAAGTAAAAGATGAAGAAGAGGTAAAGCAAAATTGGGAAAAACTCAAATTGAAAGAAGGAAAAAAATCAGTTTTAGAAGGTGTGCCAAAAGGATTGCCTGCCTTGGTTAAAGCAAGCCGAATTCAAGATAAAGTAAAAGGAGTTGGTTTTGATTGGGAAGAGTCACATCAAGTTTGGGACAAAGTACAAGAGGAATTACACGAATTACAAGTGGAAGTAGCTGCTGGCGATCAAGATAAAATGGAAGCCGAATTTGGAGATGTACTTTTTTCCATGATCAATTATGCCCGATTCTTAAATATTAATCCTGAGGATGCTTTAGAACGAACTAATAAAAAATTCATTACTAGATTTCAATATTTAGAAAGTAAAGCGGCCGAAACGGGAAAACCCTTGATGGATATGACTTTGGCAGAGATGGATGTGTTTTGGAACGAGGCGAAGAAAAATACAATTTAGGAATGCTGTATTTAATTGTATCTATAGTTTTCTATGCATTAAGTAACCTGCTTTGGAAAAAAGTTTTGCTCCATACAAATAGTTGGTTAGTAATGTCTTTAAGAGCATTAATGACATCTTTAATTGGAGTTGTAACTCTATATGTTTATTCTCCAGAAATTATATTGAATATTAATTTTGATATTGTATTTAAAGCAACAGTTGCATCATTATTGGGTGCTTTTGGATTGATTTGTATGATTTCTGCATTAAAAGAAGGTACATTGCGGCAACTTGGAATATTCAATATTGTAACTATTGTTTTTACGGCTACCTATTTGTTTCTATTTGAAAATATTAATTTAACTGAATATACCTTAGGTACGAGTCTAATTGTACTAGGATTTGTAATTTATGTGATACAAATAAATAAACTTTCAACTCAAGAATCAAATGCAAAACTAGTTATCAAATATGTCTTAATGTCGTTGTTTTTTGCCTCGTCAGGTATAGTTCATTGGCATAATCTTAATCAGGCTATCCCACCACTTTTTTCTGTTGTAAACCAGGAAATAGTTGTGTTTATAGTGGCTACATTAGGTTTTTTACTACAACCAGAATCAGTTAAATTGAAGTTGATTCAAATAACAAAGCAATTGTACTTTTTAATAGCAGTAATGGCTATTTTAATTTTTATTGCAGTTTGGTTTGGATTTTTAGGATTAAAAATAACAAACCCATTTATATCATCTTTATTACCCTTGGCTACACCAATTTTAACCATTCTTTTAGGGGCATTGTTTTACAAAGAAAAATGGAATAAAAAAATGGGGCTCGCACTATTTGCAATAGCAATTGGGGCTTATATTTTACACCTTAATTTGAATCAGTAATAGCTAAATACTGAGTTAAAAATTCTACTGTAAATCGTTTGAATCCGGTCTTAATTACGATGGATTCATATTCGTCTTGAATTTCATTCAATTGAATCGTATCGGAACCGGAAGCTAATTCTAATTGGTATTTAGCAATCAAAAAAAACAGTTTAATATAATCATAATAGGCAAGGCTAAATTTTGATAAATCGATCAATTCAAATCCGATTTTGGCTTCTTTAATTTTATTTTCTTTGATTAAATGAAGCGTTTGAGTGATTAAAATCATTCCTAAATTGGGATAGCTACTCCAATTTTCCAATGTCAAAAGTTCTTCGTAATAATTTTGAATTAAATAAGTGGTTTTTTCAAAATCTTTTATAAAAAGTAGAGCAGGAAAAATTTCGATGGTAATCATGTTAACTTTCCCTGAAATAGTAATTTTTTCAAGTAATTTTATCCAAGTTTGTTCAAATTCAAAATTGTTTTTTTGCTCACTAAAGTACAGTAAGTTGTAAGCTAAACATCTTCCTTGAAGAACAATAAAAAAATCAGGCTGTAGTCGATTTAAATCAATTAAATTTAAGTTGGATTTACAACATAAATAATCGTTGTAGCTTAAAATTAGATCATAAAAAAGTGCTTCATGACTTTCAGGTGAAGCATATTTTGTAGATTCCAATAAAAAAGCGCCGTAATAATTATTGAAATTGGAATAATCTACAAACCAGTGGAGTATGTTTTCTCTGAATACTACATTAGGTGTTGTTTTTTGTACAATTATTTTAATTTCTTCTTCATTTAAACTTCTAAAAAGCAAACAGATATTAGCTGCAAGCTTGAGTCGATTAGTTTCTTTAAACTTAAATATTCTGCTATCAAAAAATTGATTCAAAATAGTGTAATTTTTTCTATAGATGAAAGTTTTAATTATGGATGCAATTTTCAGATGATAATCATTAGTGTGTTGTAATGTTTCAAGCCATTGAATATCATTTTCGCTAAGTGTATCGCTTAATTCTATTTTTATTGTTTGTGTCCATTCAAACCAATCAGCATCTTGCAAGTATTTTTTTTGATAAGCGCTATAATTTTCATAACCAATATACTTGCTCAGTATATTTAGCGTATTTAAGTTGGGCGTAGTACTTTTTAAATATCCAAAAAATCTACGTAGCGTATTAAATCCAATTTTTGTATTGGTTTCCCATTCAATAGCTTCATGAACCATTTTTAATTCTGTAAGATTTTCTATTCTGTATCCAATTTTTTTTTGAATATCGATTCGTAGCTGATTGTAATTATTTGAATCCATCCGTATTTGCATTATGGGCTAATTATGGGCTAAATATACATTTTTTGCTAATTACATTTGTAAAGTGTTTTAATTTTTTGTTCTTAAAATAGGAGTTATACCATTCCTCAAAATTGGAAAAGAGATGTTGTTTAATACAAATATTGATCGAATTCAGCTAGTAGAAACAGAATTATTGATTCATGTTAATTCAATGAATCAAAAAAAAATCCCATTGAATGAGATTAAAAAGGTTTTTGTTACAGTAAAGAAAATTCCTGTTATCTATGAAATTGCATACATCGTTGCAGGAGGAATTTTTATTGGCTTCAATTTTAGTTTTTATCCAATTGGATTCTATTTTTGGTTAGTATCCGGGATCTATTTATTGGGAGAATTAATTGTTCACAATTATAAAAGTTGCACTTTAAACGTAGAACTTCAAAATGAAAAGGTACAGTTTCGTTACATACCCTATGAACTTAAATACCAATTGGTTCAAAAGATTAATGAAATTAAATTTAGAATAAATTAATAGGATTTGAATAGCGTTTTCTATTCAGCCATTTTCTTTAGTTTGCCAATTTCTTTGAGTGTAATCTTTTTACCAGCCAATTCGATTAATCCCAATTTATTGAAATCAGAAAGTAGACGAATACAACTTTCAGTTGCTGTGCCAATCATGCTGGCTAATTCTTCTCTAGACAATTGTACTTTCAAACTGTTATCTTCATTTTTTCCAAAGGTATCTGCCAAATACAATAGTGTCTCAGCTAAACGTTCTTTCACCGTTTTTTGTGCCATATTTACCGAATGAAGATCGGCTTCTTTTAAGTCACCACAAATCGTTTTCATGACATTCATAGAAAACTGATTGTTTTTGTCAAAAAAACCCATGATTTCGTTTTTTGGAATGAAGCATACTTCCATATCTTCTAGAGCAACGGCACTTAGGTTTACCGGTTCATCGCTTATGATGGAACGTTGTCCTAACAATTCTCCTTTGGTAATCAATTTTACAATATGATCTTTACCATTAGCACTTAATTTAGACATTTTACAAACGCCATCTTTAATACAATAAATGCCATTAATGGTGTCTCCCTCTTCAAAAATCACTTCACCTTTTTTGATGGTATACGATTCTTTGCAGTCGGAAAGATGTAGAAGCTCTTCTTTGTTTAGTGCTTTCAAAGAGCTGAATTCTCTAACGATACATTGTTCACATTTACTCATAATACCAACTGGGACTTTATTGAAAAACAAATTTAATGATTATTATGACAAATGTCATATTTTAATTTGTAACTATTGGTAACCTTTGTCACAGGTAAATTGAGCAAAGAGTATGGATACAAAAAACTGTTTCCATTGTGGTTTGGATATTATAGAAAAGGAAGAAATTATTTTTGATGATAAATCATTTTGTTGTACGGGTTGTAAGACCGTCTACGAAATATTTAGTCTCAATGATATGACTTGTTACTATGATTTTGAAAAATCACCTGGAGCAACTCCGCAAGATATTAATGGTAAATATGATTTTTTAGACAATGAAAGTATTGTGTCAAAACTGTTGGATTTCGAAGAAAATGCAACCGCTATTGTTTCACTTAGCATTCCTCATATACATTGTAGTTCATGTATTTGGATTCTGGAAAATTTACAACGTCTTAAAAAGGGAATAAGTACGTCTCAAGTTAATTTTCCCGAGAAAAAAGTTCGTATTACCTATAGTCCAGAAGAAGTTTCTTTAAAAGAAATAGTGTATTTATTGAGTGGTATTGGGTACGAACCTTATATAAGTTTGGAAAATTATGAGTCGGGTTCGACCCATGTTGATCGAAGTTTGACTTATAAACTAGGCGTGGCCTTCTTCTGTTTTGGCAACATTATGTTGCTTTCTTTTCCTGAATATTTTGAGGTGAAAGAATATTGGCTCGATCAATACCGCGGTTTTTTTCGTTGGTTAATTTTTGCCTTGTCTTTGCCAAGTTTTTTCTACTCTGCCAGTGGTTATTACGTTTCGGCCTACAAAAGCATCAAATCCAAAATGCTCAATATCGATATTCCAATTGCTTTAGGAATTATTGTAATGTTTGTGCGAAGCACCGTTGACATTGTAATGAACTATGGATCTGGTTTTTTTGACAGTTTAACCGGATTGGTTTTCTTTATGCTTTTAGGAAAAATGTTCCAAATCAAAACCTATAGTTTTTTAAGCTTTGAGCGTGATTTCAAATCCTATTTTCCAATTGCAATTACACGTATACAAGGAAATTCGGAGGAAAGTGTTCCTATTTATGATATTGAAAAAGGCGATCGATTATTGATTCGAAATCAAGAATTAATTCCGGTAGATGGTATTTTGATTACCGAAACGGCTGAGATTGATTATAGTTTTGTAACCGGTGAAGCCATTCCAATTACTAAAAAATCGGGCGATAAAGTATTTGCAGGAGGGAAGCAGATAGGAAAAATGATTGAAATGGAAGTCTTGTATTCGGTATCCCAAAGTTATTTGACGCAACTATGGAGCAATGATGTTTTTCAAAAAAATGTAGAGCAAAAACACAAAACTATTACCGATCAGATTTCGCGTTATTTCACCCCCATTTTACTTTTAATTGCATTTTTGAGTTTTGGCTATTGGATTTTGAAAGATTCCAATACAGCATTTAATGTGTTTACTGCGGTATTAATTGTTGCCTGTCCGTGTGCTTTGGCATTGACCGCCCCTTTTACTTTCGGTAATGTTTTACGAATACTGGGCAAGAAAAAATTCTATCTTAAAAACGCTTTGGTTATTGAACAATTAGCCAAAGTAGATACAATCGTTTTTGACAAAACAGGAACCATTACTACCAATAAAAAATCCAATATTGCATTTCAGGGAAATTCACTATCAGAAGCTGATCTTGTTTTAATTAAAAATGTGTTGCGCGCTTCCAATCATCCTTTGAGCCGAATGTTGTATGATTTTTTACCAGAAACCCAAAAACTGAAATTGGATCATTTTGAAGAAATAACTGGCAAAGGGATTCAGGCAACTATAAATGGAATCTTGATTCAATTGGGTTCGGCTTCGTTTGTGGGTGCCAATGAAGAAAATGCTATCCAACAAACTTCGGTTCATATAACAATCAATGAAAATTATATTGGTAAATATGTCTTTAACAATCAATACAGAGCAGGTTTGTCTTCTCTATTTGCTCATTTAAGTCAAGGCTATCAATTGAAAATTTTATCGGGTGATAATGAAGGAGAACGAAACGCTTTGGAGCAATTATTACCACCAGGTACCGAATTGATATTCAATCAGAAACCAGAACAGAAATTAGAGTTTATTAAAAACCTACAAGATAAAGGCCAAAATGTAATGATGGTAGGCGATGGGCTGAATGATGCAGGCGCTTTGGCTCAGAGTAATGTCGGGATTTCTATTGCCGAAAATGTAAATGTTTTTTCACCGGCTTGTGATGCTATTTTGGATGCGAGTGTTTTTAATCAACTGGATTCGTTTATGGCACTTTCTAAAAAAGCAATCACGACAATTAAAATGAGTTTTACAGTCTCTTTATTGTACAATGTGATCGGGCTATCCTTTGCAATTACGGGTAATTTGTTGCCTTTAGTGGCAGCAATAATTATGCCTTTAAGTACGATTACAATTGTCAGTTTTGTAACTGTAATGAGTAATTATTATTCCAGAAGAAGATTGTAATAATAGTGTATTTGTCAAGTATTTACTACGGCATGACAAATGTCATATTTTTTGAGAATCACGAGTCTTAATTTTGTTAACATAAATGTAAGTTATGAGTGTAATTTATTTATTGATCTCCATTAGTATCCTTGTTGCCATTGGTTTTTTTATTGCTTTTATACGAGCAGTTAAAACCGGGCAATATGACGATGATTACACACCATCAGTGCGAATGCTTTTTGACGACGAACTAAGA
Source organism: Bacteroidota bacterium (assembly GCA_046048915.1). GTDB lineage: Bacteria > Bacteroidota > Bacteroidia > Flavobacteriales > Flavobacteriaceae > Flavobacterium. Next base: position 19,956 of record JBJOFE010000015.1, on the reverse strand, counting down.
ATAACCCCAAATAAATCAGTACAAACAACAGAAGAAAAACAAATTTAATTATGGAAATGCAACAATTTTATTACGACAACAAAATTGTAAAGAAATTCATTTACGCCACCATTGTTTTTGGTGTTGTAGGAATGTTAGTTGGCCTTATTTTGGCTTTTATGTTTCTTTTTCCAAACATTACCGACGGCATCTCGTGGTTGAGTTTTGGAAGATTGAGACCTTTACATACCAATGCGGTTATTTTTGCTTTTGTGGGTAATGCCATGTTTGCTGGGGTTTATTATTCATTGCAACGATTGTTAAAGGCAAGAATGTTTAGTGATTTACTGAGTAATTTAAACTTTTGGGGTTGGCAATTAATTATTGTAGCCGCTGCCATTTCTTTACCCTTAGGATATAGTACTTCGAAAGAATATGCCGAATTAGAATGGCCAATTGATATTGCCATTGCTTTAATTTGGGTAGTATTTGGGATCAATATGATTGGAACTATTATTAAAAGAAGAGAGCGTCATTTGTATGTTGCCATTTGGTTTTATTTGGCCACATTTGTTACAGTAGCTGTCTTACACATCTTTAATAGTTTAGAGTTGCCCATTTCGGCTTTAAAAAGTTACTCTGTTTATGCCGGGGTACAAGATGCCCTAGTGCAATGGTGGTATGGCCACAATGCAGTAGCTTTCTTTTTGACGACACCTTTCTTAGGTTTGATGTATTATTTCGTGCCTAAAGCAGCCAATCGTCCAGTGTATTCGTACCGACTATCGATTGTTCACTTTTGGTCTTTAATTTTTATCTATATCTGGGCTGGACCGCATCACTTATTGTATTCGGCATTACCAACATGGGCACAAAACTTAGGAGTTGTGTTTTCCGTAATGTTAATTGCTCCTTCTTGGGGAGGGATGATCAACGGATTGTTAACCTTAAGAGGAGTTTGGGACAAAGTTCGTGTTGAACCTGTATTGAAATTTTTCGTTGTAGCCATTACTGGTTATGGAATGGCCACTTTTGAAGGACCTATGTTGTCACTGAAAAATGTAAATGCTATTGCACATTATACAGATTGGATTATTGCTCACGTACACGTTGGTGCTTTGGCTTGGAACGGATTTATGGCTTTTGGTATGATTTATTGGTTGATTCCAAGAATGACAAAAACACCTTTGTATTCTACAAAACTGGCTAATTTTCACTTTTGGATTGGAACTTTAGGAATTATATTATATGCTCTTCCTATGTATGTTGCCGGTTTCTTACAAGCGTCTATGTGGAAACAGTTTAATCCAGATGGAACTTTAACTTATGGTAACTTCTTAGAAACAGTGACTCAAATTATGCCTATGTATTTAATGAGAGCCGTTGGAGGAACTATGTATCTAACGGGAATGTTAGTCTTAGTATATAACATTATTCAAACGGTAAGAGTAGGGCAATCTATCGAAGATGAATTAGCTGAAGCTCCAAAGTTACAACCTATCAGTAGCGGAAGATTGAAAGGCGAAAAATTCCACCCTTGGTTAGAAAGAAAACCGATTCAATTGACCATTTTGGCTACTGTTGCGATTTTAATTGGAGGGATAATTCAAATCGTTCCAACGATTATGGTAAAATCAAATATTCCGACAATTACAAGTGTAAAACCCTATTCTGCATTGGAGTTAGAAGGTCGTGATTTATACATCCGCGAAGGATGTGTGGGTTGTCACTCGCAATCTGTTAGACCTTTTCGTAGTGAGGTTGAACGTTATGGTCCGCAATCCAAAGCAGGTGAGTTTGTTTATGATCATCCATTCCTTTGGGGTTCAAAACGTACTGGTCCAGACTTGTTAAGAGTAGGTGGTAAGTACAATGACAACTGGCATTTCAATCACTTTTGGAACCCACAAAGTATTTCAGCAGGTTCAATAATGCCAGGTTACAAATGGTTGTTTGCCAATGAGCCAATGGATATTTCATTAACTCAAAAGAAAATGGAAGCGATGGTAACACTTGGGGTTCCTTATTCAAAAGATCAAGTGGCCAATGCGCAAAAAGATTTAAGATCCCAAGCAATAAAAATTGAAGAAAGCTTGAAAAATGATCCTGACTTTGTAAAAAGTTATGAGGAAAGCAAGAAAAAAGCAGCAGCCAAAGGAGAAAAATTCGTTCCGATGAACGAAAGAGAAATCATCGCTTTGATTGCGTATATGCAACGACTAGGAACTGATATTAAAGTTAAAAAATAATTAGAAATTATGTTTGAACAAATAAAACACAATATGGAAACTATCGCTGGAGTTGCGATCTATCCCATTCTATCGTTATTGATTTTCTTTTTATTCTTTGTTGGATTGGCATTATGGGTATTCTCGTATAAGAAAGAGAAAATCGAGGAGTTAAGTCAGATTCCATTGAATGATAATCCTACATTATAATTTTTAAACTGCTTAAAATGAAAAAATTAATCCCTGTATATGTAAGAGTACCCATTATTTTCTTTGCTGTTTTCGGCGCAATGGAATTTTTTATTGACTCTGGAGACCGACCTGCATTTATCAAGTTTCCAATGGTATCTGTTTTTCTATTTGTATTTCTTTTTCTTTTGATTGCAATTGAGATTACAGCAAGTGCTATTGATAAAATTACCTATCAGTTATTGACTGAGGAGCAAAAAGCAAAGTTGGAAGAGGTTAGCTCAGTAGCTATTACTGATAGTGAATGGATGAAGAAGTTAATGAAGTTATTAACTAAATCGGAATCAATTGACAGCGAAGGCGAACTTTTATTGGATCATGATTATGACGGAATCAAAGAATTAGACAATAATTTACCGCCTTGGTGGATTTATTTATTCTATGCTTGTATTGCTTTTGCAGTTATCTATTTGGTTCGCTTTGAAATCATGGGCGCCGATGATCAAGAGATGGAATTGAAAAAAGAAATGGCACAAGCCAAAATTGAAGTAGCCGAGTACATGAAAACGGCTCCTGATTTGATGGATGAAAAGACAGTTACTTTGTTAACGGATGCTCCTTCATTAGCAGAAGGTAAAACAATATTTACAACCAATTGTGCGGCTTGTCACAGGGCTGATGCTGGTGGGCAAATTGGACCTAACTTAACAGATGACCAATGGATTTTAGGAGGTGGAATCAAAAATATTTTCCATACTCTTGTCAACGGTGGAAGAGATGGAAAAGGGATGATTTCTTGGAAAGGAACTTTAAAACCAAAAGAAATGCAAAAAGTGGCTAGTTATATTATTTCTTTGAAAGGAAGTAATCCTAAAGATCCAAAAGCTCCAGAAGGAGAGGTTTGGGTTGAGGAAGCTACAGCAACAAATGTAAAATAAGCCAACTAACTAAAAGACCAATTTCAATTTGAAATTGGTCTTTTAAAATTACAATACCATGTCAAATATACAAGACGAATCATTTAGAGATAGCATTGGTACCATTGATGAAACTGGAAATAGAAAATTTATTTTTCCAAAGAAACCTTCCGGGAAGTTATATGAATACCGTAAAATAGTAAGTTATTTTTTATTAGCCATTTTAATTGCAAATCCATTTCTTAAAATCAATGGCAATCAATTCATGATGTTCAATGTTTTGGAACGTCGTTTTAATATTTTTGGATTTCCTTTTTGGCCTCAAGATTTTTACTTGTTCGTATTGTTTATGATTTTGGGAGTGGTATTCGTCATTCTCTTTACAGTAATTTTTGGTCGAATATTCTGTGGATGGATTTGTCCGCAAACTATTTTTCTGGAAATGGTTTTCCGCCGAATAGAATATTGGATAGAGGGAGATAGAGGGGCTCAAATCCGATTAGCTAAACAAGAATGGAATGCTGAAAAAATCAGAAAGAAAGGATTGAAATGGTCGATATTTTTGGTTATTTCTTTTTTCATTGCCAATGTATTTTTAGCCTATTTAATTAGCAGTGACGAACTGTTTAAAATGATTGAAGACGGACCCGAAAGTCATTTAAGTACTTTGATTGCATTGTTGATTTTTACTGGAGTTTTCTATTTTGTATTCGTTTGGTTCAGAGAACAAGTGTGTATCATCGCCTGTCCTTATGGAAGATTGCAAGGGGTGCTTTTAGATAATAAATCAATTAACGTAGCTTACGATTTTGTTCGTGGCGAAAAAGAAACGGGTAGAGCTAAATTAAATAAAAATGAAGATCGTGCCGCTTCTGGAAAAGGAGATTGTATCGATTGTCATCAATGTGTGCATGTTTGCCCCACCGGAATTGATATTCGAAACGGAACGCAATTGGAATGTGTGAACTGCACCGCTTGTATCGATGAATGTGATTCGATTATGGAAACGGTGGGTTTACCTAAAGGATTGATTCGCTATGCTTCAGAAGACGAAATAGAAAAGAAATCTAAATTTCAGTTTACAGCCAGAATGAAAGGCTATATTGCGGTTTTGGTAATTTTAATTGGAGTTTTAACAGGACTTTTGTTTTTAAGAACCGATGTAGAGGCTTCTATTTTACGATTACCAGGACAATTGTTCCAACACAAAGGGGACAATATTAGTAATGTATATACCTTTAAAATTATTAATAAAACGAATGACGAATTTAAAGACATTCACTTTAAATTGGTAGGAATTAAAGGAACATTAAAAGTAGTAGGACATCAGGATTTTAAAGTGCCAAAACAAGGAATGAATAGCGGTACTTTATTTATTGAAATCAATCAGTTTTTATTGGAAACTGATAAAACGAAGTTGGAAATAGAAGTCTATAACGGAAATGAAAAAATAGAAACAGCAACGACTAATTTCCTTAGTCCAAGAAGTTTCGATTAATTAAAAAATAGAATATGAAAATTAAATTCAACTGGGGAACAGGTATAGTAATAGCATTTGGCTTATTCATGACCTTCATTTTGTATTTTGTTGTTGAGGTCCAATCCAATTCGAAATACGATAATGATTTGGTTGTAGACGAATACTATAAACACGATGCTCGTTTTGGAGAAGAAATGCAACGTTCCCAAAATGCTCAAGATTTGGAAGTTAAACCAAGGATAGTATTGACAAAAGATGGTGTTGCAATTCTATTTCCAGCCGCTTTTGTACCTAATAAAATAAAAGGAATAGTATCCCTCTATAGGCCATCTAACAAGAAATTAGATTTTGAAATTCCAATTTCGATTTCTGAATCAACTTTGCTCATACCTAATAAAAGTTTGGTAGGTGGCCGCTGGGATATTAATATGGAATGGCAATACGATGGCAAATCGTATTTAACTAAGGAAACCATCTATATTCGTTAAATAAGTATGTTGTATTCGGCTTTCATTTTTGGTTTAATTAGTAGTCTGCATTGTATAGGTATGTGCGGACCAATTGCCTTGATGATTCCAGTAGACAGAACAAATCCAACTAAAAAGGCTACTCAAATTATTACCTATCATTTAGGAAGATTATCTGCCTATGCGTGTATTGGTTTTATTTTTGGATTAGTAGGAAAAGGGTTTTTTCTAGCTGGCATACAACAACGGTTGTCTATATTTATTGGTGTCGCCATGATTATTACGATTCTAACTCCTGAAAGAGTTTTGGCCAATTATAATTTTTCAAAACCAGTATATCGTTTGATTTCAAAAATTAAATCGTCTTTAGGAAAGCAATTTAAAAACAAAAGTTATAAATCCTTATTTACTATTGGACTTCTCAATGGTTTTTTGCCATGCGGGATGGTGTATGTAGCACTATTTGGCGCTATTGCTATGCAAAATGTGCCTTTTGGAATTCTATATATGCTGCTTTTTGGTATTGGTACCATTCCAATGATGAGTAGTGTAACCTATTTGAATTCGATTATGACAGTTTCATTTCGAAACAAAATACAAAAAGTGATTCCGTATGTAGGAGTCGGTATTGGGCTATTGTTTATTCTACGTGGATTAGGATTGGGTATTCCATACGTTTCTCCAGCCAATATGAGTTTGTTCGTTCAAGAAACGCCTAACTGTCATTAGAGTAATTAAACTGTCATAGAAAACAGAGCGGTATCTGGCGCTTTTCGCTTTAATAGCAAATCAAAAGCCATACAAATATTGCGAACAAATGGTTTGCCTTCTTCAGTAACTTGTATCCCGTTGGGAATGAAATGAATCAAGCCATCTTTTTCCATTTCCTTTAATTGTACAATAACTTCCGGAATTTCTTTGAAGTAGTATTTTGCTTCGGCCCATGAAGTTTCAAATTGGCACATTAAATTCAAAATATGTCTTCGAATGATTAAATCTTCCTCCGTCAAAAGATGACCTCTAAACACAGGAATAGTATTCGCATCCAATAGTTGGTAATATTCTTCAATCGATTTTACATTTTGAGCAAAACTGTACCAACTGTCACTAATAGACGAAACTCCCAAGCCAATCATCAATTGTGTTTTTGAAGAACTATATCCCATAAAATTACGGTGTAGTTTTCCTATTTCAAAGGATTCAAATAAACTATCCGTTGTTAGAGCAAAATGATCCATCCCAATTTCGTGATAGTCATTTTTGTATAATAACTCTTTGCCCGTTTCGTATAATTCTCGTTTGGCGGCATCTTTAGGAATGTCCTCGTCGTTGAATCCACGTTGTCCATTTCCTTTGATCCAAGGCACATGCGCATAACTGTAAAATGCCAATCGGTCGGGCTGTAATGATTTGGTTTTTTCAATAGTATCAATCACATCTTCTTTTTCTTGAAATGGCAATCCAAAAATAATATCGTGACCAATAGAAGTATACCCAATTTCTCTAGCCCATAAAGTAACTTTGGCCACATTGATAAAAGGTTGAATACGATGAATGGCTTTTTGTACTTTTTCAGAATAATCTTGAACACCAAAACTCACACGTCTAAATCCTAGATCGTATAGTTTTTGCAATTGTTCGCGAGTTGTATTATTGGGATGACCTTCAAAACTAAATTCATAATCAACAACTTTTGTTGCTTTTGCAAAAATTCCGTTGATCAATGCTTCTAAATTTTCAGAAGAGAAGAATGTAGGGGTTCCACCACCCAAATGAATTTCTTTAATTTTAGGTTTCTCGCCCAATATGGAGCAATACAAATCCCATTCTTTCAGTACAGCTTGAATGTACGGATGTTCTACTTCGTGATTTTTAGTAATTCGTTTATTACAACCACAAAAAGTGCACATGCTTTCGCAAAAGGGCAAATGGATATACAAACTGATTCCTTCGGATGAATTACTTTCTACAAATGATTTTTTGAGTGTTGCTAGCCAAATTTCATAGCTAAAGTCCAGCTCATTCCAATAAGGAACAGTGGGGTAGCTAGTGTACCTTGGACCTGGAACATTATATTTCTGTATCAGTGAATGAGTCATAACAAAATCATTTGAATGATCAAAAGTAAGTCTGCATTCCATCAATTAAAATGATATTTATCATTCCTTCAATTAATTGTATAAAAAAACCTCAATCTTTAGAATTGAGGTTGATTTTTTTAATTCAGAAAATTATTCCTGTTTCAAATTTCGTAATTGTTTTAATTTATCTTTCCAAACTTCAAGACTTTCTTTGTGCATGGCAATATTCTTTCGAACTTCCAATACAATAGAATTCTCTTTTTTTGCATTTTTAGTATTGGTAAAAAATTGAATATTATTTTCTAATTGGAAAATTTCGTTTTGTACTTCTTCAATTTTACGAATTAAGAATATTTTCTCGCTCTCTAGTTTTCGAGTATCATTACTTTCTGATAATTGATCCATTCGATTGGTAAATCGCATCATATCAGAATCTTTTTTACTTAAACTTAACTTTTCAAAAAGGGCATCTAATATTTTATTGAATTTCCCTTCAATATGACGTCTAGCAAAAGGAACTCTACCAAAGGCTTTCCAGTTTTGAATATGTAATTTGATACCGTCCAAATCAGTTTTATGGTCTCCAGTTAGTTGGAACGCTCTCAACGTTTCTAAATAGGCTTTTTTGTTTTCAAATGCAGCTACTTCGTCGCTATTTTCTTCATTTTTTTGTTCCTTTAATTGGTCAAAATAATGATTACAAGCGTCTTTAAATTCTTTCCAAATACTATCAGAATACTTTCTAGGTACGTGACCAATTTTCTTCCATTCCTCCTGAATCTGCTTCATGATTGGAGTAGAGGTGGTAAAATCAGTACTAGCCTGTAACTCTTTGGCTTTAGCTACCAATGCTTGTTTTTTGCTCAAGTTCTCGTTCTGATCTTTCTTGATATCTTTATAAAAAGAATTCTTAAACGAATTGAAGTTACGAACTGCGGTTTTAAATGCTGCCCAAGTAGCCTCATTGACTTCAGTTGGAACTTTTCCTGCTGCGAAAAATGCGGCTCTCAAAGCTTCTACTTTTTCTATTTGCGCTAACCATTGTGTGTGAGCGTTTACTTTTTCTGTAGCTAATACCTCAATTTGAGCTATGATGTCTTGTTTTTTAGCTAAGTTATCTACTTCGGCTCCTCTTAGTTTTTCAAATAACAATTCACGTTTGTCGTGCATTTGTTTTGTCAAATCGCTAAATTGATTCCAAATTTCTTCACGGTGTTCTCTTGAAACAGGACCTATATCTTCTTTCCAAATGCGATGTAAATCTTGCAATTCACGAAATGCTTTGTTAATGTCTTCTTCTTTAACTAATTCTTCTACACGAGCTACAATTTTTTGCTTTTGCTCTAAATTGTGTCTGAAATCAATATCTCTAGCTTCGCGATCTAAGTGCAAATAATCATAGAAATTTTCAACATGAAAATGATAGTTATTCCAAACGTGGTTGTATTTATCTTTTGGAATTGGTCCCGCATTTTTCCAACGGTCTCTTAACTCATTAAAATGCTTTAAGATGTCTTTTATGTTGGCTTGTGGATTAATTAATTCTTTTAACTCTTCAACTATAGCCAAACGATTTTCTAAATTGTTTTTTAGACTCGTTTGTAAGCTTTTGAAGTGTTCGTTTTTATGGTTTCTGTAAACAGAATAAATGCTGTCAAATTTTGATTTTAATGGGAAGTGGTACTGAAATTCTTCATTTGGGTCTTGATTTTCAGCAAGAAATTCTTCTTTTTTCTCCTCTATAAGATGATTGTATTTAGCTAAAAACGCTTTTTTAATCTCTTCAACATGCTCTTTTATCGATGCTACTTTTTCGTTGGAAACCAAAGTATTTAATTCTTCAACTAGAGATTCCATCGATAAGGCGTCATAGTCTTGCATCGGAATTTCATGGCGCTCTTTCAAACTTTCGTCTTCACTTTCCTCAGCATTACTATCTGCAATTGCCTCAATAATAGTCTGATTTTCATCAGTTTCAGTTGTTAGCTCTGCAGTTTCAGCTGCAATTGTTTCAACTTCATTTGTTGTAATTGTTGGTGTTGATTCTACTGAATCTGTAGTGTTTCCGTCTGCATGTTGCAGGTTATCATTCTTTTCTTCTAACATTTTTTCAATGTATAAGGTTGCTAATTAATCAAGTCGAAAGATAGTAAACCCCAATTGAATTGCAAAATAAATCCCTTATTTATCATCGTTTTACGTTAAAATAAAGATGTATTTAGAATAGGTATTTCTATTCATATGAATAGCTTTAACCCTAGGTGAAATTAATTTACTGGAATTTAATTGAGAGATAAATAGGAATAGTTTTTTATTTATTCCAAATCTTCCACGCTTTTTCAGCTTGAAAAATTAACATATCCAATCCGTTTTTAGTTTTGGCACCTTGTAGTTGCGCTTTTTTTAAAAACTGAGTTTCTGCTGGATTGTATATTAAGTCGTAAGCGATGTGTTTTTTTGTAAAAAACTCATATGGTATCTCAGGATAAGCTTCCGTATTTGGGCTTGTTCCAACCGGAGTAGAGTTAATTACAATTTGGTATTCGTCAAAGATTAAATCAGTTATTTGATTGTATCCCAAAACAGTTTCATTCGCTTGTCTTGAAACAAAAGTATAGTCAATTCCTAATTCTTCTAAAGCAAAAGCTACGCCCTTGGAAGCGCCACCAGTTCCTAGAATTAAGGCTTTCTTGTGGTGCGACTCTAACAAAGGTTCTAAAGATTTTTGGAAACCATAATAATCAGTATTGTATCCTTTTAGTTTGCCTTTTTTGGTAAATTTGATGGTGTTGACTGCGCCAATTTTTTGCGCCTTTTTGGATAATTTATCTAAGAAGGGAAGTACTTCTTCTTTATAGGGTATGGTGACATTCATACCGCTGAGGTGATCATTGTTTTTAATCACGTCTAAGAAAGAGCCGATAGTGGGAATGTCAAAATTCTCGTAAGTATATCCTTCTAGATTTTCTTTTTCAAATTTCTCTGTAAAATAGCCTCTTGAAAACGAATAGTTGATATTGCGTCCCAGTAAACCGAAGCGCTTTTGGATAGTTGTCATGCTTATTTTTTGTGTTTCGCAATATAGTTTTGAACTGTTTTTTCTTCCCAAATCATTGGAAATAAATCTTCAATTAAAATGTAATTGTCAAAGTTCAAACGCAGGCCATTGCTCAAATGGAATTTTGCTTTCGTTTTATCTTGAATCATAAAATACAATCCAGCCAAACGGTATTCGATTTCGTTTTCTTCAGGGAAATATTCAGTGGCTTGCAATAAGGTTTGAATGGCACTATCAAACTCACCTAGGAACTGCAAAATATCCACCCAAAACAACCAGGTATCTAATTGGTAGTCTCCAAATTCTACTGCTTTACGGTAACCAAATTCAGCTTCTTCAAAGAAATTCATTTGTTTGTTTATCGTCGCATAACGCTTCCAATACAATTGATTTTGGTTGTCAATAGCTAGCGCTTTGTTGACATAAAATAGCGCTTTTTGGTAGTTTTTTTCGCGTACGTAAAAGTCGGTAATCGCAATCCAACCTTTGTCTAATAAAGGATCTTCATGAACGGTTTGGTTATAATATTGGATGGCTAACGCGGTATTACCTAATCGTTCGTGGCATTTACCAATACGAAGTAAAGCATAGGATGTAGCATCGTCTAATTCAATGGTTCTTTCATAACTTTCTATTGCTTCTGAATATTGTTTCAAACGCTCTAAGGCTTTGGCTTTTTCCATAAAAGCCCCCATGAATTCGTCATCAATTAAAGTAGCATAATTAAAAGCACGTAAAGCATCTTCGTATTCTTTTAATCCGTAATGTAAACGACCTACTTGGTGCCAAGCAATTTCGCTGTAAGGATTTTTCTCAATGTATTGATTCAAATAAGTAATAGCCTCTTTGTTTTGGTCCAAAAACTCAAAACAATATACTACGTTGTATAATGCAGATTGATCTTCTAAATCTTCTTCTAAACATTTGATAAAGCTCTCTTTAGCCATTTCTAGATTGTCCATAAAAAGATATTCCATCCCAATTAAGTTATAGACATCGGCATAATCATCGGTATATTTTAGGGCAATTTTTAATAGTTCAACCGCTTTTTCGTGTTGGTCTCTTTTGGAACAAATATTGGCTTTTTGAATGTATATTTCTTCGTTGTTAGGCTCTATGGCATACAATTCATTTAGCATTTTATCTGCCAAATCCAATTGGTCTTCATACACTAGCATTTCTACTTGAACTAGTTTCAAACCAGTTGATTTCGGGTGTTGTTCCAAAGCTAATTTTAAAGCTTTTTTTGCCAAAGAAGTTTTTCCAGAATCAATATAGTGAAGGATAATTTCTTCAAATTCTTCTGAGTCAAAAAACAAGACTTTATTGGTCTTTAACATCGACTCAAATTTGGAAAGAGATAAGTTGTACTCTTCTTCTTCGTTGCTTAATTGCATGCTATTTTGTTTATGATTTTGGCCTAAATAAAATTAGGAAAATAGAATCGTGATCGAAGAAAAAGTAATAATTGTTGTGAACAATTTAATTAACAAAAAATAAGATAAAATGTTGCTATTTCTTTTGAACTATTTCGTCCATTACTTCAAGTAATATGGCGCATCCTTCTCGTATTTCTTCTTCAGAAATAGTAAGTGGTGGTGTTATGCGAATCGCACATCCTTCAAATAGTAACCAAAATAAAATTAATCCTCTGTCCTGACATTTTAAAATCACTTCATTAGTAATATCGGCACTTTTGGTCATAGCGGCTAGCATTAATCCTTTTCCTCTCACTTCTTCTATCAAAGGATGCACCAAGAGAGAACGGAAGAGTTTTTCTTTGGCTAAAGCATCCGACATCAGCGAGGTTTCAGTAATCTCTTTCAAAGTAGCCAAACAAGCCGCTGCAATTACGGGATGTCCGCCAAAAGTAGTAATATGCCCTAGTTTTGGATTGTGACTCAAAAGATCCATCATGGCTGTGGAAGCAGTAAAAGCCCCTACAGGCATTCCGCCCCCCATGCCTTTTCCCATCACCACAATATCTGGAATAACATCGTAATTTTGGAAGCCAAATAGTTTTCCAGTGCGTCCAAAACCAGGTTGTATTTCGTCCAAAATCAGTAATGCGCCTACTTCGTCACAACGTTGACGTACTTTTTTAAGAAAATCATTTTCAGGTTGGATAAATCCTGCGCCTCCTTGAATTGTTTCAAGTAAAATACCTGCTGTTTTTGTAGTTATTTTTTCTAAATCAGCTTCATTGTTGAAAGTAATGAATTCAACATCAGGAATTAGGGGACGAAAAACTTGCTTTCTTTCTTCAAAACCCATCACACTCAACGACCCCATTGTATTACCATGATAGGCATTGTGACAGGAAATCAATTGGCTACGACCCGTTACACGACGGGCTAATTTCAATGCGCCCTCTATTGCTTCGGTCCCTGAATTAACCAAATAAGTTTTGTCTAAAGGAGCGGGCAGGAGCGAAGCCATTAATTTACAGTATTCTACTGCAGGACTTTGCGAATACTCACCATACACCATCACATGCGAATACAAATCCAGTTGGTCTTTAATAGCTTGATTTACTCTGGGATGTTGATGCCCTAAGGAACATGCTGATACACCCGCTACAAAATCCAAATAGCGTTTGTTATTGGAGTCGTAAATATATGATCCTATTGCATGAGAAACTTCCATTCCCAGAGGGTACGGAGAGGTTTGTGCTTGGTATTGTATAAAATCGGTATTCACTTTATTTTGTATTGAAATTGATATTTGCAATTGAATTTTGCTATTTCTTCTTCTTTTTATCGTAGTCCAGAGTTTCCTTTCTCACTTTCATGGGAACATTTTTCTTGTCCTTTTGTGCTTTGGCTTGCTTTGCAATTTTTTCGTTATCCTTATTTTCTTCGGGAGGAAAAATATCGTCTTTGGATAGCATCCGTTCGTCGCCACGCCATATAAACCCTTTTAGTTTTCGGTCATTCTCTGGTAAGTCTTTTTCAGGAAATAAATCTCCGTCAACTTGTTGGAAAAAAGTAATCTCATCTACTTCATTTTTATTGAATAAAATATTGATTTTACTACTTTTATTTTTGTTGATACCAATGAGTTCTTGAGCATCGTTTCGCATATAATAAATGACTTCTGTGTTTTTGATAATATCCACATCGTGCAGTTTTCCCTCTTCAAATTTACCAAAGAGGTTTTGTCCTTTAATCTGATTGTACCCTGAACCAAGTGTATCTTTAGAAACGAGAAAGGTATTGTTCAGTACTTTTAGGGAATCTATTTTTTGCGTTGTATTGTTGCCAATAAGATGCATAATATCTCCAGTAATTTGGCTCTCGCCGTTCCAGAGAATTGGGTTTCCTATTAATTTAGTTAAAGCAGTTTTGGCACTAGAATGAATGGAATCACACTTTCCACTCATGTCTTTTTTGAAGAAACGTACATTATTGAAGGCGCGAATGATTCGGTTTCCTTCTTTACCAGTTACCATTAATTTTTTTCCGTGAATGTAGACAGAGTCATTTTCGACAAAATTGATAGCAACAGCTCTTTTGGTTACAAAAAGAGAATCTTTTTTCTTGTACATTTCGGCATAATGTCCTTTTACAATACCACGATTAATGGAATCTGTAATCTTAACATTTCGCGAAGCCGAAGCAAATTCTTTATTTCGGTCGTAATACAAACTATCACCTCGAATGATTCGGTCATCGTATTTGATATACGATTTATTCAGGAAATGTGCTTTGTTTTTCTTGGTATCGTAAAATCCTTTTTCCGTATAAATATAGTTTGCTTTACTTGTAATCGTAGACGGACCTAATAAGTAGGAGTGACCTGAATTACTGTAATAATCCAAATGATTGGACTTGATAACGTATGTAGGATTCGTAATTGTGACTTCAGTTAGGAATTGAAATTTTTTCTCAGGAACATAGTATTTTCCTGACTTACTGATTAAGGTGTTTTGTAAGTTGGTGATTGTTCCTTTAGTGTTGTAAAAAACTTCTTGAGTATTTCGGTCAAAATTAATAGTATCAGTTACCAGAGTTGCTTCAGGAGAACTCATAACAGCATCACCTGTTGCAAATGCTTTTTTTACATTTCCACTGTATTCGGCATATTTACTATTAAGGAAGAGTGTGTCGCCTTGAACTAACTGTACGTTTCCAAAGGCTTTGATATAGTTTTCTTTTTGAAAATAGTAGGCTTTATTACAGGTTAAAACCACTCCGTCATGATTAACACGTACATTGCCAGTTAGTAAAAAAGCATCCGGAATTTCTACTTGGTTTACGTCGGCAAAATCAGAATGTTCTACGATGATTTTTTTAGGTGTTTGCCCCATTACTTTTGGAGCAAATACTAGAAACGAAACAAAAAAAAGTGCTAATCTAATTTTTTTCAAGATGAATTATTTTGGGTATAAAATTAATCAAATTGTATGAAGAGCAAGGGGATTTAAGAAATAATTATAATGCATTTAATCTGTTCTTGATCTCAATTAATTCTAAAACTTGTTATAGCCTTAAAATAATTTATATTTGTTCTTACTTTCTATTTTGAATATTATGAAATCATTTATACTTACGGTTACTTTTTTTACTACATTTTTGGTAGTTGCACAATCCAATTCAGATAAAAAACAGCTTATTAATTCAAAGAATACAAAACAAAAAGCAGTTGTTTATCAAGTTTTTACAAGATTATTTGGGAATAAAAATTCAACGAATACCCCCTGGGGAACCATAGAACAGAATGGAGTTGGAAAGTTCAATGATTTTACTGACAAAGCGTTAAAAGAAATTAAAGATTTAGGTGTAAGTCATATTTGGTATACCGGAATTCCACATCATGCCGTGATCAGAGATTATTCTCAATATGGTATTGCAAATGATGATCCTGAAGTGGTTAAAGGAAGAGCAGGTTCGCCTTATGCTGTAAAAGATTATTATAATGTAAATCCAGATTTGGCTTTAAACCCTGCCAATCGATTACAAGAATTTGAAGACTTAATAGCTCGTACACATAAAGCCGGATTAAAGTTAATTATTGATATTGTACCCAATCACGTTGCCCGTAAATACGAAGGAAAGAATAATCCAAATGGAGTTAGAGACTTTGGTGCGGATGATGATGTTACAGTAGAATACTATAAAGACAATAATTTCTATTACATACCTAATACCCGTTTTCTTATTCCTGATGGGATCATTCCTTTGAATGGCGAAATCAATCCGTTGATTGATGGAAAATTTGATGAATTTCCTGCCAAATGGACTGGAAATGGTTCGCGTTTGGCTCAACCCGACAAAAATGATTGGTATGAAACAGTAAAAGTGAATTACGGAATTCGACCTGATGGGACTAAAGATTTTGCTACACTTCCTGCAGGTTTTGAAACCAAAAGTTGTCAAGAACATTTTGATTTTTGGAAAGATAAAGAGGTGCCCAGTTCATGGAAGAAATTCCGATCTATTGCTGAATATTGGCTTGCCAAAGGTGTTGACGGATTTCGCTATGATATGGCAGAAATGGTTCCCTATGAGTTTTGGAGTTATATGAATTCGGCTATAAAAGTACAACGACCGGATGCGTTTTTATTGGCAGAAGTCTACAATCCAAAAGAATACAGGAATTATATTCATTTAGGTAAAATGGATTATTTGTACGACAAAGTAGAATTGTATGATAAATTAAAAGAAATTGTACAGGGTAGAAGCAATACAGATCCAATTACCACTATTCAAAAAGGATTGTCTGACATTGAACATCATATGTTACATTTTTTAGACAATCATGACGAACAGCGTTTAGCCAGTCCAGAATTTGCAGGTTCAGCAGAAAATGGCAAACCATTAATGGTAGTTTCTGCTACTATTAGTACTTCACCTACGATGGTTTATTTTGGACAAGAAGTAGGTGAGGCAGGAAATGAAAATGGCGGTTTTGGAATTCATTCTAGAACATCTATCTTTGATTATGTGGGGGTGCCAAATCATCAACGCTGGATGAATGGAGGTAAATTTGATGGTGGATTATTATCTTCATCTGAGAAATCATTACGAGATTTCTATAAAAGACTTTTGAATTTCACTTTAAATAGTTCAGCTCTAGTAGGTGATTTTAGAGAGTTGCATTCTGCAAATACTAAAATTACAGACGGCTATTTACCAGAGATGTATTCTTTTGTACGTTGGTCAGATAACCAAAAATTAATTGTAGTTGCTAATTTTTCTTCCACTAAAAGCAGCCAATTTGAATTAATTATTCCTAAAGAGATTATTCAAAAATGGAATTTGAAAGATGGTAGATACACGATTGTTGATCAATTGTTTCAAAAGAACCAAGCAACTTTAAAAGTAGTCAATGGTCAAGGAAAAGTGAATATTGATATGAAACCGTCGGAGTCTTTTGTATATCAATTAAATTAAGAGAACTATTGAGCAATAGCTTCTTCGTAATTTTCTTCTACTTTTCTCCAATTAATCACTTTAAAAAAAGCATCAATGTAGTTCTTTCTTTTGTATTGATAATCAATATAATAAGCATGTTCCCATACATCTAAAGCTAAGATAGGTTTACCTTGTACTTTGGCATTTCGCATTAACGGATTATCTTGATTAGATGAGCTAGTAATTTGCAATTTTCCAGAACGATCTACAATCAACCAAACCCAACCTGAGCCAAACAATTTAGTTGCCTCACCTTTGAATTGAGTAGTAAAATTGTCAAAAGAGTCGAAATCTTTTTCTATAGCGCTCGCTAAGGAATCTTTGGGTTGACCTCCAGATTTAGGTCCGATACATTTAAAATATAAAGAATGGTTATAGAACCCTCCAGCATTGTTTTTTTGTTCTTCATTGCTAGTATCTAATTGCGCCAATACTTCTTCTATAGTTAGGTTTTCAAGGTTAGTGCCAGATATCGCTTCATTCAGTTTGTTGGTGTACGATAAATAATGTTTAGAATAATGATTTTCTAAAGTTATTGCAGATAGATGGGGTGCCAAAGCATCGTAGCCAAAGGCTAATTTTTCCAATTGGAATGAACCATCGTTTGCTTTAACATCATCTGGAATTCCCATTGTAATCTTTTCTTCTGCACTTGGTAAAGGAACTTCAACTACTTCAGTTAGTTTTTTCTTGTTGCAAGAGAATAAAATAAATAGGAATACTACATAAATAACTTTATAAAAGTGCTTTTTCATGACTTGTTTATTTTTTCAATAAAGAATTAATGATTGCTATGTATTGTTCTTTAGATTCGTCTATCGACAAATGACTTATTTGCATCCAAGCATTAGTTTTGAAAGCATTTCTCAAATCAAAATTGTCAGATTGGTTGTATTCTGCAGAACCAAAAGTAGCTTGTTTGTAAAAAGCATACAATCGCAATTGAACATCTTGAGGTAAAGAGGCTTGCGTCATTTTTGAAGCTGCTATAACAGCTTC
The DNA here is from genome assembly GCA_046048915.1 of Bacteroidota bacterium. Lineage (GTDB taxonomy): Bacteria > Bacteroidota > Bacteroidia > Flavobacteriales > Flavobacteriaceae > Flavobacterium. Next base: position 2,142 of record JBJOFE010000015.1, on the reverse strand, counting down.
TTCAAATCGTTTATCTAAATCGTTCTGAATCATTATGCTTTGGTTGCAATAACTGTTTTTCCGCCGGTGGCCTTTTGATTTAAAACAACATTAATTGGAGTACCTAAAGGTAAAAACAAATCTACTCTTGAACCAAATTTGATAAAACCAGCATCAGTTCCTTGAATTACCTGCATTCCTTCTTCGGCATAGTTAACAATTCGCTTCGCTAATGCGCCTGCAATTTGTCTATATAACACTTGTCCGAAAGAATTGTTTTCCACTACAATAGTGGTTCTTTCATTTTCTTCACTTGCTTTTGGATGCCAGGCTACTAAAAATTTACCTGGGTGGTATTTGCTAAATTTTACAATACCTCCCATTGGATAACGAGTTACATGTACATTTATAGGCGACATGAAAATAGAAACTTGGATACGTTTGTCTTTAAAATATTCAGCTTCATATACTTCTTCAATAACCACCACTTTTCCATCTACTGGAGATAAAATTTGATCTTCATTTAAGATAAAAGTACGTTTCGGGTTTCTGAAAAATTGAAGAATAATTATTAAAAAAAGGATTGCTATGATTTTGATTGTCATCTTGATCCAGTCAGTATCGATTAAGCTATCACTTGCTAAAACAACTATGGCGGTAATAAATGTACCTAATAAAATTGACGGGGTTCCTTCTTTATGAAACATATGATAAAATTTGATAAAATAAATATACAATTGGTGCTACAAATATAACACTATCTAGACGATCTAGAATGCCTCCATGTCCAGGCATTATTTTTCCGCTGTCTTTTACTTCTGCGATACGTTTAAATTTGGATTCAATTAGGTCGCCAATAGTTCCAAAAACACCTACAATTAAAGCTATCATAGTCCAAATTAAAATAGAAGTATCACTAAAATTTGGATTCGGTTTGATGTATAATTTCGAAATTAAATAACCAGCAAATACTGCAAATACTACTCCTCCCAAAAAACCTTCAATTGTTTTTTTTGGAGAAATACGTTCGTATAATTTGTGTTTACCAATTGATTTTCCAACTAAATAGGCAAAGGTGTCATTGGTCCAAATTAGAATAAAAAGACCGATAATAATTTTAGGATTATAATCATTTATTCCGAAAGAAATTTTAACAATAAAAATGAAAGGCAATAGAATATATCCTAGTAGATACAAGTATTTCCATATAGGAGTAACTGTTTGTTCTTTATTGTCAAATAAAAATACCAAACACTTTATAAAAATCAACAAACAAATTATTAAAAGACTTACGTTCAATTGATCAATATCAATACCAAGTTGGATTGGTTTTTCTTGAAGATTGGAAAGATAATTGTCTGTTTCTGTTTTATAATAGCTGAATAAGCTAATTACAGTATACGATAGCGATACAAGTGATAATGGTAAAATTTTATGTAGTTGCACCAAATTACAAAATTCGTAAGTGGCAATAACTAAGAAAATTCCAAATAAGAATATGAAACTTTCAGTTGAGTAGAGGATGGAGAATAATAAGAGTGTAATGTATACTACACCAGAAATTAATCTTTTAAGCGTTTCATTCATTTTAAAGATCTTCTAAAAGCAATAAATATAGATTCTTAGCAGAACTTCCGTATTGAGTGAAATCTTCTTCTTTCGCTTTCTCGAAATATTTAATGGTAGTAATATTGGTTGGATAGTCTCTCTCGTATTTCTTTTTTATAGCACTAAGTCCATCGCTTTTAGCTCTAAGAATTTGGCTTGTAGTAGCAACAACAATTATGTTTACAGGTAATTCAAATGGTTTTAGTTGTTTTATTTGTTTTGAAGAAAATAATATAGAACCTTCCTCTGCAATTAAATTTTCACAACTAGCTAATAAAAATGCAGGATTAGTTGGTTTGTCAAAAGATAGTTTGTTTTCGTCAAGGAGGTCAAAAAGATTCGAATCAAAACATAAAACCTCATTTTCAAACCAATCGTTTTCTTCTAGAATATTTTCAAATTGTTCATTAATTTCTTTTTTGTTTTCGCAGTAAATAAATTTTCCGCCATTCTTTTTAAAATGATAAATAAATGCTTCATCCACAGCCATCGTAACCTCTGGAAGGAACTGGCTTTGTTCATTATCTTTATCTTCGTCAGATGCCGGTTTATATG
>JBJOFE010000014.1:0-63439 GCA_046048915.1 Bacteroidota bacterium | reverse complement strand
CTTTTGCATTTTTATTGCAAATTTTAAACTTATTAATCATATATTTTTATTTATATTTGTTATCATTTATATAAAAATATTTTATGAATTACACTTTTCACCAATTAAAAGTCTTTTTAAAAGTTTTTCAAACAAAAAGTATTACAAAGGCGGCAAATGAATTGCACCTGACTCAGCCAGCAGTATCAATCCAATTAAAAAATTTTCAAGATCAATTTGAAATTCCACTTACAGAAGTAATTGGAAGACAATTATATGTTACTGATTTTGGAAAAGAAATTGCATTTACTGCAGAACAAATTTTAAATGAGGTTGAAAAAATTAACTTTAAAACCCTAGCTTATAAAGGAATTTTATCTGGAGTATTAAAAGTTTCAGTCGTATCAACGGGTAAATATGTGATGCCCTATTTTTTGAGTGATTTTTTAAATTTAAATAATGGTATTGAGCTCGAAATGGATGTTACCAATAAATCAAAAGTGATTAAAGCTCTAAGAAATAATGAAATTGATTTTGCATTAGTTTCCAGTCTTCCGGTTGAAATTAATGTTGAATCTGAAACATTGTTGCAAAATAAATTGTTTTTAGTCGGTAATAAAGATGTGTTTTTTGATAAAAAGTTGTCCATGGAGGAATCTTTAATGAATATTCCAATTATTTACAGAGAGGAAGGTTCAGCAACAAGGATGCATATGGAAAATTATTTTTCAAAAAAAGGCAGTGTAATTAAAAGTAAATTGCAATTAACTTCTAACGAGGCTGTTAAGCAAGCTGTAATTTCTGGGATTGGCGTATCAATTATGCCGTTAATTGGTTTGAAAAACGAATTGGAAAAAGGTGATATTAAAATTATTCCATCCAAAGGACTACCCATTGTGACCAATTGGAAATTGGTATGGTTAAAAGGAAAAAAAATGAGTCCTGCAGCTGCTGCTTATTTAGAGTATATTAGAGAACAAAAAGCAGTCTTAAACGAGAGCCAATTTTCGTGGGTGAAAAATTATTAATCATCTAAATTCTCATTAAATGCTGATGGAAGCAGTGTGGGAATAAACTTGATTAATATAGGTAACAATAAACTGCCGCCTGGCAAAAGAAAAATAGTTAATGAGGGTATCGTTTTACAGATATCCAATAATTGTTTTTTAATTTTTTTCTTTTCCTTTTCATCTAAATCTCGGCTTGTTGAATGCGCTAACAATACCATAAGTTCTTTACTTTGAACGATTTCTTTCACTAGGCGTGTTTTGTTACGTGCTATAAGAGTGACGACACTTTGCGTAGTTTGATCGTAAAAATGTTTAACTGGATTGGAATAATTAAAATAAGGTATATCTTTTTTATTTTTGGATATAAAGTGATTCGTATCGTGTATGCTTTGTTTTACAAACTCATCTGATACAGTAAGTGCCCGTGCTAATTGATATAAAAAATCAGATTCATTAGCTTCTAATATTCCATCATTCCAAAGTGCCATTCCAGCCATATCTATCAGGTAATTTTTTTCTAATTCATTGGTAAAATAATCCAATTGTAACGTTTCTAAACTGAGGTTAGTATTATTAGAAAATTTGCTATAACGAATAGACGCCTCAAAAAGTTTGATTAACAAATCATCATATTGGGATTTATTCGTTTTGATTTTTAAAGCCAAGGTGACAATATTGACAATGGTCTCCTCAATTTTTTTTAGGTATTTTTCAGGAATTGTCCCATGCATTAAATATTGGCGAAAAGCCAAAACATCAATAAATAGAAGTGCATTGGTAACCAAATGAGAGAAATTCTTACTTATGATATTCTCATTGGTTTGTACACGTTCGTCAATAAATTTTTCAAGGGCAAGAGACGGGCTATTCTTTGGGAGTAATTTTTTAAATAAGTTGAATTCTTCAGGATGCATTTCATTATAAAATGATACGGTCTCCAAAATGAATTCTTTCCAATTGAATTGTTTCTTGGTGACGCTATAGACACCTAAAAGACTATTAAATAAAGCGACTTTAGATACTTCTTCTTTGAACCAGCCTTTGATAGGAATAGCTGATTTTGTATCGAGGGCAATAATATGTCCATAGATAAATCCGGTCTTTCTTAGAGTGTTATAGTAACCAAAATCTTCAATGCCCAATTTCGTTTCTGAAATTTTTTGCTCACTGAAAAATTTATCTATCCAACCAGGTACCGAAGGGTTTATCATCAATTTTATTTAAGAATACAAAGCTATGTTTTTTTCTAATTCCAAGGTTAAAATTAAAATTAAAAAACCGTTTTGTAAATGAAAACAAAACGGTTTTAAAATATCTATTAATAGAAATTATTTTATTATAGCAGAGCAAGCAACTCGAGCTCCAGAATTGCCTGTTGGTTGCGTTATAAAATCATCGGCTCCTTGATGAACAATCAATCCTTTACCAAGAATATCTTTAGCAGGGTCTCCACAACCAATACACCATTCTTCTGTAGTTAAATTGATAGTGCCATTTCCATTTTCATCAGCTGTAAAATTTCCTATATCACCTTTGTGGTATTCACCTTCTCCCCATTTACCGTGTTTTTTAAAGGTTGGGTTCCAATGTCCGCCTGCTGAACTACCATCTGCTGCCGAACAATCTGATTTTTCGTGAATATGAATGGCATGAACACCGGGTTTTAGCCCAGTAAGTTTAGCTACAAAAGTGACTTTTCCTTTTTTCTCTGTAAAGGTTGCTGTTCCTGAAACCGAACTATTACTTTTTGGTTCAAAATTCAAGTCTAATTTTTTTGAATTGTTTGAATTGGCTGTTTTACATCCAATGATTAAAGCAATAAGTAGCGTTATTGATACGACTATTTTTTTCATTTTGTTTTTGAATTTAGTTGTATAAAATTAATCAATTAAAAGGGATAAAGAGTTAAAGTTTCATAAAAATAAAAACCGCTCCGAATGAAATCAGAAGCGGTTTTTAAAACAAATTAAATTCAAACTAAAAACTATCTTTTTGCTTAAAAGCAATATTTATTTTCGGCAACTAATTTTGCCGTAATGGTTTCTCTAAGACCAACTACATTTGGCATGTTAGTGTATTTTGTAAATCGACGTAATCCCATTAACATCATACGTTGTTCGTCACCCTCGGCAAAAGAAACAATACCTTCTTTCCCTTTTTGAGTTATAATATCAACTGCTTGATACAAATACAATTTTGCCATGGCAATTTGTTCTTTAACATTTGTTTCCCCCTGTTTTTTGGCTAATTTCTCTGTACGTAAAATTGTACTTTCCGCCATGTAGATTTCAATCAACATATCCGCAGCAGCCATTAATAATTGTTGGTGTGCTTCTAAATCAGTTCCGAATTTTTGGATCGCACCACCAGCGACCATTAAAAAAGCTTTTTTCAATCTGCCAATCATTTCTTTTTCTTCAGAAAATAATTCTGAATAATCTGGAGTGTCAAAAGAAGGAATTCCCATTAATTCTTCTTGCACTTTCATGGCTGGACCTAACAAGTCTACTTGGCCTTTCATGGCTTTTTTGATTAACATTCCAACAGATAGCATTCTGTTAATTTCGTTTGTACCTTCATAAATTCGAGCAATACGAGCATCTCTCCAAGCTGATTCCATTGGAGTATCTTCAGAGAATCCCATTCCGCCATAAACCTGAATTCCTTCATCGGCACAATTTTGTACGTCTTCCGAAACAGCTACTTTCAAGATAGAACACTCAATAGCAAATTCTTCAACCCCTTTTAATTCGGCTTCCTGATGAGAAATACCTTCTGCTTCACGAAGTTTAATTCTTGTTTCGATATCTTGTGCTGCACGATAAGTAGCACTTTCTCCTGCATATGTAGAAGTAGCCATTTCTGCTAATTTGGCACGAATAGCTCCAAAGCTGGCAATTGGAGTATTAAATTGAACTCTGTCATTGGCATAGCTGATAGCATTTGAAGTAACACGTCTTTGAGCGTCTAAGCAAGCTGCAGCTAGTTTTATACGTCCTACATTTAAGGCATTCATGGCTATTTTAAAACCATTTCCTCTTTCAGACAACATATTTGCAACTGGCACTTTAGTTTCGTTAAAAAATACTTGACGAGTAGAAGAAGCTCTAATTCCTAACTTATGTTCCTCTTCTCCAAAAGAAATTCCGTTATCTTGAGTATTTTCTAGGATAAATCCAGTGATGTTTTTATCATCTTCAATTCGGGCAAAAACAATGAATAGCGAACAAAATCCAGCATTTGAAATCCACATTTTTTGTCCAGTAATTTTGTAATGTGTTCCATCGTCAGATAGAACCGCTTTGGTTTTTCCTGAATTGGCATCACTTCCTGCACCGGGCTCCGTTAAACAATAGGCTCCAAACCATTCACCTGAAGCTAATTTTGGAACGTATTTTTGTTTTTGTTCTTCGGTTCCGTATAAAGTAATTGGCATTGTTCCAATTCCGGTATGAGCACCAAAAGCAGTTGAAAATGAACCCGTTGCTCCCGAAATATAATCGCAAACCAAACATGTGTCTACAAATCCCATTCCCATTCCGCCGTAAGCTTCAGGAACTGCAATACTTAAAAAGCCCATATCTCCTGCTTTACGCATGGTCTCCTCGGTTAATGCGTAGTCTTTCTTTTCAAATCGGTCTTTATAAGGCCAAATTTCTTTGTCCACAAATTCTTTAACAGAATCACGCATCATGATTTGTTCTTCTGAAAAATCTTCGGGAGTGAATATATTTTCACATTTAGTTTCTTTAACTAAAAACTGTCCACCTCTGGTTATATCTTCCATCGTTTTATGTTTTTTTAAATATTAGTTGATGATTTTAAAATCTTATATACTTTAATTATAATAATTCATAGATACCAGCCGAACCTTGACCTGTTCCTACACACATACTTACGATTCCGTATTTGCTGCCTTGTCTTTTCATTTCGTCAAATAATTGCACTGATAATTTAGCACCTGTGCAACCTAATGGATGTCCTAAGGCAATAGCACCACCATTAACGTTTACGATTTCAGGATTCAATCCTAATTCGCGAACTACAGCTAACGATTGTGATGCAAAAGCTTCATTTAACTCAATTAAGTCGATGTCATTTAATGTTAATCCTGCTTGCTTTAATGCTTTTGGAATTGCTTTTACAGGTCCTATTCCCATTATCCTAGGTTCTACGCCAGCTGAAGCATAATTGACTAAACGTGCAATTGGAGTAACGCCTAATTCTTTAACCATTTCTTCGCTCATGACTAAAACAAAAGCAGCTCCGTCACTCATTTGTGAAGAGTTTCCGGCTGTTACACTTCCATCAGCAGAAAAAACTGGCTTTAAATTCCCTAAAGCAGCTAAATTAGTATCTGCTCTTGGTCCCTCATCTTTGGATACCGTATACGATTTAGTTTCTTTTTTACCGTTTTCGTTTACAAATGTTTGTTCTACCGTAATAGGTACAATTTGTTTGTCAAATTTCCCTTCAGCTTGCGCTTTTAAAGCTTTTTGGTGAGAGTTGAAAGCAAATTCGTCTTGGTCTTCACGAGAAATATTGTATTGTTTGGCAACTGCTTCGGCAGTCAATCCCATACCCCAATAATAGTCTTCATTTCCTGCTGCCGCTACAGCATAATCAGGAGTAGGTTTGTAACCACCCATTGGAATAAATGACATACTTTCAGCTCCACCAGCAATTATACAATCGGCCATTCCACTTTGAATTTTGGCTGTTGCCATACCAATAGTTTCTAGACCTGAGGCACAATATCTATTGACAGTTACACCAGGAACATCGGTTACTTTTAATCCCATTAATGAAATTAATCGACCAACATTCAATCCCTGCTCAGCTTCTGGCATTGCATTTCCAACCATCACATCGTCGATACGCGATTTATCAAAATCAGGTAACTCATTCATCATAAATTGAATGGTTTCTGCTGCTAATTCATCAGGTCTTTTGAATCTAAAAACTCCTTTTGGTGCTTTGCCTACTGCAGTTCTGTATGCTTTTACTATATATGCTGTTTTCATCATTTATTATTTTAGAACACAGATAAAAAATATAAATCGGTGTTGATTGATTAGAAATTAATTACGTAATGGTTTTCCTTTAGTTAACATAAATTGGATTCGTTCCAATGTTTTTCTTTCGGTACATAAACTTAAGAATGCTTCACGTTCAATATCTAATAAATATTGTTCGCTTACTAAGGTAGGTTCTGATAAATCGCCACCAGCCATTACATACGCTAATTTGTTAGCAATTTTTCTATCATGTTCAGAGATGTATTTACCAGCCTGCATTTGGTCAGTGCCCACAAGGAACATTCCTAAGGCTTGTTTTCCAAGCACTTTTACATCTTTTCGTTGTATAGGTTGCGTATATCCTTGCTCTGCCATTTGAAGCGCTACTTGTTTAGCAACTGCTATTTGTCGGTCTTTATTGACTACTACAATGTCTTTGCCTTTTTGTAAAACTCCCATGTCAAAAGCTTCATAAGCAGATGTAGCTACTTTTGCCATACCAACTGTTAGGAAATATTCTTGTAAAACATTCAATTCTACATCATTTTTATGGAACAAATCGGAAGCACGCAATGCCATTTCTTTAGAACCTCCACCACCTGGAATGACACCCACTCCAAATTCCACTAACCCGATATAGGTTTCTGCTGCTGCAACTACTCGGTCTGCATGCATGGTCATTTCGCAACCACCACCTAATGTCATTCCGTGAGGAGCAACAATTACTGGAGTTGCTGAATAACGCACGCGCATCATCGTGTCTTGAAACATTTTGATTGCCATGTTTAATTCGTCGTATTCTTGTTCGACTGCCATCATGAAAATCATTCCTATATTGGCACCTACAGAGAAATTTGCCCCTTGATTTCCAATAACCAAACCATTGTATTCTTTTTCAGACAAGTCGATCGCTTTATTAATAGCTTGTAATACATCTCCACCAATTGTATTCATTTTGGACTGGAATTCTAAATTTAAAATACCGTCACCTAAATGTTCAATTACTGCGCCACTATTACTCCATACTTTTTTGCTTTCGCGAATGTTATCTAGAATGATAAAGGCATCTTGTCCAGGAACTTTAGTTTGTGATTTTGAAGGTATGTTGTAATAATAAGTCGCGCCTTCTTTTACAGTATAAAAACTAGTACTCCCTGATGTAATCATATCATTAACCCAAGCTGCTGGTGAATAACCTTCTGCTTTCATTAATTCAATTCCTTTTTCAACCCCAACGGCATCCCATATTTCGAATGGTCCATTTTCCCATCCAAAACCGGCCTTCATGGCATCGTCTATTTTATAAAAATCGTCTGAAATTTCAGGGATTCGGTTCGAACAATAGGCAAACATAGCTGCGAAGTTTTTTCTGTAAAATTCACCTGCTTTGTCTTTTCCTTTTACTAATACTTTGAAACGATCAATAGGTTTATCGATGGTTTTAGTTAATTCTAAAGTGGCAAAAGAAGCTCTTTTAGAAGCTCTATATTCTAAAGTATTTAAATCTAAAGCTAAAATTTCTTTGCCTTCTTTTTTATAAAAACCTTGTCCAGTTTTACTACCTAACCATTTGTTTTCCATCATTTTGGAAATAAAATCAGGAAGTTTAAACAATTCGTGTGCTTCATCATTTGGACAGTTTTCATAGAGACCGTTGGCTACGTGAACTAAAGTATCCAATCCTACAACATCTACAGTTCTGAATGTTGCCGATTTTGGACGACCAATGACTGGCCCAGTTAATTTATCTACTTCTTCAATTGTTAATCCCATTTCTTTGACCAAATGGAACAAACTTTGGATACCAAAAATTCCGATTCGGTTTCCAATGAAGGCAGGTGTATCTTTGGCAACTACCGAGGTTTTTCCTAAAAATTTAGAACCATATTCAGTTAAAAAATCCAAGACTTCTGTTTTGGTTTTAGGACCAGGTATGATCTCGAATAATTTTAGATAACGTGCTGGGTTAAAAAAGTGTGTCCCACAAAAATGCGCTTGAAAATCATCAGAACGACCTTCGCTCATGAATTGGATTGGAATTCCAGAAGTATTAGAGGTAACTAAAGTACCCGGTTTTCTGAATGTGTCTATTTGTTCAAAAACTAGTTTTTTTATGTCTAAACGCTCTACGACTACTTCAATTATCCAATCGCAGCTAGCCAATTTAGGCATATCATCCGTCGTGTTACCAGTTGTTATTCTATTTGCAAATTGAATATTATATATAGGAGAGGGTTTTGATTTCAAAGCATTCGCTAAATGATCATTAACGATTCTGTTTCGAACTGCTTTACTTTCTAGATTCAATCCTTTTTTTTCTTCAACTTCAGTTAACGTATTAGGAGCTATATCAAGAAGTAAAACTTCTAATCCTATATTGGCTAAATGACATGCAATTCCAGATCCCATTATCCCAGATCCTACAACCGCTACTTTTTTAATGATTCGTTTCATCGTTTATTATATCCGTTTGATTAAATATGTTTTTTTCTTGTATTAATTCGTTGATGGTTTCGGCCACTTCCATAAAATGGTTTAGTTTTTCATGGGCAACATTTTGTTTTATTGTTTCATTAAATTGTAATACTGTACTTTTAGAAAGTTCTCTTTTTTCTTTCCCTAAATCAGTCAAATAAATTAATACTCCACGACCATCTAAAGGATTCTTTTTACGAATGATTAATCCTTTTTCCTCCATTGATTTTAAGGTACGTGTCAGACTTGTAGCTTCCATTCCCATTTTGGGACCTAAGGTTGTTGATGGTGTTCCTTTTTCCTTATCTATGCTAAGTAAAACAAATCCCGTTGCCATAGTTGCACCATATTTTGCTGCTTCTTCATTGTACATTCTGGATACAGCTTGCCAAGTAGCCCTAAGAACATAATCTATAGTTTTATCTTTCATTTCATTTTCTCTAACAATTCAAATGTAGGAAATAAATACTATGCATGCATAATAAATTTAATTTTTTTTCCAAAAAAAAACTCCCTGATGTTCGACACAGGGAGTTTTTATATTTAGAATTTGATTCTAATTGTATATTTTATTGAATAAATCTATATATTTTTCCATAACAATTTTTCTTTTCAATTTTAGCGTAGGGGTAAGGTGACCTGCTTCGATTGACCAAATCTCTGGTGTTAATTCAAAACGCTTTATTTTTTCCCAATTTCCAAATTTCTCATTGAGTTTATCAACTTCTTCTTGAATGCGTTCAATTACTTTTGGATTTGAAATGACAGCTTCGTTTGTTTCACCAATAGTTATTTTGTGGATTTTAGCCCATTCTTTTATGAAATCAAAACTAGGTTGTATAATAGCAGCAGGCATTTTTTGACCATCTCCAATCACCATAATTTGTTCAATGAAACGGGATTGTTTCATAGTGTTCTCGATTATTTGAGGAGCAATATATTTTCCGCCAGAGGTTTTGAACATTTCTTTTTTACGATCTGTAATTTTAAGGAAACCATCTGCGTCAAATTCGCCTATATCTCCAGTATGGAAATAATCGTCGGTCATCACTTCTGAAGTAAGTTTTTCATCTTTGTAATAACCCATCATAACATTGGGACCTTTACAAAGGATTTCTCCATCTTCGGCAATTTTTACGGTTACCCCATCAATTACTTTTCCAACGGTTCCCACTCTGAAACCAAAATTTCTCATATCATTCACTGAAATAACTGGTGAAGTTTCAGTCAATCCATAACCTTCCATTACTGGGATTTCAGCTGCTGCAAATACACGAGCTAAACGGGTTTGTAAGGCTGCGCTTCCAGAAACCATCAAATCTAAATTTCCTCCCAAACCTTCTTTCCATTTACTAAAGATCAATTTGCGTGCTATTTTAAGTTGGAATTCGTACCAAGCGCCATTAGCTCCGTAGGGTTCGTAGCGCAATCCTAAATCGATTGCCCAAAAGAAAAGTTTCTTTTTAATTCCGCTTAACTGAGTTCCTTTGGCATAAATGCTATCGTAAACTTTTTCCAATAATCTTGGCACAGCCGACATTACGTTTGGTTTTACCTCTTTAATATTGTCACTGATTTTATCTATTGATTCGCCAAAGTAGATGGATACACCATAATATTGGTACAAATACAAAATCACTCGTTCGAAAATATGACAAACAGGAAGAAAACTTAGTGCACGACTTTTTCCTTTTTCAAAAGGAATTCTCGGTGCGCTATTAATTACGTTGGAAACTATATTATCATGCGAAAGCATCACGCCTTTGGGTTTTCCAGTTGTTCCAGATGTATAAATTATTGTAGCTAAATCGGAAGGAATAACTCCGTTTTTTCGTTCTTCGACCGCTTTTTGATTGGCTTCATCTTTTCCTAAATCCAACAATTCGGTCCAATGTTTACAGCCCTTAATTGTATTGAATGAATAGACTTCTTTTAAAGTAGGAACATTAGATTTTATAGCATTTACTTTTCGTAATACTTCTTCGTCTGAAACAAAACAGTAAATAGATTCAGAATGGTTCAGAATATATTCATAATCCTTTTCTGAAATGGTGGGATAAATAGGAATAGTTTGAGCACCAGTTTGTAATACACCAATGTCCATAATATTCCATTCTGTTCTATTATTAGTTGAAATAATAGCAATTTTATCATTTTTTTGAACTCCTATTTCTACTAAAGCTCTTGATATTGCGTTAGCTTTGGAAATATATTCTTCAGTAGATGTTTTGATCCATTCACCATTTTGTTTAGTCACTAAAGCATCAGAAATATTGAAGTTTTCTAGCTGATAGTAAGGGAAGTCGAAAAGTCGTGTAATTGAAATCATTTGATAAAAATTTGATGCAAATTAATTAATTTAAACTGATTTGCAATATTTATTTATAATTTAAAATTCTTTGCTTGAATTACCTAATTTTGTCCATTGAATTTTTTAAAACAAATATGAAACGATTTCCAAGATTTGAGGAGTATAAAGTAGTATGCTACAGAATTTTACTTGCATATGTATTTTATACTATTGCTCGTTTGTTATTCTTTTTTTACAATCGAAATTTAATTCAAATTGATGGAGTAACAGATATTGTTAGTATGTGTTACCATGGTTTGACCTTTGACACAGCTTCTATATTGTATTTGAACTTGTTGTTTATTGTGTTTTCAATTCTTCCTTTCCGAATTAATCACAGTAAAAAGTACCAAACCTTTTTATTTTATTTGTACTTCATTCTGAATCTTTCGGGCTATGCTACTAATTTTATTGACTTTATTTATTATCGTTTCAATTTTGGAAGATCAACTATTGCAGCACTAGATTCGTTACAACACGAAAGTAATAAATTGCTATTGTTGACTAATTTTCTACTCAATTATTGGCATGTATTCGTGTTGTTTTTCGTAGTTTCTTATGTGTGGATTTATCTATACAGAAAAGTGTCTGTTCAAAACGAACCGTCTCATAATGGGGTAGTTTATTTTGGAACTTCATTTTTAGGTTTTCTAGTTATCGCTACATTAATTATTGGAGGTATTCGAGGTGATTTTAAAAAGAGTACCCGACCAATTAATTTAATTGATGCCAGTAGAAATGTTAAAAATGTATCGCAAGCCGATGTGGTTTTGAATACGCCTTTTGCATTGATTCGAACTCTGTTTAGTAATAATTTTAAGAAGATGCATTTTGTAGATCAATCAACGATTGATTCTTTGGTACAACCAATAAAACACTATCAGAACAATCCAAAATCAAAACCCAACGTGGTGATCTTTATTCTAGAAAGTAATGCCAAAGAATATTTTGGTTCGTTTAATAAAAACACTAAAATCCCGAATTATAAAGGATATACACCCTTTGTTGATTCGTTAGCGCAACACAGTTTGATTTTCACCAATGCCTATGCCAATGGTTATAAATCGATTCACGCGATGTCGTCTGTTTTGGCAGGAATTCCTTCTTTTAAAGATGCTTTTACTTCATCACCTTATCCCAAACAAAAAACGGAATCTTTAGTTTCTACATTGAAAAGTGAAGGGTATTCTACTTCCTTTTTTCATGGCGCTCCTAATGGTTCTATGGGATTTTTAGGCTATGCCAACATTTTAGGATTTGATCATTATTACGGTAAAAATGAATACAATAATGATGATGATTTTGACGGAGTGTGGGGTATTTGGGACGAGCCTTTCTTTCAATATTTTAACACTACAATTAGTAAAGAAAATCAGCCGTTTATGGCTACGTTATTTTCAGTTACTTCGCATGAACCATATCAAGTTCCTGAAAAATATAAAGGGAAATTTCCAAAAGGAGATGTCAATATTCATCAGTGTATTGGATATACTGATTTTGCTTTAAAACAATTTTTCGCTTCTGCCAAAAAGCAAGCTTGGTTTAAGAATACGATTTTTGTTTTTGTAGGCGATCATGGTAACACCATTTTTTATGATGAGTATAAGAAAGAAATGAATAAAAATGCAGTGGCAATGATGATTTACAAACCTAATTCTAAATTAATTGGGGAATCGACAGCTTATGCACAGCAAATAGATCTGTATCCCACTATATTGGATCTTATAGGGTATAAAAAACCATTTAGAAGTTGGGGTAGGAGTTTGGTAGGAGACAAGAAGATTGAGCCTTTCGTTATTCGTTACTCTTCTAATTTGTACCAATTTATAAGTGGTAATTACATCTGTACTTTTGACGGAAATAAAGTAATTGGCTTTTATGCCAAAAATGATAAAGATTTAAAACACAATTTGGTCGCCAAAAGAAATTCTGAAATGAATCAAATTGAGTTGAAATGTAAAGCTTATTTGCAAGATTATATGGCTAGAGTTATGGATAAAAAATTAGCAGAGCACTAATATATTTAAATAAAAAAAGCGACCAAATGGTCGCTTTTTTTTATCTATTCTCAATCCATTTTCTAGCATTAACAAAAGCTTCTTCCCAAGGAGTAACTTCATCATTTCTATCTTTTGGATAATTGGCCCAGTTCCATTGGAAAATGGAACGCTCAATATGAGGCATCATTACCAAGTGGCGACCTGTTGCATCACAAATCATAGCCGTGTTATAGTCTGAACCATTTGGGTTGGCTGGATAACCTTCGTAACCGTATTTGGCAACAATATTATACTTTTCTTCTCCTAGTGGTAAGTTGAATTTTCCTTCACCATGTGATACCCAAACCCCTAAAGTACTACCCGCTAAACTAGAAAGCATAATGGAGTTGTTTTCTTGAACTTTCACTGAAGTAAAAATACTTTCGTGTTTGTGACTGTTGTTGTGGTGCATTTTTCCGTGTACTTCATGTTCTGGATTGATTAATTCCAATTCCATAAACAACTGACAACCGTTACAAATTCCCACAGACAAAGTATCTTCTCTTTTATAGAAATTAGTTAAAGCCGTTTTTGCTTTTTCATTGTATAAAAAGGCTCCGGCCCAACCTTTAGCTGATCCTAAAACATCGGAATTAGAGAATCCGCCAACGGCTCCAATAAATTGAATGTCTTCTAAAGTTTCACGTCCTGAAATCAAATCGGTCATGTGCACGTCTTTTACATCAAATCCAGCCAAGTACATAGCATTGGCCATTTCGCGTTCAGAATTACTTCCTTTTTCACGAATAATAGCAGCTTTTGGACGTGGTTTGCTTGCATCTACAACTGGTTTTTTACCTGTAAAATGAGTTGGAAAACTAAATTGTAGAGCTTGATTTTTATAGTTGTCGAAACGCTCTTTTGCAGTTCCGTTCTTAGCTTGTTTTTGGTCTAACAAATACGAAGTTTTAAACCAAACATCACGGTATTCAGCAATGTCTAATTTCCAATCTGCTATTTCTAATGTAGCCGTATTGGTTACGTTTCCAATTTTGAAAAACTCAATTTGATTAGCATTTAATTTAGCTTCAACAACTGCATCCGATTTTGCTTGTAACACCAATCCGATATTCTCAGCGAAAAGGATTTTAACTAAGTCTTTCTCTGCGAAAGCACTAAAATCTAATTTTGCACCCAAATTCACATCGGCAAAACAAAGCTCTAAAAGCGTAGTTATTAAACCACCACTTCCAATGTCGTGTCCTGCAGCAATTTGGTTGTCGCCAATTAATTCTTGAATTGTATTGAATGCTTTTTTGAAGAAAGCAGCATCTTTGATTGTTGAAGTTTCAGATCCAATTGTATTTAAAATCTGTGCAAAAGAAGAACCACCCAATTGGAATTCATCTTGAGACAAATTGATATAATAAATAGAACCACCGTCTTTTTGTAAAACAGGCTCTACTACTTTCTTAATATCGGTACAGTTTCCACCTGCAGATATGATCACAGTTCCTGGCGCAATAACTTCATCGTTAGGGTATTTTTGTTTCATCGAAAGCGAATCTTTTCCTGTTGGGATATTGATTCCTAATTCGATGGCAAACTCAGAACATCCTTCTACTGCGGCATACAAACGCGCGTCTTCACCTTCATTTTTGCAGGCCCACATCCAGTTGGCTGACAATGAAATACCTTTCAATCCGTCTTTGATTGGAGCCCAAACAATATTTGATAAAGATTCTGCAATCGCATTTCTACTTCCTGCTACAGGGTCAATTAAGGCAGCAATTGGGGCATGACCAATAGAAGTAGCAATTCCTTCTTTTCCATTATAATCCAAAGCCATTACACCACAATTATTCAAAGGCAATTGTAACGGACCAACACATTGTTGTTTGGCTACTTTTCCACCTACGCAACGATCGACTTTATTGGTCAACCAGTCTTTACTAGCTACTGCTTCTAATTGTAATACTTCTTTTAAATAGGAAGTAAATTGTGTCGCATCGTATTGAACGTTTTTATAGTTATACGCAACCGTTTTATCTGTCATTATGGTTTTTGGCGAACTACCAAAGAAATCTTCCAAAGCATAATCCATAGGTTTTAATCCAGTAGATTTAGATTCGAAAGTAAAACGATGATCGTTTGTTACATCTCCCACTTGGTACATAGGCGAACGCTCTCTGTCTGCAATGCGTTGTAAGGTGTCGATGTCTTTTTTGCCAATAACCAATCCCATTCTTTCTTGGGATTCGTTACCAATAATTTCTTTTGCCGAAAGGGTAGGGTCTCCTACAGGTAATTGGTCTAAATCAATCAAACCTCCTGTTTCTTCTACTAATTCCGAAAGACAGTTCAAGTGTCCACCCGCACCGTGATCGTGAATCGATACGATAGGATTTTGATCACTTTCTACCAAACCACGAATGGCATTGGCAGCTCGTTTTTGCATTTCTGGATTCGAACGTTGGATGGCATTCAATTCAATTCCTGAACCAAAGGCACCGGTATCTGCAGATGAAACCGCAGCACCACCCATTCCAATTCTATAATTTTCACCGCCTAGAATAACGATTTTATCGCCCTCTTGAGGTTTGTGTTTGATCGCTTGATCTAATTTACCATACCCAATTCCGCCCGCTTGCATGATCACTTTATCGTAACCAATTTTGCGGTTGTTTTCTTGGTGCTCAAAAGTTAAAACCGAACCAGTAATAAGTGGTTGGCCAAATTTATTTCCAAAATCAGAAGCACCATTCGACGCCTTGATTAAAATATCCATTGGAGTTTGGTACAACCATTTTCTCTCAGCAACACCATTTTCCCAATTTCTGTTGTTTTCCAATCGAGAATACGATGTCATATATACCGCAGTTCCTGCTAATGGCAACGAACCTTGACCGCCGGCTAAACGGTCACGAATTTCTCCTCCTGAACCTGTTGCTGCTCCATTGAAAGGCTCTACAGTAGTAGGGAAGTTGTGCGTTTCGGCTTTTAATGAAAGTACTGAATCAAATTCTTTTTCTTCGTAAAAATCGGGTTTGTCAGCACTTTTTGGAGCAAACTGTGTGACTTTAGGCCCTTTTATAAACGCCACATTGTCTTTATAAGCAGAAACAATATCGTTTGGATTTTCTTGCGATGTTTTCTTGATTAATTTGAATAAAGACGTTTCTTTTTCTTGACCATCAATTACGAACGTTCCATTGAAAATTTTATGACGACAGTGTTCTGAGTTAGCTTGTGAAAAGGCAAAGATTTCAGAATCAGTTAATTTACGACCTAATTTAATCGATAAATTATCCAAGTATTCTACTTCTTCTGGACTTAAGGCCAAACCTTCCGCTTTGTTATAGGCATCAATATTTTCAATTTCCAAAATAGGTTCTGGAGTAACATTGATGGTAAAAATATCTTGGTGTAATTCGGTGTATTTTTGCGAAAGCATCGGATCGAAATCGGTAAAATCTTCTGATGCTGGATAAAATTCTTCAATTCGAATGATTCCTGAAATCCCCATATTTTGAGTGATTTCAACGGCATTGGTACTCCAGGGCGTAATCATACTGGCGCGGGGACCAACAAAAAAATCCGCTAGTACGGATTTCTCAATTTTATGCGCATCTGCAAAAAGCCAGTTTAGTTTTGAAATGTCTTCAGCCGAAATTTCTCCCGAAGTTTCGGGATTGCTAGTTTGAACGGCAAAAACAGTTTTACTTTTGTTTTCAAAGAAATGAATCATTGTATTGATTTTGTGTTGTATTGTACGGCAAATTTAGTGTAAATAAACAGTCCATACAAATACCAAAAGTAAAGACTTATTAAAAATTAGTTAACAAAAGGGTTGCTTTGGTAGGCGCCTAAATCAGGAGGTAAGGTTCGAGTAATTCCTTTAATATCAGTTGGAATTAAAAAAGTGGTATTTCCTTTTGCAAAAGCAGCTGAGCTTCCATCAATATTGAGTTTGTTTTTAGAAACACTTTGAAATTTCGGATCTTGATTTAAGAGAATAGCATTGTAATGTGACGGATCATTAGTGAATTGGAATAGCGGATTTGTGGCAACAGTTTTTGAATCCATTTTAATCAAGCAATTGTTGAATTGGTACTCAAAAGCAGCTGAGGCTCTTTTATTTAATTCCAATTCGTTTGAATACGATCCATAAATGATGCAATTGTTAAAAGTAGCTTTGCTAAGTGCATTTGTTTCTGGAATTGCTCCCAATTTGAAATTGCTTATGGTTACCGCTATTTGGCTTGAACTAGTCCAATTGTTATTAATGGTAGCATGAGTAAAAGAATAACTTCCTCCATATTCGCAGGCTAAAGCCGCTTTTCCGGCATTATTAATTACTAAATTTTCAGCATTTATTTTTCCGTTTTGAGCTAAAATTCCGTAGTGTGCGGAGTTGTAAATTTGTGTGTTTTTGATACTGACATCTGGTCCATTAGTATTTTGAATCAACAATCCAATAGAGGCATTTTTGACTGTCAAATGGTTAATAGTATTATTGGTAGCTCCTTCGTTGAGCCAAACCGTTTCCCATTGCCCAGGTACATTGGCATAGTCAGATTGAAGTCGGTCTCCTTGAAAAATGACTTCGTTTTCAAGTAGATTGGTTGTAGAGCTTTTACCGTTAATTTGGAGGGATGCATTTTTACTTACGATCAATCCTGAATTGTCATGAAAATAGACTCTTGATCCTGCATCAAAAACCGCAGTTTTACCCGAAGGAACTGTAGCATGCCCATATATTACATAGGCTTTTTTATTAGTAAAATGTAATTCGGTATCCTCTAAATAGAAACCTTCTATGGTTTTGTTTCCAATAGGAATCGTCTCTTTGATGCCATTTGATATTTGTTGTGGAAAAAGGAAAATAGCGTCTTTAACCAAAGTTACTAATTCCACTTTTTGTAGGTTGGTCCCACTGCCGAATTGAATTTGGTCTGTATATAAAAAGTCAGTTGGATTGGCATCTGCAGCATTTACAGTTGTTTCAATAAAAATATACAAACTGTCTTTGGCTAAAAGTGTTACGTCTTGAAATAGTTTTCCTTGTTTGCCAGTCATACCATCAACGGTCATTCGGTATTTGGAACTGAGTCCTTTGCTAAATTGAATTGAAGGAATCGATATGTCTTCGTTACTTTTGTTATATACTTTGAGTTGGTACGTACTTGAGCTTATAGTACTAAAAACGGTATCTAAATAAATTGTATCTTGAGAAAAAGTTAAATCTCCTTTACTGGCAACAGTGTCAAAATCAGAACGGCAGGCACAAACCGTAACTAGAATTCCAATAAGAAATAACAATCGATTCAGTTGCATTGAATTAGTTTTTTTGTAAAAATAACGAATAATTAGAAAATTATTGTGGAACCAACACTATTATTGAAATCTACCCAGATATCTTTATTACATTTTTATTTTAGGACTTATTATTTATATCCTATTTTTACATCTTCAAAATTCTAATTATGACATTCGACAAACAAAAGATATTAGCGTATTGCAATGGTTTTGCAACTACTACATTAATGGGCACCTTGAATATTGAATATGTGGATGCGGGTGAAGATTTCTTGGTTGCTACAATGCCTGTTAATCCTTCGGTTCATCAACCCATGGGGTTGTTGCACGGAGGAGCTACTGTAGCATTAGCAGAAAGTGTTGGGAGTGCAGCATCGATGTTGTTTGTTAATTCTGATTTGTTTGAAGTGCGTGGTATCGAGATTGCTGCCAATCATTTAAAATCGAAACGCAACGGAATAGTAACAGCTACTGCCAAAATTGTCCACAAAGGGAAAAGTATTCACCTTTGGGAAATTAGAATTGTGGATGAAAATGGAAGTTTAATTTCCCTTTGTAAATTGACTAACATGGTTTTGCCTAAACGAAAAATCGAATAATTAGAAAACATTCCTATGATTTCATTAGTCGATAAGATTGTTCTCCACTACCACCAAAGTTTACCTTTTGTGGTATATTCCAAACCGAATTCGGATACCGTTTTGGCTTTGTTTCAGCAAAATGATACCTTATTTAAAGTACACGATTACACCGAAAAAGGCTTTGTTTTTGCTTCTTTCGACGGAAGTCAAAATTATATTATTCCAGATAACGCTTCGGAACACTGTAGCGAAGATTGGATTGCAAACTCAGAAACGATTCCGCTAAATGAAGTTGATTTTGGTAATGATGCCTCAGCGCAAGCTAATTTTCAAGATTTGGTGAGCAAAGGAATTCAGGCAATTCATACTGGTGAATTCCAAAAAGTAGTGGTCTCACGAAAGGAAAGTGTTGCTCTCGAACATTTCGATTTGGTTACTACTTTTCAAAAATTGGTAGCCCAATATCGTTCTGCTTTCGTCTATTGTTTTTACCATCCAAAAATTGGCACTTGGCTAGGTGCTAGTCCAGAACAATTGCTAAAAGCCACTGCTGATACTTTTGAAACGATGGCTTTGGCTGGAACGCAAAAAGATACAGGAGCAGCAACTGTTAATTGGCCACAAAAAGAAAAAGAAGAACAACAATTTGTTACCGATTATATAGTTTCAAAATTAAAAGAGGTAGGTGCCGAAATTCTGGTTTCAGAAGCCTATAGCGTTAAAGCAGGAAGTCTGTGGCATATTAAAACCGATATTTCGGGCGAGTTGGGACCCGAATTGGATTTGAAAAAAGCGATTCAGTTATTGCATCCAACACCCGCAGTTTGTGGTGTTCCCAAAGCAATTTCGAAAGCGTTTATTGTAGCCAATGAAAATTACAATCGTAGTTTTTATACTGGTTTTTTAGGTGAATTGAATCGCAACTTTGCATCGGATTTGTTTGTAAATTTGCGCTGTATGCAAATTGATAATAATGTGGCTCATTTATATATGGGTTGCGGTATTACAAAAGACAGCAATCCTGAGAAAGAATGGAAGGAAAGCGTGAATAAGTCTATGACTATGAAACGAATACTTTAGAATTATAAAAAAAAATATCAAGATGAAATTAGATATACTGGCTTTTGGTGCACATCCGGACGATGTTGAATTGGGTTGCGCAGGGACAATTTTAAAAGAAATTGCCTTGGGCAAAACAGTCGGAATTGTTGATTTGACTCGTGGCGAATTAGGGACCCGTGGTTCAGCCGACTTGCGTGATCAAGAAGCTGCTGCTTCTGCTCAAATATTAGGTGTTTCAGTGCGTGTAAATCTTCGTTTTAAAGATGGTTTTTTTGCAAATGATGAATTGCATCAATTGGAAGTAATCAAAATGATACGAAAATACCAACCGGAGATTGTTTTGTGCAATGCCATTGAAGACCGACATATTGACCATGGCAAAGGCAGTCAATTAGTTTCGGATGCTTGTTTTTTATCTGGTTTAATGAAAATAGAAACCCAATTGGACGGGAAAACGCAACAAGCTTGGCGCCCTAAATTGGTCTATCATTACATTCAATGGAACGATATTAAACCTGATTTTGTAGTCGATATTACAGGATTTACAGATAAAAAAGTGGCCTCCATTTTAGCTTATAAATCTCAATTTCATGATCCTAATTCCAATGAACCGGAATCACCAATAACAAGTAAAAACTTTTTAGAAAGCTTAAATTACCGGACACAAGATTTAGGACGATTAGTCGGAGTAGAGCATGCAGAAGGATTTACAGTAGAAAGGTATTTGGCTGTCAATAGCCTGGGGGATCTAATTTAATATTTAACTTTCTTATACAGAAGGCCTAATTTAATTTAACCTCTAGAATAGTTTTGTAAACTAAATGCTTTATTAAAATCAGTAGATGTTTATTCCTTGAATACGAGATTTAAACCAAATTGGAGGGACATACTATTCATTTTATTGAAATTAGTGTAACCAATAAGATTGTCGCCCAAAATATAAAAATTTACTGGACCTAATTTAGACGAAAGTCCCAAGCCTAAATTAGTGTATGAAAAAGAATCCATGGTATAGGTTATTTTCACATTAAAAGTATCTGAAAACTTCTTTTCATAAAAACCAGTTAATGCTATAATGGGCGATTTTGAAGTGGACATCATAAATAATTGTGCTCCCACTGAACTTTCAAAAACATTTTTAGAATAGCTATCAATATAACTAGATTCATTGTTTTTAGAATAAATTTTTTCATCAAAAGAATATCGAATTGAAGAATTAAATTTCAATGGACGCCAAGTAGTGTAGTTGTTAGTTGGATATTTTTTTTCGGGAAATTTTAGTTTAGGATTAGCTAAATCGTCAGTTGTAGAAAAGCTATAGAAACCTACATAGTTGTAATTTTTTATTTCTTTGGTATGTTTAATGGCTCCTAAATCCACTACACTAGCTGTTAGTTGAATGTTGTCTTCTAAATTATATGTTAGCCCTAAATCAACTCCAAAACCCAAATTACCACCTAAAAACATTTTTTTAGTAAGATTGTCAGCAAAATTTGTTGCAAAGTTATCGTCATTATAATTTGCTGCTCCAGAGGTATTGATTGCTATTTTTGAATATAATGTCTGCTTGTAGGTTGAAGGATCTGTTAATAAATAGCCATTATTTTGAGTTGAGTTTATATTAATGATACTCGAATAAACTTTAAAACGAGCACCAACAATTAAATCATCAGCAATTCTTTTATGGAAACCTAAATGAAAAACAGAAGATAAATCTCCCTTAAAATTTAAATCGCTAAAATTGAATTTTTTGCCGATTTCATTTCCATAAACAGAAAGAGCAATAATGTCTTTTGGAAAAAAAGCAAAGAAATCTAATTCTTGATACATTCCAAATGATAAATATCCCCTTTTTTTCTCTTTCCCAATGGCGAAACCTCCACTTACTAATTCTACTTGTTGATTTATAGTAGCAAAATCAGTATTTTTAATTGAAGATAAAAAACTTTCAAATTTATCGTTAAAATTCACCCCATCCTTTAAAAATAAATCTGAAGCAGAGAATCCGGAGACCCCTGCATGTGTAGAAAATCCAGACAAAAATGGAATGCCTATGAAAAATTTATAGTTTACATCAGAACCAGGATTCAACATTAAAGATTGCGGAACACCTGTAAAATCGTATAAGATTTGCTTGTTTTGAGAATAGGTTGAAACGAATAATAAAAGAAAGCAAATAAAGGAAATACTTTTTTTCATCAAGGTTTTATATAAGCAATTAGTCGTGAATTAATTGAAATTGATTCGGTACTTGTTACTGTAATATTATTACTTGTAATTATAACTTTTACTTTATCAATATTTTTAAGTGATGTTATTTGATTTTGTGTGTCATATGTTCTAATTATATTTTGATCAAAATCTACACCTGAATAAGCAGCGACTATTCTATCAAATTTGTCAATCTCATTTCCGTTTTTGTCAATTAATTCAATTTCAATTTTTAACTGTGAACTAATCTTGCTTGTAATTATAAAATTTAGTTCAGCTTTACTTAGTGTATTTTCAAATAAAGAATTTTCAAAAGTCTTAATTGGATATTCTTCTGTTATTGAATTTAGAGTTGTTGAAAATTGACTTATTGAGAAGGTTTTTTTCGGAATAAAATCATTTATATAAACTTTGTAAATAGGCTTAGTTTCGAAATTTGAAGTTTGATCAAAATCCAATTCGCCAGATGTACATCCAAGGCTTAGAATAAGTAAAGTAATTACAACGACTGATTTATATATAATTTGTTGAAAATTCATAAAGAATAGATTGGATGGCTAAATTACTAAAAATCACTCTGATTCTATATATTAACGTTACATAGTTATAAGAGTTGTTTGAAACAGAATGTGTTTTTAAATGTTTTTATTTTTATAATAATTGCACAAATATAGAACAGCTATTTTACAATTAAATTTGAAATTGTACAATACCCACTTTTAGTGATATTTAGGTGATAACTGAATTCGATTGTAGTATAATATTTTATACACAAGATTTAGGACGATTAGTAGGAGTGGAGCATGCAGAAGGTTTTACCGTAGAAAGGTATTTGGCTGTCAATAGCTTAGGAGATTGGATTTAAAATCGGGATATTTTTTTAAAATTTTCTTTGCGAAAGTGAACAATTGTGCTATATTTGCACCCGTTATACAAATGGTGGTTGTAGCTCAGCTGGTTAGAGCATCGGTTTGTGGTGCCGAGGGTCGCCGGTTCGAACCCGGTCATCCACCCAAAAGGCAAAAGCCTCGAAGCAATTCGGGGCTTTTTTTGTGGCTATAAATGAAATAAATTAGCTAAGTTTATCACTACCAATTCAGCATTATTATGAATCCTATAATTTCTCCTAGTGAATTAATCAAAGCAGTACAAACCAACACCGTTGTTTTAGTGGATGCCACCAATAGTCCTTCTGCTTTTAAAAATTACCAACAATCTCATTTACAAGGTGCTTTGTTTGTAGATGTAAATACCCAATTGGCAGACATCAAAGAAGATGTTGCTTTAGGTGGTCGTCATCCTCTGCCAACCTCCGATCAGTTTTCAACAACCCTAACCGATTTAGGAATCACAACTACCACTTGGGTTGTAGTTTATGATGATAAAAATGGTGCTAATGCTGCCGCACGATTTTGGTGGATGCTGCGTTCTATTGGTCATGAAAAAGTACAAGTATTGAGTGGTGGTATTCAAGCAGCGATTCAAGCTGGATTCCCTACAAGTTCAGCAGTTGAAATCCCAAATAATGTTCCATCGTATCCAATCCAATCTTGGCAATGGCTTACTATAGCACTAAATGAAATGGATGACATGATAGAAAAGGACGATTTTGTAGTAATAGATGTTCGCGAGTCGCAACGTTATAGAGGTGAAGTAGAACCAATTGATCTGGTTGCAGGCCATATTCCAGGCTCCACTAATATTCCATTTATGGAAAATTTAGATGCTGATGGTTCCTTTTTATCTGCAACGGAATTAAAAGCAAAGTATCAAAAAGTATTTGCAAATATACCTGAGGAGAATAGGGTAGTGCATTGTGGATCAGGCGTAACTGCTTGTCATACTCTTTTAGCAGTAGCTATTGCCAATTTACCCATCCCTAAATTATATGTAGGTTCTTGGAGCGAATGGTCCAGAAACAATAGAGAGATTAAAATAGAATACTAAAAAAAAGCGCTTTGAATTTTCAAAGCGCTTTTTTTAGTATTTGAGACATACATTATTTTTTAACCACATCTACCTGAATTCTGTTTTTTCGGTTGGCCAATTCCCATGCTGTTACAAAAGCCAATTGTGTTCTTTTTTCTAAAGCATCGTATTCAATTTTGTCTGCTTCATCCGATTTTTTATGATAATCTGCATGAACTCCATTAAAGAAAAATACGGATGGAATTCCATATTTTGCAAAATTATAATGATCAGAACGTTCGTAAAAACGATTTGGATCTTTAGGATCGTTAAATCGGTAATCCAAGTCAATACCCACATATTTTTGATTCATTGTAGCACTAATATGATCTAATTCTGAAGACAAACGATTAGCACCAATAATGTATACATAATTGTTAGTATCAGCATGAAGTGCATCACGACGACCAATCATATCGATATTGACATCAGCAACTGTATTTGCCAAAGGGAATAAAGGATTTTCAGAATAGTAGCGAGAACCTAATAAGCCATGTTCTTCACCCGTTACATGTAAAAAAAGGATAGAACGTTTTGGTCCGTGTCCTTCTTTTTTTGCCATTTGGAACGCTTGAGCTATTTCTAATAAAGCTGAAGTTCCAGAACCATCGTCATCAGCTCCGTTATATACTTCTCCATTTTCAATGCCCACATGATCATAATGCGCTGAGATAACTATTACTTCTTCTGGTTTTTCAGTACCTTCAATAAAAGCCCAAATATTTTCGGAGTCAGCTAAATTAGCATTACGTTTTTTGTTCAAAAATGAGGCTGGAACGGCTTGGTAATAATCAGATGCTCCTTTTGGAAATGAAACTTGGTTTTGTTGGTATTGACTAATTAAATACTTACCGGCTTTTTTCTGTCCAGCTGAACCTGTTTCACGTCCTTCCATTGAATCAGCAGCGATAATATAAAGATGTTTCTTCAAATCATCAGCTGTAATTGTTTTCATGTATTTTGTTGGGTCACTATTTGTATTTGAGGTTACCAAAGCCCCGTTTTTGCAAGAAGTCCCTAATGCAATAAGGGAAAGAAATACTAGTTTTTTCATTTTTGATTATAGGTATTGATTACTGAATATTTTATTTATTTAATACTTCGTTTAAGAATAATTTCATGTGTTCGAAAGAGCGAGTTGCCGCTTTTTCGTTGTAAGCAGCTCCTTTGGAATTATCATTGCCAGCATCTGTATCTGTAAATGAATGTACTGCATTGGCATAATACACCATTTCCCAATCGGCTTTAGCATCACGCATTTCTTGTTGGAAACCAGCAATTTCTTCTTTGGAAACAAAAGGATCATCAGCTCCATGACAGGCCAAAATTTTTGTAGTAATTGGAGTTATTGGAAGCGTTGTATCTCTTCCTAAACCTCCATGAAATGATACCACTCCTTTAACTTTTAGGTTTTTTCTTGCAGCTTCCAAAGCACCTGTTCCGCCAAAACAAAAACCTATAACCGCTATATTGTCAGGATTCGCTCCCGATTGAATCAATTGTGCTAAAGCTAGTTCGATGCGTTTTTGGTATAAGTTTGTATTTTTTTTATAAAATCCTGACATTTTAGCTGCATCAGCAGTAGTTTGAGGATAATTTCCTTCGCCGTAAATATCGGCTACAAAAGCATAGTAGCCTAATTTTGATAATTTTTCAGCAGTTGCCTTGGCATGTGAGTCAATTCCTTTCCAGGCTGGAAGTACCAAAATTCCTGGTTTTTGACCACTAATTGTAGAAGGTTGAATTGTCAAGCCATTAAGAATTTGATTCGCATCTTTATATAGAACCGCTTTCAATTGAGCAAATAAGCCATTTGCAAAAAGGATAGTTCCTAATAGAATAAATTTGAAATATGTCATCTGATTTTGTTTGGGTATAAATGTAAAAGATTTTAGGGAATTACAAACTAATATTTCGTTTGAAAGCACAACCGAGTTCAATAATCGAATCGGTTTTAGCAATTCCGGGAATAGAGTCAATCTGTTCGTAGAGAATTTTACGCATATGTTCGTGATTTTTTGCAATCATTTTTACATATAAAGTATATGATCCTGTAATGTAATAACATTCTGTAATTTCAGGAATTTTTTTAAGTTCTTCTATTACACGCTCCGAATCGTGGTCTTTATTTAAGGTAATTCCAGTGAAAGCTCCCCAATCATATCCAATTTTCTTTTCATTTATAACGGGATGAATACCAGCTAAAATTCCTTGTTCAGTTAATTTATTTATGCGTTGATGCACCATCGTATTAGAAATCTTTAAATTAGAAGCGATAGTAGAATAAGGAATACGGCCATCTGTTTCCAATTCTTTAATAATTTTGATGTCGAAATCATCTAATTTTTCCATTGAAAGGGGCTTTAAAAGTTAAATGTGTTTTTTTGAGGTCAATAAAAGTAAGTTATTTTTCATTTCTAAACCTACTATTTATAATTATTTTTTTAGAATTAACTTTATTTTATATATATATTGGTATAATTGACTTTTATTGTAAAAATATAAGTCAAAAAATACATTATGGTGTAATATATTGGTTGTATTGACTAAATTTGTTTTGTTATATTTTACATTAAAACCAATTACGATGAGTCATCCTACAACCACATTATCAGCTGTTTCGGAAGCTTTAATAGCCAAAGAAAATCAATACGGAGCACACAATTACCATCCTCTTCCAGTAGTGTTGGAAAGAGGAGAAGGAGTTTATGTTTGGGACATAGATGGAAAACAATATTTTGATTTTCTTTCTGCTTATTCAGCAGTCAATCAAGGCCATTGTCATCCAAAGATTGTTGGAGCTATGGTACAACAAGCTCAAAAATTGACCTTGACTTCCAGAGCATTTTTTAATGATCAATTGGGCCCCTATGAGGAATATGTAACTAAGTATTTTGGCTTTGACAAAGTATTGCCTATGAATACAGGTGCAGAGGCGGTAGAAACTGCCTTAAAATTATGTAGAAAATGGGCCTATGAGGTTAAAGGAATTCCAGAAAATCAAGCACAAATTATTGTTTGTGAAAACAATTTTCATGGAAGGACTACTACGATTATTTCGTTTTCAAACGATGAATCGGCACGCAAGAATTTTGGACCATTTACGAATGGATTTATCAAAATACCCTATGATGATGTTGATGCTTTGGCGAAAGCCTTGTCTTCTTCCAATAACATTGCAGGTTTCTTAGTGGAACCTATTCAAGGAGAAGCAGGAGTATATGTTCCAACTGAAGGCTATTTGGCGCAAGCCAAAGCATTGTGCGAAGCTAACAATGTGTTGTTTATAGCGGATGAGGTACAGACAGGAATTGCTCGTACCGGAAGATTACTAGCTACTTGTGGTAATTGTGAATGTAAAAAAGGTTGTGAAAACAAACCGGAGGTAAAACCTGATATTTTGATTTTGGGTAAAGCGCTTTCTGGTGGTGTCTTTCCAGTTTCGGCAGTTTTGACTAGTGATACCATAATGAATGTTATACAACCTGGTCAACATGGTTCGACCTTTGGTGGAAATCCAATTGCAGCTGCCGTTGCTGTAGCTGCCTTGGAAGTAATTAAAGACGAAAATTTGGCACAAAACGCAGCCTATTTGGGAGAAGTTTTTCGTCACGGTTTAAACGAAATTGCCACACGAAATCCGTTAATTCAATTGGTAAGAGGAAAAGGATTGTTAAATGCCATCGTAATTGATAGTGATGAAGATTCTGATTTAGCTTGGGAAATTTGCTTGAAATTTAGAGATAATGGTTTGTTAGCCAAACCAACTCAGGGTAACAAAATCCGTTTAGCACCACCATTAGTAATTACGGAAAGTCAAATTCACGAATGTCTCGGAATTATAGAACGTTCCTTAAATGAGTTTAGATAAAATAACAAACCCCAAAAGCGATTTTGTTTTTGGGGTTTTAAAATTTTCATAGGTTTAAGTTATTGATTGACCTGAATTTTTCGCTCAAATTTATTATGGATTATAATAATCAATAGTCCAAAAATTACTGCTGTAATTACCAAAATATTATTCATAATACCTTCAACGGTGAATGAAAGTCGTATTAAAATAGTTGAAATTATAAATCCTGAATTCCGTATTACTTTGTGGAATTGGTCCGTGTAAAAGAACGATACAAGTAATAAAACCACATCAACAATTATTAATAATGAGAAAAATTGCTCAAAGAATACATTGTTGATATTTTTAAAAACTTCGGCTGATTTTTCAAATGTATTCACCATTTCGATTAACCAACTTGCAAAAGAATATATAGCCAAAATAAATACAACTGGAACTAAAAGAGATGCTACATTTTTTTTAATTGCTGTATATTTTAATCTTCCTTTTTCAGTTTGTTCGTTGGTAACAACATTATGTTCTTTTTTTTGGCTTTGGGAGTAAAAGATATAAATCAAGTAGAAAAGCAATAACGAACTTACTAAATCATAAGTGAATTGTAAATCATACTTTATGGTAAACCAATCGGAAGATATTTTTAAATTAGAAAGGTCCTTAAATAAACGTCGCATAATTATCAATAATATGATTTCATATTGCTTGTTTACATAACTTGTAACAGATCGAGGTAAATAGTAAATTAATAAATAGACTTCGTATATAATAAGAAAGGAGAAAGGCGTATATATTGCGGCTATTGGACTCTTTAATAATTCCGAAGTTGCATTAAGTGATATAAAGGAAAAATTAATTAAAATAATTAAACACAAGTGAATTACAAAACTAATGATCGCAATTTGTAAAAAAAAGCGCTCCACTTTATGTTGTGTATTTGCTGTAAGTAATTGGTGTAAATACGAATTAAATATAGATCCAAACATGATGGTTAGTTATTAATTTCTAGCCAAAGTACTATAAATAATTGATTATAAATAATTTAACTTATTTTTCTGATTTCTAATTATAGAAAAAATACAACTTTTTTACTGCTGAATTAATAATCTGAATAGTCAGTAGGATATAAAAATAGAATATCCATGTGCGAAATGGTGTTTTTGTATTTATCCATTTTAAGTAAGGCTTTCCATTCTGGCGAATCGACAAATGCTTTCCAATGCGCATCTCTACTTTCTTGGTTGGCAAAAGTAGTTAAGTACATCAAGTTGGGCATTTTTCCACCTGAAACAACTTCGCCATAAAAAACAGGATTGAATTCCAATCTATCGAAAATTTTACTCTCTTCACCGCCAATGAACATGTCCACTTTGGTGTTGTAAATGGCTTCAGTAGCCGATTCATAACTGCGCAATTCATATATACGTCCAGAACGCGGACTCTCTAATTTGGGTAAGGTTAAAAAAGGATGATTGGAAAAAGCAGTCAAAAGAACGGATTCAATACGTTCATAGGGTGCTTGATTGTATTTGGCATTGATGTAGTCTGAACCAGCTTGAAGATAGACTCGATCTTTGGCTAATTTTTGATCCAATTCAAAAAATTGTTTAGGAGATTTAAACGGGATTACAATAATTAATTTGGTGATAGAATCTAATGAAAATGTTTTGGGTTTAAAAACTCCAACCGATTGAATTCCAATTCTTTTCAAAGCAGGTAAATAAGCTTCTTTTAAAAAGTTCTCGGTTACATTTAACTGAGCATTTGATTTTAAATTGTATGTTTTTATTTGGTAGAATTCTTTTTTTTGGGCAAAACTGAACGTATTGATGGATAAGAAAGCTAAAAGGTAAAGAACGTTTTTCATTGTTTTTTATTTGAGTTTAATTTTGTCCTAAAGTAGTCTTTTTTTAGTTTATTTTAGAATTTATAGTAGTATTAGCATGAGTTATTCTTGTTTCAATTGCGTTAGATTAGCAAGGTTTTTTTATAAACAGTATTTGATATAGAAGATTTAGTAATAACCGATGTTAGGACTTTTAAAATAATTTGGACTTTACATTCAATTTTTATTTTTAAAATCATTTGTACGAACCTATGGATGTATATAAATAGCATTGAGAAGATAAGATTTGTATCGCTTGTTGTTTTAAAATATTTTTAATTTGATCACTCAAATAAATGTATCGAAAATGTCATCTTGTCAGCCATTTTGCTTAAAACGAGTCAAAAACTGACAATTTTAATACTGTCAGTGCCTTGGCATAAAGATTGACTTGTCGACAGCGAGTGATTAAAATGAATATCAAATAAATTAAATATAATCAAAATGGGTAAAATCATCGGAATTGATTTAGGTACAACCAACTCTTGTGTTTCTGTAATGGAAGGTAACGAGGCAGTAGTGATCCCTAATGCGGAAGGAAAAAGAACAACTCCTTCTATTATCGCTTTTGTTGAAGGCGGAGAAATTAAAGTAGGAGATCCTGCAAAAAGACAAGCGGTAACAAATCCTACCAAAACAATTGCTTCTATCAAACGTTTTATGGGACAATCTTTCTCTGAAACTACAGGAGAAGCAAAAAGAGTTCCTTATTCAGTAGTAAAAGGAGACAACAATACACCACGTGTAGATATTGACGGTCGTTTATACACTGCTCAAGAATTGTCAGCAATGACACTTCAAAAAATGAAAAAAACAGCTGAAGACTATTTAGGTCAAACAGTTACTGAAGCAGTTATTACTGTTCCAGCTTACTTTAACGATGCACAACGTCAAGCTACGAAAGAAGCAGGTGAAATTGCTGGTTTGAAAGTAATGCGTATTATCAACGAACCAACTGCTGCAGCTTTAGCTTACGGTTTGGATAAAAAAGGACAAGATCAAAAAATCGCTGTTTACGATTTAGGTGGAGGTACTTTTGATATTTCTATCTTGGAATTAGGAGACGGAGTTTTTGAAGTATTGTCTACTAATGGAGATACTCACTTAGGTGGAGATGACTTTGACCAAACAATCATTGACTGGTTGGCAGATGAATTCAAAGCTGAAGAAGGAATTGACTTGCGTTTAGATCCAATGTCATTACAACGTATCAAAGAAGCGGCTGAGAAAGCTAAAATTGAGTTGTCATCTTCAGCTGAAACTGAAATCAACTTACCTTACGTAACCGCTACGGCTTCAGGACCAAAACACTTAGTTAAAAAATTAACAAGAGCACAATTCGAAAAATTGTCTGATACTTTAGTAAAACGTTCTATGGAGCCAGTTGCTAAAGCATTAAAAGATGCAGGTTTATCTACATCTGACATTGACGAAGTAATCTTAGTAGGAGGTTCTACTCGTATGCCAAGAATTGCTGACGAAGTAGAAAAATTCTTCGGTAAAAAAGCGTCTAAAGGAGTTAATCCTGATGAGGTAGTTGCTATTGGAGCTGCTATTCAAGGTGGAGTTTTATCTGGAGATGTAAAAGATGTATTGTTGCTTGACGTAACACCTCTTTCTTTAGGTATCGAAACTATGGGTGGTGTAATGACTACATTAATTGAGTCTAACACAACGATTCCAACTAAAAAATCGCAAATTTTCTCTACTGCTGCTGATTCTCAACCAACTGTTGAATTACACGTTCTTCAAGGTGCTAGAGCTATGGCTGCTGATAACAAAACTATTGGACGTTTCAACTTGGATGGTATTCCACCTGCACCAAGAGGAGTTCCTCAAATTGAAGTAACTTTTGATATTGATGCAAATGGTATCATCAAAGTTTCGGCTACTGATAAAGGAACTGGAAAATCTCATGATATTCGTATCGAGGCTTCTTCTGGATTAACAGCTGAAGAAATCGAGAAAATGAAAAAAGATGCTGAAGCTAATGCTGAATCAGATAAAGCAGCAAGAGAAAAAGCAGAAAAATTAAACGAAGCAGACGGAATGATCTTCCAAACTGAAAGTCAATTGAAAGAATTAGGTGATAAATTATCTGATGACAACAAAGTGGCTATCGAGTATGCTTTAACTGAATTGAGAATGGCTCACCAATCTCAAGACATTGCAGCGATTCAAACTGCTTTGGACAACATCAATGCAGCTTGGAAAAAAGCTACTGAAGCGATGTATGCTCAAGGAGAACAAGGTCAAGCAGATGCTCAACCTCAAGGGGATGCGCAATCAGGTGACAATGTTGAAGACGTTGACTTCGAAGAAGTGAAATAATAACTATTTCATTTATATAAACAAAAAACCGAGCTAGAAATAGCTCGGTTTTTTTATTGAATATGATCCGACTTTTGCAAGCCGGATTTTTTTATTTTGGGTCTAAAGCGTTATCAATTCTAGCTACTAAATCCAATAAGTGTAATTTACTTAATCGATCAGTTGCACGAGCAGCAGCAGCTTTTGCACTAGATTTTAAACCAATTAATTGGCCTCTTGCAATAGAAGGTAAATCGGTTTGATTTAAGTTAACTGTTCTAGTGTTAAAACCATAAGTTACTCCTACAGGAACTGAACGAACAGCAGTAGAACCCGGTTTTAATAATCCAGTTACTTTATCAACAAATACTTTTTGAAGATTTCTTCTGTAAATATCGATTGGTTTATTGGATTTTAATTCAGCAAATATTCCGTTGCGAACATCGGTCATCAATTCATCCACAGTGTAATTATTTTTATTGATAGACGAACCTTCAAACAAACGTACCATTCGGTCTCCAGCTAATAAATTACTTAAAGTTGATTCTTGCATCGCTTTAATCGCTTCCACACCGTTGTCTGGGTTGATTTTAGCTAAAACACTTTGATCCATTAACCATTTAGGTGTAGCAAACAATTGCGTGTTTAAGAAGCTAACAGCTTCTTTTTGAATACTTCTTGGAACTACTTCAAATTGGTTGCCACCCATATCATAGGTTTTTGGAGTATCATATATTCCACCAACATTTTTCGTAACATGACCTAAATAACGTCTGAATTGACCTGTAAGAGCAGAGTATAATTCGTCTAATTCAGCATAACTTTCTCCTTTTTCAGCACTCCATTTTAATAAATTAGGAAGGATACGTTGCAAGTTTTTGATACCATAAGCCGATGCCTTCATTGCATTGTCTCCAATATCTTCTGTTTGGTATCTTGGATCATAAGGACTAGATTCTGTACCAAACCAAAGACGACGATTTTTATAAGCTTCTTTAGTCATTTCATTCAAGATAGCTTTCTCTTCTTTGTCTGTCTTGGCATCTTCAAAATAAGAGTACCCCCATTTAATTGCCCATTTGTCGTAATCTCCAATTTTTGGAAATAAATGTTTAACACCATCCTCAGGTTGGGCAACATAATTAAAACGAGCATAATCCATGATAGAAGAAGTGTGGCCATTTTTCTCTTGGAAAGCTGCATCTCTTAATTTTTCTACTGGAGTAGCTGAACTAGCTCCCATATTGTGACGCAAACCTAAAGTGTGCCCCACTTCGTGAGAGGATACAAAACGAATTAATTCGCCCATTAAATTATCGTCAAATTGTTTTTTTCTTGCTGCTGGATCAACTGCAGCTGTTTGAATTAAATACCAGTTGCGCAACAAACTCATGATGTTGTGGTACCAACCAATATGACTTTCTAAGATTTCTCCTGTTCTAGGATCGTGAACGTTAGGTCCATACGCATTTTGAATTTCGGCAGCAAAATAACGCAATACAGAAAAACGGGCGTCTTCCAAACTCATAGTTGGATCGTTTTCTGGCCAATATTCGCCACGGATAGCATTTTTCCAACCCGCATTTTCAAAGGCTACTTGCCAGTCGTCAATACCTTGTTTAATGTATTTTTTCCATTTGTCAGGCGTTGCAGGGTCTATATAATACACAATTGGTTTATCCGGTTCAATCAATTCACCTCTTTTTTGTTTCGCCGCATCTTCTTTTGATTTAGGTTCTAAACGCCATCTTACCGCAAAAACTTCAGTGTCCGATTTGTGTGATTCTTCTTCGAAAACACCGTATTGATTAGCAAAATAACCTACACGCGCATCAAATGTTCTTTTGCGCATTGGATTTTTTGGTAAAGCAATCATGGATGTATTCAATTCAACAGTTAAAAATCCTGAGTCTAATCCAGCTGGTAAATTAGCACCAATTCTAGGTGTTGGATTCAAAGAGATTAAAGCAGGAACAGTAGAATAGGTTTTTACTGTTCTAATTTCAGTATTGATAGGGAAACTACTTATTTTTTGAATAAATGATTTTTCTTTTTGGAATGCCTGAATACTTAAGGTCTGTTTTTTTACAGGGTCCAAAGAAAATGTTTGTACATCTCCATCGAAAGTTGGAGTCATATCTATAACATAGCCCGATTCTTTTCCATCTTTATCTTTTTTGATAGCTAAAATATCGTAGTTACCGATAATCGGATTAGCTGATGAATTTTTAACAGCTTGTGCTAATGGTTTATCTCCATCTGGAGACATGATAACATAACTGATTGAACGCAATAACAAGGTATTGTTCAATCCTTTCTCAAATTGAATTACTTGTCTGTTCACTTCTTCACCACCAAAAATTCCACCTCCAGCTGGAGTTTTAGAAAATCGGGTAATAGTCATAATTTCAGTATCTAGTAAAGAAGCTGGAATTTCAAAAAGGTATTTGGCATCCATTTTATGAATGTCAATTAACCCTTTTTGAGTAACGGCCGTAGTGTCAATTACTTTATTGTACGGTTTAGGCCCTTTTTTTGCATCAGGTTTTGGAGTTTCTGAAGCTGTGACAGCAGGTTTAGCTGCATCTTTCTTTTTTTTGTTTTGGCTTACAGCACCTTGACTGAAACACATAAACAAACTTGCTAAAATTAAACTTGATTTAAGTTTTACCATTTCATTCCTCTTTTTAATTAATAATAGTTAGTGTAGAATAAGGCAATAATAATTTTCGATTTCAAACGAAAAATCAAATCTATTGATATATTTTCAATTAACAATCCTGAGTTTTAGTTTTTTGATAATTACAAGTGTACTTCAATTATCATTTTTAATTAATTTAATTTTGTTTTGCTTGAGAGGAAGAAATTTCTCTCTATTTTTGTTTTTGGCAATTAAGCAATATTTAAGATGGTTTTTCAGTTTGGCTTATGAGAAAGATAGTTTATAAAAAAGTTAGAAAGGTACAACCCTTGCATTTTGAATACACTGGTGTACACAAAGATAACGTTTCAGAGATGCAATTGTTTGTTTACAATGATTCGGATATTACTGAATATGAAAAAATCAAAGTTGCCGATTTTGAAAAAAGTATTGTAAAAAACCAAACAAATTGGATTAATATTCATGGTTTAAACAATATTGAATTACTTCAATCTGTGGGTAATTATTTTAAAATAGACAACTATATGTTAGCTGATATTTTAAACACGACTAAAAGAACTAAACTGGAAGAACAACAAGAGGTATTGTTTTTTAATATTAAATCACTTTTACCAAAAGAAAACTCGGATAATATACAAACCGAACAAATAAGTTTCTTACTTAAAGAAGGGATATTAATATCATTCCAAGAAAAGCGCAGTGACTTTTTTACCCATATAAGAGAACGAATTCGTTCGCACTCAGGGATTGTAAGAACAAAGAAAGCTGATTTTTTATTATATGTTTTGTTAGATGCAGTAATGGAAAACTTCTACATTACTTTAGAACATGAAGAAGATAAAGTAGAAGAATTGATTAATTTATCGAAGAACAGTGATAATCCCATCATTTTGGAACGAATTGAAAAACATCGCGATAATTATAATTTTTTAAAACGTTCTATCATTCCTTTACGCGATTCATTATATGATATTAAAAGTATCAAAGATGATAATGTGTTTAATTTAATTGAGAATGATAATTTTAGTTTTTTTTCAAGATTATACCAAAAAAGCTTGGAACTTTTAGAACAAATTGAGTCGGATATGAGTGCTCTAGATAGTGCTTCTAATTTATTTTTTTCAGCCCAAACTCATAAAATGAATGAGATTATGAAGACCTTAACCATAGTCTCATCTATTTTTATTCCACTTACATTTATAGTAGGTGTCTATGGAATGAATTTTGAAAATATGCCTGAATTACAATATCCGTATGGGTATCATACTGTGATTGGAATCATGGTTTTGATGGGTATTGGCATGTTAATTTATTTCAAAAAAAGAAGGTGGTTTTAATCGTTTTAAGTCAGTAAAAATCAAGTATATTCGCATTCTTAAATTTATAAAAATGAAACAGTTATTTAGTTTATTGATTGTATTTGCTTTTGGATTCACTCAGGCACAAACCGTGAGTTCTCCATCTGGTAAAATTGCCCTAACATTTACTTTGTCTTCTTCTGGACAGCCTTCATACGGAGTCAATTACAAAGCAAAAGCAGTGGTGTTAACAAGTGATTTGGGAATCAAATTAAAAGACAAACCTGCATTGGATGGTAATTTTGAAATCCTATCCACAAAAAATAGTTCTTTCAATGAATCGTGGAAACCTGTTTTGGGAGAACAATCTTCGATTGTCAATCATTATAACGAATTGGTGGTTAGTTTAGTTCAAAAAAGTACTAATATAAATGTGAACTTAGTTTTTAGAGCTTTTGATGAAGGAGTGGCTTTTCGCTATGATTTCCCGAAACAAAAAGAACTGAATTACTTTATAATATCAGATGAGTTGACGCAATTCAATTTGACAGAAAATAATAAAGTGTTCTGGCTACCAGGTGATTTTGATAGCAATGAATATGAATATAACGAAACCCAATTTTCTGATATCGACAATTCTAAAATCAATATGAATAATGGGATAGGTGTGAAATCTATTCCTGGAAAATTTACCGTTCAAACGCCATTGATGATGAAATCACCATCCGGTTTGTATGTTAATATTTTTGAAGCAGCAGTGATCAACTATCCTGTAATGCATTTGAAAGCGGATGTAACTAATTTCAAATTAAAATCAGAATTAGTTCCTAATGCAATTGGAGACAAAGCTTATTTGCAAACACCTTGTGTATCACCTTGGAGAACCATTATGATTAGTGATGATGCTCGTGATATTGTGAGTTCTAAAATGATTTTAAACCTTAACGAGCCTTCAAAAATAGAAGATACTTCGTGGATCAAACCGATGAAATATGTAGGTATTTGGTGGGAAATGCATGTAGGGAATTCGACTTGGGATTATGCTGGTTCTCAAAATGCTACTACTGATTTTGGAACAAAATTAACCTCTTCAGGATGCCATGGAGCGACTACCGCCAACACAAAACGTTATATTGATTTTGCCGCTAATCATGGTTTTGATGGCGTATTGGTTGAAGGTTGGAATGAAGGCTGGGAAGATTGGTCAGGTAATTGGAAAGAAGAAGTGTTTGACTTTGTAACACCCTATCCTGATTTTGATATTGCGGCAATTTCAGCTTATGCTAAAGAGAAAAATGTAAAAATGATTATGCACCACGAAACTTCAGGTTCTGTTGCAAATTATGAAAGACGCCTGGATCGTGCTTTTGAAAATATGGTGAAATACAATTACCCTGCTGTTAAAACAGGTTATGTTGGGAAAATTATTCCGCGTGGCGAAATGCACGACGGGCAAACCATGGTGAATCATTTTGCGCATGTTGTAAAACGAGCAGCCGATTATAAATTAATGGTTAATTCTCACGAATCTTCACATCCAACGGGTTTAGGTAGAACCTATCCTAATTATGTAGCCGCTGAGGCTGCACGTGGAAACGAATTCAATGCTTGGAGTATTGGCAATCCGCCGATGCACGAAACGATATTGCCGTTTACACGTCAATTAGGAGGACCTATGGATTACACGCCAGGAATTTTTGAAATAAAAATGAGTCATTACGACAAGAAGAAAACAGAGCAAGTGCATACTACTTTAGCAAAACAGTTAGCCTTGTATGTGACGATGTATTCTCCAATTCAAATGGCCGCTGATTTACCAGAGAATTATGAAAAATATCCGGATGCTTTTCAATTTATCAAAGATGTAGCTTTGGATTGGGATGAGACTATTTATTTGCAAGCTGAGCCAGGTGATTATTTGACTGTAGCTAGGAAAGCAAAAGGAAAGCAATCTTGGTTTTTAGGAGCCATTACCGATGAAAATGCTAGAAAAAACGAAATCAAATTGGATTTTTTAACGAAAGGAAAAAAGTACAAAGCCATCATTTATGAAGACGCTAAGGATGCCGATTGGAAAATGAATCCAAAAGCCTATTCAATACGAAGTAGGATAGTAACTAATTCTTCAAAAATCAAATTGAATTTAGCTCCAGGAGGTGGAACGGCAATTAGTTTTGAACCTATCAATTAATTATTCAAACCTGCTTTTTAAGCAGGTTTTTTTATGGTATAATTCTCATTTATTTAAAAAGAATTCCGAAATTGCCCTTTCAATAAATCGACCACTTATGAAAAAATCACTAGTAGCAGGAGTACTTTTCTTTAATGGAATCGCTATGCTAGCACAATCAAATGACGAACAAGTTATAAAAGATATTTACAAATCAGGTTTAACCAATGCCAAATGCTATTCTTGGTTAGATCATTTATCAAATAAAATTGGAGCTCGATTATCAGGTTCTGATAATGCTGAAAAAGCGGTGCAGTATACCAAAGTTCAACTAGAAACTTTAGGATTAGACAAGGTCTATTTGCAAGAAGTGATGGTGCCAAAATGGGTTCGAGGGGAAAAAGAAACGGCTTACATTTTAGATAATAAAACTAAAATTACCGTTCCAATTGCTGCTTTAGGAGGATCTGTCGCCACTTCAAAAAATGGATTGACCGCAGCGGTTATCGAAGTACAAGGAATTGAAGACTTAAAAAAATGGGGTGACCAAATAAAAGGTAAAATTGTTTTTTACAACCGACCAATGGATCCCACTTTTATTGAAACTTTCAAATCGTATGGAGGTTGTGTAGATCAACGTTATGCAGGTGCAAAAGAAGCGGCTAAATTGGGAGCAGTAGGAACGATTGTACGTTCGATGAATTTGCGCTTGGATGATTTCCCGCATACTGGAGCACAAAGTTATGGCGATTTGTCACCAGCTGAATATATTCCAACAGCTGCAATTAGCACTAATGGTGCCGAATTATTAAGCCAAAAATTAAAAGCCAATCCCAATTTAAAATTCCACTTCAAACAATCTTGCGAACAAATGCCAGACGCTCTATCGTATAATGTAATTGGAGAAATTAAAGGAAGCGAACATCCAGATAATATTATGGTTGTTGGGGGACATTTGGACTCTTGGGATTTAGCTGATGGATCTCATGACGATGGGGCTGGTGTAGTTCAGAGTATGGAAACAGTTCGTATTTTCAAACAAATTGGTTACAAACCTAAAAATACAATCCGAGTGGTGTTGTTTATGAATGAAGAAAATGGAGGTAGAGGAGGTAAAAAATATTCTGAGTTAGCACAAACCAATCATGAAAATCACATCTTCGCTTTAGAAAGTGATTCGGGTGGGTTTAGTCCAAGAGGTTTTTCTATTGAAGCTGACGATGCCAATTATCAAAAAATACTTTCTTGGAAAAACTTATTTGAGCCGTATTTGATTCATAGTTTTGTAAAAGGAGGCGCTGGTGCTGATATAAATCCGTTAAGTTCTGGTAAAATTGTAAAAGCAGGTTTGAAACCAGATTCACAGCGTTACTTTGATTACCACCACGCATTGAATGATAATTTCGATGCAATTAATAAACGAGAATTAGAATTAGGTGCAGCTACAATGACTTCTTTACTCTATTTGATGGATCAAAATGGAATTATAAAATAAAAAAAAGGCTTCGAAAGAAGCCTTTTTTAATAAGTTGAATTAAATTTTAAATATTCCTCCGAAGGCAATAATTTTTTGGAAGAAAAAGAATTCCTGAGAAGCAGAATCAGTATCACTGTGTGTAGTTTGTATATCTGGCATATTGATATAACCGCCTTTTACTTCAGTTTGAATGTAAAAATACTTAAAAAAGGTCACATTCAATCCCGCTTTTATTGAAGCACCGTATCCTGAAATATGAAAATCGTCATGTCTTTGTTTACTAAATACTTTTGCATTGGTCTTTGGATATAAAAAACCAGCACCAATTCCTTCGGTTAAATTGATCTGAATTTTATCGGTATCTTCAATTTTAAATAACTTAGAGATATCATCATGTCTTGAAACTTCAGTATTCACATAATTCAAACCATCAGTATGTTCAAAAGTTAAAAATTGCTCAGTCAATAGTACTTGATTATTTCCAACAGCTTCACCGTAGGAGTATTTATTTGGATAATTTCCTTCATACTTTACAGTAATATTTTGATTCATCACATATTTCATATGATCCACACCAATAGCGATGCTATAGTGATCGTTAACAAAATAGCCCATTCTAAAATTAGTCTGTGGAATGGTCATTCTTGCTGGGTTAATATAATCGATATGCCAACCTTTAGGTTTATCATGTGCAGTTACATCATAAAGGGTAAAATCATAATCAGTTCCTTTAAAATGAATGTCCGATTTTGAAAACGTTTCACGATTACCACCCCAAGAAATAAAGAACTTACCTTTGTTATGGGCAGTGTATTTGTCCTGTGCTTTAAAAGTTTCCTGTGAAAAAACAGAAAAAGTAACTAGTAGTAAAGCACTAGTTAAAATTGAATTTTTCAATGAATTTGAGTATTAATTTAAAATTGATTGATTGTTTTTCTAATGGCGACTAATTTGGTCATTAAGTCTTCAAAATAATCCAAATGCAGCATATTCGCTCCGTCACTTTTTGCGTTAGCTGGGTCAAAATGAGTTTCGATAAATATACCATCAACACCAACTGCAATACCTGCTTTTGCTACAGTTTCAATCATATCCGGCCTTCCACCAGTTACACCTACAGTTTGATTGGGTTGTTGCAAGGAATGCGTTACATCAAGAACCGTTGTAGCATATTGTTGCATTGTTGGAATTCCTCTATAATCGACAATCATATCTTGGTAACCAAACATAGTACCTCTATCAGTAACCATGACGTTTTGGTTGTTGCAATCCAATACTTTTTGTACAGCATGTTTCATACTTTCGGGACTCATGAATTGTCCTTTTTTCAAATTAACTGTTCTTCCTGTATTGGCAGCAGCCACCACTAAATCGGTTTGGCGAACTAAAAACGCAGGTATTTGTAGAATGTCAACATATTGAGCTGCTTTATCAGCATCCTCATTAGTATGAATATCAGTAACGGTAGGTACCCCAAAAGTTTCTGAAACTTTACGTAAAATTTGTAGTGCCTTTTCATCACCAATTCCTGAAAAGCTATCAATTCTAGAACGATTCGCTTTTTTAAAGGAGCCTTTAAAAACAAAAGGAATTGCTAATTTGGCGGTAATACCAACTAATTTTTCAGCAATGCGTAATGCCATTTCTTCTCCTTCTATAGCACAAGGTCCAGCTAATAAAAAAAAGTTACCACTATCAGTATGCTTAATTTGTGGGATATGTTGTAGGTTCATAATTATGAATTTATTGAAAGTGCAAAGGTAGTTAGGAATTAGGAATTAGGAATTCGATTTTGCAACTATTTTTATTTTTGGATATAAAAAAAGCCCTAATCTTCGTTAGAGCTTTTCCTGTTTTGGGTAAGAAATATTAGAATTTCAAGCTAACTTCCAATTCAAATTCGTCAGCAATTGCTTTATCACCAATAGATGTAAAGAAAGTACCAGAACCGTATTTGATATCATATTTAGTTCTGTCTACCATGAATTTAGTTGAAGCAGAGTTAGCAGTTGTAGCTAAGTCAAAAGTTACTGGCTTAGTAATTCCTTTGATAGTTAAGTCTGCAGTTACTGTAAATACGTTAGCCGATTTTACAGCAACTTTTTTGAAAGCTAATTTAGCAGTTGGGAATTTCTCTGTTCCAAAGAAATCATCTGCTTTTAAATGACCGTTTAATTTTCCTTGATATTCACCTTGTAAATCGGTTGCAGTTAATGAAGTCATATCTACTGTAAAGTTTCCGCCAGCTACTTTTTTTCCTTTGAAAACTAAAGCACCTTCTTTAAAGTTTACAGTTCCATTGTGTTGTCCAGTAACTTTTTTTCCTAACCAGTTGATTGAACTTTTTGCAGCGTCAATTTTTTTAACTTGAGCTGATACTGATACTGTAGCGAATGCTACTACTAATGCTAACGCAATTGATTTTAAATTTTTCATTTGTTTTAAATTTTGATTGTTAATATTAAAGTGTGATAAATAATTCTTCGTTTGATTTTCTAACTTTCTTGTAATGCTGTGTAGCGTCTTCCTCATGTCTGTAGCCAATAGGAGCTAATAAAGAAGCATTTAAGCCAAGTTGATCTAAACCTAGGATTTCATTTACTTGGGCAGGTATAAATCCTTCCATTGGCGTAACATCAATATGAAGTTCAGCAGCAGCGTTTAATAAATTGCCTAACGCTAAATAAGTTTGTTTTGCTGTCCAAATGTTTCTTACATCTTCTGGTAAGCCAGTAATGTTTCCTTTCATATAATCCACATACCCTTGAATGGCTTCTAA
The DNA here is from genome assembly GCA_046048915.1 of Bacteroidota bacterium. Classification (GTDB taxonomy): domain Bacteria; phylum Bacteroidota; class Bacteroidia; order Flavobacteriales; family Flavobacteriaceae; genus Flavobacterium. The sequence continues at coordinate 21,059 of JBJOFE010000014.1, read as the reverse complement.
TGGCAATTCTCTTGTTTTGCAAATGGTAGTTGCTAGTTGATCAATTCCATCTTCACCGAAATTCAATTCATTGGCAAAAACCAATAAGTGAGAGGCATCAGCAACTTGCGCTTGACCATAAGATGCTGCAACTAGTTTAGCTCTTAGTTCAGGGTTTTCAACTATGAAAACGCGGTATGGTTGTAAACCGTATGAAGATGTACTCAAGCGAATTGCCTCTTTCAAAAATGCTAGATCAGCGTCAGTAATTTTTTTGGTAGCATCAAATTTCTTTGTAGCGTATCTCCAATTCTGGTTTTCTAAAAATGTACTCATAATATTTATTGTGGTTTATTGATTTCTAAATTTTTCTAGTAATTCGTTTAATTGTAAGCGTTCTTCCTCGGATAATTTTTGAGAGTAGGACTCTTCGTGTATTTTAACTTTAGGCTCTAGTTCGTCTAGCAAAACCAAACCTTTTTGCGTAATAGTAACCTCGATTTTTCTGCGGTTGGCAGGGCAAACTTCACGTGTCACTAATTCCTTTAGTAACAATTTATCGACTAATCGGGTAGTGTTACTGGTTTTGGCTAACATTCGTTCTTGGATCACAAACATATTAGTAGGTTTCCCTTTTTGACCTCTTAAAATTCGGAGTACATTAAATTGTTCTGATGAAATATCAAATGGCTTTAATAGTTCATTAAAACTTTCTGCTATTATGTTTTGGGTATACATAATGTTCATGATAATTTTTTTAGAATTATCCATAGGTACAGTTGATTTTAAAATGTCTTCGATTTTCATATTTGTTAGTACGAAATTTGTAGATACAAATGTAATGTAAATATTATTTGTATATACAAATAAATGTTATTGTTATGTTAAATTAAAAAAGAATAAGTTTTATTTCCAGTTCAATTGTAAGGCAAAACAGTTTTTGTCTTCTTTGGTAATGCTAAAAATACTTGTATTAGTTTCTGTGTTTTCGTGAATACTCACAGCGTCATTTAGCGAAAGCTCTTTCATAAAATTCATTTCGAAACTTGCAATGGCTTGGTTCAAAATTTTGGTTTCGTCGGCTAGATCCAAACACCATTCTAAATATTTGACATTATTTGCATGATTGACAATGTCCAAATCGGAGAGACGTACCATTTTTTCAAACACCACTTCTTTATTGTGATTCAGGTTTATTTTAGAAAAAGTGGCTTGTGTTGCCTTATTGTCCGGAAACAATTCGAAATGTTCATAAGGCAAAGCCAAAGCTTCGGGGCGACGCAGTTCCGTATTGAAAACCGCCCAAAAGGTTTCAGATCCTACGATCTTTTTTCCATTGACATACATTTCTAAAGCACGAACCGAGCGTGAGTTTTCTAACGAATTTATCCAAGTCTTAACTGTAACTATATCGCGCCATTTAGGCAATTCACTAATTTCGACACGCATTCTACTCAACACCCAAGCTTGATTAAACTCCTGCATATCGGTAAAACTAATTCCGCCAATTTCAGAATGGGCTGCAGCCGTCATTTGTAATAAATTACACAATTCAGTGTATTTCAAATAACCGTTAGGCGCGCATTGGGTGAAATTGATTTCCCAGTCTTTGCTTAAAACAGAAGTAAAATTTGGAGCGATTGGCATATAGCAAATTATGAATTTTGTAGTAGGAATGTCTTGATATATTGGATGATTTCAGCTCGGTCAGTCAAATAATCAAACCATTGGGTATTTTCAGTTCTTTTGAACCAGGTCAATTGGCGTTTGGAAAAACGACGGGTATTCTTTTTAATTTCTTCAATGGCAAACTCTAGACTATCATCTCCATCAAAATATCGGAATAACTCGCGATAACCGACGGTTTGTAATGCATTTAATTCTTTGTGAGGATATAATAGTTCGGCTTCCGCCAAAAGACCTTCATTGATCATGATATCTACTCGTTGATTGATTCGGTCATACATCACGCTTCGTTCGGCTTCCAAACCAATAATGATAGGCGTAAAATCGCGATTGTTTTTTGCTTGATTCAAGAAAGAAGAGTAGGGTTTTCCGGTACCAATACATACTTCTACAAATCGCATCATTCGTTGCGGGTTTTGAAGTGTTTGCGGATTTTCCAGACTTATTTTTTCAAAATAGTTTGAATCCAAAATGGCTAATTGTTCTTGCAAATAGGATATTCCCTGTAGCTCGTATTTAGCATTTACTTCTTCACGAACTGAAGCCTCAATATCTGGAAAGGAATCAAATCCTTTTAAAATAGCATCAACATACAAACCAGAACCTCCTACCAAAATAGCAAAATCATTGGTTTTAAATAATTCGTTGAGTTGGGTAATGGCCTCTTTTTCAAAATCACCAACGCTATAGTTTTCAAAAATGGATTTGTTTTGAATGAAATGATGTGGTGCAGCAGCCAATTCTTCATTGCTAGGAACGGCGGTGCCAATGCGCATTTCTTTAAAAAACTGTCGGCTGTCGCACGAAATAATCTCACATTGGAACTGTTGCGCCAAAGCAATGCTTAAGGAAGTTTTTCCGATGGCAGTGGGTCCAATGATAGTAATGAGGTATTTCATCTGTGTATTCTAAACGTGTTGTAGCCCCGATAGTAGTGAAAATCCTTTGCTTTAAAGCAAAGATTGTAACGGAAAGCGGGAATAGCTCCTAATAAATTAAAACGAAATTACTTTTAGCGATTTACTTTTCCTAATTTGTCCTTGAATAATTGTTTTGGCATCGCGGTTATTTTGCATTGGAATTATAATGTTTTTGAGGACGTCAATATTAGTCACTTGGTAATTTAAATCATAAAAAGCGTAGCCTTTGTAAATACCATTTTCAATGAGCACAACGGATCGTTCGTTAATGTTTCGGCCGCGATCAAGTAGGACAAAATTTTTGTTTTCAAAACTATTTTCAGTAATCAATTTTTGTACACGTGCATTGTATTCTTCGGCCGTAATTTTGCCAATACAAGCGCCATCACATTCCTTGATTTTATATTGAAAACAGTCGGCATTGGTTTGGTATAAACCCGTTAATTTTTGGCACAAATGGTACTTTTCGGTAATGCGAAAAAGAGCATTTTTACCTTCTTGCAGCGTTGTAAAAGAGGTGATTTCTTTTTTGCGACCGTCTACTTTTTGGAGCCTTAAGTTCAAGTAGCCGTTGCTATCTTTTTCGGAATACAAAGCCCATTCATAGATACTTTTGCGTTGCGCACGATTATAAACGGGCTTGTTGATTTTGATTTCTTCGCTTTCTTTTAAAAGTGCAATTAATTCGCTGCCCGTTTCTTCTGGAGTAACAGAATATACCTCTCGTTGTATTTTTTTAGACTTGGTAGAAGTTCCTGTAAAATGTTGGTTAATTCGCTTTTTAATGTTGCGGCTTTTGCCAATGTAAATCAAATCGCCTTTTTCGTTATGAATGTAATATATTCCAGTTTTAGAAGGCAAATGTTCTACAATATCCAACAATTTTGGCGCAATTCCCTTTTGTATTTCCTGTTTGATATAGTCGTTTAAAATTTGCTTCTCGACATCTTTTTCTAAGAGCATTTTAAACAATTTGGTAGTAGCGATAGCATCGCCACTTGCTCGATGTCGGTCTGACATTGGAATTCCTAACGCACGAACTAATTTTCCTAAACTGTACGAGGGTTGGTCCGGAATTAATTTTTTTGATAATTCTACTGTACACAATGTTTTGGCCTGAAAATCATAACCTAGACGTTTGAATTCGGTGCGTAAAATTCGGTAATCAAAGGAGGCATTGTGAGCCACAATTACGCAATCAGAAGTGATTTCGATGATGCGTTTCGCCACTTCAAAAAACTTAGGTGCCGAACGCAGCATGGCGTTATTAATTCCAGTTAATTTGACCACAAAGGGTTGAATAGGAATTTCGGGATTGACTAAACTGATGAATTGATCCACCACCTCGTGACCATCAAATTTGTATATGGCAATTTCGGTAATTCCTTCTTCGTTGAATTGACCTCCGGTAGTTTCTATGTCAAGTATACAGTACAAATTAGTAGGCAGTGTTCAGTTTATTAGTATTCAGTCATTGCTAAGTAGGAAGCAATTTCTTCTTTTTTATTTATCGTCCTCCAAAGATACTACTTCCAATGCGAACCATCGTGCTGCCACATTTAATGGCAAGTGCATAATCACCCGACATGCCCATGGAAAGTGTGTTCAGTTGGCAGTTATTAGTATTCAAATCAGAATAAGAATCAAAAATCGTTTTCAATCGACTGAATTCTTTTTCTACTTGAACCGGATTATTTGTAAAAGTCGCCATTCCCATGAGTCCCACAATTCGGACGTGGTTCATTTCATTTTTTTCATTTTGCATATACTCCAAAATTTCGTTTACCTCTTTTTCGTCTAAACCAAATTTGGATTCTTCCTCAGCAATATATACTTGCAATAAACAATCAATGATTCGGTTGTTTTTTTGCGCTTGTTTGTTGATTTCTTGTAGTAATTTTAAACTGTCCATACCATGAATCAAATGGACATAAGGCGCCATATATTTCACCTTGTTGGTTTGAACATGCCCAATCATATGCCATTGAATATCCTTAGGCATGGCTTCCCATTTTTCGGTCATTTCTTGGATTTTGTTTTCACCAAAAATACGCTGACCCGCTTCATACGCCTCCATTAAATCGGAAACGGGTTTGGTTTTAGAAACCGCAACCAGAGTCACTTTTTCAGGAAGTAATGCTTGAATGGACTTTAAATTATTTTGAATTGACATGGGGTGTCTTTATGTATTAAATAAATTGAGCAGATACTTTTTCAGCCTTTTTGCTATCGGCATAATTGTAAAAACCTTCTCCTGATTTTATGCCTAATTTTCCGGCACGAACCATGTTAACTAATAGTGGGCAAGGGGCATATTTTGGGTTTTTAAAACCGTCATGCATCACGTTTAAAATGGAAAGGCATACATCTAATCCAATAAAATCGGCTAATTGTAATGGACCCATTGGATGCGCCATACCTAATTTCATTACGGTGTCTATTTCATGAACTCCCGCTACTTTATTGTATAAGGTTTCGATTGCTTCATTGATCATGGGCATCAAAATTCTATTGGCAACAAATCCAGGATAGTCATTGACTTCAACAGGCACTTTCCCTAATTTTTCAGAAAGCTGCATGATGATTTGAGTGACTTCATCGCTGGTGTTGTACCCTCGAATTACTTCTATCAATTGCATAATGGGCACAGGATTCATAAAGTGCATGCCTATTACTCGTTCTGGATGTGCTACCACAGCTCCAATTTGTGTAATTGAAATTGAGGAAGTATTGGTTGCTAATATCGTATTATGGGAACAAGATTCGTTGAGTTGTTTAAAAATGGCCAATTTTAAATCGACATTTTCTGTAGCGGCTTCAATCACTAAATCAGCGCCAACTACGCCGTCTTTAATATCGGTATACGTGATAATATTGGTGATAGTTTTGGCAACATCTTCTTGCGAAATAGTTCCTTTGGCTAACATTCGATCTAAATTAGACACTATTGTGTCCATTCCTTTGTCCAATGCTTTTTCAGAAACATCGATCAATTTTACAGTAAAACCATTTTGAGCAAAAGTATGAGCAATTCCATTACCCATTGTACCTGCTCCAATTACAGCGATTGTTTTCATTTGGTAATTATTTTTTTTCCATTGAATCAATAATCTGATAGGCTACACGCAAAGCATTGGTTGCTTGTTCCAAAGTAACAACTGGTGTAGTGTTATTGTTGATAGCATCAGCAAAAGACTCCAATTCATCTAAAATAGCATTGTTTTGTTGTACATCAGGATTAGAAAAATAGATTTGTTTTTTCACACCTTCAGCATTTTGTAAAATCATATCAAAGTCACCAGGAACTTCAGGAGCGTCCTTCATTTTGACTACTTCACATTTTTTTTCTAAGAAATCAACAGAGATATAAGCGTCTTTTTGAAAGAAACGCGTTTTACGCATGTTCTTCATCGAAATTCGGCTGGAAGTTAAATTGGCAACACAACCATTTTCAAATTCGATTCGGGCATTGGCAATATCAGGAGTTTCACTAATTACTGAAACGCCACTCGCATTGATGTTTTTTACTTTTGAATTTACCACACTCAAAATGGCATCAATATCGTGTATCATTAAATCTAAAACTACAGGTACATCAGTACCTCTTGGATTGAATTCAGCCAAACGATGAGTTTCAATAAACATCGGGTTTTCAATCATGTTTTTAGTTGCAATAAAGGCAGGATTGAAACGTTCTACATGTCCAACTTGACCTTTAACTTTGTATTCGTTGGCAAGAGCAATGATTTCCTCGGCTTCGTCTACAGTAGTAGCGATGGGTTTTTCTATAAAAACATGTTTCCCTGACTTGATAGAAACTTTGGCGCATTTGTAATGTGAAAGAGTAGGAGTTACAATGTCAATAACATCTACAGCATGAATTAATTTAGCAATTGTATCAAACTGTTTGTATCCAAATTCGGCTGCAATCTTTGCCCCGTTTTCTTGATTTTCGTCATAAAAACCAACTAATTCGTATTTTTCCGATTGTTGCAATAAACGCAAATGTATTTTACCCAAGTGACCAGCACCTAATACTCCAATTTTCAGCATAATAATGTAGTTTGCACAAAAATAGCAATTAATTGATGAATTAATTAGGTGAAAACGACAATTATTTGTCCCATTTTAATTTAAATTTCGCTATTTGGAATTAGAATTTCTTTGTTACTTTTACCAAAATTAAAACCCGAATTTTGAAAGACACGGCTAAACATCAAGGACTTCGCAATCAATTAGTAAGCATTTTAGAACAAAAAGGCATTACTGACAAAAAAGTGCTTGAGGCGATAAAAAAAGTGCCAAGACATTTGTTTTTAAATTCAAGTTTTGAAGACTATGCTTATCAAGATAAAGCGTTTCCTATAGGTGCGGGTCAAACGATTTCTCAGCCTTATACTGTGGCATTTCAATCCCAATTATTAGAAGTTCAAAAAGAACATAAAATACTAGAAATAGGAACAGGATCGGGGTATCAAACCGCTGTTTTGTGTGCCATGGGAGCCAAAGTGTATACTATTGAACGTCAAATAGAATTGTTTAAAAAAACATCTGTTTTATTACCAAAATTAGGCATTCGTCCTAAATACATTTCTTCAGGTGATGGATATAAAGGATTAGAAATTCACGCACCTTTTGATAGTATAATTGTTACCGCAGGAGCTCCAATTATTCCTAAACCTTTGATGGCCCAATTAAAAATAGGAGGCCGTTTAATTATACCATTAGGAGAAGAAGTTCAAATTATGACCATGCTAATTCGTAAAAATGAGACTCAATTTGAAAAACATGAATTTGGGGAATTTCGATTCGTTCCCTTATTAGAAGATACTAACTAAACTAAAACCCGCAAATTTGCGGGTTTTTTTATTGACCAATAATCGCTAAATAGCGCTCCAAACTCTCTTTTTCTATTTGAGCAACAAACATGATGAAATCTTCTTTGTTGTTTTGAGTTTGGGCTGTTTCCAGGGTTTGATAGTAGTGCATTCTTGTATCGTAATCTCCTTTGATGTTAGCAATTACATAACCATGTTGCAACAAAATCAAGTTCATTACTAAACGTGATGTTCTGCCATTTCCATCTATAAATGGATGTATTGTGACTAATCGCTCATGCATCTCTGCAGCAAGAATTATTGGGTGTAATTTATTTTTATTGGTTTCGTACCAAATAAAATAATCTTCCATTTCCTTCGCTATTAAAAAAGGTTGAGGAGGCGTGTGTCCACTTCCTTTAATCATCACTTGTACTTTTCTATATTTACCAGCATCTTCAGGATGAATCCCTCTCAATATAAGATTATGAATAGATAAAACTTCTCTTTCAATCAAAGAAGTGTTTTTCTTTATTAACTCTTTTATAAAAGCTATTGCTTCCTGGTGATTAATAGCTTCAAGATGTTCGCGCATACTTTTTCCTGAAATGGTCAAACCTTCATTGATAACTAAATCAGTTTCGCGAAGTGTCATGGTGTTTCCTTCAATTCTATTGCTTTCAAAGGTGTATTCCAATTCTAAGGCTTGTGAAATTCTATAACTATCGTATTGACGAAAACGGTCTAATTTGGCTTTTAAAACATCAATTTGAGCTAAAAGTGTTTCTAAAGATTTTGAAAGTGTATTAGTGTTGTTTTTTGCAACATATCGTATTTCTTCTTCGGCAACTTGTAATGCTTTTAGAGCAAATTCATCTTGTCCAATTTCATATAATATTTTTTCTTTTAACCAAGCAACCATCAATGTTTCATAATCAATCTCCAGTAGGGAAGCAAGTTTTATTACTTGATCTTTTGTTGGTTTTCTTGTGCCTGATTCAAACTTACTAATCAATGCTTGGTCAATACCTAATAATTGCGCAAGTTCTCTAGTTTTGAGTCCTTTTTTTTCTCTAGCGTTTTTGATTAGTGTTTTCATTTTATTTAAATGTTTTTATTAGTCAAGACAAAATTAGTCATAATTTGTTGTAAAAAAAACTTTTTGATCAAAAAGCTTTCTTAATTCTATCCAAATCTCTTTTGGTATCTTGTTCTTTTAGAGATTCTCGTTTGTCATAGGTTTTCTTTCCACGACACAAACCGATTTCTAGTTTTGCCATTCCTTTTTCATTAGTAAACATTTTTAAGGGAACAATGGTAAGCCCTTTGGCTTGAACACTTCTGGCTAATCCTTTTAACTCTCGTTTATTTAAAAGCAGTTTACGCTCACTTCTTGATTTGTGATTGAATTGATTTCCAAAGGCGTATTCTTCAATGTAGGTATTGATGGCAAAAAGTTCGTTATTGCTAAATTCACAAAAACTCTCGGTAATATTAGCTTTGCCTAAACGGATGGACTTAATTTCTGTACCAGCTAAAACAATTCCAGCAGTAAAGGTTTCGATTATTTCATAATCAAAACGAGCTCGTTTATTAAGTATATTGACTGTTTTTAGCATAGTGAGGCAAAAGTAATGTAAAAAAGAAAAAATGTAAAGACAAATAACTTAATTATTTTAGATGCAAAAGTTGGGATAGTATTTGATTTTCAAATAACGTAACAATGTACAGGTTACCAAATTGATTTTCCTCAATGTCTGTGTACTTATTTTCTTTAATGATTTGGTTTACCATGTTGGGAATAGTATTGCTATGGCCTACGATTAATATAGTTTTACCATGTGTTTCTTTTTTGAATGCCTCTACATCCATCATTTTGGGATTGTATATTTTAAGTAAACGGTTGTTGTCTGCTACTATAGGTTGGATCGTCTGTAGTGTTCTGTTAAAATCAGTAGAATACACCCCATCAAAATCAATTTTCGAAAAAAGTATTTTCCATTGTTGGGCTCTTTCAAGGCCTTTCTCTGATAAATTAGGGTTCTTTGAACTATCTGCTTTTTCGGCATGTCTGATAAAATAATATTGAGTGATCGTATTTTGGCCCAAAGTAACTTGGATCCAAAAAAAGAGTAGTAACACTATATTTTTATTCATTTGGAATTATTTAAATTAATTATTTATCTAATATATATATTTGTACAATGGAAAACAAACCTTCTAAAGATCCGCTACACGGAATTACACTTCAAAAAATAGTAGAACAATTAGTTCAATATTATGGTTTTGATACACTTGGTGAATTAATAAACATTAAGTGTTTTAATGAAAATCCATCTATTAAATCAAGTTTAACCTTTTTACGTAAAACCGATTGGGCTCGAAAAAAAGTAGAAGAATTGTATATAAACACTCTTCCCAAACTATAAACCACTCAGTAGTTTTTCTTTAGTAAAGAGTAAAAGACACTATCTAAGAAATCACCATTAAAAAAAGTGTGTTCTTTGAAATGTCCTTCTTTAACAAAATTATTTTTCAACAGTACTTTTTCTGAACCAAAATTTTCCGGATCGATCACCGCTTCAATTGAATTGAATCTCATTTCTTCAAATCCAAATTGAATAACTCGTTGCAAAGCTTCAGTGATAATGCCTCGTCCATGATATTCTCCTGATAAGATATAACCAACTTCAGCTCTAAAATCTTCAGGTTTCATGCGGTAATAACCTATCATGCCAATTAATTGTTCGTTTTCTTGAGTAGTAATTGCCCAATTGATTAGGATATTATTATCAATATTAGTGTCCATTGTTTCAATGAATTCAAGAGCTTCTTCTTTAGTTTTAATCAAAGGTCTTGGGATGAACTTCATGATTTCTGGATTAGAACGCAAGGCAAGAATTTCATCTGCATCTGTAATTTTGAGACGTCGTAATTTCAAACGTTGGGTTTCGAGATTTGGGAAAGGAGAAAAATTGAATACTAGCATTAAATGTTTTTAAAGGATTTCTATACTAAATTTTGCATGAAAACTATCAGCTGTTTTTAAAATGATAATACCTTCTTTTTCAAAAAGGTTGCCATTACTTTTAATGGTGTCAGAATAACCAAACCAAGGTTCAATACATATGAAAGGTGCGCCAATTTTAGTCCAAATACCCAAATTAGGAAAGTCTTCAAAATGCACTTTTAATACGGGTTTTTCTTTATCAAGAATAGTCAATGAATTGGATTGTAACTTCTTAAAAATTAAAGCGTCTCTCTCAAACAACTTATAGGTCAAGGGAACGGAATTGGAATGGGTTGCTATTGTTTCAGTTTGTGTTGAAACCAAATCATTTTCAAGTAAAGTATATTCTAAAGGCTCTGCTTTTTCAAATTCAAGAGAATAGTTTTTAAAATTACCAGGAAGGGCAAACGCAGGATGTGCTCCAATAGAAAAAGGAATTTCTGTACTATCCTTGTTAATTACTGTGTACGCTATTTCCAATGTAGTATGAACTAGAGTATATTGAATTTGCAACTCAAATTGGAAAGGATAATTTGCTAAAGTGGCAGAATTAGATTGAATTGAAAAAGTGGCAGTACTTTCTGTTTTATCGACTAATTCAAACTCCATATCTCTAGCAAATCCATGTCTGTTAAGTTGGTATTCTTTAGTGTTATGATGGAAAGTATTGTTTTTGAGTGTACCAACAATAGGAAACAAAACTGGAGAATGTTTACCCCAAAATGTTGGATTTCCTTCCCAAATAGATTCTCTATTGTTAGCGTTTTTAAACGAACATAATTCAGCTCCCAGCGTATTGATTTGAGCATTAGTTACGTCGTTTGATAGGGTAATAATCGACATTGTTTACTTGATTTTAGAATGGTAAATATAAAAGTATAAATTGTAAAACTCGAATGGTTGTTTTGATTTTCAAATATATTTGAAGCGACATCGTTTAAAATCTTCTTTTTTTTCATTTATTTGTGATATAAAAATTTAATAAAATGAAAAACATACGTTACAATCTGATTTTAGTATTGACAGTTTTACTAGGTATTTCTTCGGTTTGGTCGCAAGAACAAGCTGCAGTAGTGAAACAAAAGTCGAATTACAATTACCACGATGCTTTTGCTCCATTTTTCTATTCGAAAAACGGAACAAGCACACGTTCTGCTAATGGACAGCCAGGTCATGAATATTGGCAAAACAGAGCTGATTATCAACTGACAGCTAAATTGGACGAACAGAAAAATGAAATCACAGGTTCTGGTGTAGTTACCTACACTAATAATAGTCCTGATAAAATGAATTTCGTTTGGATGAATATAGATCAAAATTTATTTCAAGCGGATTCAAGAGGTAATGCGGTTGTGCCTATTTCAGGAAGTCGTAATGGTGCACAGGGACAAATTTTTGACGGAGGTCATAAAATTAAATCGGTAAAATTAGTTACTTCTTCTAATGGAAAAACAATAGAAGTGGATGCTAAGTATGTAATATCTGATACAAGAATGCAAGTTTTTCTCCCTCAAGGATTGAATCCAAAAGGAGGAGTAGTAAAAATTAAAATTGACTTTTCATTTATAGCTCCGTTCGAAGGGTCAGACCGTATGGGAGTTTTGGAAACTAAAAATGGTAAAATTTTCACCATGGCACAATGGTATCCAAGAATGTGTGTGTATGATGATGTTAGAGGTTGGAATACCAATCCATACCTAGGAGCTTCTGAGTTTTATTTGGAATATGGTGATTTTGATGTAAAAATCACAACTCCTTCAAATCATGTGGTAGTTTGTTCTGGAGAATTGGTGAATTCAACAGAAGTATACTCTTCGGAAGAACAAAAACGTTTGGCTCAAGCTAAACTAAGCGATGCTACGGTTTTGATACGTACGGCAGCAGAAGTGAATAATTTACCTAAAACAACTTCTGCTACAAAAACTTGGCATTACAAAATTAAGAGCGCAAGAGATGTTTCTTGGGCTTCTTCAGCAGCTTTCATTTTAGATGGTGCTAAAATTAATTTACCAAGTGGTAAAAAAGCTTTAGCGTTATCTGTATATCCTGTAGAAAGTGATGGTAATGATGCTTGGGGAAGATCTACCGAATATACTAAAACTTCGATTGAAAATTATTCAAAAAGATGGTTTGAATATCCTTACCCAGTGGCTACTAACGTTGCTGGTAACGAAGGCGGAATGGAATATCCAGGAATTGTTTTTTGTGGATGGGAATCGAAAGGCGCAAGTCTTTGGGGAGTAACAGATCATGAATTTGGTCATATTTGGTTTCCAATGATTGTGGGTTCTAACGAACGATTATTTGCTTGGATGGATGAAGGATTTAATACCTTTATTAATTCGTTGAGTTCTCATGATTTCAACAAAGGAGAGTATAAAGAAGAAAAAGCTGATTTACATAGAGAATCAGAGCAATATACTAATCCCGCTTTAGAAACCATGATGAGTTCTCCAGATAATATGAAAGAGGCTAATATTGGAACTTTGTGTTATTCTAAACCAAGTGCTGGTTTGGTAATTTTAAGAGAACAAGTAGTGGGACCTGAGCGTTTTGATTTGGCTTTACGCACCTATGTAGAACGTTGGGCATTTAAGCACCCTACACCAGATGACTTTTTTAGAACTATTGAGAATGTAGTTGGAGAAGATTTAAGTTGGTTCTGGAGAGGGTGGTTTCAATACAATTGGCGTTTAGATCAAGGAATTAATTCAATAAAATATATTAAAAATGATCCTGCAAAAGGAATAGTGATTAATATTGAAAACTTTGAAAAAATGGCTATGCCAATTGTTTTAGATGTAAAAACGAAAAGCGGAAAAGTAACCCGTATTAAATTACCAGTTGAAATATGGCAACGTAATATTGAATGGTCATTCAAACATAATTCAACCGAGCCGATCGAAAGTATTACATTAGATCCAGATCATGTTTTTCCAGATGTAAATGAAGCCAATAATGTTTGGACGGCTGAAAAAGGCAAACTAGAGGAAGATTTAATTCTAGATGGATTTTTAGGTACTTACACTACTGATAAAGCACCGCTTAAATTTATAATTACAGAAAAAAATGGAGCACTGAATGTAGAAATTACTAATTATCCAAAATTCAATTTAATACCAATCGGTAAAAATAAATTTGAATCGAAACGTGCAGGATTGCAATTAGAATTTAATGAAGCCAAAAATGGATTTGAAATGATTTTAGTTGATGGGCGAAAAATTCCATTTACAAAACAATAATTAAAGGTTTTAATACACAAAAAAAGCGACTGAGTACTCAGTCGCTTTTTTTATATAATACTTTTTTTATTCGAATGGAATCTGTTGGCTTAAACAATGTAATGTTCCGAATCCCCATATAAAATCGGTGGCATTAATACCTATGATTTGTCTACCTGGGAAACAATCCGCTAGGATGTTCAACGCAATTCGGTCTTTACTATCATTAAAAGTAGGAACCAGAATGCAATGATTTAAAATTAAGAAATTAGCATAACTCGCTGGCAAACGCAAACCTTCAAAATCCATACGTTTTGGCATTGGCAAACTAACTATTTTTGGTGTTTGTCCATTTTCCAATTTGGCCTTTTGTAAAAGCTTAAAATTATCTTGAAGAGGTTGGTAATTAGCGTCTTTTTTATCCTCTTCAATGATGGTTACAATGGTGTCTTCATTCACAAATCGGCATAAATCATCAATATGTCCATGTGTATCATCTCCTTCAATTCCATCACCTACCCAAATTACATTCGTAACTCCTAAATACTCTTTAAATACGGCTTCGTAATCAGCTTTAGTAAAATGAGCATTGCGCACTTGAATAGAAGGATGCATCAAACATTCTTCCGAAGTCAACAAGGTACCTTTTCCATTCACATCAATAGCGCCACCTTCCACGGTAACTGGTTTGCCTTTATAAGTTACTTGAGTTAGAGGCAACTTCAAGAAATCAGCTACTTTTTTTGGAACATGTTTGTCTAATTGAAAATTGGAATATTTTGCCCAACCATTAAAGTTAAAATTTAGGGCTTCTCTTTTGGAACCATTTTTTACAATGATAGGCCCCGAATCGCGCATCCAAGAACGATTCGTTTTATGTATTATATACGAAACATTAGTAAGTTGAACATGCGCTCTTTCGAGCATTTCAGCGACTTTAGTTTTTAGTTTTTCATCTGCGACAACCAAAAATACTTTTTCGACAGCAGCTACTTTTTTAATAAATTCAACAAAAGCCCATTGAACAGCTTCGTATTTGCCAGGCCAATCGTTTCCATTGTGAGGAAAACAAAGTAAAATACCTTCTTGTTTTTCCCATTCGGCTGGGAAACGTCTGTTTGGAGTACTCATGATTAATCGATCGCTCTTTTTGTAATATCTCCAAAAGCATCAATACGGCGATCTCTGAAGAAAGGCCAGTTTTGACGAACGTTTTCTTGTAAATCCAAATCGACTTCGGCAATCAAGATTTCTTCTTTATCGTGGGAGGCTTGTGCCAAAATTTCGCCTTGAGGTCCTGCAATAAATGACGAACCCCAAAATTCAATTCCCGAAGTGTTCGGCAGGTATTTTTCTAGACCAATACGGTTAGCTGCAGCGACATAAACGCCATTAGCGACTGCGTGACCTTTCATTACATTCATCCAAGCTCCGTGTTGATTTACTCCGTATTCTTCTTTTTCTAAAGGATGCCATCCAATAGCAGTTGGGTAAAATAAAACTTCAGCCCCTTGCAAAGCGGTTAAACGTGCTCCTTCAGGATACCATTGATCCCAACATATTAAGGTACCAATTTTTCCTTTATTGGTTGAAAACGCTTTGAAACCTAAATCACCTGGAGTGAAATAGAATTTCTCGTAGAAATGAGGGTCGTCTGGAATGTGCATTTTGCGGTACAAACCCGCTTCAGATCCATCAGTGTCAATTATATAAGCACTGTTATGGTAAATTCCAGCCATTCTTTTTTCGAAGAAAGGCACAATAATTACCACACCTAATTCTTTGGCTAGTGCACTAAAAGCAATGAAAGAAGTGCTATACAAAGGTTCTGCTAAAGCAAAATTATCTACATCTTCACTTTGACAAAAATAATGACTGCTGTACAATTCAGGTAGCGAAATTACTTCGGCACCTTGACTAGCAGCATCACGAACCCAACTCAAACATTTCTTTAAGTTGTTTTCGGCAACATCATTCAGATTCAATTGAATGACAGCAATTTTGTATTTTCTATTTGGCATAGCTTTAAAAATTAGACCGCAAAAATAGTTATTTTTATAAAGAGTACACGAAAAGGAATTCAGAAAAATTACTGCTCTTTTTTTGTTTCTACGGAATAGCTCGGATATTCAAAATGGCTTCGTACCTTTGCGCTTTAGAATAGAACAAATGTTAGCAATAGGAAAATACAATACACTTACGATTTTACGGGATACCAAAGTAGGTTTGTTTTTGGGGAATCCCGAAAAAGATCCCGAAGGAATTCACGATGTGCTCTTACCTAATAAATACGTTCCAAACGAATTTGAAATTGGGGAAGAGTTAATTGTTTTTGTGTATTTGGATCACGAAGAACGCCCGGTAGCCACTACCTTAGCACCTTATATTTTATTGAATGAATTTGCACTTTTGCGTGTTAATTATATCAATCAAATAGGCGCTTTTATGGATTGGGGAATGGAAAAGGATATCTTGGTTCCATTCAAAGAACAAGCGCGACCAATGGAAAAAGGTAAGCGTTATTTGGTGTATTTGTACATGGACGAAAAAACCAACCGTTTGGTGGCTTCAAGTAAAACCAATCAGTTTTTGAATAACGATCATTTGACGGTTGAAAAAGGCGAAGAAGTAGATTTAATCGTTTCGCACATTACCGAAATAGGAATCAATGTCATCATCAACGAACAACACAAAGGCTTGTTGTACAAAGATGAGGTATACGACGATGCTATTCGTACCGGTGACAGAATGAGAGGTTACATTAAAAATATTCGTCCTGATAATAAGATTGATGTGGCACTTCAAGTGCAAGGTTACCAAAGTATTGAGCCGAACGCTGAGAAAATTTTAGATGAATTAAGAGCGAACCGTGGATTTTTACGTTTGAATGACAATTCGCATCCAGAAGATATTAAAACGGTCTTAAAAATGAGTAAAAAGACTTTTAAGAAAGCGATCGGTGCTTTGTATAAAGAGAAATTAATCGAAATTAAAGACGACGGAATTTACTTGGTTAAAGAGTAAATATTCATTTATATCAGAATCAAAAGGCAATTCATTTTTTGAGTTGCCTTTTTTTGTAAAGAATCTAAAAAATGACTTATTTTTACACTCAAATCAAAGAATTATGAGCAAAATAGATTGGCAAACAGTCCGAGAATTTGAAGATATAACATATAAAAAATATAATGGGGTAGCGCGAATTGCTTTTAATCGCCCTGATGTGCGCAATGCGTTTCGTCCTAAAACTACTTCCGAATTACTACAAGCCTTCCATGATGCGCAAGAAGACACTTCGATAGGTGTAGTTTTATTGTCTGCCGAAGGGCCTTCGTCCAAAGACGGAGTTTGGTCTTTTTGTAGTGGAGGAGATCAAAAAGCACGTGGACACCAAGGGTATGTTGGTGAAGATGGGTATCATAGATTGAATATTTTAGATGTACAACGATTGATTCGATTTATGCCAAAAGCAGTTATCTGTGTAGTTCCAGGTTGGGCTGTGGGCGGTGGTCATAGTTTACATGTTGTTTGCGATTTGACTTTAGCGAGTAAAGAGCACGCAATTTTTAAACAAACCGATGCCGATGTGACAAGTTTTGATGGCGGATATGGTTCTGCTTATTTAGCTAAAATGGTTGGTCAGAAAAAAGCCCGTGAAATCTTTTTCTTAGGGCGCAATTATTCCGCTCAAGAAGCCTATGAAATGGGAATGGTGAATGCGGTTATCCCTCACGATGAGTTAGAAGATACGGCTTACGAATGGGCGCAAGAAATTTTAGCCAAATCGCCAACGTCTATCAAAATGTTAAAATTCGCTATGAATCTAACTGATGACGGTATGGTAGGTCAGCAAGTTTTTGCCGGCGAAGCAACTCGTTTGGCCTATATGACTGAAGAAGCTACAGAAGGTAGAAATGCCTTTTTAGAAAAAAGAAAACCGAATTTTGAGAAAAAATGGTTGCCTTAAAAGGGGGAAGCATACACTATTAAACTAATAACCTTTTAAACCAAAAAAATGAAACATTGGATAGAAGCTGCTCGATTGAGAACATTGCCCTTATCGGTTTCTGGAATTATAGTGGGAAGCATGTATGCTTTGGCAAACCCAACGGATGATGTGCTTACTCCAACAGAAGTTTTCAATTGGAAACTATTTGCGTTTGCTATCTTAACAACGTTAGGATTACAAATCCTTTCCAACTTTGCCAACGATTATGGAGACGGAATGAAAGGAACAGATAACGAAGATAGAGTGGGGCCAAAGCGAACTATTCAAAGTGGAGTTATTACACCCCTAGCCATGAAACGCGCTATTATCTTGACATCGGTTTTAACTTTGTTATCTGCTATTTATTTAATTTACCTAGCCTTTGGAGCACATAATTTAGGGTATTCCTTATTCTATTTAATTTTAGGAATTGCAGCCATCGCTTCAGCTATTCGTTATACAGTTGGTAATTCAGCCTATGGATACCGCGGTTTTGGTGATCTGTTTGTATTTGTATTTTTCGGATTAGTGAGTACGTTGGGTGTTAATTTTTTGTATTCCAAACAATTGGATGCTGTATTATTTTTACCAGCAACGGCTATTGGTTTCTTGAGTGTAGCGGTACTGAATTTAAATAATATGCGTGACGAAGCCTCAGATAGGAAATCTGGGAAGAATACATTAGTGGTGAAAATGGGAATTGAAAACGCAAAAAAATACCATTACTTCTTAATTTCAGCTTCCATGATATTGGTGTTGTTATTTGCTGTTATAAGTAATTTTAACTTCGATCAGTACTTATTTTTGTTAGCCTATTTGCCTTTGCTAAAACATATTGTCACTGTTTATAAGAATCAAAATAGCAAGTTGCTAGATCCAGAATTAAAAAAAGTTGCATTAAGTACATTTGCTCTTTCAATTTTGTTAGCCTTGTGCATGATATTTTTCTTTTCGGACTTAATTGTAAACAACTCATAAGCCAATACTGTTTATTGCTATCTCAATTATACGAATGCTAAGTATGTTAAATAAATTCAGCTCACTCTTTTTCTTTTTTATCTCAATTCCGATGCTTTTTGCTCAAAAGGATGGGTATTGGGATAAGGAACGTTCTACTACTAAAGAAGTAGTAGTTTCAGCACGTGATCGTATTTTGATAAAAATTGATGATTTGCCTACTGGAACTACCGAATTGATTTATCGTATTACGTTGTTGGATAAAAACCAACAAATGGCCAATAGCTTAGTTTCGGTATTAAAAGCAATACCGGATCCAACAGGTATTAGTCAGGGTTCGGCTGGAGCAGTTTTTTTAGTGTCCAAAATATCAGGAGACGATAAATGTAGGTATGCAATTTTTTCGGGTTTGGATGCGGCAAATAGCTATCTAGCTACTGGAAACACTAGCGAATCCTGCTTCGTTCAAAATGAGCCTGTGAGTAAAGATGCAAAACGTTTGTCTGTAGAAAAATCGACTTGTTTGAAATCAAATGCCATTTCCAATTTACTTTGGTTTGGTTTTGAGAGCAAAAACTGGATTATGAATCAAAAAATTGTTTTAGAGGTCGTGCCTTGGGTGGATTATAAGCTTAGCCGCGGTTGGACCAACGAAAATCGGAAAGCAATAATAGACCAATGTAAATCATCTAGTTTGGCTCAAAAAATGTCTAATTCAGGTGATTTCTGTGTTTGTATTTCGGATAAAATCCAATCAAAATATTCTTTCAAAGAGTTTCAGAAATTATTAATCGAAGAACGCAATAAGGCTTTTAAAGATTTTGGAGCACTTTGTTTTAATGAAACCGGCGCTTCTAAAGCGTTTAATTCAGATTTACGCAAACAGGCTACAACTTTAGCAAATAAAGGTAATTATGGTGCTGCAATTGCCAAAATGAATACAATACTCAATAACGGAAAAGCTGAGGCATTGGATTATAATACACTTGGCTATTACTATTTGATTACTAAGCAATATGGAAAGGCACTTAAAATACTGCAAGAAGGGGAGAAATTAGACACTACAGAGTTATTAATTCAATTGAATTTAGCTCATGCTTATTTGCTTGACGGTAATTATAAATCGGCTAAAGCCATTCATAAAACCTATTCCAATCAAAATGTAACAGATAGTTTGAGCTGGATGCAAAAAACAAAATTGGATTTTGATGCTTTTCAAAAGGCAGGAATTCAACATGAAGACTTTGATGTTATTATGAAATTTTTAGAATAACGTACTTTGAAAGCAACCTATCACAAATACTTACTGCATTTCAAACGCCCTTCAGGAACTTCTAGAGGAGTTATGACTGATAAAGAAACCTGGTTTATTGTTTTGGACCATGAAGGAAAAAAGGGAATTGGGGAGTGCGGTATACTTCGCGGACTCAGTTGCGATGACCGTCCGGATTATGAAGGAAAACTTGCCTGGACTTGCGCTAACATTCATTTGGGTAAAGAGGTACTTTGGGAGAATTTGTTGGAATTTCCATCCATCCAATTTGGAGTAGAGATGGCATTCCAATCTTTGGAGAGCCAAACCCCTTTTATACTCTTTCCTTCTGACTTTACTAAAGGTCAAAAATCGATACCTATTAACGGTTTGATTTGGATGGGAGAAGAGGTATTTATGAAGGAGCAAATAGAAGAAAAACTAGCGGATGGATTTCGATGTGTGAAATTCAAAATTGGCGCTATTGATTTCGAAAAAGAGTTACAATTGTTGCGTTATATCCGAGCTAATTTTAGTCCGGAACAAGTTGAAATTCGAGTAGATGCCAACGGTGCATTCAATGCAGTCGAAGCTTTAGATAAATTAATTCAATTATCTGAATTTAAGCTACATAGTATAGAGCAACCTATCTCAAAAAACAACACTGACAGGATGTCAGAACTGTGTAAAATCAGTCCTTTTCCAATTGCTTTGGACGAAGAGCTAATAGGTGTATTTTCAATATCAGAGAAAGAAGCATTATTGCAAAAAATAAAGCCGCAATTCATTATTTTGAAGCCTAGTTTTGTGGGTGGTTTTCGAGGCACACAAGAGTGGATTGATTTGGCCGAAAAGCACCAGGTCGGTTGGTGGATTACCTCGGCATTAGAAAGTAATATTGGCTTAAATGCGATTGCACAATGGACTTATTTACAACATAATTTAATGCCACAAGGATTAGGAACAGGTGCATTATATACCAATAATTTTGATTGCCCTTTAAAAGTTGACCAAGGTCAATTATGGTACAATACTGATATAAATTGGGATTGTAATCTACTTTAAATAAAAAAAGCCTTGTATAAATTACAAGGCTTTTTTTGTGGAGTCGTGATATCCACGTTGCTACTTATAACGTTGAAATCATTAATCTTTAATTTTCAACTGAATACCCTCTTATTTCTTATTGGTTTTCCTAAGCCAAATAACCCTTAGGGTGCAAATAATCA
>JBJOFE010000013.1:0-65675 GCA_046048915.1 Bacteroidota bacterium | reverse complement strand
AATATGTTTATTAAGAGTATTCCTGCGCTGAAAAAAAGAATGTTTACTCCTGCTTTACGTATGGTGGTTTGTATTCCATCAGGCATTACCGAAGTAGAGATGAGAGCGGTAAAAGAATCCTGCGAAAGAGTAAATGGTAAAGAAGTATATTTGATTCACGAACCTATGGCAGCAGCTATTGGTATTGGAATTGACATTATGCAACCTAAAGGAAATATGATTGTAGATATTGGTGGTGGTACTACCGAAATTGCAGTTATTGCTCTTGGCGGAATTGTTTGTGACAAATCAGTTAAAATTGCAGGGGATGTTTTTACAAACGACATCATCTATTATATGCGTACACAACACAACTTATTTGTTGGAGAAAGTACCGCAGAGAAAATTAAAATTCAAATTGGAGCCGCTTTAGAAGATTTAGAAACTGCTCCAGAAGATATGTCAGTTCAAGGACGTGATTTGTTAACTGGAAAACCTAAACAAGTAGAAGTTTCTCACCGAGAAATTGCTAAAGCATTGGATAAATCAATACAACGTATCGAGGATGCAATTATGGAAACCTTATCGCAAACACCTCCAGAATTAGCAGCCGATATTTACAATACAGGAATTTATCTTGCAGGTGGAGGATCGATGTTGCGCGGTCTTGACAAACGAATTTCTTTAAAAACTGATCTTCCAGTTTATATCGCAGAAGATCCTTTAAGAGCAGTAGTAAGAGGGACTGGTATGGCGCTTAAAAACATCAATAGATTTAAAAGCATCTTGATTAAATAGTCTTGTTCTAAAAGAGAAGTCATCAATAATACAATTATAAAATGCAGCAAATATTTACTTTTATATTTAAAAACAGTAATCGCTTACTGTTTTTGCTGCTTTTGGGTATTTCGTTATCACTTACAATTCAATCCCATTCTTTTCATAGAAGTAAAGTAATTAGTTCTGCTAATTTCATGAGTGGTGGTGTGTATGAACAACTAAGCGAATTTGATGAATACTTGAATTTAAAATCTCAAAATGAAGCATTGGCTCAAGAAAATGCAACATTAAAAAGTTTATTATTTAACAAAAAAGATTCAACTGTAGTTGCCAAATTAGATAGTATCAAAGGGGTAAAACCTACTGATATTATTGTCTCTAAGGTAATTCACAACTCCTACAATGTTCACGAGAATTATCTCACTTTAAATTCAGGCGAACTTCAAGGGGTGAAACCTGACATGGGTGTTATTAATAGTTTGGGAATTGTTGGGATTGTCGACAATACTTCACCTCGCTACGCAACTGTAATTAGTATATTGAATAAAAAATCACAAATAAATGCCAAGGTTAAAAAATCAAATCATTTTGGTTCTTTAATTTGGAATGGAAAAAGCACCGGATTTGTTCAATTAATAGACGTTCCAAGATTGGCTTCCGTAAGAAAAGGAGACACTATTGTCACTGGTGGTCAATCGGTAATTTTCCCTGAAAACATTAACATTGGTACCATTGACAAAGTATATATTGACAATGAAACTAATTATTATACCTTGGATATAAAATTATTCAATGACATGACAAATCTTGGTCATGTGTATATTATTAAAGGAAAAGACAGACAAGAAATTATCAATCTAGAAAAACGAGAAGAAGATGAATAGTAGTTTGTTTTTTAATCTTTTTAGATTTATAATTTTAATTAGCCTTCAAGTTGTAGTCTTCAATAATATCAACTTATTTGGTTTCATTAGTCCGTTCCCGTATATCTTATTTATCATTTTATATCCTGTAAATGGAAATAAATCTGGATTATTAGTAGCTAGTTTTCTTTTGGGAATTATCTTAGATATGTTTAGCAACTCAGGAGGGATTCATACTACCGCCAGCATAATTCTAGCCTATTTTAGACCTTCCATATTTAAATTTGCTTTTGGTGTGAGTTATGAGTACCAAACTATTAAATTAAATGACACACTAACGCCAGAACGTTTTTCATTTCTGTTGGTTGCAGTAGTACTTCATCACTTGGTGTTATTTATTTTTGAAGCATTCCAGCTGAGTCTCTTTTGGGATATTTTAATTCGAACACTACTTAGTAGTGTAATTACACTTACAATTTGTATCATTATTATCTACTTAATTAAGCCAAATAAGCGATGAGAAAAGTATTGCTGCCTTCCTTAATCATTATTGCAGCATCATTGCTGGTTTTGCGTATTTTTTATCTCCAAGTTATAGATGATTCATTTAAACTGAAATCCGATAATAACGCAATTAAAATAAAGTACGATTACCCTGAAAGAGGTTATATTTATGATAGAAACGGCAAGCTATTGGTTTCCAATCAAGCTTCGTACGACATAATGGTTATTCCTCGTGAAATCAAAAAATTAGACACAATTGAATTTTGTGCACTTCTAAATATAACCAAAGAAGACTTCATTAAAAAAATTGAAAAAGCTATAATCTACAGCCCAAGATTGCCATCTGTTTTTTTAACACAATTAAATAAAATCGAATTTGCCGCTTTCCAAGAAAAAATTCGAAAATTTGAAGGCTTTTATTTTCAAAAACGTTCACTACGTGATTATGAAGTAAACTATGGGGCTAATATATTCGGTTTTATCACACAAGTAAATGAAAATTTAATTGCAAAAAACCCCTATTACAACAGCGGGGATTTAATTGGTAAACAAGGAGTTGAAGAAAGTTACGAGGAAATATTACGCGGAATTAAAGGTGTAAAATACATTCAAAAAGATAAATACAACCGAGAAATTGGATCGTTCAAAGAAGGAAAATATGATACTATTGCCGTTCAAGGAGAGGATATCAATCTAAGTATTGATGCAGAAATCCAAAAATACGGTGAAGAATTAATGATTAATAAACGAGGAGGAATTGTAGCTATCGAACCTAAAACAGGTGAAATTTTAGCTTTAGTAACTGCTCCCTCATACGATCCTTCTATATTAGTAGGTAGACAACGTTCTAAAAATTACACACAATTATATCGCGATTCTATTGCAAAACCTTTGTACGATAGAGGTCTTTTAGCCGAATACCCTCCTGGCTCTCCCTTTAAAATTCTTACCGGCTTAGTCGCATTACAAGAAGGCGTGATAAACGAACAAACTAGTGTTGCTTGTAATCATGGTTTTAGTTATGCCAGAGGACGTTTTATGAGATGCCACTGCCATGGAGGAATGCTGCAATTACACCGTGGGATTTATGAGTCTTGTAATGCTTTTTTCGGGACTTCTTACATGAAAACTATTAACAAATATGTTAAGCCTAGCTATGCTGTTGATGTTTGGAGCAAACACGTCAAAAGTTTTGGACTTGGACAATTTATGGGTTATGATTTACCTACAGGACGAAAAGGAAATATCCCCGATTCAAAAACTTACAAACGAATATACCCTAATGGAGGTTGGAGAAGTACTGCTATTGTATCTAATGCTATTGGCCAAGGAGAAGTTTTGATGACACCAATTCAATTGGCTAACATGATGGCTACAATTGCAAATAAAGGGTACTATTATACCCCTCATATCATCAAAAAAATTGAAGGCAAACCAATTGATAAAAAATTCACAACCAAACACGTTACTACCATAAATAAGAAATATTTCAAACCAATTATTGATGGATTATTTGACGTGTACAATCTAGGAACAGCCTTTCATCTTAAAGTAGAAGGAATCGATATTTGTGGAAAAACTGGTACTGCTGAAAATTTTGCTAAAATTGGAGGCGTAAGAACACAATTGGAAGACCACTCTATATTTGTTGCCTTTGCACCTAAAGACAATCCGAAAATTGCCATTGCAGTAATGGTGGAGAATGGTGGTTATGGTGCTACCATAGCTGGACCTATTGCTAGTTTAATGATTGAAAAATACTTACGTCGTAAAATAACTAGAACTGATTTAGAAACTCGTATTTTGAGCAGAAGTTTGCAAGGTCAATATGCTAAATTAGGAGGACTGTCAGAGACAGTAAAAAAAGAAATGAGAAAGCAAGACTCTATTGTTCAAAGTAAAACTACACCTTCTAAAATTAAAAAAGACACTATTAAATCTAATAAAAAAGTTACGCGTTAACAATGAAAAACCAAAGTATAACTAATAATATTGATTGGAGTTCCGTAATTATTTATGGCGTACTTGTATTACTAGGATGGTTGAATATATATTCTTCTTCATTATCCTCCATGGAGGGCACATCTGAAAAGCAATTTTTATTCATAGCACTTACTATACCACTAATATTTATTGTTCTTTTTGTTGACGGAAAATTTTACGAAAAATACGCCTCAATTATATATGGTGTTTCTTTGCTTTCCCTAATTGGCCTTTTTGCTTTTGGTAAAACAATTGCCGGTCAAAGATGCTGGTATGGGTTTGGTAGTTTTACGTTACAACCCTCTGAATTTGCAAAAGCAGCTACCGCTTTGGCTTTAGCCAAATATTTAAGTGATACACAAATTAATCTTTCCTATACTAACAGACAAATTCAAGCATTAGCTATTGTTTGTTTACCTGTATTGTTAATCCTACCACAACCCGATCCAGGAAGTGCACTAATTTACAGTGCTTTCTTTTTAGTTTTATACCGCGAAGGATTGCCACCATGGTATATTTGGACTGGTTTTTCAGCAATTATATTGTTTGTGCTTACGTTACTTTTGCAGCCCCAATATGTAATTTTACTAGCGTTATTAGTGATAGTGATTGTGCATATTAAATCTCGTCTAGCTGATCGTAATATTGTACTAAGTGCTATATTATTTACATTGATTTCCGGATTCGTACTGTCTGTAAATTATGTATTTACAAATGTATTCAAACAACACCATAGAGATCGTTTTAATATTCTACTGGGAAAATCAGTAGACATGAAAGGGATTGGGTACAACACTAACCAATCGGAAATCGCAATCGGTTCAGGAGGATTTTTCGGAAAAGGTTTCCTTGAAGGCACCCAAACCAAAGGTGGTTTTGTTCCAGAGCAACATACCGATTATATTTTCACTACTGTTGGCGAAGAATGGGGCTTTTTAGGCTCATTGGTGGTAATTGCGCTATTTGTAACCTTATTGCTTCGCATAATTTACCTCGCTGAAAGACAAAAAACAAAATTCAGTCGTGTGTATGGGTATTGTGTAGCAGGAATTTTATTCATCCACTTTTTTGTAAATATTGCCATGGTAGTAGGTATTTTTCCAACTATCGGTGTACCGTTGCCTTTCTTTTCATATGGAGGATCTGGTTTATGGGGATTTACAATTTTGCTGTTTATCTTTTTAAAAATGGATGCAAATAAAGTAAATGAATGGTAATTATTCTCTTATATTAAACAAAAAAACGCCTCCAATTGGAGGCGTTTATTGTTTAATATGATTTATTTACGACTTTACTAAAGGATTCGGTTTTAATTTAGGCGTTATCGGTTTCTTTATCACTTTTTTAGATTGTAAATCTTCCAACACATTTAACGCTTCTTCTACATAAATATCCTTAGCTAACTGCTCGTGCCAACGTTCTCTTTTCTCTTTTAATGTAGCATCTTTACTCATTGCTTCCATTTCATAAGGCAATGATTTAAAACTGAAGTTGTTTTTATAATTCTGTAATGGTTTGTATTTTTTAGCTTTTTCTTCAATTTGTTTTTGTGCCAATTTAAACTTATCAATATTCAAACTGTACTCATAATCATTACTACGGCTATCAATCCATTTTGCATTGTCTTCAACCAATTGAAACTGTTGATTTTGTGCAATCCTATTTTTACTATTTGCAATGGCTTGATTGAAATTTTTTGAATTATTCCAAAGCGCATATTGAGCTGGATCGATTTTATCCCATGGCATTGCGTTGTGCATATCTCGCTCTCCCATTTTTAAATAGGCATAACGATCTGGCATTACCACATCACTACTTACTCCTTCTAACTGAGTTGAGCCACCGTTAATTCTATAGAATTTTTGAGTAGTGGTTTTTAAAGCGCCTAAATCCCCAACTGAACTGCTTCTCACAAATTGGTTCAAATCAATTACATTTTGAACCGTTCCTTTTCCATAGGTTTGTTTACTTCCAATAATAATTCCGCGTTTATAATCTTGAATAGCAGCTGCCAAAATTTCTGAAGCTGATGCAGAAAAACTATTGACCATGATAACCAATGGACCATCCCACTCTATTTTTTTATCACGATCGTATAACACTTCTTTTCGTTTACCCGCCGATTTAATTTGGACAATTGGCCCCTCTTCAATAAATAATCCTGCAATATCAACTACTGTTGAAAGTGAACCACCACCATCATCACGGACATCTAACGCAATACCATTTACCCCTTCTTTTTTCAATCTAGCCACTTCTAATGCGATATCTTTTCCAGCGTCTCTCCCTTCTCTATTCTCAAAATCAATATAGAACTTTGGCAAATAAATAACACCATATTTTAAACCATTTTTCTCAACTATACTCGATTTAGCATAGGTCTCTTCGATTTCAACAATATCTCTAATAATTGAAATTACTTTAATAGTTCCATCAACTTTCTTAACTGTTAATCGTACTTCGGTTCCTTTAGTACCTTTGATTTTTTTAACAACATCATCCAAACGCATTCCTACTACATCAATTGGCTCTTGGTTCCCTTGAGCAACTTTGATTACAATATCTCCAGCTTCCAATTGTTTACCTCTCCAGGCTGGTCCTCCAGAAATCAATTCCGAGATCTCAGTATAATCGTTTTTCTTTTGCAAACGCGCACCAATTCCTTCTAGTTTACCACTCATACTTACATCAAAACGCTCTTTTTCTTCAGCTGCCAAATAATTAGTATGAGGATCAAAACGACCCGTAACCGAATTCAAATACACCGAAAAATAGTCGTTTCGGGTCAAATCTTTAATAAATCCGAAGTATTCCTCTAATGATTTTAAAGAACTTTCTCTAGTCTCTTTTTCTAATTCATCAAAAGTTTTAATTTTTACTTTTTCAACAACAGTCCCTTTTTTAGCATCTGCAATGGCATCATTTAAGTTGCTTTCAGTATTTATTGGAGCTGCTGCATCCTTTAAGTCTTTGTCAATTTTTCCATTACTTTCTTGAATCTCCAAACGATCGACTAGTGAAGATAAAGTAGATAATTTAATTTGCTTACGCCATCTTTCATTCAATTCGGTTGAGTTTTTAGCATAAGGCATTTTTTCATAATCCGTATTAAAAGATTCATCCGTTTTATAATCAAATGGTTTGCTTAAAATCGATTTATAAATAGACTTACTTTCTTCTATACGTTGCATCAAACGTGTATAGGTCAAATCAAAAAATGTCAAATCTTTATTTGACAATTGATCATCTAGTTCCAATTCATATTTAGAAAATTCATCAATATCTGCTTGTAAGAAGAATCTTTTGGAGGGATCCAAAGCCTCTATATAATCTTTGTAAACACCCTTAGAAAATTCATCATCCATTGTGGCTGGATTATAATGGCCTTTTTCTAGAACAAAAGTCAAAAGTTCTATAAGCAACTTGTCCTTCTCTGGATCTGAAGTTGAAGTAAAATTAGATTTAAAAGCAAGTAAGGATAAGGATACAAAGGTAACTACTAAAAGTAGTTTAAAATTTCTTTTCATAAAGTTGATAATGGTATTCATCCAGTTTTTTGTCTAAATTACAGCAAAAGTTATTTCAACAATGATGTGATGTACTTAATTTTTTGTTAAAGATATAAAATTGTTCTTTTTGTCAAAGATTAAATGGATGAAGTTGGTATTTTTTGTTTTTCTTTGTTTAACCTATTTGGATAAAATCGATTTGCCAACAATAATTTGAACCTCTTTTGAAAAATAAAACAGATCTACTACTTGGAGTTATAATTGGAATAATCACTTCTTTTGTTGGTTGTTTTTTATTTATTCTTTTGTTCACAAAATATACTTTTTTTGCTGGATTAGAATTATTACATGCAGATGGTAAATTGGGAAAAATAATCACTATTGGTACCGTTTTAGATTTAGGAGTTTTTTGGGTAGCCTTAAAATTAAACAAAGAGTATATAGCTCGTGGCGTAATATTAGCCGTTATTCTTCTTGCTATATTTACTATATTGATTTAAATTACAGAATAATAGAAAACCTCACAATGAAATATTACATTATTGCAGGAGAAGCTTCAGGAGATTTACACGGAGCTAATTTAATGAAAGCCTTATACCAAGAAGATCCAACAGCTGAAATTCGTTTTTGGGGAGGTGATTTGATGGAAAATATTGGCGGAACTTTGGTAAAACATTATAAAGAGTTAGCCTTCATGGGATTCATTGAGGTACTATTCAATCTAAAAACCATTTTAAATAATATCAAAATTGCCAAAAAAGACATTCTTGAATTCCAACCCGATGTATTGGTTTTTATTGACTATCCTGGATTCAACTTGCGTATTGCCAAATGGGCAAAAACGCTGAACATAAATACTCATTACTACATTTCACCACAAATTTGGGCTTGGAAAGAAAACAGAATTAAGGACATCAAGCGCGATGTGGATCAAATGTATGTGATTTTGCCTTTTGAAAAAGAGTTTTACGAAAACAAACACCACTATCCTGTGCATTTTGTAGGACATCCGTTAATTGATGCTATACACAATCAACCCCAAGTTGACGCAGTTGTTTTTAGAAAAGAAAATCAGTTAAATGACCAACCCATAATTGCTATTTTGCCAGGTAGCCGAAAACAAGAAATCACTAAAATGCTTTCGGTTATGTTAAGCATAGTAAATGATTTTCCAAACTACCAATTTGTAATTGCAGGGGCGCCGAGTCAAGAGTTTTCATTTTACGAAAAGTTCATTACAAATAATAACATCAAGTTCATATCAAACAAAACCTATTCACTCTTGCAAATTGCTACAGCAGCTTTAGTAACTTCTGGAACAGCTACTTTAGAAACAGCACTATTTAAAGTACCTGAAGTGGTCTGCTACAAAGGTAGCTGGGCTTCCTATCAAATTGCAAAGCGTATCATTACTTTAAAATACATTTCGTTAGTGAACCTCATCATGGACAAAGAAGTCGTTACCGAGTTAATTCAAGACGATTGTAACTCACAACGCATCAAAGAAGAATTAGCTAAAATTCTGAACAGTGACCACCGTAAAGAACTTTTAGCACAATACAACCAACTAGAACAAAAATTAGGAGGTGTTGGCGCGAGTCAAAAAACAGCACAACTTATTGTAGCAAACCTGAAATAATATTATAACATTTTCTGAAAAGCTACCTGTTTAAAACAGGTAGCTTTTTTTATTTTTATTTCTATCACATTTAAAATTTTGTATTTTAGTGGTATGAAAGTTTTGCAATTCCCCCTAGCAAGAGTTACATTGGTGTTTATAGTTGGTGTTGTTTTTGCCTTTTCTATGAAGCCAAATCCCAATCTTGTATTCGCTTCCCTTTTTGCGGCTACCCTTCTGTTGGGTACTGTTTATTTTTGGTGTACCAAAAAAAACTATCCTTATATTTATTTTGGAATAGCAGTGTATATTATTGCTTTTATCATTGGTGTGAATACCCAAACCATTCATACGGCTTCCTATAAAAAAAATCATTTTATACAAATCCCGAAGATTTTTGAAAAACCACACACTTCTAAAGTAGTTCTAAACGAAAAATTAAAAAGCACATCTTATAATCATCGTTATGTAGCTTTGTTGCAACAAATAGACAATGCTAAATGTTCCGGAAAACTACTAATCAACATCAAAAAAGACAGTTTATATCAGCATTTCAAGATTGGCAACCGACTTCAAATTCAAAGCAATATATATCCTAACACCTCCCCTAAAAACCCCAATCAATTTGATTATAGCAATTACCTAAAAAACAAACAAATCCATGGGCAATTGTATATTGATGTTACAAATATTAAAATAAGTTCTCTGATTGAAAAAGACATTTGGTATTATGCTGCCCAAATAAGGACTACGATTATTGACAATTTAAAAAAAGACGGCTTCCACTCTACAGAGTTGAATATTGCTATTGCTTTACTTCTAGGACAACAACAAGATATTGATCCCGATATAATAAAAGACTACCAGTATGCAGGAGCAGTGCATATTTTATCGGTTTCCGGTCTGCATATTGGATTAATATTACTATTTATCACATTCATTCTCAAGCCTTTTCCGAATAACACAAAAGGATCAATTTTTAAATTGATTGTCATTTTAGTTTCGCTTTGGCTGTATGGAATTTTAGCTGGTCTAGCACCTTCAGTTGTGCGTTCTACAACCATGTTTTCCTTTGTTGCTGTTGGACAACACCTTCGCCGGAGTGTGAATATTTACCATACTTTATTAATCTCGATTTTACTGATTGTTGTAGTCCAGCCTTCCTTTTTATTGGATGTCGGATTTCAATTAAGTTATTTAGCGCTGTTTTTTATATTATGGTTTCAACCATTGTTATCTCGACTTTGGAAACCAAAAAGCAAAATCTCAAACTACTTTTGGGATATACTTAGCGTTTCTTTAGCAGCACAAATTGGCACAATTCCTTTGAGTTTGTATTATTTTCATCAATTTCCTGGTTTATTTTTTATTACTAATTTGGTAATCATTCCACTAGTTGGTTGCATCATGGGTTTGGGAGCAATAGTAATGGTATTAGCTTTATTTAACCAATGTCCATCATTCTTATCAAAGGCATTAGAATTGTGCTTGTTCGCTACTAACAGAATCATCAATTCAATAGCATCATTCGAACAATTTATCATTAAAGACATTCCGTTCAACTTACTATTTCTTATAAGTAGTTATGCACTAATTCTGACAGGTATTCTTTGGTTTGAAAAAAGAAGTTTCCAACGTTTGCTATTCTTTTTATTATCAATCATTTTTGTGCAAACTACATTTTTATGGAACCAATGGCGAGTAGCCAATCAACACGAATGGATAGTCTTTAATTCAAAGAAAAATACCTTAATTGCGGAACGAAGTGGAAGCAATGTAACCCTTTATGCCAACGATAGTCTATTACAATCGAATTCTGAAAACCAATCATTCAATACCTATCTAGTGGGCAATTTTAGTCATAGAGTTGCAGCCAAAAAGATGAAAAACACATTTTTCTTCAATGATAAACGAATCCTTATAATAGATAGCGCAGGTATATATCCAAAACAACAACATCTTGACATTATTGTACTTACTCAGTCGCCTAAAATAAATTTAGAACGTCTCATTCAAATAAGCCAACCTAAAGAAATTATTGCAGATGCATCCAACTACAAATCCTTTCAAAAACGATGGAAAGCGAGTTGTATAAAAGCAAATATCCCTTTTCACTCCACTAGTGAAAAGGGATATTATATTCTCAATTAAATTTTTATTTCTTCAAAATGCCATTGGCTACACCTAACCATGCAGCTGGGCCGCCTGATACATATCCTGTATTTCCTAAAGACTTAAAGTTGACTTTTCCTTTAGTCTCTGTAACGGTTGCAAAATGAACCGTTGGATATCCTTGGATACCGAAAATTTGTTGCAATTGTCCGTTTTGTTGTTTGATTTCATTAGTCTGTGGTTTACTTCTAGGATAATCCAGTTCAACTAACACAACGTTTTGTTTTGCCCAAGTGGCAAATTCAGATGTTTTTAAAACTTCTTTTTGCAAACGAATACACCATCCACACCAATCACTTCCTGTGAAAAATAATAACATGGGTTTTTTAGTTTTCTTAGAAACTTCAATGGCTTTATTGACATTGGTCTCCCAATATAATTCTTGAGCTTGTAGGGAGATTGTACCCAAAACAAAGACTAAAGTGATAATTATTTTTTTCATTTTGTTGTATTTTATGAAACCAAAATTAGTGATTTATTTCACTTCCTGCATTAATTTTTTAACCAAAGGTGTAATTGCAATTAGAAACACACCTGCAACAATTGAATATAGAGCTAATTGATAATAGCCTTCTGTGTAGGATTGTAATTTAGACATCAATGTATTACCTGTATCAGAATTGGACATTGCAGCTCCTAATTTTCCTGCTGCCAATTGACCAAATGCACTAGCCAAAAACCACAATCCCATCATCATTCCGAAAAGACGTTTTGGTGATAGTTTAGTAATAATTGACATTCCAATAGGCCCTAAACATAACTCGCCAATGGTAGTAACTAAATACGCAAAAGTAAACACATTCAAAGAAGTAATGCCTTTCACATTAGCAAAAAAACGTGTGAGATAAAAAATATAAAAAGAGGCTCCAAGAAATAAAAATCCGATTCCAAATTTTACAATCGTATTGGGTTCAATTTTATTTTTTCCTAACCACAACCACAACAATCCGATTAACGGACTTAAAACAATTACAAAAAAAGTATTGGAACTGTTGTTAACTACATTAGGATCAATATGAAAAAACAACAAAGTATCATTCAAGTTGTCTTTTGCAAAAAGAGACAAAGAACCTCCACTTTGCTCGTAAATTGCGTTAAATAAAAAGTAAAAAAAGATAAATAAAAAGGCAGCAATCAACTTTTTCTGCAAGGCAATATTCTTCAAATTGACCGT
Source organism: Bacteroidota bacterium (assembly GCA_046048915.1). Taxonomy (GTDB): domain Bacteria; phylum Bacteroidota; class Bacteroidia; order Flavobacteriales; family Flavobacteriaceae; genus Flavobacterium. Next base: position 53,093 of record JBJOFE010000013.1, on the reverse strand, counting down.
TTCAATTATAAAATATAAAATTGCCAAAACACCTATCGTGTACATAAAGTAATCCGTATAATCGGTATTTTTCACCATCAAAAATATCAATGGAATACTCAACAACGAACCAACATATACTGCAATTTCTCTGACTTTCCTTTTATTAGAATCTAAATTTAATAAAGGAGACTCACCAATAGGACCTAAATGCTTTTTGGTTATCAAAAATGTAATCAACCCTAAAAGCATGACAATAGCGGCCGATAAAAAACACCATTGCCAAGAATAATATTTACCTAAATAAATACATAAAGCTCCTCCAAGAAGTCCGCCCACATTAATTCCGGCATAAAACATTCCATAGCCTGCATCTCGCCTATTGTCATTTTCATGATACAACTCACCTACCATAGAAGAAATATTGGGCTTGAAAAAACCGGTACCAATAATAGAAAAAGCAATTCCGTAATAGAATAACGTTGTGGGTGAAAATGCGATTAATAGATTTCCTAAAATCATCACAACTCCTCCAAATAATAACGATTTTTTGAACCCTAAAATTTTATCGGCAAAAATACCTCCAATAAACGTAAACGCATAAACAAACGCTTGAATGGCACCGTATTGCAAATTAGCTGCTTCGTCTTTCAATAATAATTGATCGACCATAAAGTACGTCAAAACTCCACGCATCCCATAAAAGCAGAAACGTTCCCACATCTCTACCAAAAACAAATACCACAATTGCTTGGGGTATTTACCTTCAAAGTTTTGGATTTGTTCTAAGCTTATATTATCGGATACCATGCATCATTTTTTTCAGGTAAGGTGTCAAAGCAAACAATATTACAGAAGCAATTCCTGTTAATACTACAAATACCATAAAGAATTCAAACAAATTATGAATTTCAAAACCTGCAAAAATGGGATTGTGATCGCTAATTTGATTATCGGCCAACAATTTTAATTGCTCAGCAGTTGGTGTAATTTTTTTATCCAATATTGGTTGTAAATCAATTCCTAATGCTTTCGCTTTATCAAATTTATCCCCAGTTGCTGGTAATATAGAACCTAAAGTTCCTCCTAGAGCGTATCCAGAAGCATTAGACAAAAAGAATACACCATATAATAATGAGGCGAAACGTTTTGGTGATAATTTACCAACGAGTGACAAACCAATTGGTGACAAGCATAACTCGGCACATGTATTTAAGAAATACAATAAAATCAACCATTTCACTGCTAATAAACCAGAAGTTCCTAGTCCTTTCACTTGATTAGCGATCATGAAGAAACTCACTGTAATTAAAAACAATCCCAACGCTAATTTGAATGGTGAAATCGGTTCTTTTTCATTAGCTCTCAATCTATCCCATAACATACTAAAAGGAACTGCTAAAATAACAACGAAAAGTCCGTTAAAAATTTGCACCATAGAAGCTGGCATTTGCCATCCAAACATAAACGTTCTGTCAGTTTGATTATCGGCAATAAACGTTAACGAAGACCCTGCCTGTTCAAATGCCGCCCAAAAGAAAATGATGAAGAACGATACAATATAGATAACAAGAATTCGGTCTCTTTCAATTTTGGTTAATGAGCTATCTGATAAAATTAATCCAGCTAAAGTAATTCCACTGGCATAGATAATTGGATAAATAATTGTTTTAACCACATTATCTCCATCAACTGAGAAATGGAATAGCAAAAACAATCCAGTAAAACAGGCTACTGCCAATGCTAATGCAGTTGGTGTAAATACAGCTTTTTGAGCCTCACCTTCCTCATAGTCTGACGATTCATTTTTAGAAGGCAATCCTCCTAATGGTTTTCCGTCTGGTGAAACCACATATTTATTTTTCAAAAAGTAGAACAAAATTGTTCCTAATAGCATTGCAATAGAAGCTGCTAAAAACCCCCATTTAAAGGCATGAATATCTCTAATTCCACCAGCATCTTTTACATCACCAAGCAAAGGACAAATAGATTGACCTAAAAAAGCTCCAATATTAATTCCCATATAGAAAATAGTAAAAGCCGTATCTAATTTGTTTTTTTCTTGCTTTGGATACAAACTTCCTACCATACTGGAAATATTAGGCTTGAAAAATCCATTACCAAAAATAATGGCTCCTAAACCACTGTACATGATCGTTGTAGCTAAAGATAAATTCTCACCAAATACACTAGCGCTAGTAAACAACAACAGCTGCCCCACAGCCATAATCAATCCGCCCAACATAATACAATTTCTATTGCCTAAGAAACGATCTGCAATAAAACCTCCTAACATAGGTGTTAAATAACAAAGTCCTAAGAAACCTCCATAAATTAAGGACGCATCTTCTTCTTTCATTACTAACGAATTTACAAGGAACAATACTAATAAGGTTCGCATTCCATAGAAATTGAATCGTTCCCACATTTCTGTTCCAAACAATACCCAAAGTCCTTTTGGATGTGCTGTATTCGATTGAGTTTCTGCCATAATTCTATTTTTTATTATACGTATTGGTTAGTTTTATAGATTTTCTTTGATGAAATTAGTCATTTTGTTAAAGAGCTGAATTCTTGTTTTACCTCCATAAATTCCGTGATTTTTGTCCGGATAAATTTGAGACTCAAACTGCTTATTTGCTTGAATCAAGGCTTCCATCATTTGCATTGAATTTTGAACATGAACGTTGTCATCACCTGAACCGTGAATCAACAAGAACTTCCCTTTCAATTTATTTACATGATTGATTGGCGAATTTTCATCATATCCACTTGCATTTTCTTGTGGAGTTTGCATGTAACGTTCTGTGTAAATACTATCATAAAAACGCCAGTTGGTTACTGGTGCTACTGCTATAGCCATTTTAAAAACATCAGCCCCTTTCAAAAGACAATTAGATGCCATGAAACCGCCATAACTCCAACCCCAAATTCCGATTCTATTTTTATCTACATACGGATAATTTCCAATCACTTTGGCCGCATCGATTTGATCTTCTACTTCGAATTTTCCTAATTCTTTTTGGGTTACTTTTTTGAAAGCCGCACCTTTAAAACCAGTTCCGCGTCCATCCACACAGGCTACAATATAACCTTGCTGTGCTAACATTTGGAACCAATAATCATCATTCGAATTCCAATCGTTATTCACTTGTTGCGAACCAGGACCCGAATATTGGTACATAAAAACAGGGTATTTTTTTGATGGATCAAAATCTTTAGGTTTTAAAATCCATGCGTTTAATTCATTTCCTTTTGCCGTTTGTAAAACAAAGAATTCTTTTGCAGGCAAATTATACCCTTTTAATTTTGCTGTTAATCCTGCATTATTTTCAATCACTTGAACTTGAACACCTTTTTTAGCTTCGTTCAAGGTATAAATAGTAGCTTGTGTAGCACTAGAAAACGTGTTGATGAAATATTGGAAATTCGGACTAAAAGTCGCAGCATTTGTTCCTGTCGATTTAGACAAACGCACTTTGTTTTTACCATTTAAGTTGATGCTGTACACATCTCTATTGATAGATCCATTTTCAACTGATTGGTAGAAAACTGTACTTGTTTTTTCGTCAAAACCATAATAATTAGTCACTTCCCAATTGCCTTTGGTTACTTGATTTTTCAATTTTCCGGTTTTATCATACAAATAAATGTGATTGAAACCATCCTTTTCGCTGGTCCAAATAAAGCTATTGTCTTTTAAGAAAGTTAAATTATCCGTTACGTCTACATAAGCATTGTCCTTTTCATTTAAGACAATTTTTGTTGCTCCTGTATTTCCATCAACAAACAACAAATCTAAATTGTTTTGATGACGATTCAGCACTTGAGCCGATAGCACATTGGCTTCATTTGTCCATTGTAGTCTTGCAATATAAAAATCAGAATACTTAGATAAATTAATTTTTTGAGTTCCTTTATTAGTCACATCATAAATATGCAACGATACTTCTGAATTTTTCTCCCCTGCCTTTGGATATTTGAACGTTTCCACTGTTGGGTACAAATCCTTTTTAAAAATTGACATTGAAAATTCAGGCACTTGACTTTCGTCAAATCGAATATAGGCTACTTTTTTACTGTCTTTACTCCAATCAAAAGCGCGAACAAAAGCAAATTCTTCTTCATACACCCAGTCGGTAATTCCATTAATGACGCTGTTCTTCTTGCCATCTGTAGTTACTGCTATAATTTCTTTACTAGCGATATCATACACATATAAATTATTTTCTCTTGCAAAAGCAATCTTTTTCCCATCAGGTGAAAAAGTAGGTTCTTGTACTTGGAAGTTAAATAATTTATCAACCTTTTTTGAAGTAGTATCATACAAATAATAATCTGCTGTAAAAGAATGGCGAAAAATAGGATTCGAATTATTAGCTATCAAAACTAATTTTTCATCTGAAGAAAATGTATAACTATCGATCCCATCAGCAAGAACAACATGCGATTTACTGTCAATTAAAGTAGTCACTTTTTTCAAGTTAGCAAAGTCAAACAAATCAATTTGCATGCTACGTGAAGTAGCATCATAATTCAAAACTGTATACTGATTAGTATTTTTCATAGACTGTAATTCGTCCATCCCCTTGGCTCTAAAAGCCCCAGAATAAATTTCTTCAACAGTAATTTTTTGTTGTCCAAAAACGGTAAGTGTAAAGACAAAAAACAGAATACAAGATAAATTTGATTTCATAAAAAAATAGGTTTTTAATAGACCCCAATTTTAGTGAAAATTTTACAATTATTTCACATTTGAGTTGTTAAATGTTAGAGTACCTCCTTTAGCATTGAATTATAGAAGGGATCCCGACTCGAATGAAAAGCTGGAAAAGTGTATCTTTGTAACTAAATTATTTTAAACTATTGAGAATGAACCAAGCCGTAAGTGGATTTTCAAAATTATCCAAAGAAGAAAAAATTACCTGGATAGCCCAAACCTATTTTTCTACACCTGAATATGCAATTCAATTATTGAAAAACTATTGGAATTCAGATGAAAAAATCCAAAAACTACACGATGAATTCATTGAAAATACGATTTCAAATTTTTATATCCCTTTGGGCGTAGCTCCCAATTTCCTCATCAACGGAAAATACAAAACCATACCGATGGCAATTGAAGAAAGCTCAGTAGTAGCAGCAGCTTCAAAAGCGGCTAAATTCTGGTCTACTCGGGGTGGATTTACAACCCAAGTCATCAATACTGAAAAAATTGGTCAGGTGCATTTTATTTTTAAAGGAGATGCGAAAAAATTGGATCAATTTTTTACAAAAATAAAAACTGATTTATTTTCAGAAACTGCAAGCATTACTAAAAATATGCAAGCTCGTGGCGGCGGAATTCTAGATATTGTTTTAAAAGATAAAACTGATTTAATTCCTAATTATTTTCAACTTCACGCCAGTTTTGAAACTAAGGATAGTATGGGTGCCAATTTTATTAATTCGTGCTTGGAACAATTTGTCAAAACATTAAAAGAAAAAGCAAGTCAATACGAATTATTTTCAGAAAACGAAAAAGACGTTCAAATCATCATGAGCATTTTATCTAATTATGTTCCTAATTGTTTGGTTCGCGCCGAAGTTTCGTGTCCAATTTCCGACTTGGAAGAAAAGCACATCCCTAATCCACAAGAATTTGCGGAGAAATTTGTGCAGGCTGTTCGCATTGCCGAAGTAGAACCTTTTCGAGCAGTTACCCACAATAAAGGTATTATGAATGGTGTCGATGCTGTAGTTTTGGCAACTGGAAATGACTTTAGAGCGGTTGAAGCCGGAATTCATGCGTATGCGTCTCGCAACGGACAGTATTCCAGTTTATCTCATGCTAAAATTGAAAATGGTGTTTTTAGTTTTTGGATGGAAATTCCATTGGCTTTAGGAACTGTTGGTGGTTTAACATCTTTGCACCCTTTGGTAAAACTAGCCCTGGAAATGTTAGAAAAACCTTCTGCACAAGAGTTAATGCAAATTGTAGCTGTAGCGGGCCTAGCCCAAAACTTTGCTGCTTTGCGATCATTAACGACCACTGGGATTCAAGACGGTCATATGAAAATGCACTTGAATAATATTTTGAACCAATTTGATGCATCAGAAGAAGAGCGCATCTCAATTCGGAAGCACTTTAAAAACCAAACCGTTTCACACAGCGCGGTGGTAGACTTAATGAAACAATTAAGAAATTAATTAGAATGCAAAAAACCTTTTATAGTAACGGGAAATTATTAATCACAGGTGAATACCTCATTTTGGACGGTGCCAAAGGATTGGCCTTGCCAACCAAAATGGGACAAAATCTAATTGTAGAAGAAACGTATACAAAAACAATTCATTGGAAAAGCTATGATGCCGATGGAAGTATTTGGTTTGAAGAAATTCTTTCATTTAACGAAATCAAAGCAAAAAATTCAATTGCTCCCCAATCATAAAAAGCGACTCTAATTACAATTTTGCAAATGGCCAATACAATGAATCCGGATTTGTTAAGTAATTCAAATGGATTTGCTATTACTACTCAACTGAGTTTCCCAAGAAATTGGGGTTTGGGCACTTCATCCACTTTAATTAATAATATTGCGCAATGGTTTCAAATCGATGCGTTTGAATTACTACATAAAAGTTTTGGTGGCAGCGGTTATGATATAGCGTGTGCGCAAAATAACACTCCGATTACCTATTCTATTGTAAATAGAAAACCAAAGGTGGAACAGTTAAATTTTGAGCCTAATTTTTCCCAAAACCTCTATTTCGTGTATTTGAACCAAAAGCGAAATAGTAAATCGGCCATTGTAGATTATCATTCCAACAAAACTAATCAGTTATCGCAACATATTGAGGCAATCAATTTACTCACACAAGCATGTATCGCGGCAAAAGATTTAGAATCTTTTACTAGTGTAATAGATCAACACGAAATCCTTTTAAGTACTATATTAAAAACCGAAACCGTAAAAGCAGTATTATTCTCAGACTTTGACGGCGCTATAAAAAGTTTAGGCGCCTGGGGAGGTGATTTTGTTTTAGTCGTTTCAAAAGAAAATCCCAGATCTTATTTTGTTGGTAAAGGATACGAAACGGTAATTCCGTATGGTGAGATGATATTGTAATTTTAATCAAATTATTGTAATAAAAAAGCCAAGACAATGTCTTGGCTTTTTTATTACAATTAGTTAACGCTTAGTAATTAAACTTACTTCTATTATCTTCAATAGTAGCATTAGCTTTTAAAGCAGGAAGAATTCTACCCGCATCGCCTGCAGTTTGTTGTTTTAATTTAGCTACATAAGCTGCATGATTTTTCAATGCTGGTGCTTTTACCGTACTTACATTTTTCACAACATAAACACCAGTAACACCTTCAATTGGCGCAGATACTTTATTAGCTGGTAAAGCAAAAGCTGTCCCTACTACTTTTGGTTCTGCTCCGACTAAACCAAACACTGGATTTTCCATTGTGATATTAGCTGCTTGTTCTACTTTAGTTGCAGTTGCTTTAGCAATTGCCTCTAATGAAGTACCCGCCATTTTTGCTTTGATTAACTCCGCTTTTTTCTTGTTTTTAAGAATTGGCTCTACATAAAGTCTTGCTTGAGAAACTGGAACTAGTCCTGAGTCATCAATTGATTTTACTCTAGCTATTACGTGACCAATATTAGCCAACTCAAAACGCTTAATTGCACCTACTTTAGAATCGTCTTCAAAAGCCCATCTTACAATCGCTCTTTGGTTGCCTAATGAAGCAAAATTTTCTTCCATTCCTGTTACAGTCACTGGGGCAGCAACAGTTAATTTCATGTCTTTTGCTAATTGAGCGAAATCTTTGTTAGCAGCATCCATCTCAAATTGAGTAGCCTGTGTGAATATTTTGTCAGAAGTAGCTTCTGATGGTTCTATTTTTTGAGCAACAGTTGCTAAACGAACACCGTCTTGTTTGTCGGTTACTTTGATAATATGAAAACCAAATGGAGTTTCTACTAAACCAACTTTTCCAATAGTATTTCCAAAAACGAAATCGTTGAATGGTTTTACCATTTCATTTGGACCAAAATAACCCAAATCACCACCTTGTTGTGCTGAAGAATCATCTGAATTAGAGAAAGCTAACATCATGAAACTATCTGGATTGGTATTTACCTGTGCTAAAATTGCTTGCGCTTTAGCCAAAGCTTGTTCTTTGTTTCTTTTTTCTCTTTTGTTTGGTACTTGAGCACCTTCATAGCTGATTAAGATATGACTTGCTTTTGCATTTACCCCAGCTCTTTTACCAAAAGATTTTGAAACACAATAGTAATTCCCAAACTTGTATGGACCATAAACTGCTCCTGGAGCCAAGTTAAACAATTGATCCGCATCAACTGCAGGTAAATCTTTTTTAGCAACATACGATGAATCGTAAGGCACGTCAGAATTTGAATTAACAAAATCAATTGCATTTACCGCATTTCTAAAACCAGCAACAGTATCATTTTTAGCGGTTTTTGCATTATACACTACAGATCCAGATAACAATGCTACGATTTTAGCTTTTACATCTGCTTCGTCTTGTGCTGATGCTTTGTCCTCTAACAAAACGTACTCGATTTCTCTTGATTGGTCAGCTTTGTATTTCTTTTCGTTTTTCTTCATGAAATCCACAATCTCAGCATCAGTAACTTTTACTTGACTGTCTTTAATCGTTGAATATAATCCAGCTACATAGGCAAAATTCACCTTGTTAGCTTCCATTTCATATTTCAATTTTCCTTCCGCTTCAGTAGTATATAAACCTGCTTTAACTAATGTACTGTACATTTGAAATTTAGCATTCAATTCAGCCGATTTTTCTCTTTCTTGTAAAAATTGTGCTTGCTCAGGATTTGCTTTGAAATATTCTTTGAATTTTCCCAAATCAAATAATCCAGCTGCATTTAAAAACAATGGATTGCTTCCAATATTTTGATCCGCTTTTAACACTTCAATTAAGTGCTTTTCTCCGGCTCTTAAACCCAATTTATCAAATTCAGAGGTCAACAAAGCAACAGAAACTTCTTGATCCCAAACTTGATTTGCTGCTTGAGTAGAGGTAATTCCTTGACCACTTTTTTCAACATTACTTACCTTAACTCTAAAGTCTTCAAACGAAATATCTTTATCATTAACAGTTCCTACATCTTTTGAATCTTGTCCAATACCACCTTTACCAATCAAATCTTGAATGATAAATGCAAATAAAGCAAGTGCAATTGCACCAATTAATAATGCGGAACGTTTTCTAATTTTTGCTAAAACTGCCATTTCTATTGTATTAATTTTATATTCAGTTTGCGAAAATACAATTATCTAATTAATAATTATACTAGTAGCGTTTTATTTTGAAAGTTTTTTTGAATTTCTAAATAAAATCAACTGCCTAACACTATTTTCACTTATTCTTCTTTAATTTACTCTTTGTTTTTATTGTTTTTTCTAGCCTCAAATCGTTTTGCATAACGTCTTCTAAATCCAAATAAAAAAATAGCTATTGCAGCAAAAAGTAACGTTAACTTGGCATTTTCGCCAGGAATATTCCAATTGATTACTGAATCAATTACCAAATAAATTCCTAAGATTAGGTATAAATAAGGAGTGTATTTAAGATATGTCATAATACTATGTTTTAGTCGGCAGAATCTACTTCGCCTGTTATTCTTTGTGAATTAATTACTTTAAAATCTTTACTAAAATCAATCCCTTGGCCATTAGAGGCCCCTTTTGGGGAGCTGAATTTGTATTTTCGTTCGGTAAAAAACCAAGCGTTTTTTTGATCGTAATACAATTGTTGGGTTTCTAATATTTGTCCGTCGTCTGAAACAATTTTTACTTTATCTTGTAAATCTATGATTCCAGTTTGCTTATACGATATAGCATAATTAGAAGTCACCACTGTTTTCTTTGCATTCTTATCGTATAATGTAACGTGAACTCCTTTTGGGAATTCGGTAAATGGAAAATCAACTGTAGCATAATCCAACATTTTCTTGCTTACTAAAATTCCTGTAATTCTTCCCGAATCAGTATATTTTAAATGTACTTCATCTGCATTATTACTGGGAACAAAATCTGAAAAATTATCTTTGCGAATATCTTTGAGGTTACTTTCACATCCCAAAAGCAATCCTAAAAATAAGAATACAACGAATAAGTTGAAGCTGTTTTTATTGGAATACACTTTGATTTGATCTAACACAATTAAGAAAAATTAATAATAGTTAGTTGAATTTTCTTTTTTCAAACCATTTATCGTTTAGAGACAAACTTAAACTAAAATTTGCATAATTCTCTTGAACCAAATTAGACGAAGTCGTTCCTTTTTTTCCTATCTCAAATCCAAGATTCACATTAGAAAAAGATCCGGTTACTGGAAATCCTATTCCAAGAGTAAGACCAGTATCATTAATGGATTGCGAATTTACCACCAATCCTGTTTTTTCAAATTTAAGCCCTCCTCTAAATACGAGTCTTTTAGCATAACTAGTAAACGAATTGTAATTTGGTATGTAATAACCTCCTAAGCTAATTTTCTGGTATTTTTCAAACGATACATTAGAGAATGAATTGTATGTATTCCCCCATTCTGCGGCATCCCTAGTACTAAATTGAGCACCCAACAACCATTTTTTGGATTCACCAAAACCAAGTCCAAAAGTTAGTTTACTAGGCGTAATCACAGTTCCTGTTTTAACCACATCATCGGCAGCATCCACAACCGAAGTATTGAAGTCCCCATCAATTAATACTGTAGCAATATTACTAGTGTTATTTGAGGTTAAAGTGCTCTCTAATGAATAATTAAAACTAGAATATAAATTCATTTTAGAGCTAATTTTTGTCTGATACATCAATCCTGCATTAAAATTAAATCCAGACAAAACAGCGCTATTCATTTCTCGGGTTCCAACAGGAATTGTCGATAAAAATTCCAAACTTGATGTTTCTATTTTTCCGAAATTATAATGCATATCTGCCCCTAAACTTAACGAAGGTGATATTTTATAACCCACACCCAAGAATACTTTATTTAAACCTCCTGTACCATTAAATCGTCTACTGTTTTGACTTACATCAGTTGCCATTGATTCTACTTTATAACCTACTGATGAATACGGTATCAATCCAAAACCAAATCCTAATTTACCCATTGGCAAACCAACTGCTAGATAATCTAAAGTGGATCTTTGGGTGCTTGCCGATTGGGTTGATGATTTTAGTTTATTTGTAGCATAAGTTCCACCAACTGACAAAACCGTCAATTTAAGATTGGCAAAACTTGCTGGGTTATCTAAATTAAGATGGATACTATCTTGCTCTACACCAATGCCGGCCATAGAGCGCATTTCGGCGGTACCTTTATATCTTACATCTCCAATTCCGAAAAAAGAATACGGTGAGGATGTACCTTCTTGCGCAAAAGATACAAGTGAAAACAACAAACAACCGCTTATAATAATTTTATTAATCATTTTTGATTTTATATTGAAAGGTTTGGTTCAAACTCTCTAAAAGAAAATTTGAATTGGCAAATATGGTATTTTTTAATCGTTTAGCCAAAAATTCTGCGTCTCCGCCCGTTAAAATTATGATAAAATTTGGGTAGCGGGTTCGGTATTCTTCTATGAAGCCATCTATTTCATGAGCCAATCCATTAACTACACCAGAGTGAATAGAATTAGCCGTTGAATTTCCTATGAAATAATCCGGGCATTCTGAATCTAAAAGAGGTAACGCAGCGGTATAATTGTGAAGCGATTGGTATCGTAAACGCAATCCAGGAGAAATAGCACCTCCTAAATATACATCATCTTGACTAATGAAATCATAGGTAACACAAGTGCCGGCATCAATTACCAACCGATTTTGATTTGGATACCGTAAGGTGGCGCCTGTAGCCAAAACCATTCGATCAATTCCTAAAGTATTTGGCGTAGCATAAGCATTCAAAAAAGGAAAAGTATCCAAATGTGATACAAAATGAATTGTAATTTGATCGGAAAAGGCCAAAAAGTCGTTTTTATCAAAATTACCCACATTGGCCACCACCAAATCGGAAGTATTAGGGTATTTTATTAAAATACTTTCAATTGCATTTTGCATTACTCTTGGCTCAGTATGAAATTGCTCTATCAAGGTATCGTTCTCAAAAACAGCACCTTTAATTCGGGTATTCCCAACATCAATAGTTAGAATCATATTGTTTTATTTATTCCTGCGAAGGTACGAATTGATTTTTTTTTAATATTTGTTTTGGATAAATTAAAAATGGTTCTATATTTGCACCCGCATTAGCAAGGTACCTTAGCTCAGATGGTAGAGCAATGGACTGAAAATCCATGTGTCCCTGGTTCGATCCCTGGAGGTACCACAAAACCCACTCAATTGAGTGGGTTTTTTGTTTATTAAATACCCGACCCATGCCCCATTTTCTATACATACTACATTCAAAAACAAACACAAAATATTATATAGGGGAAACTCATGATGTTGAAGAGAGAATTCGCAAACACAACCAACATGAATATGCCAACGCTTTTTCTAAAATTGCCAATGACTGGGGCTTAGCTTTAGCTTTTGAATGCAATGACAGAAACGAAGCACTCTTTCTTGAACGTTTCATTAAGAAAATGAAAAGCAAAATTTTTATTGAAAAAATTATTCAAAATCCTGAAATACTTTCAGATATTTTATCGAAAAAATAATCCCGAATGTGTCCCTGGTTCTCCCGAAGCGTCGGGACTGGAGGTACCACAAAACCCACTCAATAGAGTGGGTTTTTTGTTTTTATTACTATACCTAAATTGTATTATCTTTAATTCAGCGATCTTTAGGTTAGGTTTACCTTCCATTCATTTTTTCTACTATTCAATTTTTTGATTTACCTAGCAATCATTCACTATTTTTCCAATAAAAATAAAGTATTTCTAATTTTTTTTGAATTTTCTTGCGTATTTTCGATAGCTATATTTGCTAATTTATTATATTTATGCAAAATTTATATATATGGAAATTTTAAGCTGTCCAAAATGCCAAAATAACCACATTATTAAAAGCGGCATTATCAACAACAAACAAAGGTATTTATGTAAAAAATGCAACTATTTTTTTACTGTTAATAAAATAGGTAAAAAGATAGATGATTACTATGTTACCAAAGCATTGCAATTGTATCTAGAAGGATTGAGTTTTCGCGAAATTGAACGCATTATTGGGGTTTCACACGTTACTATTAGCAATTGGGTAAAGAGCTTTAATATCAAGAAACCTTCTCATACCAACTACCATCCTACTTACAAGATTTTTAATCATTTAGAATTGGTAGAATACTTAAAAAATAAAGAATTACTTTCTGGAGCCGGTATGATAATTACTGAACTTGGAGATAAATTTATGCTAATAAAATGGGAGCGTTTTAAAGATTAACTATAGTTGTTTACATAAAAATATATAATAATTTTTTTTATTCCAAAAATAAATGAATTTGGCAGTGTGAAAACTAACCCTTTTACTAACCAAACCAAAAAATTATTATGAAAAAACGTTATTTACTCCTTTTAGCTGCTGTGGCTTCTTTTAAAGGATATTCACAAACACCTGCCGCACCTGCACCTGTAGCAAACGACTACAGTATCTCTTGGTACGGATTTGTAAGAACTGATTACATGTGGGATACCCGTAAATCAGCTCAAGTAAGAGAAGACCATTTGAACTTATACCCTTTAGATAAATCAATAAATGCGGGTGATGGAAAAGATGCTAACGCTGTTGGGCAATCTAACTTTTTATCTGTTGTTTCACGTTTAGGAGTGAAAATGAAAGGACCAGATGTGTGGGGCGCTAAAGTAAGCGGGACTCTTGAAGGAGATTTCTTTGGAAACTTTGAAAATGCTTCAACAAGCACAACTACAGTAGGTTTATTGAGACTACGCCATGCCTACGCACAATTAGATTGGAAAAAAACTTCTTTAACCATGGGGCAAACTTGGTATCCAACTTTTATTCCTGAAGTATTTCCAGGCGTAGCTAATTTTAGTACCGGAATTATGTTCAATCCTTTTGGATGGGCTTCTCAGGTTAAATTAAAACAAAATTTAAGCAAAGACCTATCGATTAGTTTTACTGCTTACAAAGAACGTGAATTTACTACTTCGGGGCCTGGAACACAAAATTCGGCTTCTATTAACTCCGCTATTCCATCTATCAACACCCAATTACAATACAAAAGCAAATACGTGTTTATGGGAGCTGGGGTCGAAATAAAATCACTTCAACCAAGAACCGATAACGGTTTAACAGGAACTGCTAAGAAAAATACAACTGAAAAAGCTAATAGTACTACTATTTTTGGATACGGAAAATATGCTAACGACAATATCACTATTAAAGCATATGGTATTTCAGGTGGCAACTTGTTTAATATGGTAATGTTAGGAGGCTATATTGGATCTACTACTAATGGGATCGAATCGTATGAAGCAACTAAAACGTCAGCTTTTTGGATTGATATTGCTAGTAATGGAAAAACTGTAGCGCCTGGGCTTTTCTTTGGAAGAACTCAAAACAATGGAGCTGATCAAGCTGGTACTGTTGCTTACGGAAGAGGAATTGGAGTTGGTGGCGCAAGAATGGTTGATAATGTTTGGAGAGTATCTGGACGTATTGACTTTAAGAAAAATAAATTTAGAATTACTCCAGAGCTGGAATTAACTTCAGCTGATTGGGGAGCTGCTGATTCGTATGGAAAAGCAACAGGTGCTTTAACTAACGTAAGCAACTTTAGAACAATGGTATCTTGTGTATACACATTTTAATAACAATTAATTAACCAAACCAAAAACAATTACATTATGAATGAAAACAAAAAAAGCTCCTTATGGACCGTAATTGGAGCGTCTTCAGTAGGTACCATGATCGAATGGTATGATTTTTACATCTTTGGTAGTTTAGCTACTATTATTTCAACTAAATTTTTCCCTTCAGACAACCCAACTGCTGCCTTCTTATCTACTTTGGCAACATTTGCTGCAGGTTTTGTTGTGCGTCCTTTTGGAGCCTTATTCTTTGGTCGTCTAGGCGATTTAATTGGACGTAAATATACGTTCATGGTTACTTTAGTATTGATGGGTGGAGCTACTTTCTTAATTGGATGTATCCCAAGTTATGAAACCATTGGTTTCTTGGCACCAACTTTAGTATTAATTTTACGTTTACTTCAAGGTCTTGCTCTTGGTGGGGAATACGGCGGCGCTGCAACTTATGTAGCTGAACATGCTGGCCCAGGCCAAAGAGGTTATTGGACTTCTTGGATTCAAACTACAGCAACAATTGGTTTATTTGTTTCTCTTATGGTAATCATGGCTACAAAAAGTGCTATGTCTAAAGAAGCATTTGAAGATTGGGGATGGAGAGTTCCATTTTGGGTTTCTATCTTGATGATCCTAGTTTCTTACTTAATCCGAAAAAACATGAGCGAGTCTCCTGAATTTGCAAAAGTAAAAGCAGAAGGAAAAACTTCTAAAAATCCATTAAAAGAAAGTTTTGGAAACAAATTGAACTTCAAATTTGTATTGTTAGCTTTATTTGGTATCGTAATGGGTCAAGGTGTAGTTTGGTACACTGGTCAATTTTACGCTATGAGTTTTATTGAAAAAGTAATGGGTCTTTCTGATCAAGTAGGAGACATTATGATGTATGCTATTTTAATGGCTACGCCTTTCTTCGTGTTTTTTGGATGGATTTCTGATAAAATTGGTAGAAAATGGTTAATGCTTGCTGGTATTTTAATTGCCGTTGTAGCTTACAGACCTATTTATAGAGCGATGTATGAAACTACAAGCATCAAAAATAAAACTGAAATCGAAGCTAAAACAGTAGTTCTTGCTGAGACAAAAGAAAACAAAGCTAAAGCACTAGATTCAGTGTATACTACAACTAAAGAATTTACAGATGGAGCGACTTGGAAAGAAGTAAAAACTGTAACTTTAGAAAATGGTGTAGCTAAAATTGGTGATGACGGAAAACCAAAAGTAGAAGTTAAGAAAACAATGGTGGTAAATGATTCAGACAAATGGACACTAGTTTGGTTAGTATTCATTCAAATTTTCTTAGTGACTGTAGTTTACGGACCAACAGCTGCTTTCTTAGTAGAGTTGTTCCCAGCAAAAATTCGTTATACTTCCATGTCTTTACCTTACCACATTGGTAACGGAATCTTTGGAGGATTGCTTCCTGCAGTAGCTACTTCATTAGTGGCAGCAGCAACCAAAGCAAACGATGCAGCAGCAGAGGCTGGTCAAGCAGTTGCAGTAGCTGAGCCGTATCTACAAGGACTTTGGTATCCAATCATTATTGGAGCTATCTGTTTCATTATCGGAGCTATTTATGTAGATGGTAAAAGTACCTCTCACAAACACTAATTAGCTTAATTTAAATTTTAAAAAACATCATTATGAACGCAATAAAAAAATTATTAGGGATTGTGTGGATCGGTTTAGGTCTTGCAGCTGGATATTATCTATTGATTAATCAAGCTATTCCAAAATTTGAGTCAGGAAAACCAGAAGATATGATTCCTGCAATTATTTACACTTTTATTCTTGCACCAATTATTGTTGGAGGTTTAGGTATCTTTGGATACTACTCCCTTACAGGTGAATTTAGCGATAAATAATTCATTTTACTAGTTTAAAATATGCAATCGCTGTCAATAACTGGCAGCGTTTGTATATTTTTAAAACTACGAATTACTAATTACAATTCGTATATTACTTCGATCAAATTCAAAAATAGATCATAACACAATTATGAAAAAAAGACATGAACAAAAGCTGGTTATACTTTCAATGCTAATGGTATTAGCTTTGAACATGCCGCTATTGTTATTGTTTGATAGTTCTGAGCCTTTTTTAGGTTTTCCAATTGTGTATATCTATGTATTTTCGGCTTGGTTGTTTTCTATTGGCACCACTTACTTAATCATCAAGAGATATTATGAGTAGTGTTGGCCTTTTATTCATTTTAGTATTGTATATGCTAATCCTTTTTTATATTGCCTATTGGGCAGAAAAAAAAGGGCATTCCAGATGGACTAATAATCCCTATATCTATTCTCTTTCGCTAGCTGTGTACTGCACCGCTTGGACTTATTACGGAAGTATTGGCGTTGCTGCCAATTCCGGTTTAAGTTATTTACCTATTTATTTAGGTCCCATCATTATCATACCTACTTGGATGATTATTTTGAAAAAAATCATTCGAATTTCAAGGGTAAATAAAATTTCTAGTATTGCTGATTTCATTTCCTTACGTTACGGCAATGATAGATTCTTAGGCGCATTGGTTACCATCGTATGTATCTTTGGTATAGTGCCTTATATTGCTTTGCAACTAAAGTCCATTTCGGACACTTTTCATATTGTTACCAAAACCGAATCCAGTTCCAACATTTTTTATGACACCACCACCTATGCTTGTATTGCCCTAGCTCTATTTGCATCCTACTATGGAACACGTTATGTTGATGCTTCTGAAAAAAGACGCGGCATTGTAACTGCTGTTGCATTAGAATCGGTACTAAAATTAGTTTTCTTTTTAATTATTGGAATCTATGTTACCTACTTTGTATTTGATGGATTCGATGACATTTATAGTAAAGCTTCGGTATTAGAAAATTTCGATAAAAAAAATTCTATCGGAGGCTTGACTGGTGCTATCAATTGGTTTTTCCTTTGCATCTTGTCTATGTTTGCTATTTTTCTTTTGCCGAGACAATTCCATACTGCAATTGTAGAAAATAACAAAGAAACGCACCTTAGAACAGCCATGTGGTTGTTTCCATTGTACCTATTGTTGTTTAACATTTTTGTGTTTCCAATCGCTTGGGGAGGCAATATTTTATTTGAAGGGAAAGGATTGAATTCAGACACCTATTCTTTATTAATTCCACAATTTTTCAACAATAACACACTAACAGTACTCGTCTTTTTAGGCGGATTTTCAGCGGCAATTTCAATGATTATTGTTTCTTCAATTGCCTTAGCGACCATGCTCAGTAACAACTTATTAATTCCATATGGATTTGTTGGAAGGTTGAGAAACAAATCACAAGAAAAAAACAATAACCGAATTGTAAGAAGTAGAAAGATCGGTATCTTTTTACTCATTATTTTATCCTATGCGATCTACAAAATTTTCATCTTAGATTACTCTCTAGTATCTATTGGTCTGGTTTCTTTTGTGGTGATTGCACAACTAGCCCCGGCGTTTTTTGGAGCACTTTTTTGGAGAAGAGGTTCCAATAAAGGAGCGATTACAGGTATTATTATTGGCTTTTTAATTTGTTGTTATACTTTATTAGCACCCTATGCATTAGGTATTACCAATTCAACCAGTTTATTCTTTAAAGAAGGCCCTTGGGGAATCGAATTATTGAAACCATTTCAACTTTTCGGTTTGGATTATTTAGACCCAATCCCACATGCATTATTTTGGAGTTTATTCTTCAATACAATCGGATTTGCAGCAGTTTCGGTTAGTTTTAGAGGGAATTACAGAGAGCGAAATTATGCGGAAATGTTTGTCGATATAGACAAATATATTACCAATCATGAAGATGCATTTGTTTGGAAAGGAACGGCGTACGTGTCGGATATCGAACGCGTTTTACTTCGATTTCTAGGTGAAGAAAGAACCAAACGCGCGCTAACCATTTTCAATTTAAAATACAATATTGATAAAAATGTGACTACCGCAGATGCGCGATTTATAAAATTTGCCGAAAACTTATTGACGGGTCATATAGGTACAGCTTCTGCTAAAATATTAATTGCCAGTGTGGTGAAAGAAGATGAAATTAGTTTGCCAGAGGTATTGCGAATTCTAGAAGAATCAAAAGAAAATATCATCATCAATAAAAAATTGACAGACACTTCAAACGAATTGCAAAAAATATCAGAGCAACTAAAAGTCGCCAATGAAGAGCTGGTTAAAAAAGACATTCAGAAAGATGAATTTTTAGATACGGTTACACACGAGTTGCGTACACCGATAACTGCAATTAGAGCCGCAAGTGAAATTTTGCATGACGATGAAGATGTGCCTTTTGAAGTACGAAAACAATTCCTGCAAAACATTATTTCTGAATCGGATCGTTTGAATCGTTTGATCGATAAAATTTTGGATTTAGAAAAATTTGAAACTGGGAAACAAAAAATCTATCTCTCAAGAAATAATATTGCATTAACGGTAGAAAAAACCTTAGAATCAGTTAAACAACTGATTGTAAATAAAAAAATACAAGTGGAATTTGAAGATGCTGGCAAAGAGATCAGAGCGTTTTATGATGAAGAGCGTATTATTCAAGTGATTCACAATTTACTGTCCAATGCAATCAAATTTTCAGCTATAACTGACGGTTTGATCAGCATTAACATTACAGAAAACGAATCTAATGTTGCCGTCACCATTCATAATAACGGCAAAGGAATTAAAAAAGAAGATTTTGAAGCCATCTTTGATAAATTCTATCAATCGAGAAATCAAAATGTCAAAAAACCAATTGGTAGCGGACTAGGATTAGCCATTTGCAAACAAATTATTGAACATCATAAGGGCGCTATTTGGGCCGAAAATAATGTGAAAGAAGGCGCCACTTTTGTCTTCACATTACCTAACTACAACACAACAGAAAACAACTAAGAAGATGAAAAAGATACTAATCGTAGATGACGAGCCGAACATCGTAATGGCATTAGAATATACTTTCAAAAAAAATAATTTTGAAGTTTTCATTGCTCGTGATGGACAAGAAGCATTAGATATTTTAGAAAAACAATTGCCTGATGTAATCATTCTTGATGTTATGATGCCAATGGTTGACGGTTATGCCACCTTAGAAGAAATTAAAAAAGACGAACGTTTAGCGCATTGCAAAGTGATTTTTCTTTCAGCAAAAAACAAAGAAAGTGATATTGAAAAAGGGATGAATTTAGGAGCTAATTTATATGTCGTCAAGCCGTTTTCTACTAAAAAATTAGTAGAACAAGTACATGAATTGATCGAAAATTAGTCCCATTATTTTACAGAATAATCACCATGAATTACAAAGATACCTATACCGCAAGTACTGAAAATCCAGAAGCATTCTGGAAATATCAAGCCGACGCTATACATTGGTTTACAAAACCTGAATCCATTTTATCTTCGGATGAAAATGGGTATCCTCTTTGGTACAAAGACGGCGAATTAAACGTATGCTATTTAGCATTAGACAAACACATTGAGGATGGTTTCGGCGACCAAGTGGCTGTTATTT
Source organism: Bacteroidota bacterium (assembly GCA_046048915.1). GTDB lineage: Bacteria > Bacteroidota > Bacteroidia > Flavobacteriales > Flavobacteriaceae > Flavobacterium. Next base: position 32,791 of record JBJOFE010000013.1, on the reverse strand, counting down.
ATGATTCCCCTGTTACGCAAACTATTAAAAAATATACTTTTTTAGAAGTAAAAACCGAAGTGGCTAAACTCGCTGGAGGAATGCAATCTTTGGGTTTAAAAAAAGGTGATACCGCTGTTATTTATATGCCAATGATTCCGCAAGCGGCATTTGCCATGTTAGCTTGTGCACGAATTGGCGTAACGCATTCGGTAGTTTTTGGAGGATTTGCACCTCATGAATTAGCCATCCGTATTGACGATTGCAAACCAAGAGCGATTATAACTGCATCATCGGGAATTGAAATCGACCGATTGATTGCCTACAAACCCTTAGTTGACGAAGCGATTCAATTGGCCGAGCACAAACCTAAAAAAGTGATCATCCTCAATAGAAAATTAGGAGCAAAAGTACCATTCAAAAAATACGATGTGGATTATGATGCTTTGGTATATGGATCTGAAGAAGCCGAATGTGTGCCATTGAATTCCACTCATCCTTTGTATGTATTATATACTTCGGGAACCACTGGGAAACCAAAAGGGATCGTGCGTGATTCAGGTGGTTATGCAACTGCGCTGAAATATTCCATGCAAAATGTATACAACGCCAAACCAGGTGAAGTATTTTGGGCAGCCTCAGATGTAGGCTGGGTTGTAGGGCACAGTTATATTGTATATGGACCGCTAATTAATAGAAATACGACAGTTATTTTCGAAGGGAAACCAATCAAAACCCCAGATGCAAGTACCTTCTGGCGAATGATTGAAGAACATAAAGTAAGCGTGATGTTTACGGCTCCAACAGCGATTCGTGCGATCAAAAAAGAAGATCCAAACGGAGAATTTATCAAAAAATACGATTTGAGTTCGTTGAAAATTCAATTTTTAGCAGGAGAGCGTTGCGATGTAGCCACACTCGAATGGTACCAAGAACATATTCCCGTTCCAGCAATTGACCACTGGTGGCAAACCGAAACGGGTTGGCCTATCGTTGCCAATATGATGGGAATAGAATATTTACCAATTAAACCAGGATCTGTTGGGAAAGCAGTTCCAGGATACGACATTCGAATATTTAGTGAAAATGGAACTGAAGTTGGCCCCAACGAAGAAGGCTACGTGGTAATTAAATTACCATTGCCTCCTGGAACCTTATTAGATTTATGGAAAGACAACCCGAGATTCAAAGCAGGTTATCTAGAAAAATTCCCAGGCTACTATTTCTCAGGTGATGGAGGTTTCAAAGATGACGATGATTATATTTTTATAACCGGGCGTGTTGATGACGTAATTAATGTAGCGGGTCACCGACTTTCTACCGCTGAAATGGAAGAAATTGTGGCATCCCATTCGTCAGTGGCAGAATGTGCCGTTATTGGAATTCACGATGAATTAAAAGGGCAAACTCCTTTGGCTTTGGTGGTTATCAAACATGGAGAAGACATCGAACATTTCCAATTGGAACAAGAGATTGTAAAACTAGTGCGCCAACAAATTGGTGCGGTTGCTTCCTTACGTAATGTAGTTATTGTGCACCGTTTACCAAAAACACGTTCCGGAAAAATTCTACGTAAATTAATGCGAAGCATTACAGATGGAGAAGACTATCAAATTCCTTCTACTATCGATGACGAAGCGATTGTTAGTGAAATTATCGAGGTGTTGAAAAAATACAAAATTGGAAGTTACAGCAAATAATAAAAAAAGAATTAGAACATATAAATTAGATTACCATGAGTTATTATAAAATTGAAAATTTAGAAGAATATTTCAAACACTACAAAAAATCAATTCGTGAACCGAAAAAATTCTGGGACCGAATTGCCTCTGAAAACTTTACTTGGTACCAAGAATGGGACAATGTAATTGATTTCAATATGGCTGAAGCCGAAATTAAATGGTTTACCAATGCCAAAGTCAATATTACAAAAAACTGTATCGACAGACACCTTGCTAAAAGAGGAGAAAAAACGGCAATCATTTTTGAACCGAATGATCCAAAAGAAGAGGCATTGCATATTACGTACAATGAATTGTATGAACGAGTCTCAAAAATGGCCAATGTACTACGTGAGCAAGGCGTCAAAAAAGGCGATCGCGTCTGCATTTATTTACCAATGATTCCTGAATTAGCCGTTTCGCTATTAGCCTGTGCTAGAATTGGAGCCATTCACTCGGTTGTTTTTGCAGGATTTTCTGCTTCGGCAGTAGCTTCAAGAATCAATGATTGCGAATGTAAAATGGTCATCACTTCCGATGGAAGTTACCGTGGTAACAAAGCCATTGACTTAAAAGGCATTGTAGACGAAGCGCTAGAAAAATGTCCAACAGTTGAAAAAGTATTGGTTGCCAAAAGAACCAACACCAACGTTAATATGAAAGCCGGCCGTGACCAATGGTTACAGCCCCTTTTAGACGATGCAATGAACACCAACGTTGCCGAAATTATGGATGCTGAAGATCCTTTATTTATCCTTTATACTTCAGGTTCTACAGGAAAACCAAAAGGAATGGTCCATACAACCGCTGGATATATGGTGTACACTGCATACACTTTTAAAAATGTATTTAGCTACGAAGAGAATGATATTTTCTGGTGTACTGCCGATATTGGTTGGATAACAGGTCACTCGTACATTCTTTACGGACCTTTATTAAATGGAGCAACTACCGTTATTTTTGAAGGAGTTCCTTCCTATCCAGATTTTAGTCGCTTCTGGGAAGTAATTGAAAAACATCAAGTGACTCAATTCTATACAGCACCTACTGCCATTCGTGCATTGGCAAAAGAAAGTCTAGACTATGTTCAAAAATTCCCATTACAATCATTAAAAGTTATTGGTTCCGTGGGTGAACCGATCAACGAGGAAGCGTGGCACTGGTACAACGATCACGTTGGAGGTAAAAAATGTCCTGTAGTAGATACCTGGTGGCAAACAGAAACTGGAGGAATTATGATTTCACCTTTGGCATTTGTAACACCCACTAAACCAACATATGCTTCACTTCCATTACCAGGTATTCAACCCGTGTTGATGGATGAAAAACGCAATGAAATTGAAGGCAATCAGGTGACTGGAAGTTTGTGTATTAAATATCCTTGGCCAAGTATTGCGAGAACTATTTGGGGAGATCATCAACGATATAAAGAAACCTATTTTAGTGCTTTCCCTGGTAAATATTTTACTGGTGACGGTGCCTTGCGTGACGAAGTTGGATATTATAGAATTACAGGTCGTGTCGATGATGTGGTTATTGTTTCAGGACACAATTTAGGGACGGCGCCTATAGAAGATGCTATCAACGAACATCCTGCAGTAGCAGAGTCTGCAATTGTAGGCTTCCCTCACGATATCAAAGGAAATGCATTATACGGATTTGTCATTTTAAAAGAATCCGGAGAAAACCGAGATAGAGATAACTTAAGTAAAGAGATCAACCAGCATATTTCAGACCACATTGGACCTATTGCTAAATTGGATAAAATACAATTTGTATCGGGTTTACCAAAAACACGTTCTGGAAAAATCATGCGTAGAATCTTGCGTAAAATTGCAGAAGGTGACTTCTCTAATTTTGGAGATATTACCACTTTATTAAATCCAGAAATTGTGGATGAAATTAAAGATGGGAAAATTTAGTTTTTAGTTTATGTGTTAATTGTAGTTAAAAAAAGCTACTCCTTTCGGGGAGTAGCTTTTTTGTTTTTAAAAAGTATTATCTTCTTAATTAGTTCTGAAATTCCAAACCTGTCCTCTTGTCTCCCCACCTTTATTGTCTTTCACGACAACTCTCCAATAATATTGAGTAGCGGCTTGTAAGGCTGTAACTTCTAAAGTGTTGGCTGAAATATTATCTCCATTAACAACTTTAGTCGTTGGCGGGTTAGTAGTTCCTAAATACACATCATACTTAATCACATCAGCTACATCGGCATCAGAGGCAAACCATTTTAAGTTAACAGTTGTCCCGGCAATAGTAGAATTAATTTCAGGCTGAATTACTTCTGGTAAAAATGGTAAATGATTGGCTACAGCTACCCCTTCGGTATAAAAACTAAAAGTTCCAGAATAAGCACTTGATGCATTTTTACTATCTGTAGCTTTTACTCTCCAATAATACGCTTTGCTTCTATCTAAAGTAACTGAATGAGTTCTAGCTGACACATCTGATGTGCTTACAATTTGACTAAATTGATTATCAGTTGCAATTTGTATTTGATAAACAATAGGATTGTTTTCGGCATCAGTTGAGGCACCCCATTCAAAAGTAACTACATTGTTGATGCACAACAAACTATTAGTTGGCGCAATTAATGAGGGTACAGAAGGCGCAGTATTTAATGGTTCGGGTGCTGGTGTTGGTGTATCAGAACCACCGCCTCCACAAGAAATAAACAAAAAGGCCATACTCGCTAAATAAATAATATTTCTCATATTTATTCTTTTACAATGGTTAAACTTACTGGAGTTTCTAAAAGTACTTTTGCAAAATACACCCCAGCCGATTCTTTATCCAAATTCAATTGTACTTTGCCATTCAAAACGGTATACACACCTTTTGAAACTAATTGCCCATTTAAATTATACAATTCAATTGCTATTTCTTTTTGATTTGATGGTATATTAAAATTAATTATACCGTTCGTTGGATTTGGATATCCTGTAAAACCGAATAATGGATCAGCAATTGTTGTTGCAAATATACCTTCACAAGCTTTAGCTGATTTTATTTCTAAGAAATCTCCTTGAACTACAGGTACAATAAAATTTGATGCTGAAGTTTCAAATTGTGACGTCCCATTGATTATAATTTCAAACGGTGCTGTACCTTCCATAATTTGGATAGAAGCTGTATTAGAATTCACAGATGATTTTCCAGTTAGAGAGGACCCTTTTCCAATTGTTAGACTGTAACATTGCTCGAAGTTGGTTTTCCCCGGAATAGTGATACAAACTGAGTAAACTCCGGGCGCCAAATTAGAAATGGTCAAACTATTATTAGTAAAATTATAATTAGTGCCATTTATAGAAGCAACATATGCATAGGTTTGAGCTGCATTAATTACTATCTGTCCATTGTTTTTATTGGCGCAGGTTTCCGCTTTTGATTCTATACTAAAATTATCTGCAGGCAAAACAAACGGCGCGTTAGCTCCAAAAGCTTGTTTATTCCCGTAAATCTTGAATTGACCTGGTAATACGTTTATCGGATCATTTACATTGACTACATTCAAACTTGAATTATCCATTAAGTTGAACCATTCTCCAGCATAAGGAAATCCAGTCGGAACACTTTTACTGGTTACATCAAAATTTGCAACAATTACAACATCTTTCAAACTAGTTGCTGGAATCGTAGCATCTGTAATTTTAATAGTTTGCAATAATGAACTTGCATTAGTGATTGTAGCTGTACCTGAAAAAACAGCTTCAGTGGTTTTTAACTGAATCATTTTAGCCCAATCCGAATAAATTTTAAATCTATTGCTATTTGCAAGCCAATTATTAGTCCATTGTAATTGAGGTTTTTTGTCTAATTTACAGTCGCCTGATGTAACATCAGTAGGTAAATTTACCGTACCGTTATTACAGGTAAAAATGGAATCGTCATAGCCTAATTCGCCAAAATGCCAAATCATTTTTGGTCCTGGAACCAATAAAGAAACAGCTCCAATAGCTGACATTCTAGACAAAGCAGTATTTACTGTTTTTACGTTATGATTTGTGTTAGAACTATTTCCAGATTGCAGGTTTTTATACATCAAACGTTCTTCATCATGACTTTCAGGGTACCCTATTAATCTATGGTTAGTAAAACCTCTGCTAGTGCTATTCATTCGAGAAATATTGGCAGTATACCCCATAGATAATTCATTATATTCTGAAGTCATTTTACCCCATAACATAACCCCTTTACTTGGTGTTTCCGAAATTCTATAATTAGCCCATTCTTTCTCTTCTGAATCAGTTCCTAAATGTTCAAAAATAACATAATGTGTTGGATCTAAGTTCCAAGAATAATCGGCATATGATTTTAACAAATCTACTCTGTCTTGTTGGAACGCATTGGTACAAGCATCGCCGTTTACAGCGGTACAATTTTGTGTAAATCCTTTAGTTAAATCCCATCTAAAACCATCGATTTTAAATTCTTTAATCCAATGTTGTATTACGCGCTTTGTGTAGTTTTGAGTTCTTGATTGTTGATGATTAAAATCTTCTCCTACACTATAACTGTGCTTGGCTACAGTATTAAAATACGGATTTTCAACCGATGGACTACCCCAACCATCACCATCAGGATCATTCATCCACATTCTGAGCATTGGATTTCTTCCAAAAGCATGATTCAAAGCCACATCTAAAATAACGGCAATGCCGTTTTGATGGCATTTGTCAATCAATTCTTTTAACTTACTTGAAGTGCCGTAAAATTTATCCAATGCCATGTGAAAAGCGGTATTATATCCCCAACTTTCATTCCCTTCAAATTCCATCACAGGCATCAATTGAATGGCATTGATTTTTAAGTTTTTAAAATAGTCTAATCGATCAATTACCGATTGGTAATTTCGATTAGCATCAAAATCACGAACCAACAATTCATAAACCACTAATTTTTCTTTGGCTGGTTTGACAAAATTTGTAGTGGCAGAACTCCATGCATAAGGAGTCTGTCCCGTTTGTAAAACCGTCACTTCTCTTTCTTGCCCCGTTGGATACGCTGGTAAATTAGGATACGATGTTGCAGGAATAGTTGAATCATCAAAAGGAGACAAAACTAAAGTCGAATACGGATCGGCGGTTTTAACCAATGCAGGTGTACCAGTAATTGGTGAAGCATCTACTACCCAATACTGATAAGAGTAACTTGTTCCTGAAGTTAGTCCTGTTAACTCCAACCAGAATTTACTACTATTGGGGTCTTTTTTCATGGCAAATGCACTCGTTGGTTGCCAATTATTAAAACTACCTGCCACATATACAAAATCTTTTAATGGCGCGTCTAAAACCAAGGTGGCTTTAGTATCATCTGTTGGGTTATAATTAATTCCATCTACTAAATTAGAAGGAATTGCAAGTTCATTAGCACCAGGATTAACTATTACCGAAAACTTTTTAGTGATTTTTGTAGTTCCCTGTAGTACTTCTAACTCGTAATTTTGATTACTAGTAATATTTGATAGCGTAAAGGAATAACTTGAAGTCGAACTGTTGGTATGAATACTCACTCCATTCGATTTCAAATTATAACTTGCATTACCGTTAGTATTGGTTGCTGTAATAGTTAAATTAGAGGAGCCCGAATTAATTACGGTAGCACTATTTTGTTTAGGAGAAGTTAAATCGACCTGAAAAGAACCCACATTAACTAAAATATCTTGCGATTTTTTATCCCCTGTCCCGTCTTTGGCTTTGATTAAAAACCCTATTTTACCAATTCCTGTCGTGTTGAAATAGGTTGATGGTACGAAAGTTTTAGTGTAAGTATCACTACCCGCATTATAATTAAACTTCGTTGATTCATTTGAATTATTCCAGTCTCCATTTATTGGAGTTACTTTTTGTGTGACACCATCCAACTCAAATGCCCAGGCCCACATATACAACACATTATTTGTAACGCCCCAAGAAGCTTCATTAATGCTATTTCCGTTGATAGTAACAGTGATAGATGTAGTTTCGTCAAAAACAGCCGGAGTAACCGTAGAGGTTACAGTTTGCTGTTGTGCAAAACTACTTATACTAATTAAAAAAAGAAAAGAAAGTATTTTTATTTTCATAGCCAAAATATTTTTTAATAAAAAAAGGGGTGCCACAAAGACACCCCTTTTTGAAATTTAAGAAATTACAATTTAGTAATTGTAAATGTTTTAGCATTAAAATCAACAACGATTTTATAAGTACCTGCCACTGTTACAGGAATATCAGATCCATTTGGAACTAATGCTCCACCTGTTGCGCTACTACTACCAAAGTTAGTACCCCAACCATTATCTAATCTAAATTTGAAAGCACCTACAACCATATTCATTGTTATTGAATAGGTTTTTGTAGCTAAACTATACTCTAAATTAGTATCTGAATCCCATCCAGTTGGTGTTGCACTACCAATTATACCCCAATCTGGCCATGCAGGATAAGGAGTTAATTTAATAGTATAAAAATTAGATGTTTGTGCAATACTAGCAGTAGTACCTACTGTAGACTTAATTCTAACATCAATAGAACTTTCAACAAATGGTGGAAAACCAGCGTCCAATGCTGCAGTATTAAGATCATTTACAGTAAAGTTTTTAAATCTTTCTGTTGATGTAGCTACTACTGTTGGCGCTGCAAAATTTGTCCCTGCTTTAGCAAATTCAATGCTGTAATTTACAACTGTTGAAGTCCCGCCATAAGCAGCGTAATTCCATACTACTGTTGTTGCCAAATCATTTGGTTTGGTTTTATCCAAAACAATGTTAAGTCCTGATGTAGGTGCAACCAAAACAGGTGCAGCACTTGTAGATACTTCTTCTCTATCTGTTACTGAATCAGTACAAGAAACTGTCAGAATGCTTATTGAAGCAATTAGAAATTTATATATATTTTTCATATTGTCCTAAATTATAATTTTTTAATTGTATAAGTCAAACCTGTAAAATCAGCAGTAATGTAATACGATCCAGGTGAAGCAATTGGAATATTATCACCTCCAGAATCTAATGAAAGATTATTGCCATTATCTCCATAGTTAGTACCCCAATCATGGTTCAATCTAAATTTAAATGAACCTACTTTCATTTTCAAAATGATAGAATACTTTTGAGTAAGAGGATCAAAATCCATTAGTGTATCTGCTCCCCAATCTGTAGGTGTTGCATCTCCAATAACTCCCCAAGCATTTACTAGTCGAGTAATTCTATATGTCTTAGTGGCAAAATTAGCAACTATCGTATATCTTCCAGCAGTAACACCTATGTTTGAACCCCCAGCTTCTAATGATAAATTGTTACCATCATCACCATAATTAGTAGTCCAACTGTTATCTAATCTGAATTTAAATTCCCCATCTGTTAAATCTAACGAAATAGAATATGTTCCTGTAGCTGCATTGTAAGTCATGTCTGTACTAGCATCCCACCCTTTAGGAGTTGCGCTACCAATAATACCCCAATTAGGTTGATATGGCGTAACTTTTATGGTGAAATGGTTAGAAGTACCGGCTGAAGATTTTATTCTCACATCCATCAATCCTTCAACCAAAGCTGGCATTCCTAAAGCTTTTGCTGCAGTATCTAAATTTCCAACTGTAACATCTTTGTGTAAACTAGTTGTAGTTGCTAAAGCTACTGGCGCAGCAAAATTAGTTCCTGATTTTGCTACTTCAATAGTATAACTTACTGTTGTTCCAGCTGAACTATTTGCACTATCATTCCAAACAAAAGTAGTGGCCAAATCATTTAATTTAGATCCATCAAGTATTAAGTTAAAACTAGAGGTTGGAGCTAATAAAGTAATACCTGAACTTTTAGCTTCAGCTATTTTCTGTTCAACGTCCTCTGTACATGATAATGTAAGAAGACTTATGAAAGCTATTAATAATTTAATTGTGTTTTTCATCTTTTATATTTTTAGAATAGTCTAATAACCTTTATTTTGAGTTAAATTTGGGTTAGCTCTTAATGAGTTAGCAGGAATTGGAAACAATTTCATATCATCTGAAATCGATGTTCCAAAAATACTATTCCCTTTCCAAGCCCAGTTGTAACCCGTAGTATATTTTCCAAAACGAATTAAATCTTGTCTTCTAAAAGCTTCCCAATGTAATTCTCTAGCTCTTTCATCAATAATGAAATCAAGATTAGCAGAAGAAATGGTTGTCCCGTTTGCTCTTGTTCTCAAGGCATTAATGTAACCAATTGATGTAGAATTAGCATTTGGAGTAGTACTACCATTAACTGCACCATCTTTACGCATTTGAGCTTCAGCATACATTAAATAAGCATCCGCCAAACGAAATACTGGAAAATCTGTATCAACAAAACCTGAACTAGGCCCTGCTACACCTGCAGAAGTCTTATTAGACCATTTACCTAAAACAAATCCTTGACCGTTTGTAGTAACATTAGTGATGTCAATTGGTCTTGAACCACCAATGATAGTATTTCTTTTATCATTTGAAAATTCAGAGCCGTCAAATTTTTGAACAAATTGTTTTCTCAATCTTAATGCTCCTCCCCAACCGCCAACACCAAATGTTGAACCGTTATTTTCAACTGAACCTACTTGTCCATTAATAATTACAGTAGTTGCACCATAATTTTGAGTAACACGACCATCAGATTGTAAAGCAAAAATAATTTCTGATGAAGTATGGTTGTCTGCTTTAAAATTATTTAAATAATTTGAATTTAAAGTATATCCACCTGAAATTACAGCAGAACATTTTGCCATACACTCAGTATATTTAGGAGCACCAATAAAAACCTCAGCATTCAAATAAATTTTTGCTAAAATCATGTTTGCAACTCCCTGATCAACACGACCATATTCATTAGCTCTAGGTGCTTTTAAATTTGGAAGAACGGCATTTAATTCCGATTCAATAAAAGTAAAAAGCTGTTGTCTGTTGTATTCAGGACCTTGAGAATTCACTGCTGAATTTTCATCATAAAATGGCGCTTTACCAAATAAATCCATTAAGTTATAATACGCATACGCTCTTAAAACTCTTACTTCATTTCGGTAATCACTAATGTTAGCTAAATCAGCTGTAGATGTAATTCCACGTGAAGCTAACTTTTCTGGCGTAGATTGGCGTAAAAAGTCATTTGCAATTGCTACTTCTGCCATAGATCTACTAAAAAATCCTAATAGAATTGGATTACTAGAACCCCATGTATTTCTGTTAAGTTCTGCAGTACCTTCGTCATTTTCATAACTCCAAACTACTTCATCAGTAGTAAGTTCTTGTAAATACCATAAACATCTTCCAAACTGACTAGTTCCTGCATCAATTCCTTCCAAAAAAGAAGAACCTGCGTCTCCAGTACCTGTCAAAGAAAGATTACCATAAACACCCGCTAAAGCTTGTTTGTATCCTGCTGGAGTAGCAAAAATTGCTTCTGGAGTTTTTACCGTACCATCTGTAGACAAAACATCAAGATCTTTAGTACAAGATAAAAATGTTGCTACCGAAAATAAAGTTATAATTACATTAATTTTTTTCATGTCTTTTAAATTTATTTATTAAAATTTTAAACTTGTTCCAAATAAAAATGAACGCTGTCTTGGATAAATTGCCCCATCAACTCCATTGTTTACCTCTGGATCCAATCCTGAATATTTTGTTATCATAAATACATTTTGACATCCAGCAGTAAAACGCAATGAAACCTTATCATTTGACATTTTAGGTAAAGTATATCCAAGTGTAATATTATCCATTCGTAAGAAAGAACCATTTTCGACATATATATCAGATAAAACAACATTTGAAGTTGTAGTAAATGCTGTATTAATAACTGATGTTGGTAAATTAGTTACGTCAGCACCTGTTGCAAGTCTATTGTATTGTGCACGACTCGCGTTTACCGCGTTAAATACACGATTACCAATATTAGAACGTAATGCAAATGATAAATCAAAATTATTATAATTTATCATTGAAGAAAATCCAAGAATTAATTTAGGATCTTGGTTTTTGTATATGTATTTATCATTAGCATTTATAACACCATCTCCATTCATGTCAGCATAAGCTCCTTCAATTGGTCTGCCATTTACATCATATAATTGTTTGTAAACCCAAAACGAGTCTGGTGCAAATCCCTCTTGATATACTTTAGCTTGAGTACCTGTACCTGCAATATTATCTCCAGTTCTAATAACTGCATGATAAATCAACTCATCGATTTTTCTATCAAAATGTGTTGCATTAAAATTCAAATTCCAATTAAAATTATCCGATTTATAAACATCGGCATTTACTGAAAATTCAATCCCTTTAGTTGTAAAACTTCCTACGTTTTGATAAATCGCATTAGAAAAATTACTACCATCAGCTAAAGGCCCTTTAACAAGTAAATCATCTGAAACTTTATAAAAAACATCTAAGCCTCCAGATATTCTATTTTGAAACAAACCAAAATCTATACCTGCATTATATGTTGTAGTTTCTTCCCACTTAATTTTTTCATTATAAGCAGATGAAATAGCTATAGGTAAAGCACTTGATCCAAAAGTATATTGTGAAGAACCACTACCTGTAACATATTTTTGCAAATAAACATTTGCTGCATCACCTATATCTTGTTGTCCGGTAACACCCCATCCAACTCTGAATTTTAAATCAGATATGGTTTTACTGTCTTTAAACAAATCATTGTTTGCTTTCCATGCAAATGAAACTGCTGGGAAATTACCAAAACGGTTATTTTCTGCAAAACGTGAAGATCCATCTCTTCTATAAGTAGCGGTTAAGATATATTTATCATCAAAACTAAAATTACTTCTAGCAAAATAACCTAACAACACAATTGGAGTAGCAACTTTATATTGTGGGAATCCACCAGTTCCAGTTGGTAAATTTGGATCATTTAAGTTTCCTTGAATATAACTATCATTTTCAAATTTTTGATAAGAATACCCTCCAATCACGTCTACAGCTAATTTACCATACGCTTTATTGTAGGCTAGGTATCCATCAAGTAATTTGTTTTTTCTATGACCTGTAGACAATTCATTAGTACCAAAAGGAATATAATTGTTTGATCCTGAAGACGCTGCTTCCCAACCTGCAATTCTAGTTCTTTGTCCGAAACTTTCATCAAATCCAACATTCAATACTGCTCTCAATGAAGGGAAGAAATGAAATTTATAATCAACTTCAAAATTTCCAAAAAGTCTATTATTATAACCGGTATCATTTGTTTGTAACAACTGAGCCACTGGGTTTCTCGTTGTTTGAGCATTTAATGCAATAGTTTCTTTATTGTAGTTTTCATAAAACCCTCCGTATACCGAAGTTTTATCGTACACTGGTTGAGTTGGATCAAAGTTTATTGCATTACTTTCAACCGCATCAGCAAATCTATTATTTTCATTACTATAATTAGCATTCAAACGCAATTTCAAATGGTCTTTAAAAAGAGAAGGATTTAAAGCAACCCCAACTGTATTTCTTTTAAAAGCATTAGTCAATCGCAAACCTTCTTGATAGGTATTACCAATTGTTAATCTTGTAGGTAAAACACCAAAAAGACTTCCTCTTAAGGTAGCACTTGCATCAGAATAAAGTGTTTGTCTGTAAATTTCTTTTTGCCAATCAGTATTAGAACTTCCCAATTTAGATAGCAAAGATGGGTTTTTAGCACCAACTACAGCTCTTAGCTGTGAAGCATCAAGAACATCTATATTTTTAATCAAATTTCCAACACCAACAGTTGAATTAAAATCAACTGATAAGTTTTTACTTCCTTTTTTAGTAGTAATTAATATTACTCCATTAGAAGCTCTAGATCCATAAATTGCTGTTGCAGAAGCATCTTTCAAAATCGACATTGACTCAATAGTACTAGGGTTCAATGAAGATAAAATAGATGTTGATCCAGTTCCAGCTGAATTTTCAATTGGCAAACCATCAATAATGATTAAAGGATCATTAGAAGCATTTAAAGACGCTCCTCCTCTAATACGGATTGTAGCTCCAGTTCCTGGCGCTCCTCCTCCTGCATTAATTGAAACACCGGCAATACGTCCATTTAATAAATTATCCGCACTAACATTAACCCCTCTGTTAAAATCTTTAGCAGCAAGTAACGCTACTGATCCTGTCGCATCTTTCTTTTTAACAGAACCGTAACCTACTTGAACTACAACTTCTTGAAGTTGATTTTCATCCTCTTGAAGTTTTACAGTTAAATTAGATTGATTTGAAAAAGCAATAGTTTGCGCTTTGTATCCTACAAATGAGAATACTACAGCATCACCCGACTTGATTTTTGACAATTTAAATTTTCCGTCAAAATCAGTAGTAACACTTTGTTGTGCCCCTTTTACTACTACATTAACTCCAGGTATTGGTTGGTTCGACTTTGAATCAACAACAACACCACTAAATGAGCTCTGAGCCAACAAACTTGCTGGCAAGAGTAGTAATAAAACTAACAACTTTTTGTAAATTGTTTTCATACTTGTTTGTTTAAATTAAATAAATTTTGATTAATTGCTAATAGCTTTTTTTACTTCGAATAACAAATATAATGAAACGATAACGATTTCGGAGCATACGAAATCGATTTTCTTTTTACGAAAACGTGGTAGTGTTGAAAAGTTTGTGTAATTAAAAAGTAATATACGGTATTTTTGCAATTGAAATAATTTAACAATACTTTTATTCACAATTTCCATTTTTAACCATTATTCATGAAAAGAAAAGTCACGCTCAAACAAATCGCAAAGGAACTTGACGTTTCCATTTCAACCGTATCTAAGTCGTTGAGAAACAGCCATGAAATAGGTGAAGAAACGCGATTAAAAGTTCAAGCTTTTGCTAAATTATACCACTACAAACCAAACAACATTGCTTTAAGTTTAAAGAACAGAAAAACGAAAACTATAGGGATAATTATCCCCGAAATTGTTCATTATTTCTTTTCTACAGTAATTAACGGAATTGAACATGTAGCAAATGAAAATGGCTATAGTGTTGTAATATGCTTATCTGACGATTCTTTCGATAAAGAGGTGTTAAATATGGAAATGCTAGCCAATGGAAGTATTGATGGTTTTATCATGTCGTTGTCTAAAGAAACACAATACAAAGGCGACTTTCATCATATTACCGAAGTGATAAATCAAGGGATGCCTGTGGTAATGTTTGATCGCGTAACCAACGATATCCTCTGTGACAAAGTAATCATTGACGATCAAGCCGCCGCTTACGAAGCAGTTCAAAGTTTAATCAATAATGGAAAGAAAAAAATAGCACTTGTTACCACAGTTGATTATGTTAGTGTTGGAAAATTAAGAACAGACGGATACGTCAAGGCATTGTTAGACAACGATATCCCGTTTGATGAAAATTTAATTATCAAAATTGAAGATGTTGATACTTGTGAGATTACTATAAGCCAACTTTTAGAAGATACAGCCATCGATGCCATATTTGCAGTTAACGAATTATTTGCCGTGACCATTATAAAGATGGCAAATAAAATGGGAATTCAAGTTCCAGACCACCTGTCGGTTATTGCATTTACAGACGGGATAATTTCTAAATACTCAACCCCAACTATTACTACTGTTAGCCAAAATGGAAAACAAATGGGAGCTAAAGCTGCAAAAATGTTAATCAAACGCTTAGAATCTGATGAGTATGTAGAAGGTGATGAAAACTATGTTACTGAGGTTGTTTCTACACACCTTATAGAACGAGAATCCACAAATTAAATTGAAAATGTTAATTCACTCATTACTACAACCTTGTAGTTGCTTTTTTTCAATTAAAAATACATTTTTCAAATAATAGTAAAAGAGATTTATCTATATTTGGCACTTCAAAGCTTTTACTTTTACTTCGAAAATTTCAGTTAAGTTTTGATAAGCATAGCGCTTATCGTATCAATTTTAAAATTACGATAATGGAAAAGCGTAGATTAAGTACCGCAGAAATCTGGACAATGAGTTTTGGATTTTTGGGGATACAGATGGGATTTGCATTGCAAAATGCTAATGCTAGCCGAATTCTTCAAATTTTTGGTGCCGATGTGCATGAACTTTCTTGGTTTTGGATAATTGCTCCTTTAATGGGACTAATTGTACAGCCTATAATTGGGTATTACAGTGACAAAACTTGGGGCCGATTTGGAAGAAGAAAACCTTTTTTCTTTGCAGGTGCTATCCTAGCATCTATAGGTTTAATATTAATGCCACAAGCAGAAATTTTCATCGCTTTACTCCCTGCTCTATGGGTTGGAGCTGGAATGTTAATGATTATGGACGCATCATTCAATATTGCTATGGAGCCTTTCCGAGCTTTAGTGGGTGATAATTTAAGAACAGATCAAAGAACTGCAGGATTCAGTGTTCAGACTGCCTTAATTGGTTTTGGAGCGGTTATTGGATCATGGCTACCTTATGTATTAACCAATTGGTTTGGAATTTCAAACAAAAATGAAGAAGGTGGAGTACCTTACAATTTAATCTTATCCTTTATTATTGGTGCTATCGTTTTAGTAGGATCGGTATTGATTTCTATTTTCAGTACTAAAGAATATTCGCCAGAAGAGTTGGCCCAATTTTCAGATGAAAAACCAACATCAGAAAAAGAATCTAGCCTATTTGATGTCATTGACGATTTTAGACAAATGCCGTCTACTATGAGACAATTGGCTTTTGTTCAGTTTTTTTCTTGGTTTGGATTGTTTGGCATGTGGGTTTTTACCACGCCTGCAATTGCTCATCATATTTACGGATTACCTATCAGTGATAATTCAAGTGATGCGTATCAAAATGCAGGAGACTGGGTTGGCGTTTTATTTGGAGTGTATAACTTAGTATCTGCAATTTATGCATTTGCTTTACCTTATATAGCTAAACAAATTGGGCGAAAATCAACACATGCTATCTCTTTAACAATTGGAGGTCTTGGATTAATTTCCATTTATTTTATGCCGAATGAAAATTGGTTGATTCTTTCCATGATCGCAGTAGGAATTGCTTGGGCGAGTATTTTATCGATGCCATTTGCTATTCTTGCAGGCTCCATTTCTCCTTTCAAAATGGGAGTATATATGGGAATATTCAACTTTTTTGTGGTATTGCCACAAATTGTAAACGCCTTAATTGGTGGTCCTTTAGTTAAATATGTTTATCAAGACAACGCTATTTATGCCATTATAACTAGTGGAGTGAGTTTCATCATTGCTGCACTATTGGTGACGCGAGTTAAAGACGTAGATGACGTAATAAAAAAATAAAATAATGACCAAAAAAGCATTTATATTCGACCTTGACGGCGTAATTGTAGATACAGCTAAATACCATTATTTGGCTTGGAAAAAAATTGCAAACGAACTAGGTATCGAATTTACACACGATCACAACGAATTATTAAAAGGAGTAAGTCGCGTACGCTCACTCGAAATTATATTAGGTTTAGGAAAAGTCGAAGCGTCACAAGCGCAAAAAGACCAATGGCTAATTCAAAAAAACGAAGACTATTTATCCTATTTAGTCGATATGGATCAAAGCGAAATTCTTCCTGGAGTGATGACGGTTTTGGAATTTTTGAAAGCCAATCATCAGCCTATTGCATTAGGATCGGCAAGTAAAAATGCACGTCCTATTTTAGAAAAAACAGGAATTCTATCCTTTTTTGATGCCATTGTAGATGGGAATGACGTAAGTAATGCCAAACCAGATCCAGAAGTTTTTCTTCAAGCAGCCCAAAAATTAGTTGTATCCAATGATAATTCGATTGTTTTTGAAGACTCAGTTGCCGGAATTCAAGCCGCCAATATTGCATCTATGATCAGTATTGGAATTGGAGACGCAACCATTTTAAACGAAGCTAAATTCAATTTTAAAGACTTCACCTATATAGATGAGACCTTTTTAAATTCACTTATAAATAATTAATAAATGAAAATCAGGACCAACTAGTCCTTTTTCATTTATTCAAATATTCAAATTAATAAAATGAACCAAGATTATATTAAACCAGACAACTGGTCGATTATTGAAGAAGGATTTGATGTAGAAAGAGTAAAATCATCCGAAAGTCTTTTTAGTATTGGAAACGGTGCTATGGGGCAACGAGCCAATTTTGAAGAATCCTATTCTGGAGAGACCTTTCAAGGAAGTTATATTGCCGGAATCTACTACCCTGACAAAACTAAAGTGGGTTGGTGGAAAAATGGGTATCCAGAATATTTTGCCAAAGTCTTGAACGCTCCTAATTGGATTGGAATTGACATTGAAATCAATGGTGAAAATTTAGATTTAAACGCTTGTGTTTCCGTTCGAAATTTTCGACGTGAATTGAACATGAAAGAGGGTTGGTACCTACGCTCTTTTGAGGCAACTTTACAAAACGGAACTGAAATAGCAGTCAATGTAAAACGTGTATTGTCTATTGATTTAGATGAAGTTGGGATCATCAACTACGAAATTTCTCCTTTAAACAAAGATGCCAAAATTGTTTATAAACCCTACATCGATGCAGGTGTAACCAACGAAGATGCGAACTGGGAAGAAAAATTTTGGGAACCATTAGAAGTAAAAAAAGGAAGCAATGAAGCTTTTGTAACGGCTCAAACGTTCAAGACGCATTTCAAAGTGACTACTTTTATGCACAATAGTATTTGGGCAAATGGGAAAAACGAAACTATTTCACCTGTTGCTATTGATGCAACCAATGAAAAAATACAGCATAGTTACGAAACCGTAATTGGACAAGGTAAAATATCATCTATCCAAAAAATTGGTGGTTATACCGTATCTATGAATCATGCCAATACACAATCTGCTGCAGAAAATGCGATTAAATTGGCTCTAGCCAAAGGATATGATACTTTATTAGAAGAACAAAAAGTGGCTTGGGCCAAAATTTGGGAAATGTCAGACATCACTATTGAAGGTGATGTGAAAGCACAACAAGGAATCCGTTTCAATATTTTCCAATTAAACCAAACCTATTTAGGAAAAGATTCTCGTTTGAATATTGGTCCAAAAGGATTCACTGGAGAAAAATACGGAGGTTCTACTTATTGGGACACTGAAGCCTATTGTATTCCTTTCTATATGGCAACCAAAGACCAAGAAGTGGCTCGTAATTTATTGACCTATCGCTACAACCAATTGGACAAAGCCATAGAAAATGCTGGTAAATTAGGCTTTACTAATGGCGCTGCTTTGTACCCAATGGTTACGATGAACGGTGAAGAATGCCATAACGAATGGGAAATTACCTTTGAAGAAATCCATAGAAATGGTGCGATTGCTTTTGCTATCTTTAATTATTACCGTTTTACAGGAGATTACAGTTATATTCCTGAAAAAGGTTTGGAGGTATTAATTGGTATTGCTCGTTTTTGGCACCAAAGAGCTACTTTTTCAACCCATAAAAATCAATATATGATTTTGGGAGTTACCGGTCCAAATGAATACGAAAACAATGTTAATAATAATTTCTATACCAACTATATTGCTAAATGGTGTATTGACTATGCGGCTGAACAAATTCAAAAAGTATCTTTAGAATACCCTTCCGATCACAAACGCATAATCGAAAAAGTAAATTTATCGAATGCCGAATTACAAGATTGGAAAAAAGTAGCCGATAATATGTACTTCCCTCAATCGGAAGAATTGGGTGTGTATTTGCAACAAGACGGATTCTTAGATAAAGAATTAGTTCGCGTAGCCGATTTAGATAAAAGTCAACGCCCAATCAATCAAAAATGGTCTTGGGATAGAATTTTACGTTCACCTTATATCAAGCAAGCTGACGTATTACAATGTTTTTACTTCTTTGAAGATCATTTCTCTAAAGAACAATTGAAAAATAATTTCGAATTTTACGAGTCGTTTACAGTTCACGAAAGCTCGCTTTCGCCATGTGTACACTCTATACAAGCAGCCGTTTTAGATAAAATGGAAATGGCATATACTTTCTATTTAAGAACTTCTCGTTTGGACTTAGATGATTACAATAAAGAAGTGGAAGAAGGGTGTCATATCACATCTATGGCAGGTACTTGGATGAGTATTGTTGAAGGTTTTGGAGGAATGCGTGTAAAAGACAATACCCTTCATTTTGCTCCAAAAATTCCGAAAGAATGGCAAGGCTACTCCTTTAAAATAAATTTCAGAAACCAAATTGTAAAAGTAACCGTGGATCAAAAAGCAACTCAAATTGCTTTAGAGGGTAACACGGCTATTACAGTTGTCGTTAATGGAAAAGAAATTGCTGTAGCTGCAAATGCTGTCGTTACGGTTTAAACAAAAAATGATAAAAAACCCTTTTAGAGTATAATTCTAGAAGGGTTTTTAATTCTGACACAATGAAAAAAGTAGTGCTATTTATCGTTTTGCTATCCATGCAAATACATGCCCAAAGTCCTCAAGCGAGTTCGGGCAAAGTACAACGCATTGACAACTTCAAATCCAACTTTGTTGATTCCAGAAATATCGATGTCTGGTTGCCAGAGGGGTATTCTGAAACTCAAAAATATGCTGTCTTGTATATGCACGATGGGCAAATGTTGTATGATGCTTCCACGACTTGGAACAAGCAATCTTGGGAAGTAGATGAAGTTGCTGGAAATTTGATATCAGAAGGCAAGACCAAAAAATTCATCGTTGTTGGTATTTGGAATAATAGCCAAAAACGCCATCCCGAATATTTTCCGCAAAAGCCATTTGAAAGTTTAAATCAAACACAAAAAGACACGATAACGGCGCAATTACAAAAAGCAGGAAGAACAAAAGAAATCTTCCAACCAATCTCCGATTTGTATTTAAAATTTTTGGTAACCGAATTAAAACCATACATAGACAGCCATTTTGCTACTTTAAAAAACAAAGAAAATACTGTTATTGCTGGATCCAGTATGGGCGGATTGATTTCCATGTATGCCATTTGCGAATATCCAGAAGTTTTTGGCGGTGCTGCTTGTATTTCAACCCATTGGCCTGGCACATTTTCCTCGGAAAATAATCCTATCCCAAACGCCTTTATCAAGTATATGGAGTCTCATTTACCCAATCCAAAAACGCATATCCTCTATTTTGATTATGGCAACAAAACTCTAGATGCTTTGTATCCTGATTTACAGAAAAAAGTAGATGCTCTTATGCAGAAAAAAGGTTTTTCTAACACCAATTGGTCAACCCAATTTTTTGATGGTAAAGACCATTCTGAAAAATCGTGGGCAGAACGATTCCATATTCCTTTGCAATTTTTATTAAAAAAATAAATTTTACTTCTATGAAAAAATTACTCTTTTTTTTACTGACCACAAGCTTTGCATTTGCTCAAATCGATCGAGTGGAACCTCCGTTTTGGTATGCCGACATGAATTTATCGGAGATACAGATCATGTTCTACGGAAAAAATATTGCCCAAAACGAGGTGTCAGTTTCAAACGGACTGGTGATAAAAAATGTTCAAAAAACAGAAAACCCCAACTATCTTTTTGTAACGATTGATACCAAAAATCTAGTAGCACAAGAGCTTGTTTTTTCGTTTTCCAAAAATAAAAAAGTAGTGTTTAAAAAGCCATACAGTTTGAAATCAAGAAGAGAAAATTCACGCTTTCGCAAAGGATTTGACAGCTCAGACATGGTTTATTTATTGATGCCCGATCGTTTTTCAAACGGCAATCCGAATAATGACAGCACCAAAGAAACTATTGAAAAAGTTAATCGTGCTAATAAAGACGGTCGTCACGGTGGGGATATCGAAGGTATCATTAACCATTTAGATTACATCAAGTCATTGGGCGCTACTGCCCTTTGGCCTACTCCACTTTGTGAAGACAATGACGAAAGAGGTTCATATCATACTTACGGTCAATCCGATGTGTATAAAATTGATTCTCGTTTTGGAACCAATGAAGATTATGTTCGTTTGAGTGCCGAATTGCATCAACGCGGCATGAAAAATATTATGGATTATGTGACGAATCATTGGGGGTACAAACATTGGATGATGAATGATTTACCCACTTACGATTGGATTCATCAATTCCCGGGTTATGCACAAACGAACTATAGAATGAACACTCAATTTGATTCTAACGCATCAAAAAGTGACACCAATTTATATACTGATGGTTGGTTCGTAAAATCAATGCCTGATTTAAACCAATCGAACCCATTAGTTTTAAAATATTTGATACAAAATGCTATTTGGTGGGTTGAATACGCAGATTTAGATGGATTTAGAGTTGATACCTATCCCTATGGTGATAAAAATGGTGTTGCTCAATGGTCAAAAAGCATCATGGAAGAATATCCTAATTTCAATATAGTTGGAGAAGTTTGGTATCATACCCCTGCACAAAATGCTTATTGGCAAAAAGACAGTAAAATTGGTGCAATACAGAGTTTCAATTCTTATTTGCCGAGCGTTATGGATTTTACTTTGCAGGAAATCATAAATGGAGGCGTTTTTAACGAGAATCAAAATTCGTGGGACAAAGGAATGGTTAAAATTTATTCCAATTTCACAAGCGACTTTATGTATCCTAACATAAATAATCTATTAGTTTTTGCTGAAAATCACGATACAGATCGATTAAACGAAATAGTAAAAAATGATATCGACAAATATAAAATGGCGGTATCTCTTCTATCTACAATAAGAGGTATTCCACAACTCTATTACGGTTCTGAAATCGGAATGAGTGGAAGTAAAAGTAATGGGGATGGAGATATTCGACATGATTTCCCTGGCGGATGGGAAGGCGATAACAATAACGCTTTTTCACCTGAGGGTCGTACTCAAGAACAAAAACTATATTTCGATTTTACTGCCAAATTATTCAATTGGAGAAAAGGAAAATCGGTAATTCATAACGGAAAAACAACGCATTATGCTCCGGAAAATAATGTCTACACTTATTTTAGATACAATGATACTGAAAGTGTGATGGTGTTACTAAACAATTCGGATGAAAAACAAGAAGTAAACGTTTCTCGCTTTATAGAAAATACTCAGAATTTTTCAACTGGAAAAGACGTGATTACTGGACAAACAATTAACATTAAAAACAACATTAATATTGAGGCAAAATCAGCTTTGATATTGGAACTTAAATAATGAACACTATGAAAAAAAATATTGTATTAGTCTCACTTTTGGCGGCTTTCATTTTGCCAAATGCAACTCAAGCGCAAACAAAAAAAGTAACGAACTCTACTCCATTTGTTTGGGAAGGAGCAAATCTTTATTTCTTATTGACCGACCGTTTTAACAATGGAGATTCAAGCAACGACATCAATTATAACCGAAATAAAGAAACCGGTAAATTACGTGGTTTTATGGGTGGTGATGTTAAAGGAATAACTCAAAAAATTGAAGAAGGCTATTTTGACCAATTGGGAATTAACGCTATTTGGATGACTCCTTTGGTGGAACAAATTCACGATGGAACAGATGAAGGAACTGGATATAGCTATGGGTTTCATGGATATTGGGCAAAAGACTGGACTGCTTTAGATCCTAACTTTGGTACTCCTGAAGAGGTAAAAAACATGGTTGAAAAAGCACACCAACATGGTATCCGAATTGTGTTTGATGGGGTAATTAATCACACCGGTCCTGTTACACCACAAGATGCCCTTTGGCCAGAAAATTGGGTGCGTACAACTCCTGCTTGCGATTATAAAAATTATAAAAATACTACTGCTTGTACTTTAGTTGCTAATCTTCCTGATATTTTAACTGAGAGCGAACAAAACGTAGAATTACCTGCGGCTTTAGTCGAAAAATGGAAAAAAGAAGGTCGCTACGAACAAGAAGTAAAAGAATTAGACGAGTTCTTTGCGCGTACTGGCTACCCAAGAGCACCAAAATATTATATTATTAAATGGTTGACGGATTACATTACCGAATACGGAATTGACGGATACCGCGCTGATACTACAAAACACCTTGAAGAAGGTGTTTGGGCTGAATTCAAAAAACAATGTGATTATGCTTTTATAACTTGGAAGAAAAATAATCCAGGAAAAGTATTAGACAACACTGCTTTTTACACTACTGGTGAAGTTTCTGGTTATAACATTAGTGGTGGTTTAAACTATGATTTTGGCGATAAAAAAGTAAACTATTTTGCTAATGGATTCAATAGTTTAATCAATTTTGAATTTAAAAATGAAGCCAAAAAAGACTACGAGAGTTTGTTCTCTTACTACTCTAATACATTGCAAAAAGAGTTAAAGGGATTTGGAGTATTGAATTATGTTTCGTCTCACGACGACTCTACTCCTTTTGATGGGAAAAGAGAAAAAACTTTTGAAAGTGCTACAAAATTGTTGCTAACTCCTGGAACGGCTCAAGTGTATTACGGAGATGAGTCGGGGCGTAATTTAGTTATTGAAGGAACAAAAGGCGATGCAACTTTGCGCTCATTTATGAATTGGGAGGATATCAAAAACAACCCAACTACTCAAAAAACATTGGTACACTGGCAAAAATTAGGTCAGTTTAGAAAAAACCATCCTGCAGTAGGAGCTGGCGTTCATCAAAAAATTTCAGCTAGCCCATATGTATTTAGCCGTACTTATTCTCAAGAAAATTATAGTGACCAAGTAGTTGTGGGATTGGATCTAGCCAAAGGCAAAAAAACGATTCCAACCGGAACCATCTTCCAAAACGGAGCAAAAGTAATCGATGCCTATTCTGGAAAAGAGTCGGTTGTTACCAATGGAAAAGTAACTGTTGATTCAGAATATGATTTGGTTCTTTTGGAATTAAAAAAATAAAACCCGATTAAATTATAGCAACGCCTTTAGTAATAAAGGCGTTTTTTTATTCTTAACTTTGTCGTTCAAAAACAAAAAATGAATCAAGACTTTGATATAATTGTTGTGGGAGGTGGTGCTGCTGGATTTTTTTCAGCGATCAATATCGTGGAACGCAATCCTAAACTCAAAGTGGCGATTTTAGAACGAGGCAAAGAAGTACTTTCGAAAGTGCGTATTTCAGGAGGAGGTCGTTGCAATGTAACTCATGCTTGTTTTGAACCCAACGAATTAGTAAAATATTATCCCCGAGGTGAAAAAGAATTGCGTGGTCCATTTCATCAATTTTGTTCTGGCGATACTATAGAATGGTTTGAAAACCATGGTGTTGAACTTAAAATCGAAGAAGATGGCCGCATGTTTCCTGTTTCCAATTCCTCTCAAACTATCATCGATTGTTTTTTAACAGCCAGTCATAAATTAGGCATTACTATTTTAACGGGGCAAAGTGTGCAATCTATTTTCAATATCGAAGGCTCGGCAGAAAATTACTGGAAAATCGAAACGCAAACCGAAAATTATCTAGCTGAAAAATTGATTTTGGCTACTGGAAGTAATCCTAAAATTTGGGATTTGTTACATACTTTCGGCCATGCTATAATTACGCCTGTTCCTTCCCTATTTACCTTTAATATCAAAGATCCTCGAATTAAGGAATTACCCGGTATTGCAACCCATGTAAGCGTCAAAGTAATTGGCAGCAAACTAGAGTCTACTGGTCCTTTATTAATTACTCATTGGGGAATGAGTGGCCCCGCCATTTTGAAATTATCAGCTTGGGGAGCGCGTATCTTACACGATAAAAACTACCAATTTGCGATCCAAGTCAATTGGCTCAATGATATCGATACTGAAGAAACAGAAACTCTTTTGAAAGAACTCAAACAAGAACATGCCAAAAAAACGGTTGCAAAAAAATCACCTTTAGAATTGCAAAATCGATTGTGGGAAAGTTTAGTTTTCGCTTCAGGAATTGGCAGCGAAACCAAATGGGCTGATTTATCTAAAACTCAATTACAAAACTTAGCCAATCAAATCACAAAAGGCGTTTTTCAAGTCAACGGCAAAAGCACTTTTAAAGAAGAATTTGTTACCGCAGGCGGAATAGATTTAAAAGAAATCAATTTCAAAACTATGGAAAGCAAAATACATCCTAACTTATATTTTGCTGGAGAAATCGTTAATATAGATGCCATAACAGGAGGATTCAACTTCCAAAATGCCTGGACATCTGGGTTTATTGTCGCAAATGCTATTGCAGAATAATAAAATTATTATTGATTAAAGTGTAAAGCTACTTACCTATTCAACCACCAAATACTAGCCGTCAATACCGATGCGAAACTCACCCAAGCTAGATAAGGCAGCATTAAATAGCTCGCTGTTTTGTTAATTTTAGCAAATTGAGAATAGGTTTCAAAAATCATAAGCCATAACAAAACAACTTCAATAGTAGCCAACATCAAGTTATGCAATCCAAAAAACAAATACGACCAAAGTGCATTCAAAATCAGTTGGATGGCAAAAATTTGCAAGGCTTTAGTAACTGCTACTTTTTGCGTTGTAATTTGATTCCAAATTAAACCCGCTGCAACTCCCATCATCACATACAATGAAGTCCAAACCGGTGCAAAAATCCAATTGGGCGGATTAAAACTAGGTTTTACTAAAGTAGGATACCAAGTCGTTATTGAAGCACGCGTGACCATTCCAGAAAGATACCCAACGGCCAAACAAATAATAACAACAATTGCAATACGAGAGATTTTGTTCATTTTGTGTAATTTGAATCAAATTTAGTCAAAACTTTCAATTCTTTTGTCAAAATAAACCCAAAACCAATTCAGCAAAAAAAGTATCTTTGCTAAAATTTTTTATTCATGGTCACAGCAAACGATTTTATCCCAGCTCCCTATACCCATTCTATTGATCAGGGTGTTTTTCAATGGTCGGCGCCAAGTAATATTGCGTTAGTAAAGTATTGGGGGAAAAAAGAAAATCAAATTCCGGCGAATCCTTCGGTAAGTTTTACCTTGAATAATTGCAAAACAATTACCCAATTGGCTTTTGCCAAAAAACAGAATCAAGACCCGTCGACTTTTTCTTTTGATTTACTTTTTGAAGGAAAACCAAAAGAAGATTTTAAACCAAAAATTCAGAAATTTTTAGAGCGAATTGAAACCTATTTGCCTTTTTTAAAAGACTATCATTTTACGATTGACACTCAAAATACGTTTCCACACAGTTCTGGAATTGCCTCTTCGGCATCCGGAATGGCTGCATTGGCCATGAACTTAATGAGTTTGGAAAAGGAATTGAATCCTGCAATGACCGAAGCATATTTTCATCAAAAAGCGTCATTTTTAGCGCGTTTAGGATCTGGCAGTGCTTGCCGAAGTGTAAAAGGACAAGTAGTAGTTTGGGGAGAACAAGCCAATATTCCTGGAAGTGCTGATTTATTTGGAGTAGAATTTCCACACGCAATTCATGATAATTTCAAGAATTACCAAGACACGATACTTTTAGTAGATAAGGGCGAAAAACAAGTGTCCAGCACATTGGGTCACGATTTAATGTACAATCACCCATATGCAGAAAGAAGATTTGCTCAAGCACATGAAAATTTAGACCATCTGATTGCTATTTTTGAATCCGGGGATTTAGAGCAATTCATGGCAGTTGTTGAAAGCGAAGCCTTGACACTACATGCCATGATGATGACTTCGATGCCCTATTTTATCCTAATGAAACCTAATACACTTGAAATAATCAATCGCATTTGGCAATTCAGAAATGAAACCAAAATACCCGTTTGTTTTACATTAGATGCTGGTGCTAACGTTCATGTTCTCTACCCAAATCAAGTGAAAGAAAAAGTCTTGCAATTTATTCAGGACGAATTAGTTGGCTATTGTCAAAATGGTCAGTATATTTGTGATCAAATTGGAAATGGCAGTCAGTTAATTGATTAATCAACAGTATGAAAGGACCTTTATTTTACTCAAAAATATTACTCTTTGGAGAATACGGAATTATTCAAGACTCCAAAGGACTTTCTATTCCTTATAATTTTTATAATGGTGCGTTAAAAACCGATCCGAATCCTTCGGAAGGAGCTATTTCTTCAAACGGACATTTGAAACGTTTTGTAGCACATTTGAAGAATTTAGCCATTGAACAGCCTACTCTAGTACAATTTGATTTAGTTACTTTAGAACAAGACGTGAAGAACGGTATGTACTTTGACTCCAGCATTCCACAAGGATATGGAGTGGGAAGTAGCGGTGCTTTAGTTGCTGCTATTTACGACAAATATGCCCAAAATAAAATCACCGTTTTAGAAAACCTAACTCGTGAGAAATTGTTAGAATTAAAAACGATTTTTTCTCAAATGGAAAGCTTTTTTCATGGAAAAAGTTCCGGTTTGGATCCGTTAAACAGTTACTTAAGTATCCCAATTCTTATCAATTCAAAAGACAATATTGAAGCTACGGGTATTCCAACTCAAAGTTTGGATGGCAAAGGAGCTGTATTCTTAATCGACTCAGGAATTGTAGGAGAAACTGCTCCAATGGTGAATATTTTCATGGAAAATTTGAAAGATCAAGGTTTCCGAAACATGCTTAAAACACAATTTGTAAAATATACCGATTCGTGTGTAGAGAATTTCTTAGGAGGCGATATGAAATCATTGTTTGCTAATACTAAAAAACTATCTAAAGTAGTTTTGAGCCATTTCAAACCAATGATTCCTGAGGAATTTCATGCGATTTGGCAAAAAGGAATTGACACCAATGACTATTATTTAAAATTGTGTGGTTCAGGCGGCGGTGGATATATCTTAGGATTTACTGAAGATTTAGAACGTGCCAAAACTTCGCTGAAAGACTATAAATTAGAAGTGGTGTATCAATTCTAATTCCAATCATTTAACAACCTTATAATGCTAAGCAAAGCGAACAAATTGGTGATTAAGAAAATTATCAGCTTGTTTTCTGTGGTAAGAGGGTACAACATTCCCATTATTATCTTAGCGCAATACCTATCAGCTGTTTTTATCTTGGCCCCTGAGCAAAGAGCGCTAAACGTACTACTCGACTTGAATTTATTTATTTTGGTTTTTGCTTCAAGTTTGACAATTGCCTCAGGCTATATTATAAATTCTTTTTACGATAGTAAAAAAGATTTAATCAATCGCCCAAATAAATCCATGCTCGATCGATTGGTGAGTCAAAAAACCAAATTGAATGTCTATTTTACACTCAACTTTATAGTCGCATTAATGGCTTTATTTGTTTCCTGGCGTGCCTTTTTATTTTTTTCAGTGTATATTTTCCTAATTTGGTTCTATTCGCATAAAATCAAAAAACAGCCTTTTATAGGGAATTTAATGTCGGCCTTTTTAGCGGTTTTGCCTTTTTTTGCCATCCTCTTATATTATTACAACCAAATTCCATTTGAAGAAATTGAAAACTACAGCAATCAATTGGCAGTGATTTTTGCTCATGCTAGCTTTTTGTTTTTGTTATTACTCACTCGAGAAATGATTAAAGATTTAGAAAATCTAAAAGGCGACTTAGCCAATAATTACAAAACGATTCCCATTGTTTATGGTGAAAAATTTTCTAAAAATATAATTTCGGCATTAATTATTGCAACTGTTCTTCCTGTGTATATTTTAATTGAAATTTACGATGTAGGTTATATGGACACTTACTTTTACAGTTGTCTAATTGTACTCGTCTTCTTTGTTTTGGCTCTACAAAAAGCAACCCAAAAAGAACACTTTCTTCGATTACATAATGTTTTAAAGCTCCTCATCGTAGCTGGTGTCTTTTGCATCGTGTTAATCAATCCTTCTGTTTTGTGGCACGGAAAACGATTGTTACATATCATCTAACCGATTCCGCTTTTCAACTCTTTGATTCTAAAATCGTTTCTCAAGGATATAAATACTATCTTTGCTGGCTGAAGGACAATTTCGTCCGAATGCAGCATTAAATTACCAATTATCATGAATACTAATAGAGGTGGTGGAAGAACCAATAGTTCTAGACCAAATTCAAATAAGCCAAAGCCAGCGATGCCAAAGCGTGCGCAGGGTCCTAAAAAGGCTAAAATCAACACAAAAGTTGCCGAAGAAGAAGCTAGTAAAGTAGCTAAAAAACCGAATCAAGCTCCTAAAAGAGCTAAGGCGGCTGACGAAATGCGTTTGAATAAATACATCGCAAACTCAGGGGTATGTTCTCGTCGCGATGCTGATATTTACATCCAATCAGGGAATGTAAAAGTAAATGGCGTTCCTGTAACTGAAATGGGGTATTTAGTAAAAATTACCGATACCGTTAATTTTGATGGAGTACAATTAACGCCAGAGAAAAAAGAATACATCCTTTTGAACAAACCAAAAAACTTTACGACAGCACTAGACGAAGGTCAAGAATTTCGCAATGTTTTGGAATTGGTTCGCGGAGCTACAACTGCCAAAATTGGCGCCGTAGGTCGCATGGACAAAAACACTACCGGATTGTTATTGTTTACCAATGACACAGATATGATTAGAAAATTCACCCTGCCTAATCAAAAATCATCTAAAATTTACCAGGTTTCCTTAGATAAAAATTTGAAATACGAAGATTTTGAAAAAATTAGTAAAGGATTGGTATTAGATGGTCACCGCGTATTTGTAGAAGAAGTAAGTTATATCGATAACGAACCAAAGAGTGAAATCGGACTTAAATTACGTTCTTCAAATGTAAAAGTGGTACGTTCAATTTTTGAAAACTTCGATTATAATGTATTGCGAATTGACCGTGTTGCTTTTGCAGGTTTAACCAAAAAGAATTTACCTCGAGGCAATTGGCGAATGCTTACAGAACAAGAAATAATTAATTTGAAAAACGTATAGTTATCAAATTGAATTCATAAAAAAACCTGCAAATTACTTTGCAGGTTTTTTATTTTATAGACTATGATTATCCTTTAAACTTTTTAACAGGAGTTTCTTCTTTCTTGTCTAAGCCTCTTTTGCGTAGTAATGGCTCAATACTTGGTTCTGCACCACGGAAGCGTTTGTACAATACCATTGGATCCTCTGTACCTCCTTTTTCCAAAACATTTTTTCGGAAAGATTTGGCTTTTTCTGGATTAAAAAGGGTAGTGATTTTAAATGCTTCAAAAGCATCAGTATCTAAAACTCCAGACCAGATGTAGCTATAATATCCTGAAGAATACCCTCCTGAAAAGATGTGACTAAAGTAAGTACTTCTATATCTTGGAATAATAGATTCAATTAAACCAATTTTATTCATCGCTTGTTTTTCGAAAGCATTAGCGTCAATAGTGACATCCTTAGTTTGTGAATGATACGCCAAATCCAATAATGAAGCAGCCAAGTATTCAGTAGTTCCAAAACCTTGGTCAAAAGTTCCTGATTTTTTCAATTTAGCAATTAAAGCATCGGGAATCACAGCACCAGTTTGATAATGTTTTGCAAATAGCTTAAGCACTTCCGGTTCTGCCGCCCAGTTTTCCATAATTTGCGAAGGCAATTCTACAAAATCTCTTGGCACACTTGTTCCTGCTAAACTTTTGTACGTCACATTTGATAACAGACCATGTAAAGAGTGTCCAAATTCATGAAAAAGCGTACTCACTTCGTCAAAAGTCAATAGGGCTGGTTTGTTTTCTGTTGGTTTAGTAAAATTACACACAATAGATACAACTGGTGCTTTACGCACGCCATTTTCAGTTTTTTGATTTCTATATGAAGTCATCCAAGCACCCCCTCTTTTAGATTCTCGGGGATGAAAATCAGTATACAATACCCCAACATGAGTACCGTCAGACTCTAATACTTCAAAAGCAGTAACTGATTCGTGGTATTTTGGAATGTCTTTTAATTCTTTAAACTGTAAGCCATATAATTTTTGCGCCACTTGAAAAGCCCCGTTTCTTACATTTTCTAAACTAAAATACGGACTCAATTCTTGCTCATCTAAATCAAATCGTTCCTTTCTGATTTTCTCAGTATAATACCTCCAATCATATGGCTGTACTACTTCTTTAATTCCATCTTTAACCATCATTTTTTGAATGTCTGCAGCTTCTACTTTGGCTTTTTCCAATGCAGGTTTCCATAAATCATTCAGTAATTTATTGACATTTTCTGGCGTTTTGGCCATTGATTCTTCCAAAACATAATTAGAGTGAGACGCATATCCTAACAAACGTGCTTTTTGTCCACGAAGATTGGCTAACTGAACCGCATTGGCTTTATTATCCGTTTCATCATCGTGATTAGCGCGCGTTTGATAGGCATTCCAAATCTCTTTACGTAGTTTTCTATTGGCGCTGTATTGCAAAAAAGGCATCACACTTGAATTGGCTAAAGTAAATACCCAACTTCCTGATTTTCCTTTTGCTTTACCATCGGCCGCTGCCGCATCAATAATACTTTGAGGAAGTCCTGCTAATTCTTTTTGATCCGTAATGACCAATTGGTATTTATTGGTCTCCGCCAAAATGTTTTGACCGTATTTCAAACTCAATAAAGACAAATCGCCATTAATTTTGCGAAGTGTTTCTTTTTCAGAAGGTGACAAATTAGCCCCAGAACGAACAAAATCTTTGTACGCATTATCTAAAATTCTTGCTTGTTCCAAGTTCAAACCTAAGGCTTCTTTTTTGTCCCAAAGTGCTTTCACTCTAGCAAATAATTTATCATTCAAATAAATATTGTCGCGGTGTGCTGATAAATTTGGAGAAACTTCCTTAGCAATGGTTTGAATTTCTTTATTGGTATGTGCCGAATTCAAATTAGAGAAAACCGTATTGACATTAGACAATAATTCACCGGCATTTTCCATTGCTAAAATGGTGTTTTCAAAAGTAGGTGCAGCTGTATTATTAGCAATTGCTTCAATCTCAGCAGCATTTCTTTTTATCCCTTCCAAGATAGCTGGTTTAAAATGTTCGTTTTTAATTTGATCAAAAGGCGGAACATTAAACGGGGTGTTGTACGCCTGAAAAAATGGATTCATAGTTGTGATTTCTTGTGCATTTGTAGTTAACATACTTCCTATAGCCAAGCAAACAAATAAAGTTTTTTGTATCATGTGATGGAATTTAAAAAAGTAAATTTAGGATAAAGAAAGGATATAAAATAAAAAAACCTTAAAAATGAATATCATTTTTAAGGTTTTTTGTGCGGATAATAGGAGTCAAATCTATAATTAATCTAAATTGATTAAATCAAGATAAGAATTAAATAATCCTTTATTATTT
>JBJOFE010000012.1:0-68647 GCA_046048915.1 Bacteroidota bacterium | reverse complement strand
ATTATTTCTACCTTGAAAATAATCAATATTGAGATCCGGTAACCAATCTTGTTTTTGTAATAATAATTGATTTTTATAATTTTTTGTAACTTGTTCTAAATAAGACAAATGAAGTTCTTTACCTGAATTATTTAAAAAATCACTTAACAGATTCATTTCGGTAATTAATACATTCACTTTTTTATCAGATTGCACTAATGAATTTAGTAATTCATATTGGGCTTGTTTGTCTTTTTCAATTTGTGATTTCTTTGTTTTAATTTGCCCAGATTTAGCTTGAGCTGTAATCTTTTCTAAATAATTTGTTTCTCCTAATTCAAATCGGCGATTACTTGCTTTTGAAAAATTTTGGTACAAACTATCCAAGTATACATAACGTTTTTCTTGATTTTGTAAATACACAATGTGCTCATAAACTTTTGAAACAGCTAAGATTAGTTTGTTTTTTTGCAACTCAAATCTAGCTTTCTCTTTTTCAAATTCAGATGTGAGTAGTTTTTTCTTAGTACCATATACTGTTGGAAATTCAAATCGTTGTTGGATTCCGAAAACTCGTAATGGTAATGCATTTAAGGCTAAGTTATTTTGATCATAACTATAATACACGTTGGCTTTATCAAATGAAAAGGCTGTTTGAATGGCTTCTTTATATTTATCTAATTGTATTTGAGCGGACTTGATTTCCTTATTATTTACGAGGGCTAAATTGATAATTTGTTCTCGTTCAGTAGGTATATTCTGAGCACTTAGAAAAGAACAACTTAATAAAAAGAATAAAAGATACAATTTTTTATTATGCATCTTGAAATGTGGTTTTTTAAATTCCTTTTCGTCTAAAACTTTAAATAGAACAGGTAAAACGATCATAGTTAAAATAGTTGCCGTAAACAATCCACCAATAACTACAGTTGCTAAAGGACGTTGGACTTCAGCACCTGCAGAAGAAGAAATTGCCATTGGTAAAAAACCTAAAGCAGCCGCAGCAGCAGTTAATAAAACAGGACGTAAACGATCTGTAGTTCCTTTTAAAATCAATTCGTCACTGTTTTTTATTCCGCTATGTTTGAGTTCTTTGAAATGCTCAATTAATACAATACCGTTTAAAACTGCAATTCCAAAAAGGGCTATAAAACCAACGCCTGCCGAAATACTAAATGGCAAACCACGCATCCATAAAAAAAGGATTCCACCCACAGCAGAAAGTGGTATTGCCGAATACACCATCAACGCTTCTTTGATTGATCCAAAAGCAAAATACAATAAAATAAAGATTAAAAATAATGCAATAGGTACGGCAATTAACAAACGATTTTTAGCCGATTGCAGGTTTTCAAATTGCCCACCGTATTTAACATAGTAACCCACAGGAAGTTTAACCTTGGAAGTAATTATTTCTTGAATATCGCTTACTACACTTTGTAAATCGCGGTTTCTCACGTTAATTCCTACTACAATTCTTCGATTAGTATTATCTCTTGAAATTTTAGCTGGGCCTTGCGTATATTCTATTGTAGCCAATTCACTCAATGGAATTTGTTGTCCATTTGACGTTGAAACATATAAATTCCTTAAGTCGTCAATATCCCTACGATTTACTTTATTTAATCGAACTACCATATCAAAACGCTTTTCACCTTCAAATACATTTCCAACTGTTTTTCCTGCAAAACTCAATGCTATCATATCGTTTAAGTCGGCAATATTCAATCCGTATCGAGCTATTTTAGAACGATCGTATTGCACAAACATCTGAGGTAAACCTTCGGTCTTTTCAATAATGATATCAGAAGCACCTTCTACATTTTTGATTGCATTTTCGATTTCGTGTGCTTTTTGAGCCAAAACATCTAAGTCTTCACCAAACAATTTAATAGCAACATCCGAACGAGTTCCTGAAATTAATTCATTAAAACGCATTTCAATTGGTTGCGTAAATTCAATTTCCATATTGGGAATTTGAGTAGCGATAGCTGTCTTTATTTTATCAGCTAGTTCATCTTTTGAGCCAGCCGAAACCCATTCAGACTTTGGCTTGAGTTTAACGATAATATCACTTTCTTCCATAGACATGGGGTCTGTCGGAACCTCTGCTGCCCCTATCCTACTTACTACTTGCGTAACCTCGGAGAAGTTTTGTAAAATTATTTTTTCAATTTTTGTTGTTGTAGCTATAGTTTTTGACAAGGAAGTACCTGTCTTTAAGACCGGTTGAATCACAAAGTCACCTTCATCTAATGTTGGAATAAATTCGCCACCCATCGAAGAAAATACAACTATTGCAAAAACTAAAAGCCCTAATGCGCCATATAACACCTTTTTTGTATTAGCTAACGACCAGATGATTATAGGCTCATACCACGAATTTAACTTTTGAATCAATCGATTTGAAAAAGATTCTGGATTTTCTTCTTTAGGTTTTAAAAATAAAGAAGCAACTACAGGAACATAAGTAAAACAGAATAACATCGCTCCAAGTAAAGCAAAACTAAAGGTAATTGCCATAGGCTTAAACATTTTACCTTCAATTCCTGATAATGATAAAATAGGGATAAATACAATAAGAATAATCAACTGTCCAAAAACTGCAGAATTCATCATTTTAGAAGCACTTTTAAAAGTGATTTGGTCAATTTGCAGCTGTTGTTCTTCTTTTGTAAGTAAGGCCAAATGAGCCGATTTGTGTGCAATTTGAAATGCGATAAATTCCACTATAATTACCGCACCATCAATAATGATCCCGAAATCTATTGCTCCTAAACTCATTAAGTTGGCATCAATCCCAAATATATTCATGAAAGAGATGGCAAATAATAAACAAAGCGGGATAACGGATGCTACAACTAATCCAGATCTCCAGTTTCCTAACAATAACACAACTACAAAAATTACAATTAGGCAACCTAAAATTAGATTTTCAGCTACTGTAAATGTGGTCTTACCTACTAATTCGCTACGTTCTAAAAAACCATTAATATAAACCCCTTCAGGTAAGCTTTTTTGAATTTCTACTACTCTATTTTTGACATCTGAAATAACTTGCTTAGAGTTGCCACCCTTTAACATCATTACTTGTCCCAATACTTTTTCGCCTTCACCATTTCCTGTAATTGCACCGAATCGGTTGGCGTGACTAAAATTAACTTGAGCAATATTTTTAATGTATACTGGCAATCCATTGGTGTTTTTTACAACAATATTTTCAATGTCTGCTAACGATTTCACTTTTCCTTCTCCACGAATAAAATAACTTTGATTTACTTTTTCAATATAAGCACCACCAGCAATACTGTTGTTTTTTTCCAAAGCTGTAAAAACATCTGTCATGCTAATATTAATCGCTTTTAAACTGGAAGGACTAATAGCAATTTCGTATTGCTTTAAATAACCACCCCATGTATTGATTTCTACTACACCTTTAATTCCAGATAGTTGCCGTTTGACAACCCAATCTTGAATAGTTCGCAAATCTGTAACTGAATAGTTGTTTTTGAATTCAGGTTTAACCTCTAGAGTATATTGGTAAATCTCCCCTAAACCAGTGGTAATGGGTCCCATTTCAGGAGTGCCAAAACCGGCAGGAATTTTTTCGGAAGCTGATTTTATTTTTTCTGCAATTAACTGTCGAGGTAAATAGGTACCTAAATCATCTTCGAAAACTATGGTAACTACCGACAATCCAAACTTCGAAATAGATCGAATCTCTTTTACGCCAGGTAAATTAGCCATTTCAATTTCGACTGGATAAGTTATGAATTGTTCAATATCTTGAGTAGATAAATTTCGTGAAGTAGTAATTACTTGAACTTGATTATTAGTCACATCAGGTACTGCGCCAATAGAAATTTGAAAAACAGAATAAATACCAAAACTAAAAATACCCAATGTAAAGAGTAAAATAATCAGTTTGTTTTTTAGGCTAAACGCTATGATTTTTTCGAGCATAATCTACTTGTTTTGATGTACTTCAAAAGTAAGATATAAATATAAGTTAAATCTTAAGAATTACTTAAGGGTTTCTTAAGTATTACTTAGGTAATACTTGAAAGATAAGAACTACTTTAGTGCCTTCTTGTTCTGCGCTTGCCATACTAATATCAATTTTAAGTAACGAACAAAGGCGTTGTACAATTGACAACCCCACACCAATACCTTTAATATCAGGATGTTTTAAAGCATTTGAACGAAAGAAAGGTTGAAATACTTTTTCTAAATCAGCTTGCGGAATTCCTATGCCATTATCAATAATCGCACATTGAATTTGATTTTGTTTATGCTTTATTAATTGAATTTCAATACTTCCATTTGAATTGGAATATTTCAATGCATTTGAAATTAAATTATTGAAAATTATGGATATAAAATGATGATCGGAAAGACAATAAAAATCATCCTCTAACTCAGTTTTAATTAATATTCCTTTTGTTTCTATGTAAGCAGATTGTCTTGCTAAACTATCTAGTAATAGACTATTCAAACAAACCGGCTCTTTTTTTAAAGTTTGTTTTTCATTTTCAAAACGCGCTAGTAACAACAATTGATCTACTAAATGATTCAACCGATCTACTTCGGCAACACAAAAATTAATTTTATCTTCATATTCTTGAGTCGCTCTAGGTTTCCTAATTAAAACCTCCAAAGTCCCTTTTATTACCGTTAATGGAGTTCGTAGTTCATGAGAGGCATCTGACGTAAATTGTTTTTCACGCTCAATTGCAGACTCTAATCTGTCTAAAAGATTATTAATAGTTTTGGATAAAATATAAAGTTCATCTTTTGTTTTTGGCAATGCAATTCGAGACTTCAAATTATCTTTAGTAATTATATTTGAGGTGTTTATTATGGAATTAATCGGTTTTATACTTCGACCAGCAATAAGTCGTGCTATAAGAAATAAAATAACTAAAATCGATGGGTATGCAATTAACAAGACCTCCAATAAATCATTTAAAACCATATAAGAATTTTCTAATGACATAGCAACCATTAGGTATCCAACAATTGTTTTACCTTGATAAATGGGCAGTTGAATTTGACGTACTGACTTACCATCTATACTATAATCAAACAATTCATTAAATGGAATTTTAGATTGAAATTGGAGATTTCTTTTAAGGTTTGGCGATTTTTCTACTAGACGCTTGTTCTTATCAATAAACTGCACAAAAACAGGATTTACATCAACAGTATTGTGTTCTCTTTCCATCCATTCTTCCTCATGTATAAGACGAAAACTATTGTTGCTAACAGAGATTTCTGTAAGGTGTTTTTGAGACTCAGAAATAATATCGTCATTAATATGACTGTAGACGTTATAATTTACACTGAAATAAATTACAATAAAAACAACTGCAATCAATAAGGCAGTTGTAACTATATAAAGTGATGCTATTCTATTTTTGAAAGAAAGTTGTTGCATGCTTTAATCATTAGCGATATAGCCTACACCTCGAATAGTTTTAATGTAGTCTTCTTCTTTTTTAAAATTTAATTTTTTACGTATGGCATTCATAAATACATCAATAACCCCTGTATCATAATCAAAATGAATATCCCAAACATCTTCAATGATTTGCGATCTTGTGCAAACTTTTCCTTTATTTTTTATCAAATAATACAACAAATCAAATTCTCGATGTGTAAGTATAACTTCATCGTGATGAATAGAAACAGAATGCTTGGATATGTCCATTTCAATTGGGCCTAAAGTTAAAATTGGTGATTCTTGACTATTTCTAAAATGAATTTTAATACGTTCAATTAATTCATCAAAACTAAATGGTTTTTTAATATAATCGTTTGCACCAGCTTGAAGGCCTTCTATAGTTTCTGTAATCGTATCCTTAGCTGTTAAAAAAATAACCGGACAAATTGTATTATGTAATCGAAATGATTTACATACTTCTAAACCAGTGATTTTAGGTAACATCCAATCTAGTAAAACTAAATCGAATTTTTCGTTTGTAAGTAGTTGCAATGCACGTTCTCCATCGCTAGCTGTTACAATAGTATATCCTTCTTCTTCTAATCCTTGTTGCAAGAATTGAAGAATACCAACTTCGTCTTCTACAATTAATATACGCATTGATTCAACAAATTAAATTATTGCATTACAAATTTAAAGGCTATAGTTGCAATACTCGCCTTAAGATGGTCTGTACGTTGATACTGGTGAAATCTAAAATCAATATTTTTTAACCCAAATTGCCAAATTTTTGTAACTGCAAAAATATCAGTGTAATTGACTCCAAAACCTATTTGTTTGGTTTCAAAGGTAGCTAAATCTGGATCAGAAGTATAAAATTGTTCCGTAGAAAAATGTTTTTCATAGGGAGCATAGTATTGAGATGCCGTTTGTGTATAATACCTAAAAGTGGGGAACACTGTAAATTTATCCGAAATTTTCACAGGTAATTCAATACTAGCTGTTTGAGCATGGATATTCCAATCATCCGAATAGTATCTGTAATAGGTTCGCACAACGAAGCGTTCATTAATATAATAATTCAATCGTGCACCAATAGGTAATTTAAATCTTGTATCGGGTAAGCGTTCAACATCATCGGCTAATTTATATACACCAGAATTGGAACTACTTTCATAGTTGGCAATATACTGAGACTGACCAATATAAAAGTTAGTTTTATCTGCAAAATAAAT
This sequence comes from Bacteroidota bacterium, assembly GCA_046048915.1. Classification (GTDB taxonomy): domain Bacteria; phylum Bacteroidota; class Bacteroidia; order Flavobacteriales; family Flavobacteriaceae; genus Flavobacterium. The sequence continues at coordinate 61,990 of JBJOFE010000012.1, read as the reverse complement.
TCGGTGATACGGTGTTGATAAAAGGCCTTGTTGTTGTAAAACATCAAAGAAAACAGAAAGTTGTAATCGTTTAGTTAGAATTTGAGAAAATCCAAAAGATGCCGAATACGAGTTTCTATTAGTTAAAGATAAATCGCTAAACTTAGTTGGTAAATATTTTTCGGTAGCTGTAATCCCATTTTCATTATAAACCGTAACACCACTAAAATAACCTTGATTTAAGAAATTAGTACCGTATTTTGAATACTCATGGAGTTCCGTTGGATAAATCGGTCGCCATTGATCTAAATACACATTTGCTTTTACGTTGATCTCGGTATTTTTTTCATTAAATAGCGCTGCAATGCCCCCTCCAAAACCCACAGATGTGTAATCGTACTCATTAGAAAATGAAACATCTGAATTCCATATGAAATTTCTAGAATCACTACTATGGCTATAATTAGCCATAACCGAAACTAATTGGTCACTTTTAGAAGCTCCTGATGAAGCTTGCCAAGGTGAACCATATGGACCAGATCCTGTTATTGCTTTAGTATTCACCCTTTTATCATCATCATCATAATCATCATCATCACCTCCTCCTGAAGCACCGGAATAATTAGAACTTCCCGAAGCGCCAGATGAATTAAAGGGATTAATATTACTTGAAGAAGCCGAAGAATAAGCTGAGATTCCAATATCTACGGTTAAAACATCATCATCATTTAACGGCATTGCAACCGAAATGTTAGAGGCGATATCAGTTAGTTTTTCAGACCCTATTCCTCCTGAAACAGATGATTTTGAACCATCTTGAACATAATAACTCGCTAGAAAATCAACTTCGGCAGTTTCTAAAACTCTTTTTTTAAATGAAGGAGCTGTTATTTGAGCGAATATTGGGACTGATAAAAGAAATACTAAAATTATATAATATTGTTTCATTTCAATGAATTGAATTTAATTAGTTGCAACCACATCCACCACCTGATTTTCCACCATTAGCTCCAGCAGCAGCTTCCCTATAAACCTGGAAAGTTGTTTCGTATTTTTCAGCCGTTCGAGCAGCTAATTTCATATCAACATCATTAATTTTTACTTTTTCGTACTCTTTAACAACCGTACATGATTCAAATACCAGCACAATTAACAGAAACAAACACGATTTCTTAATCATAATTTTTAGTTGTATTTTTTTACATCAATCCCTTTTGAGGAATGAATTTTACCTTTATCATCTACGATAATGCATTCAATTCCTTTCAATTGGTTTACCAAATCCAATCCTACTTCAACTCCTAAAACAAAAATCCCTGTTGCTAAAGCATCAGCAATTTCAGTTTGTTTCGCAAAAACAGATACACTTACCACCCCTTGAGCTGGAAAACCTGACCTGGGATCAATTATATGAGAATACCGAATACCATTAAAGATAACGTATTTTTCATAATTTCCTGACGTTTCAATCGAACTGTTCTCTAAAGGAAAAGTAGCAAACACTTTGTTTTTATTCATTGGATTTACAATACCAACTGTCCAAGGTTTTTGATTACTTTGTTTCCCCCATGCATTAATATCACCTGAAACATTAACAATTCCCGACAAACAACCATTTGCAAGTAGCTTATCTTTTACTTTATCTGCTATATACCCCTGACCAATTCCACCTAAACCAAGTTTCATTCCTTCAATTTTTAGGAAAATGGATTGATCTTGTTTGTTCAAAATAATATTTTTATAACCAATTTTAGCGACTGATTTTTTGATTGCATCATCAGACGGCATTGCTTTCATGCTTCCATCAAATTTCCAAATCTTATCCATAGAGGCATACGATATATCAAAGGCACCGTCAGTAAGTTCTGAAACTTTAATGGCTCTTGCTACTAAATCAAATACTTCCGAATCTACTTTTACGGCTTGTATTCCAGCATTTTTATTTACTAAGGAAATTTGAGTAGTTGGAATCCAATCAGATATTTGATTTTCAATTCGTTTGACTTCGGAAATAGCTAATTCAATAAAATAGTTACCTTCAATGGAATCTTTAGCTACCACAGTAATTTCAAATGGACTGCCTAACATAGAGACTTTTTTCTTGTATTCTGCTTGCGCAAAAGAAGAAAAGCTAACAACTACAAATAATAAAGAAAGTAATTTTTTCATTTTTTTTCGAATGAATGAATCAATTGGATGTATTCGGAAGCTGAAATGTTTTTATATCCTTCAACTCCTAATATTGTTCCGGATTTATCTAATAAGAGAACTAAAGGGAAATTACCCGCTACATTATATTGAGCCGCTAATTTAGAATTACTTTCAGTGAGAATTGGATTCAACTGATTGCCTTTTTTCTTAGGGAAATCGGCTTTATAAACCACCCAATTACTTTCTGATTCTTTTTTAAACTCAGCAGATTGCCAAACTGTTTTATTTAATTTAATACAAGGTGCACACCAATCTGTTCCTGAAAAAACTAAAAGAATATTTTTGTTTTCCGCTATAGCTTGATTTTTTGCTTCTTCAAATGAACTTTTCCAATTTTGAGTATAGCTTAAAATGGGAATAAATAAAACGAATAAAACTATTTTTTTCATTTGATTTAGTTTAAATTTATGAATTAGTTACACAAAAGTAACTCAATATCAAGCATTTTATTTCAAACGTAATTGAAATTAAGTTAAACTTAAGTTTCGATTAGTGTTCAAGCTTAAATTGGGTCAATAGTATGTACTACTGTCAAATTGTTTATTTTTGCAAAAAATAAAACCAATATGTCTTTACTAAAAAAACTATCTCCTTTTTATACACTTGCCTTATTTTATATTGTTGTGAGTGTAGTTTTGAGAGTTGTATTACTATTTCATCCCATTACTCAAGCCAGCTTTTCTGGAATAGATTTGTTTAAAATATTTGTATTTGGAGTTATTTCAGATGCTTTGGTATTCTCCGTAGTAAGTGGATTATTATGGTTGTATTTACTTTTTATATCCAATTCAAAATATCTTAAACCAACAGGTTATATCATTTTTGGACTGTTACTAAGTTTGTTTTTGTATGTGACTTTTGGCAACACTATTTTGAATGAATACGGTGGTGCCTTACCTGAGATAGGAATGGCATTTATCGGATTAAAAACACTTCTTTTTGGTCTATTTCTATTTCTTCCAAAATACAGACACACTATTCGCTTTTTGTTGTTTTCATTTGTGATTTTTCTATTTGTTACTTTGATACTTCAAAATGCAATTAGTGAATTTTTCTTTTGGAACGAATTTGGTGTAAAATACAATTTTATCGCGGTTAACTATTTGGTCTACACCAATGAAGTCATTGGAAATATCATGCAATCGTATCCCGTAATTCCAATATTTACTACACTTTTTCTAATTTCAGGAACAATAACTTACTTCATTGTAAAACATTCTAAAAACTATATTGAATCAATTCCTACTTTCACAGAGAAAATCAAAATTTTAGGATTGTATCTAGTGCTATTAGCATTTTCATTAGTTACTATTCCGTTCTTAGCTGCTAAAGAAAATTCGCAAAACATCTTTACTAATGAATTGCAATCCAATGGAATTTATAAATTCTATTTGGCTTTCATTCATAGTGAATTGGATTACTTTAAATTTTATAAAACGATTCCAAGTCAAGAAGCCTATGCTACTTTAAAAGAGCAAATCCCTGGTATTGCAAACGAATCAACTTCGAGAACAATTATTGGAAAAGGTAAAGAAACTCATAAAAATGTCGTACTGATTACAATTGAAAGCTATAGTGCTGATTTCATGAAAGCCTATGGTAACGAAAATAATATTACCCCATTTTTAGACGAATTAGCCACCCAAAGTTTACAATTCACCAATTTGTACGCGGTAGGGAATCGAACCGTTCGTGGTCTTGAAGCCGTAACCTTGTGCTTTCCTCCAACTGCAGGTGAAAGTGTTGTAAAACGTAAAGACAACAAGAATAAATTTTCTACTGGAAATGTATTCAAACAAAAAGGATATAACGTAAACTACTTGTATGGTGGTGATGCTTTCTTTGATAATATGGAAGATTTCTTCTCTGGAAATGGCTATGGAATTATTGATAAGAAATCACTGAATCCAAGTGAAATTACTTTTGCTAATGTTTGGGGAGTCTGTGATGAAGATATGGCAAACAAAGCGATTCAAGTAATGAATGCCGAAGCAAAAACAGGAAAGCCATTCTTTAACCATTGGATGACCGTTAGTAACCATCGACCATTTACCTATCCAAACAATAAAATTGACATTCCGGGTGATGCTAAATCAAGAGATGGAGGTGTGAAATATACTGATTATGCATTGAAACAATTTTTTACTATGGCCAAAAAACAAGCTTGGTTTAATAATACTGTTTTTGTAATTATTGCAGATCATTGTGCTTCTAGTGCTGGTAAAACAGAATTGCCTTTGGACAAATATAGAATTCCTGCTATGGTATATAGTCCTGGATTTATTACACCCCAAAAGTACAACCAATTAATGTCCCAAATTGATGTAATGCCAACTGTAATGGGATTATTGAATTTTAGCTATGAAAGTAAGTTTTACGGACAAGATGTATTAGAATCTGATTACAAACCAAGAGCATTAATTGCTACTTACCAGGATTTAGGCTTGATAAAAGATAATGTTTTGACGATTATATCACCCAAACAACAAGTGAAACAATTTCAATTGAGTTTGAAACCAGACCAAAAAATGGCTCCTGAATTTCAACTTTATTATGACCAAATTTTACTAAAAAAAGAAAGAACCGACTTAGTCAAAGAAACGGTTTCGTATTACCAAACAGCCTCCGATTTATTGAAGAAAAAGAAGTACCAAAACAATTAAAAAAAGGAGCCATTTAGGCTCCTTTTATATTTAAAGTTGAATTAAAATTATAGTTTTCCAGCTTTAATTTCTTCAATAACTTCTGGGTTTAACAAAGTAGTCGTGTCTCCAAAATTAGAGAAATCACCTTCGGCAATTTTACGCAAAATTCTACGCATAATTTTTCCAGAACGGGTTTTTGGCAAGCTAGATACGAATTGAATTTTATCCAATTTAGCAATAGGTCCAATATGATCTGAAACATGTTGATTGATTTCTTTACTCAAGTTGTCTCTATCTCGGTACTCCCCTGTTTCTTTTAAAATCACATAGCCGTACAAAGCATTTCCTTTAATATCGTGTGGAAAACCTACAATAGCCGATTCTGCCACGGCCGGATGCTCGTTGATTGCGTCTTCAATTGGCGCAGTTCCTAAATTATGTCCCGATACGATCACCACATCATCTACACGACCCGTAATTCTATAATAACCTACTTCGTCACGTAAAGCTCCGTCACCTGTAAAATATTTTCCAGGAAAAGCACTAAAATAAGTGTCTTTGTAGCGTTGGTGGTCTCCCCAAATCGTTCTGGCTATTCCAGGCCAAGGAAATTTGATACACAAACTACCTACGACTTGATTGCCTTCAATTTCGTTGCGTTTATCATCCATTAATACGGGTTGAATACCTGGTAATGGTAACGTAGCATAGGTTGGTTTAGTTGGGGTTACAAAAGCAATTGGAGAAATTAAAATACCTCCCGTTTCCGTTTGCCACCAAGTATCAACGACGGGGCATTTTTTGCCACCAACGTGATCATTGTACCAGTGCCAAGCTTCTTCGTTGATAGGTTCTCCTACTGATCCAATTACTTTCAACGATTTGAAAGGGAATTTTTGAACATACTCTAAACTTTCTTTTGCCAACGCGCGAATAGCAGTTGGCGCTGTATAAAATTGGGTGACTTTATGTTTTTCAATTACTTCCCAAAAACGACTAAAATCTGGATACGAAGGAATTCCTTCGAAAATTACAGTAGTAGCTCCGTTCAATAAAGGTCCGTACAAAATATAAGAATGCCCGGTAATCCAACCAATATCGGCAGTACACCAAAAAATATCATTCTCTTCATAATGAAATACATTTTTGAATGTGTAGGCTGTATATACCATATATCCAGCAGTGGTATGGACCATCCCTTTCGGTTTTCCAGTTGAACCTGAGGTATATAAAATAAATAAAGGATCTTCTGCGTCCATTATTTCGGCAACATTATTAGATAACGCTGCGTCTAAAAGAGGTTGTAACCATTGGTCACGTCCTTCTTTCATATGCACATTAGTATTAATTCGCTTAGCAACTAAAACTGAAGTAACTGTAGGACAATGTATTAAAGCATCATCAATAATACCTTTAAGATCTATAGTTTTATTACCTCTGTATCCACCATCAGATGTGATCACCATTTTACATTCAGAATCATTAATTCTTGAAGCAACCGCTGAAGCAGAAAATCCTGCAAAAACTACGGAGTGAATAGCTCCAATTCTGGCACACGCTAGGACTGAAACTGCCAATTCAGGAATCATTGGTAAATAAATACAAACGCGATCGCCTTTTTTAATGCCTTGTTCTCTTAAAACATTAGCCATTTTACCAACACGTTCGTATAAATCATTGTAAGTAATGTGCAGTGCTTCTTCATTAGGATCATTCGGTTCAAAAATAATGGCCGTTTTGTCTCCTCTTTTAGCTAAATGTCTGTCGATACAGTTCTTTACGATATTAACTTTAGCCTCAGTAAACCATTTAATATCGGCATTTTCCATATCAAAGTCAACCACTTTGTCCCATTGCTGGTACCAAGTAAAATTTTCTTCAGCTATTTTTCCCCAAAATTTTCTTGGTTCGCGAATGGATTTATTATAGTGTTTAAAATATTGTTCGAAGTTGTCTATTTTATAATAACTCATGATTCCTTTATTTTTTATAAAAGTATTAAATCTATTGTAATGATTAAAATATTTAAATTCATTAATTAGTATAAAAAAATTAACAATATGAAATATTTGTAAAGTAAATTAACAATACGACTGTTTTTTGAAAATTTCATAATTTAATAATTAACTAAAAAAGCGAGATAGAACAAACTATCTCGCTTTTTATGAACAATATTCAACAATTAAATGTTTGTATTTATGTTAGGAATTACATCACTTCACTTTCAATTGAAAATGAAGTGATTGTAATTGGCATTACTTTGTATCTATTAGTCTCAAAAATGTAACTAATTCAAAATTTGGGATTTATGATGACATAATGCTGATTACGGTACATTAAATGTGTAATTCCTTTGCCTTACTATACAATCTTTTTCATAGCAGTCATTGATTCTCTCAACCAAGCACCTACTTCTTCAACTGGGTGATTGCGAATACTATTATTTACTTCAATTAATTCTGTATTATCAACACCATTGTTTCCGTTGTTAAATGGACGACCAACTAAATTAGAAGGTGCATTCTTAACGTACTCCGCAATTAAAGGTTTACAAGCGTGATCAAATAAGTAACAACCATACTCCGCAGTATCGGAAATCACACGGTTCATTTCAAACAATTTCTTTCTTGCAATGGTGTTAGCAATAAGCGGTGTTTCGTGTAATGACTCGTAGTAAGCTGATTCTTCAATAATTCCAGAGTCAGTCATCGCTTCAAAAGCTAATTCCACACCCGCTTTAACCATAGCCACCATTAATACTCCATTGTCATAATACTCTTGTTCCGAGATTTCGACATCACCAGCTGGTGTTTTTTCAAAATTTGTTTCACCTGTTGCCGCTCTCCAAGCTAATAAGTTTTTATCATCATTAGCCCAGTCTTCCATCATAGTTTTTGAAAAATGTCCTGAGATAATGTCATCCATATGTTTTTGAAATAATGGGCGCATAATTTCTTTTAATTCTTCAGCTACGTTGAAAGCTGCAATTTTAGCTGGATTGGATAAACGATCCATCATATTAGTGATACCACCATGTTTCAATCCTTCAGTGATAGTTTCCCATCCGTATTGAATTAATTTAGAAGCATATCCAGCATCAACACCTTCAGCTACCATTTTGTCAAAACATAAAATAGAACCTGTTTGCAATAAACCACAAAGGATAGTTTGCTCTCCCATTAAATCTGATTTTACTTCAGCAACAAAAGAAGAACGCAATACACCTGCTCTATGTCCACCAGTTGCAACTGCATAGGCTTTGGCTTGAGCCAAACCTACTCCATTTGGATCATTTTCAGGGTGAACAGCAATTAGCGTTGGAACACCAAATCCTCTTTTGTACTCTTCACGAACCTCAGAACCCGGACATTTTGGAGCACACATAATAACCGTTAAGTCTTTACGAATTTGCATTCCTTCTTCTACGATATTAAAACCGTGAGAATACGCTAAAGTAGCGCCTTTTTTCATCAAAGGCATGATTGCATTGACTACTGCTGTATGTTGTTTATCTGGTGTAAGGTTACACACCAAATCAGCTGTTGGGATTAATTCTTCATACGTTCCCACTTTGAAACCATTATCAGCAGCATTTTTAAATGAAGCTCTTTTTTCTGCAATAGCTTCAGCACGCAAAGCGTAAGAAATATCTAAACCTGAGTCTCTCATGTTTAAACCTTGGTTCAAACCTTGAGCCCCACATCCTACGATTACTACTTTTTTACCAGCTAATGCTTGAGTTCCTTCTGCGAATTCGGATTGATCCATGAATTCACACACTCCTAATTGTTCTAATTGTAATCTTAGTGGTAATGAATTGAAATAATTTGCCATTTTTTCTATTTAATTTATGATTGTAATTCTTCTAATAAACTGGTGATTTCCATTTTTTCTTTGGAAACCGAGATTCTTCCTGAACGCACAAACTGCATGATCCCGAAAGGTTTTAATTTTGCGTGTAACTCATCAATTTCAGAACGACGTCCTGTTTTTGAGATTACAAAAAAGTCTCTAGAAACGGTTACCATTTCAGAGTGACTTTCTTTAATAATATTTTGAATTTGTCTTTCGTCAAACAACAAACTCGAATTGATTTTGAAAATCGCACTTTCCAAGAAAATGGTTTCTTCATCAATATGATAGAAGGCTTTAATCACCTCAATTTGTTTTTCGATTTGACCAACAATATTTTTAACCCATTTTTCAGTAGTATCCACAACAATTACAAATCGAGATACATTTTCGATTTCTGATTCGGATACATTTAAACTTAAAATATTGATGTGGCGTTTCAAGAATATAACAGATATTCTATTCAATAAGCCAACGTTGTTTTCTGAATAAACAGAAATGGTGAATGTTTTATTTTCCATACTATTAACTTAATCGGATATCAGAAACTGAGGCTCCTGTTGGAATCATTGGGAATACATTATTCTCTTTTTCTACTAAAACTTCTAAGAAATACGATTCCTTTGAAGCCATCATTTCAGCAACTGCTGCATCCAAATCTTCTCGTTTTGTTACTTTCTTTGCTTTAATGTAATAACCTTCGGCAATAGCAACAAAGTTAGGATTGATCATTTCTGTAGAAGCATACCGTTTGTCAAAAAACAATTGTTGCCATTGGCGCACCATTCCTAAAAACTCGTTATTTAATATTACAATCTTGACTGGGACTTTTGTTTGAAAAATGGTACCTAATTCCTGAATGGTCATTTGAAAACCACCGTCACCAATAATAGCCACGACTTCACGATCAGGACGACCCATTTTGGCACCAATCGCAGCAGGTAAAGCAAATCCCATAGTACCTAATCCACCTGAGGTTATATTACTTTTGGTCGAATTAAATTTAGAATAACGACAGGTAAACATTTGGTGTTGTCCTACATCCGAAACCATAATCGCATCCCCTTTCGAATGTTTATTGATCATTTCAATGGTTTCTCCCATCGAGATGCCTTCTTTCTTGGGTTGTAATTCGTCATTAATTACCGTTTCTAATTCGATATTGTATTTTTCTTTGAATTCATTGTGCCAAGATTCGTGAGTCTTAGCATCTACAAGAGAAAGTATAGCAGCTAAAGTTTCTTTTACATCTCCTAAAACGGCTACATCAGCTTTTACATTTTTATCTACTTCGGCAGGATCAATTTCAAAGTGAATTACTTTAGCTTGTTTAGCATAGGTGGCTAAATTACCGGTTACACGGTCGTCAAAACGCATTCCTAATGCGATTAAGACATCGCATTCATTAGTTAATACATTCGGACCATAATTTCCATGCATACCCACCATACCAACATTTAAGGGATGATCCGTAGGCAATGCTGAAAGCCCTAAAACAGTCCATGCAGCAGGAATACCTGTTTTTTCAACGAATGCTTTTAATTCAGCTTCCGCTTCGCCAAGAATAATACCTTGACCAAAAACAATCATTGGTTTTTTTGCGCTATTTATGATTTCGGCAGCAGCTTTTACTTGTTCTAGTTGTAACGTTGGCTTTGGAACATAACTACGAATGCTAGTGCATTTTTTATAACTAAAATCCAATTCGTCAAACTGTGCATTTTTAGTGATATCTATCAATACCGGACCAGGACGGCCTGATTTAGCGATATAAAAAGCCTTCGCCATGATTTCTGGAATTTCGTGTGCTTCTGTAATTTGGTAATTCCATTTGGTCACAGGCGTCGAAATACTAATAATATCTGTTTCTTGAAAAGCATCCGATCCTAACAAATGTTTACCTACTTGGCCTGTAATACAAACCATGGGTGTAGAATCAATCTGAGCATCGGCAATTCCAGTAACTAAATTGGTAGCTCCTGGACCTGAAGTAGCGATCGCTACTCCCACATTCCCAGTTGCTCTGGCAAAACCTTGAGCTGCATGCGTTGCGCCTTGCTCATGGCGAACTAATACATGATGTAATTCGTCTTTAAATTTATATAATTCATCGTAAACCGGCATAATAGCACCGCCTGGATACCCATAAACCAAGTTTACTCCTTCTTCTAATAAGCATCTAATAACAGCTTCTGCACCTGATATTCTCATTTTTTTACTCTATTGGATTAGTTAATTAGCTCAGGATAATTTTATTTATCTGTAACACACCCTGTTGCCGCACTTGAAACTGCTCTTGCATATTTTAGTAAAACTCCTTGTGTCACTTTCAATGGTGGTTGTACCCAATTGGCTCTTCTTTTGGCCATTTCTTCGTCGGAAATTTTAACATTGATGGTATTTTTAACTGCGTCAATGGTAATAACATCACCATTCTCAATTAATGCAATAGCGCCACCTTCGTAAGCTTCTGGCGTTACGTGACCTACAACAAAACCATGCGAACCTCCAGAAAAACGTCCGTCTGTAATTAAAGCGACTGTACTCCCCAAACCAGCGCCCATAATGGCCGATGTTGGTTTCAACATTTCTGACATTCCAGGACCTCCTTTAGGACCACAATAACGAATAACTACAACATTTCCAGGTTTCACTTCTCCAGCTCTAACACCAGTTATGGCTAGTTGTTCATTTTCGTAAACAATTGCTGTACCTTCAAAAAACTCTCCTTCTTTACCACTAATTTTGGCAACACATCCCTCAGTCGCGATGTTACCATAAAGAATTTGAATGTTTCCTGTAGCTTTCAATGCATTAGTAACCTCATGAATTACATCTTGTCCATCTTTCAAACTTGGAACTGAAGCCAAATTTTCAGCTATAGTTTTACCAGTCACTGTTAAACAATCACCGTGTAAAAATCCTTCTTGTAATAAATACTTCATTACTGCAGGCACACCACCTACTTCGTGTAAGTCTTCCATTAAGTATTTCCCACTTGGTTTCAAATCAGCTAATAATGGAGTTCTATCACTAATATCTTGGAAATCTTTTAAAGTCAATTCAATTCCTACAGAATGTGCAATTGCAATTATGTGCATCACTGCATTGGTAGAGCCACCCAAAACAGCAACCATCGTTATGGCATTTTCAAATGCCTTACGCGTCATAATATCTCTTGGCTTGATATCTTTCTCTAATAAAAGTTTAATCGCTTTACCCGCATCAACACACTCTTGTTTCTTTTCTGGACTTAATGCTGGATTTGAAGAACTATATGGTAAACTCATCCCTAAGGCTTCAATTGCCGATGACATCGTATTAGCGGTGTACATTCCACCACAAGCACCTGCTCCAGGACATGCATTTTGAATTACTCCTTTAAAATCTTCTGGTGTAATGGTATTATTAAATTTCTTTCCTAAAGCTTCAAAAGCAGAAACGATGTTCAAAGATTCACCTTTCCATTTACCAGAATGAATAGAACCACCGTATACCATAATTGAAGGACGATTTAGTCTACCCATAGCCATTACTGATCCAGGCATATTTTTATCACACCCCGGAACAGCAATCATAGCATCGTACCATTGTGCTCCCATTACTGCTTCAATCGAATCAGCAATAATATCTCTAGACACTAATGAAAAACGCATACCGTCATTACCATTAGAAATACCGTCGCTTACCCCAATAGTATTGAAAATCAATCCTACTAAATCAGCATCCCAAACACCTGTTTTAATATCTTTTGCCAAATCATTTAAGTGCATGTTACAGGTATTTCCATCATATCCCATGCTCACAATTCCAACCTGCGCTTTTTTAAGATCGTCTTCAGTCAATCCAATTCCGTACAACATTGCTTGAGAAGCAGGTTGTGTTTCGTCTTGCGTGATTGTCTTACTATACTTGTTTAATTCCATTGTTATTATTCTTATTATTTTTGAAGTTTAATACATAATAAACTTCTATTTTATTTTTATACTATAGTTGATTGTCCTAATTGAACAAAATCTTTTTTGAAATATAAATCGCCTTCATTGAGAATGTAGTTAGCAACAAAGTCTCCTACTTCATTCGTTCCAAATTGCGAGTCTACTTTTAAATCTACCGTGACGACATTACTAAGTATTGCTTTTTCAACCGCTGCAATCACTTTTTTTGATTCAGTAACCAAACCAAAATGGTCTAATAACAAGGCTACAGAAAGAATTGACGCAATTGGGTTCGCAATATTTTTCCCTTTGGCTTCAGTATAACAGCCATGAATGGGTTCAAATAAAGAATGTTTTTCTCCAATAGAAGCAGATGACATCAATCCAATTGATCCAGAGATAACACTGGCTTCATCGGATAAAATATCACCAAATAAATTATCAGTTAACAACACATCAAACTGTCTTGGATTAACAATTATTTGCATGGAAGCGTTGTCTACATACATGCATTCTAAAGTAACATCTGGATATAATGCAGCGATTTTATTCACAACTTTTCGCCATAATCTAGAGGTTTCTAATACATTGGCTTTGTCAACCAAAGTCACTTTTTTACGACGATTTTGTGCTTCTTTAAAAGCCAAATGGGTAATTTTTACAATTTCTTCTTCATTGTATTCACACAAATCTGAAGCATAGGTTCCAGCTTCATTCGTATTTTTTTCTCCAAAATACATTCCGCCATTGAGTTCTCTATACACAACAAAATCAGTACCTTGAAGCACTTCTTTTTTAATTGGCGATGCATTCATCAATTTCGGATAAGCCTTAATCGGTCTAATATTGGCAAACAAACCCAATTCTTTACGAAGTTGAAGCAAACCTTGTTCCGGACGTACTTTTGCATCTGGATTGCTATCATATTTTGGATCACCAATAGCTCCAAACAAAATAGAATCGGTATTTCTACATAAATTTAAAGTTTGTTCAGGAAGTGGCTTACCGGTTTTTTCAATAGCGATGGCACCAATGTAAGCATCTTCAAAAATAAATTCGTGATTGTACACCACACCAATAGCTTGCAAGGCTTTTTTTGCTTGCAATGTCACCTCTGGACCAATTCCGTCTCCTGAAAGTACTGCTATTTTTAAATTCATTTATTTCTAATTTTATGGATTAAGCTTGTAAACATTTACTCGCTTCTACAATTTGATGTATATCATCATCCATCACTTCCTTTTTAATATCAGCGAATTTCAGGAACTCAACATATACGATATCCAATTGCACTTTGGTCAATTCATACCCCACTTTTTTGGCACGATAAGCCAAGGCAGCTCTACCACTTCTAGCAGTAAGAATGATGGAAGATTCATTAACTCCTACGTCCAAAGGATCAATAATTTCGTAAGTCGCTCTATTTTTAATTACACCGTCTTGGTGAATTCCAGAACTATGCGCAAAGGCATTGGCACCCACAATTGCTTTGTTTGGTTGCACCATCATGCCCATACTATCAGAAACCAATCGGCTCATTTCGTTCAATTGTTTCGAATTCACATCGGTGTATAAATTCAAATATGGATGTTGTTTAAATACCATTACCACTTCTTCTAATGCGGTATTTCCAGCTCTTTCTCCAATACCATTTATAGTACATTCAATTTGACGTGCTCCATTTATAGCACCCGCAATTGAGTTGGCAGTGGCCATTCCTAAATCATTATGACAGTGGCAAGAAATCGTTACATTGTCAATTCCTTTTACGTTTTCTTTAAGGTATTTAATTTTGGCTCCGTACTCGTCAGGTAAACAATATCCCGTAGTATCAGGGATATTAAGTACGGTAGCTCCTGATTTGATCACTTCCTCACAAACTTGTGCTAAAAAAGCATTGTCTGTTCTACCCGCATCTTCTGCATAAAACTCTACATCTTCTACATAGGTTTTAGCATGTGCAACAGCAGCTTTAGCTCTTGCAATAATATCTTCTTTGGTTGTATTTAATTTGTGAACAATATGGGATTCGGAAGTACCAATTCCAGTATGAATTCGAGGTCTTTTAGCATATTGTAATGCTTGAGCAGCAACATCAATATCATTTTTTACTGCCCTAGTCAAACCACAAACTGTAGCATTTTTGACTATCTTACTAATTTCTGAAACCGATAAAAAGTCTCCTGGACTTGAGACGGGGAATCCCGCTTCGATTATATCAACACCCATTTCGTCTAAACGACTAGCAATAATAAGCTTTTGAGCAGTATCTAACTTACATCCTGGGACCTGTTCGCCATCTCTTAAAGTGGTGTCAAAAATTTGAACTTTATCTTTATTCATTTTCGTTTATTTAATGTAATTTCACATCTTGTAACAAAATTAGATTCTAATAGTTAATTACAAAAATCATTTTAATCAAATATACTGCTTATAAAGTCACTATTTGCTATTTAATAAATTGAAAATCAATATTTTAAATCTTTATAATTTACAATGGCCAACCATCAAAAAGATTTCTTATTTGTTTTAATTAAATCGCTATCAAAATCAGAGAAACGACAATTCAAGATTTTTGCTAGCCGATTAGAGACAAGTTCCAATACAAAATTCATCGAATTGTTTACTATTTTAGACAAATCGGAAGTGTATGACGAGAAACTCATTTTGAAAAGTGGCAGTATAAAAAAAGTACAATTATCCAACTTAAAATCCTATTTGTACAAACAAATTTTGGTGAGTATTCGGTTGAATATTCCAAGTCAGAATATTCGTTACCAATTACGCGAACAGATTGATTTTGCTACTATTTTATACAATAAAGGCCTGTATAAACAAAGTTTAAAAATTTTGGATAAAACCAAACAACAAGCGTTAGAAAATGACGAAAAACACATGGCCTATGAAATTGTGGAATTTGAAAAATTAATCGAATCACAATACATTACCCGAAGTATACAAGGACGTGCCGATGAATTGGCAGTGCAAGCCAAAGAATTAAACTATCGCAATACTATTTCAAGTAAATTATCGAATTTGTCACTGCAATTGTATGGTATTATGCTTAAAACAGGTTATGTAAAAAGCGACGAAGAATACCATCAAATTGACAATTATTTCAACAAACATATAGCCAAATTTGA
The DNA here is from genome assembly GCA_046048915.1 of Bacteroidota bacterium. Classification (GTDB taxonomy): domain Bacteria; phylum Bacteroidota; class Bacteroidia; order Flavobacteriales; family Flavobacteriaceae; genus Flavobacterium. The sequence continues at coordinate 46,222 of JBJOFE010000012.1, read as the reverse complement.
TGAAGATAAATTCGGTTTTCGAGAAAAATACTGGTATTACAATGCTAATCTTTGGCGAAGTTTCTTGGTGCAAGACTTTTTATCATGTTATAAATTTGCTAATAAATGGGTAACTCTATTCTATGACAACCCAAGCATGATCTACCTCAATCCTGTTTTTTTCTTGAAGGGTAACCATTATTTATTGGAATCCTTATTTATGTTAAAGTATAAAACCAATTTCAAAAAATACTTAGTTCAACTTGAAGAAACTATCAACGACCCTAAATTTCCCGTTAATGATAACATCGCATCATTATCATTTCTTTATTTGTACAATAACAAATTAAATTATCACATTCTTGAAGGGAGTTTTGCCGAAAGTGAGTACTTGATTCCTGAAGTTTTATACAAAATGAATCAGCATAGTGAACATTTAGATGAACATCACGAAATGTTGTTCTATTATAAAATAGCTTGTATTTATTTTGGAAATGAAAAATACAATGAATCGTTATTCTATTTAGAGAAAATAATCAACAATAAAAATCTTAGCATGCGCGAAGATTTAATGTGTTTTTCACGACTCTTGTATTTGATTTTACACTATGAATTAGGAAACGATTATTACTTAGAGAATCAGTTGAGAAGCACCTATAAATTCATGTTGAAAATGAATGACTTACACGAAGTTCAAAAAGAAATTATGCGTTTCTTAAAAAACTTAAATTCGATCTATCCTGGAGATATTAAAAAAGAGTTTATCAAGATGAAAGAACGCTTTATTGAGTTGGACAAAAACACCTATGAAAAAAGAGCATTCTTATATTTAGATATAATATCTTGGTTAGAAAGTAAAATTGAAAATCGAAAAATTGGAGATATCATTCGTGAAAAAGCCCAGTTGAGTAACAGATAAACCTAGCTTTTTTACAATAAAAATAATAATTACATTTGTTACTAGCGTTTACGCTCAAATACTTAATACATACAATATGCAAAACATTCCTAGTGTTGACTTGCGTGATTTCCTGTCGGAAGACCCGACACGTAAACAAAAATTTGTAAATGAAATCGGAAAAGCCTACGAAGATATAGGCTTCGTAGCATTAAAAGGACATTTCTTAAATGACCAATTAGTTGAAAATTTATACCGTGAAGTGCGTAACTTCTTTTCGTTGCCCTTAGACACTAAAGCTAAATATGAAATACCAGGAATTGGCGGACAACGTGGCTACGTTTCATTTGGAAAAGAACATGCCAAAGGTCGATCTGCTGGTGATTTAAAAGAGTTTTGGCATTTTGGTCAGTTTGTGAGTGAAGACTCAAAATATGCAAACGAATATCCGAAAAATGTTACCGTGAACGAATTAGCTGATTTTAATTCGACTGGAAAAGAAGCCTATCAAATGCTGGAGAAAACAGGTGTTTATGTTTTAAGAGCATTAGCAATACACATCGGTTTAGATGAATTCTATTTTGATAATTTTATCAAAGATGGGAACAGTATTTTACGACCAATCCACTACCCTCCTATTACTGATGAACCAAAAGACGGTGCTGTTCGTGCAGCCGCTCACGGAGACATCAATTTAATTACACTTTTGATGGGTGCTCAAGGAAAAGGGCTCCAAGTTCAAAATCACAATGGCGATTGGATTGATGCCATGGCGCAGCCAGATGAATTAATGATTAATGTGGGCGATATGCTATCCAGACATACCAACAATAAATTAAAATCAACTATTCATCAAGTGGTAAATCCACCTAGAGAATCATGGGGAACTTCGCGTTATTCTATCCCTTTTTTCATGCATCCTGTGAGTGATATGCCGCTAAATTGTTTGGAACAATGTATCGATGATGCACATCCAAAACAGTTTGAAGATATTACAGCTGGTGACTACTTGAACGAACGATTAGTCGAGTTGGGATTAGTTAAAAAATAATTGAAACAATGGATTTACACGATCAGTTAAAAAACCTATTTCCTGACCACCAAATTTCAAATGAACCGGAAGTGGTTATTGAAAACGATCACGAATTAAATGTCCAATTGGAACCTATGATTTGCAAATTCGAAAAACGCAAAGGAAAACCAACCACTATTATTGCTGGATATGAAGGTGCTGATGAAGATTTTAAGATTTTAGCTAAAGAAATCAAAAGTAAACTAGCTGTTGGTGGAACATTCAAGGATGGCGAGATTATTATTCAAGGCGATTATCGCGATCGAATCATGAAAATGCTGCAAGATAAAGGATTTAAAACCAAGCGAGTGGGTGGATAAATTCGATATACGAAGTACGATATTGGATTTACGAAGTTTAATTTTACACCTAAAACAATCATGATACAATCATCAGAATTGATATTAAATCCAGACGGAAGTGTGTATCACTTGAATCTGAAACCTGAAAATATTGCCCACGATATTATTTTTGTTGGCGATCCAGATCGTGTGGAAAAAATTACGCAATTCTTTGACAGCATCGAATTTTCAATTCAAAAAAGAGAATTTAAAACCCAAACAGGAATTTATAAAGGCAAACGACTAACCGTACTTTCAACCGGAATTGGACCTGATAACATCGATATTGTATTGAACGAATTGGACGCCTTAGTCAATATTGATTTAACAACGCGTCAACCTAAAAAGAACTTGAATTCCTTAAATATCATACGCATCGGAACTTCTGGGGCTATTCAAGCGGATATTCCAATTGATAGTTTTGTATTATCGCAGTACGGAATTGGTTTAGACAATATGTTGCGTTCGTATATTGTAGATGATGTTACACATAAAGACATTGAAGATGCTTTTATTACCCAAACCCAATGGGATCTTCGCAAAGGAAGACCCTATGCCATTGCTTGTTCAAAAATCTTAGAAAAAAGAATAGAAAGCAATCAAATGTATAAAGGAATTACGTGCACCATTGGTGGGTTTTATGGACCTCAAGGACGTGTTTTGCGTTTGCCAATTCAAGATAATAAGTTGAATTCAAAAATGGATCATTTTCAATTTGATGGCAACCAAATTACCAATCTAGAAATGGAAACAACCGCTATTTACGGACTTTCGGCCTTATTAGGACACAACGCCTTGTCGCTTAATGCAATTATTGCCAATAGGGCTAACGGGACTTTTAGTCAAGATCCTACCAAAGCAGTGGATGAATTGATTGCCTATACCTTAGATAAATTAGCTCAATAAAAATTGTATGACTTCCTTAAAAATTGTTGGCGTTCCAGAACATTTTAATTTGCCTTGGCACCTATGTCTGGAAAATGGTGAATTTGAAAAAGAAAACATCAATTTACATTGGACTGATGTACCTGAAGGAACAGGAAAAATGTGCCAAATGCTTCGCGATGGAAGTACTGACATTGCGGTGATTTTAACAGAAGGCATCATCAATGATATTGCCAACGGAAATCCATCTAAGATAGTTCAAGTGTATGTAAAATCACCATTAATATGGGGAATTCATGTAGCAGCACATTCCAAGTACCACTCGATAGCCGATTTAGAAAATGCCAGAGCAGCCATTTCCCGATTGGGATCTGGTTCTCAATTGATGGCTTATGTCAATGCCAAAAACCAAGGTTGGGATACTAGCAAATTACAATTTGAAATAGTCAACACACTCAATGGTGGAGTAAATGCATTAACAGAAGGAACAGCTGATTATTTTATGTGGGAACATTTTATGACAAAACCACTTGTCGACAAAGGGGTTTTTAGACGCCTAGCTGACTGCCCTACTCCTTGGCCTTGTTTTGTCATTGCTATTAGAGAAGAAGTACTAACACAACATCCAGAAATAATTACAAAGTTTCTTCAAATTATAAATGCCAAAACACGATATTTCAAAAATATTCCAAACATTGAAATGCTGTTAGCCAATACCTACAACCAAAATATTGAAGACATTAAAGAATGGTTAACACTAACTGAGTGGTCCCAAGAAAAAATTGACATAAAGCAACTTGAACATATAAAAAGTCAGTTAATAGCATTAGAAATTATTGAAAATTAATTAAAACAAACACTATACAGTTAGTTTGATAAGAGTACATTTGGTACTAATTAATATCCCTATGCCAAGATTCAAAGAAAACGATTTACCAAAATCAAAAATTACCTTAAGCGCACTTCAAAAAGCAACATTAATTTTTCAATATTCTGGAAAACACCGTTGGAAGTTTTATGTTGGTCTTATTTTTCTGCTTTTTACTGGCGGAACAGCATTAGCCTTTCCCAAATTAATGGGTTTATTAGTAGATTGTGTTAAAAATAAAGACCTTGATCAAGCTAATTTTATTGCACTTAGTTTAGTAGGTATATTATTTATGCAATCCATTTTTTCGTTTTTTAGATTATCATTGTTTGTCAATTTCACCGAGAATACTTTGGCAAATCTTCGTTTAGCATTATATAGTAATTTGGTCAAACTCCCCATGTCGTTCTTTTCTCAAAAACGTGTTGGCGAATTAAACAGTCGTATCAGCTCAGACATTACGCAAATTCAAGACACCTTAACTTCCACTATTGCTGAGTTTTTAAGACAATTCATATTAATTGTAGGTGGAATTGCATTGTTAGCTACCGAAAGTTTCAAACTGACATTATTAATGCTTTCTGTTGTTCCTTTAGTGGCTGTCGCGGCAGTGATATTTGGTCGTTTCATCAGAGGATATTCAAAAAAAGTACAAGATAAAGTAGCCGAAAGTCAAGTGATTGTTGAAGAGACTATGCAAGGAATTAGCATTGTAAAAGCGTTTGCTAATGAATGGTATGAAATAGCGAGATATAAAACTCAAATCAAAGAAGTAATACAAATAGCAATCAAAGGTGGAAAATACCGTGGTTACTTTGCATCCTTCATTATCTTTTGCCTTTTTGGTGCTATCGTTGCTGTAGTTTGGTATGGCGTTCAATTGAGTATAGCTGGCGAAATGAGCGTAGGCCAACTCATATCATTTGTTTTGTATTCTACTTTTGTGGGGGCGTCCTTTGGTGGAATTGCCGAATTGTATGCGCAAATTCAAAAAGCAATTGGCGCTACAGAACGTGTTTTTGAATTGTTAGATGAAACTCCAGAAAAAATAGAAGGCACAAATGCACATGATACAGTTCAAAAAATAAAAGGAGATGTTAGTTTCAAAAATGTAGCCTTTCAATATCCTTCAAGAAAAGAAATGAAAGTATTAAAAGATGTAAGTTTCAATGCACAATTTGGTCAAAAAATTGCCATTGTAGGACCCAGTGGTGCTGGAAAATCAACCATTGCATCCCTTTTATTGCGATTCTATTCTATAGCAGAAGGAAGTATTGAAATTGACAATAAGAACATTTATGATTACGATTTGGAACAACTTCGTGGCAATATGAGTATTGTGCCACAGGATGTTATTTTGTTTGGCGGAACGATCCGTGAGAATATTGCCTACGGAAAACCTAATGCAACCGAAGACGAAATTTTGGCAGCTGCCCAACAAGCCAATGCGTACAATTTTATTGAAAGCTTCCCTGAAAAATTAGATACCATTGTTGGAGAACGCGGTGTGAAATTGTCAGGTGGCCAAAGACAACGAATTGCCATTGCAAGAGCTTTGTTGAAGAATCCAAGTATTTTAATATTAGACGAAGCTACTTCTTCTTTGGATAGCGAAAGTGAAAAACTAGTTCAAGAAGCGCTTGAAATTTTAATGGAAGGAAGGACGAGTATCATCATTGCGCACCGTTTGTCTACCATTCGCTCAGCTGATCAAATTTTAGTCTTAGATCAAGGTGTAATCGCGGAAAAAGGTACTCACCAAGAGCTAATTGCATTAGAAAATGGTATTTATAAAAACTTAAGCAATCTTCAGTTTAGCAATTCATAAAAAAACGCCATTCGATTGAATGGCGTTTTTTTATTATAAAGTTTTTCTTCTATTTCGTTCGGCTTTTAACATGGATAGTTCCCGACTCGTTTGTCCGGCTACTGAAGTATTTTCTTCAGCGCGTCGAATTAAATAAGGCATCACATCTTTAACAGGTCCGAATGGTAAATATTTAGCTACATTATACCTATTGGCTGCCAGATTATAACTGATGTTATCACTCATACCATACAACTGTCCAAACCAAATGCGTTCGTCATTCGTTTTGATATTTCTTTCTTGTATTAAATTCATCAATGCATAGGAACTTGATTCATTATGTGTTCCAGCAAAAATTGCCATGGTTTCAAGATGCTCCATCATATACAAAACGGCTGCATCATAGTTTGCATCTGTAGCTTCTTTTGAAGGACAAATGGGTGTTGGGTATCCTTTAGCTTCTGCTCTTGCATTTTCCTTTTCCATGTAGGCCCCACGCACTATTTTCATTCCGATATAAAAACCTTCTTGCTTGGCTTTTTGGTGTAATTGTTTCAAATAATCCAATCGGTCCCAACGGTACATTTGTAATGTATTAAATACAATTGCCTTTTCTTTATTGTATTTCTGCATCATTTGAGCAACTAAATCATCGGCTGCATCTTGCATCCAACTTTCTTCAGCATCAATTAATAAAGCAACATCTTTAAACTGAGCTGTTTTACAAACCAAATCAAATCGATCTACTACTCGATCCCATTCGTCTTGTTCTGAATCAGTCAAAGTTGCTTTTGTACCTACTTTTTCATATAAATCCAATCGGCCTAAACCGGTGGGTTTAAAAACCGCAAAAGGAATAGCTTGGCGTTCTTTGGCAAATTCAATCGTTTTTAAAGTCATAGCCAAAGCAGCATCAAACTGAGCTTCTTCTTCTTTGCCTTCAACAGAATAATCTAAAACAGACGAAACACCTTTGGTATAGATTTTATCGACAACTGACAAGCAATCATTCTCATTTACACCACCACAAAAATGATCAAATACAGTGGCACGAATTAAGCCATCAACAGGTAAATGGGCTTTAATGGCAAAATTAGTGACAGCCGTTCCAATACGAACAAGTGGTTCATTATCAATCATTTTAAACAAAAAATAAGCCCTATCTAACTCCGTGTCACTTTTCAAGGCAAACGCAATTTGTGTATTATTGAATATATTTTCCATTAATTGTTATAATTTTTTACAAATATAGACAGAGTTTTCAATACTATTAATCAAAAAATCCCTTATTTTGCGTTCTCTATTAAATCAACACAATGCAAACAATTCAAGCCAACAATTATCCTGTTCATTTCAATGAAAAAGGCTATGAAGCCTTAAATTCTCATTTGAAAGCTACTAAGTATTCCAATCTGTTTATAATTACTGATAGCAATACGAATGAGTATTGTTTGCATAAATTTTTACCTTACTTAGAAACGGATTTAACCATTGAAATCATCGAATTTGAGGCGGGTGAAATCAACAAAAACATAGATACTTGTATCGAAATTTGGAAAGTTTTAACCGATTTGGGGGCAGACAGAAAAAGTATAATCATTAATTTAGGCGGTGGTGTTGTTACTGATTTAGGTGGATTTGTTGCTTCCACTTTTAAAAGAGGTGTTGATTTTATTAATATACCTACTACACTTCTTTCTATGGTAGATGCTTCAGTAGGGGGTAAAACTGGAGTTGATTTAGGCAATTTAAAAAACCAAATTGGTGTGATTAACGTTCCCACAATGGTTTTGATCGATACTCAATATCTAGAAACTGTTCCTCAAAATGAATTGCGCTCTGGCTTGGCAGAAATGCTGAAACACGGACTGATATTTGACAAAAACTATTGGGAACAATTTTTAGACATTAGTACTATTGACTTTTCTGATTTAGACCTTTTAATTCATCGTTCAGTTGTGATCAAAAACGAAATCGTGATGCAAGACCCAACAGAAAAGAATATTCGAAAGGCCTTAAATTTCGGACATACATTAGGTCATGCTATAGAAAGTTATTTTTTAGAAAATGAAAATAAAGTCACACTGCTCCATGGTGAAGCTATTGCTATAGGAATGATCCTAGAGAGTTTTATTTCATGGCAAAAGAAATTGATCAGTGAAATGGAGTACCGACAAATCAAATTAGCTATCAAAGCAATTTATAATCCGGTGCTAATTGAAGAAAAAGATCTTCAACCCATTATGGATTTATTAATTCATGACAAGAAAAATGAATTCGGCACTATTCAATTTGCCTTAATTGATGGAATTGGTTCGATAAAAATCAATCAATTAGTTGAAAATGAATTGATTCTTAGTGCTTTTGAGGACTATAAATCTTAATCATTAATTTACTTAAAAGGATTGCATTTCGTATGTATATTTTTTTACATTTGCCTCAATGAAAACAAAACAACACCACGCATACTTTAATAGGGATAACAACAATAGTTGTGAATTCTTTTTTGCCTTATGCAATAGTGTTTTTTCTATAAAAGGAAATTTTAGTTTTGCTGTTTTTCAGTTCCTCAAAACCGAAAATGAAAAGCTCCAAATTAAGTATGCAAATATTAGAGTTTGAATTATAGATTAATTCTAAAGTAAACTATTGTTAATCTAAAATTCCGAAAACAAAATGAATACAAAATATTTCGATCTAATCAATCAAACGTATTACTTCCCTCAAGAAGAATTTACTTTAAATAAAGATAACCTTCAATTTCACAATATTGATTTGATGAAAATAGTGGAACAATATGGAACTCCACTGAAGTTTACTTATCTCCCTCAAATTTCTAACAACATCAACAAGGCAAAATCTTGGTTTAGAAAATCAATGGAGAAAAATAAATACGATGCAAAATACTATTATTGTTATTGCACCAAAAGCTCGCATTTTGAATATATTATGAATGAGGCTTTCAAAAACAATATTCATATAGAAACCTCGTCTGCTTTTGATATTAATATTGTTGAAAATCTTTTAGAAAACGGAAAAATTAACAAAAGTACTTATGTAATTTGTAATGGTTTTAAAAGAGATGAATACGTCTCTAATATTGCACGTTTAGTCAATACAGGTCACAAAAATACCATTCCAATCATTGACAACTTTGAAGAATTGGATTTGCTTCAAGCGCAAATAAAAGGAAAATTCAAAATTGGAATTCGAATTGCTGCTGAGGAAGAACCTAAATTTGAGTTTTACACTTCTCGTTTAGGGATCGGATACAAAAATATAGTTCCATTCTACAAAAAAGAGATCAAAGAGAATAAAAAATTGGAGCTAAAGATGTTGCACTTTTTTATCAATACGGGTATCAATGATAATGCATACTATTGGAACGAATTAGTAAAATGTATCAAAGTGTATGTTGCCTTAAAAAAGGAATGTCCTACGCTTGATGGATTGAATATTGGTGGTGGTTTTCCTATTAAAAATTCATTGACTTTTGAATACGATTACCAATACATGATTGACGAAATTATCAATCAAATTAAAATTGCTTGTGACGAAGCTGAAGTTGCTGTTCCTAATATTTTTACTGAATTTGGATCTTTTACAGTAGGTGAAAGTGGCGGAGCGATTTACCAAATTTTATATCAAAAGCAACAAAACGATAGAGAGAAATGGAACATGATAGATTCTTCTTTCATCACTACTCTACCAGATACTTGGGCTATTAACAAGCGTTTTATTATGTTAGCGGTCAACCGTTGGAATGATACCTATGAAAGAGTTTTATTAGGTGGTCTGACTTGTGACAGCGATGACTATTACAATTCCGAACAAAACATGAACGCCATCTATTTACCCAAATACAATAAAGAAAAACCACTGTATATTGGCTTTTTTAATACTGGAGCCTACCAAGAAACCATAGGTGGTTATGGCGGTTTACATCACTGTTTGATTCCACAGCCTAAACATATCTTGATTGATCGTGATGAAAATGGAATTTTAGCTACCGAAGTCTATTCAGAACAACAAACTTCGGACGATGTTTTAAAAATATTAGGTTATAAAAAATAATTAAATAATCCCAAATTAATCTTTCAAGGAATACAATTTAATTCTATTTTCGTAATTGTATTTCCGATTAATAAAATAACTAAAAATGAGTAAAGGACCAATTAGTCAATTTATTGAAAAACATTATTTGCATTTCAATTCTGCCTCTTTAGTAGATGCAGCAAAAGCCTATGAACAACAATTGGCCAATGGTGCCAAAATGATGGTAAGTATGGCTGGTGCAATGAGTACCGCTGAAATAGGGAAGATTTTTGCCGAAATTATTCGTCAAGATAAAGTGCAGATCATTTCATGTACTGGAGCCAACCTTGAAGAAGATATCATGAACTTAGTTGCGCACTCTCATTATGAAAGAGTTCCAAATTACCGTGATTTAACTCCTCAAGACGAATGGGATTTGTTAGAACGTGGTTTAAATCGTGTAACTGATACTTGTATTCCAGAACACGAAGCATTCCGTCGTTTGCAAAAACACATTTATAAAATCTGGAAAGATGCAGACGATAAAGGAGAACGTTATTTTCCTCATGAATTCATGTATAAAATGTTGCTTTCTGGAGTACTTGAAGAATACTACGAAATTGACTTGAAAGACAGTTGGATGTATGCTGCTGCAGAAAAAAACTTACCTATCATTGTACCAGGTTGGGAAGATAGCACCATGGGTAATATTTTTGCATCCTATGTGATCAAAGGTGATTTAAAAGCATCGACTATGAAATCAGGGATTGAATACATGACCTATTTAGCCGATTGGTATCCAAAAAATAGTACTAACGGAATTGGATTTTTCCAAATTGGTGGTGGTATTGCAGGTGATTTTCCAATTTGTGTGGTTCCGATGTTATACCAAGATATGGAAATGCATGATATTCCATTTTGGAGTTATTTTTGCCAAATTTCAGATTCTACAACGAGTTATGGTTCGTATTCTGGAGCTGTTCCAAACGAAAAAATTACTTGGGGTAAATTAGATATTAAAACTCCTAAGTTTATTATTGAATCCGATGCTACTATTGTGGCTCCTTTAATTTTTGCTTATTTATTAGACTTATAGAATAAACCTCGTATGAAAAGAGTAATTGTTGACTACGCAAAACTTACCAACGAAATTTTAAACTTATTAGTTGAAAAATTTCCTGATGGTTATGATGATTCAGACATTATCCGTTTTAAAAATGCAAAAAACGAATTGGTTGAGGCTGTTGAAGTTAAAACTGACGATACTATTTATTTAGTAAAAGTTAGTACTAAACTTTCTGATCGAATTGAAAACTATGATGAGGATGATGAAATCCTTAATGTAGCTGTTGAACCAATAAAAGAGCTTGAATTAGACGAAGAAGATTCAGAAGATGAATCGGAAGAAGAAAATTTAGAGAAAGCAGAAAGCGATACTGAAGATGGAGATGAAGATGAAGATGAGTCCAATTTTAGTGATATCGCAGACGATGAAGAAGATGATGAGGAGTAATTTATTCATTCTTACAACAAAAAAAGGCTATCAGTTATAATAACGGATAGCCTTTTTTAATTTAGTCAAATACTACATCTATAAATAACGCTCCTCAAAAACCTTTTGATGCTGTTTTTGATGTCCAATCAACATAAAGCCAATAGCACGTACAGAAATAGGATGGTCTGATGCTATTCCTATTCGAAGAAGTTGTTCTTCGGAAAAGCTTTTAAATAGTAACAAATTAGAATGGCGTACAGCTGATAATTCAGTCAATAAATCTTTAAGTGCTCTTGTATTTGCAGCTGTATTGTTCGCATAACTATTCTCATCAAACCCAGGTAAAGGAGTACTATCATTCCTAGAAATGCGTAATGCACGATACGCTAAAATTCGTTCCGTATCAATTATATGTTGGATTATCTCTTTAATTGTCCATTTCCCTTCAGCATAACGATAGTCAAATTTATCCATTGGTAAATTTTGAACAAACCGTATATAATCATGTAAACAGATTTCAAGTTCTTCCACTAACTCTACTTCTCCTGCTGCTTGAAAATAGGTTTCGCAATAAACAGGATATTCGTTTTTTTCTAACTGACTTGTTCTCATTACCATCTAATTAAGCTGAATTTCTACTAGCATTTGTATTCCCAAAAAGAGATCGAGTTACAATCTTTTCATAAACTTTAATCAACTTCTCGTCTGGATTTTTTTGCTTCAATAATTCGTTAATACGAGTCAATCCGTATTGTTGTATTGTCAACAAAGGCAATACTATACGCTCTCTTACTTCAATAGAAGCTTTACCATCTGGATAGTTTTCCATTAACTGTTTATGACCTGCAATTTTAAGTAACAATCGCTTTGTTTCTAGAAATTCATTATAAATGATTTTCCAGAAATCACCATACTCAGGGTCTTTACTCATATAAGCTGTTAACGGGAAAAAAGATTTGGCTAATGACATCATACTATTTTCTAATAGAGTTTTAAAGAACAAGGAACCATCGTATAAATGTTGCACTTTATCCCATTGATTCGTTTCTTCAAAATGTTTTAATGCTGTACCCACTCCAAAAAAACCAGGGACATTTTGTTTTAACTGACTCCAAGAACCAACAAACGGAATGGCTCGTAGATCGGCAAAATCCAAGGTCTCCGATTTACTTCTTTTAGAAGGTCGACTTCCAATGTTCGTTTTAGCATAATACTTCAACGTACTCATTTTTTCCAAATACGGGATAAATTTGGGGTGATTTTTAAAACTTAAATATTTTTCATAACCCAATTCTGCCAATTGATCTAAAATTGCCTTTTCATCAACAGTAAGCTCGTTTCTTCCTTTAGCAAAAACCTGATTAGTTACACCTGCACTTAATAAATTTTCTAAATTATGTCGACAAGAATCTAAGGTTCCGAAATTAGAACTAATTGTTTGACCTTGAACTGTCACTTGAATTTCGTTGTTTTCAATTTTTGGTCCTAATGAAGCGTAAAATTTATGTGTCTTACCACCACCACGAGCTGGAGGACCTCCTCTACCATCAAAGAAAATAGCTTTGATTCCGTATTGTCTTGAAATTTCAGTTAATGCTTCTTTGGCTTTATAAATACTCCAGTTAGCCATCAAATAGCCGCCATCTTTTGTTCCATCAGAGAAACCCAACATGATCGTTTGTTTGTTGTTTCTTTCCTTCAAATGCTTTGCATAAGCAGGATTAGTATACAACTTCTCCATAATTTCATGTGCATTCTGTAAGTCATCTACCGATTCAAATAAAGGAATAATATCCACCGTTGGAGCTGACCAATTGCTCAATTTAAAAAGAGCAAAAGTTTCCATTACGTTTAAAGCACTTTCGTTATTACTTATAATGTAACGGTTTGAACCAAATTCACCATTGTTCTGTTGAATTGTTTTGATAGCTTGAATAGATCCTAAAGTAGAATTGGTCATTTCATTTTCAAATGAAGCAGGATCTAAATCACCCGATACATTAGACAAAACATCAAACTTTTCTTGTTCTGTTAGATCAAAATAATTAGTAGGGAAAACTGATGAATCTGTTTTTAAAAAGTAATTCACAACATCTTTAAATACCGCATCATGTATTTTACTATTCTGACGAATATCTAAAGTTGCAAAGTGAAAGCCAAATAAATTTACCTTAATCAAAAGCGCATCTAATTGATCAACATATAAGGACTGATGTTGTTCAACAATGATTAATCGTATTTTTTTAAGCTGAGTTTTAAACTCTTCTAAAGTGATAAATATCTCTCCTTTAGAATAAAAAACCGAGCGATATAATTTTTGCTCTAATTCCGAAACCAAAGTATCTACACCCGAAAATGTTAACTTTCGTTTTAAATTTCTCATTTCGATATAGTAACATTTCAATATAGAAGTACGCAAACGATCCGCTACTTTTAGAGTAATATCAGTAGTTACAAATGGGTTTCCGTCTCGATCTCCGCCGGGCCAGAATCCTAATTTAATTAAAGGGTTGTTGATAGAATTACCATCGAATAAGTTCTTTTCCAAATAATGAACCATCTCTCCAGCAGTTTCATAAAAAACGTTTTCAAGATACCAAATCAAGCTAACTGCTTCGTCATACGGATTAGGCTTTTCATTTTGAATAAAAGGTGTTTTACCTAATTGGGCTAACAATTGTTTTATACCTAATAAATTATTATTGCGTATCGCATCAGTTAAATCGTTAATGATTCCTAACACTGCCCCTGGATAAAATTGTGTTGGATGTGCGGTTAACACTGTTCTAACATTGAAATTTTCTAAAAATTCAGTTAATTCAGCCTGATTGTTATTGTTATCAGATTTCTCTTTAATATCGCGCAAAGAACCTCTACCTTCCATATTATTTACTTTAGAAAAGGCAGCATCCTCTATTGCATCAAAAAGTACAATTTGACGTTCGATATATTGAATAAATCGAAACATCAAATCAATTTTGTCGGATTCAGAATCTGTAGGTAAATATTTTTTAGTAAAAAAATCAACAATTTCTACAGGCGTCTCTTGTTTTTTAAATCCAGTATCGCAAACATCTGTAAATAAGGGAAGTAAAACCCCAGTGTTGTCAATAGAATCAAATGGTAAAGTAATAAATACACTATTATAAATATGGTATTTAGAAAGTACATCTTGATTAAAACGTTCAATTTTAGGAAGCGTATACATAATTAAAGTAGTAGTTAGTTGTTGTAGTTAAATCAATTGGCATAAAAAAACCCCAAGAATAAACTTGAGGTTATAATAAATATAGCGTCAAGTATTACATATTTTTGAAAATCGTATGCATCAAGCGCTTCTTATCATTGATACTTTCTTCCAATGAAATCATAGTTTCTGTTCTGTAAACACCATCAATATCATCAATCATAAAAATAACATCTTTAGCATGTTTAGTATCTTTTGCTCTAATTTTACAGAATATATTAAACTTACCAGTAGTTACAGAAGCAACTGTTACAAAAGGAATTTCATTAATTCGCTCCAAAACAAATTTAGTCTGTGATGTGTTATTTAAAAAAACACCTACATATGCTATAAATGAATAACCTAATTTATCATAATCAAGAACAAGCGAAGAACCCATTATAATCCCCGCATCTTCCATTTTCTTAACTCTAACATGCACTGTTCCAGCAGAAATCAATAATTTTTTTGCAATATCCGTAAATGGAACTCTAGTATTGTCAATCAACATATCTAAAATTTGGTGATCTACTTCATCTAAACGAAACTTACTCATAATTTTCTGAATTAATATTATTAATTAGCTTAAAACAAAGTTTAAAATTATACATTAAATTCAAATAAAAGATAATAAAATTATTTTTTTATCAATCCATTAACAAATTCTATGGTATTATTTAAATAAAAATTGACTTTTTGATCTAATTTAGGAATATTGTCATAATCATCAGTATAAAGAGCTCCTTGAGCATCATACACTAAATGACCGAAACGATTATCTAAATCTTCTATTTGATTAATGTAAGCATTAAAACAAATTTGACCGTTAATCAATTCTTCTTTGTATTGTGCTGCAAAATTGATGAATTTTTCTTTACTATCATAATTAATCTTGACATTTTTATACAAAAAATCACAAAAAACCGGATTATTTTGTGAAATATTCAAATAATCCTCGATTCTATTGCTAACTATATCGTTTTCGCTGATTGACTTAAATGCTGAGATTAAAGAATAGAAAACATATTTTCTAGTTACTTCTCTTTCATAATCGTTTGGAAAATGACCTGCTTCAAATAAAATTGTAGGAACTCCCAAAAACTGAAACGTATCACCAATACAATTAATATTAAAAGAATCATCAAAACGACCAACTTGTCCCGGAATATAATCTTGTAATACCTGATTAATTCCAGCAATTACATTGATTGCCTTTAATCTTGAATCATTAATGTCGCGTTCTTCATTAAACGAAGGGGCTAAAAATGACATCGTTGCGGGTTTGCCTGTCATAGCCACACCAAAAATTGTACGTTGATCATGTAGATTAAAACAATAATTGGGTTGGAATCGTTCAAATGTAGAACGTAATACAATACTTTCTGGTTGTGTTAAATCTTGAGAATCACGATTTAGATCAACACCGTTAGCATTAGCGCGAGTGTATAAAGTAGCGCCATCCGGATTTAACATTGGAATACAACAAAAAGAAAATTCATTTAAAAAATTGATTGCTAAATCAGTTCCACTGTGAAGAAAGTTTAAAAAATCAAATAGCCCTTTTGTTGTAGTACTTTCATTACCATGCATTTGCGACCAAAGAAAAACGCGTATAGGACCACTTCCGATTTGATATTCATATATCGATTTGCCTAAAACTGATTTCCCAATTTCGCCCAATTGATTGTTTGTATTTAACCTATTTAAAATAGGTTCTATATGTTCTAAAGTAACATACCTACCTTGAATATTCAGTTCTTTGTATTGAACAAATAAGTCTTCTAAATTCATAGTTGTTGTTTTGATTTTACAAAAGTAAACATCTTTAAATATCTTAATCTAACTTTATAAATAGTACGTTATTTACTAAACTCGGATTCATTTACACGATAACCATATTCTGGAATTTTTCCAGTCACTCCAATAAAATGCTGATTAAGTATCCTGCTGTCAGAATCGTAATTTCCAGAAGGTAATAGTGGCTTACCAAATCTAACTTCTTTATTTCCAAAATCAAAAGCTACAGGAATGATCGGTACATTGGCTTTTAAAGCAATGTAATAAAACCCCGTTTTTAGTTCGCTCACATATTTTCGGGTTCCCTCTGGAGCAACTGCTAATCGAAAAGTTTCTTTTTTATCAAAAATTGCAGCAATAGAATCAACTTTATTTAATCCGCCAGTTCTATCTAAGGCTGCGCCACCCATATACCGAAAGTAAGCACCAAAGGGAAATTGAAATAATTCTTTTTTAGCTACAAAATTCATTTCAAGGCCAACAATACCTCTGGTGAATATTCCTAGGTAAAAATCATGGGCACTCGTATGCGGCAAGACCATCATTACACATTTTTTTATTTCAGGATCAATCGTGCCAACAATCTTCCACCCCATTACTTTAAAAAACAACCATTTGTAGAACTGCTTCTTCATTCATTTAATATTTACTACAAATAAAAACAAATAATATCTTATTTTTGAATAAATCCTCAATTTATGATTCGTAAAATCCTGAGTTACCTAATTCCCATACCAATATTCAAAACCAAATCCTATTGGAGTAATTCAATTGAAGTTACCTGGGCTAACGGTGAATTAGTATTGGATTCCGAAAATACCAATTACTCTTACGGAAGTTTACAACGTATATTGCGTCTTGGACTAAAAAAAATTGGCTTTCAGCAAATTCGTTCTATGAACAAAATCCTAGTTTTAGGTGTTGCAGGAGGTAGTGTAATTAAAACATTAACAGATGAAATCCATTGTAAAGGCAGAATTACTGGAGTTGAAATTGACCCAACAATTATTAAAATTGCGAATTCCTATTTTAAATTAGACCAAATTTCTAATCTTACCATTTTGATTGCAGATGCATTCGAATTTGTTTTGCAAGCTTCTGAAAAATACGACTTGATTATTCTAGATATATTTCAAGACACTAAAATGCCAGGGTTTTTGTTTGAAAATTTTTTCACTCAAAAACTATGTACTTTACTACAAACTAATGGCTTTATTTTATTTAATACCATGGTCTTAAATGAAAAAGATAACCAAAGAAATAAAAAATATTTAGAAGAATTTTACCAACCCAATTATAAAATAAAAACAATACCTCGCCTAGAAGTTCACAATGAGTTAATTTTAATTGAGCGAATTAAATAAACCTTTTTTTAGTAACTTGTAATTACATTAATGTAAAGCACAATGAGAAAAACCGTTAGAAAATTATTTTTAGGAAAATCATCTTTTGGAGAGCAAGCAGAATGCAATCCAATTCAAAAAAGAATTCAAAATATTACATCCATTTGGAATAATGAGCATCAAGATGATAGTGGAATAGAAAAAATATTACGTTTATTACTTTCATCCTCTCAACTCCTATTCCCTGGTATTTACATCAAGTATTTTTCAAGAAAAAAAGGAATTGAATATCAAGATTTGGCTATTGACACTTACATTTTACTAAAAGTAGCGTTTCCAATAGTAATCTTACTATACCAATGGTACACTATCCAATGGGTAGTTATTCTCATGACCTATTTATTTTTAGAAACAATATTTTATATTCCCACATTGATTTTTGCATCTGATCTATTTTCAAGACCACGATCTTATAGAAGATCAATGCTTCTATTGTTTTTTAATTATTTAGAAATTGTATTGGGATATGCTGTTTTTTATTCCTGTGGGAATTATTTAAATAAACCTTTTCAACATTGGTTTGATGCGGTTTACTTCAGTATTATTACTTCATCCTCAATTGGATATGGTGATTATCATCCAGTGCAAACAATGGGTAAGTTCTTGGTAAGTACTCAGGCCTTACTTTTCTTATTTTTTATTGTGCTTTTCCTCAATTTTTTCTCCACCAAAGTAAAAAGTAAAGGGTATTTTGATCACGAAAACAACCAATAATTAAATCATTTTTCGCGCCTTCTCTAAATCTTCCGGAGTGTCAATTCCAATTCCAATATGAGTAGTTTCTACCATCTTGATACGCTTGCCAAATTCTAAGTAACGTAACTGTTCTAATTTTTCCGAAGCTTCCAAAGATTGCATTGGCAAACTATAGAAATCCAACAAGGCTTGCTTTCTAAAAGCATAAATTCCGATGTGCTGAAAATAACGCACTCCCACATTTTGTTCTCTTGGATACGGAATCACAGAACGGGAAAAATATAAGGCAAACCCATTTTGATCTACCACAACTTTAACATTATTCGGATTATTAATGTCATCTTCGTTAGTAATTTCCCGCATTACAGAAGCCAGATCAATCTGTATAGTCAAATCATTCTTAAAAACTTCAATCACCTTCTGCAAAGGATCGATATCTATAAAAGGCTCGTCTCCTTGAACATTAACTACGATATCAACATCCAAATGCTCAATCGCTTCAGCAATTCTATCACTCCCCGACTCATGCTCTTTGATACTTTTTATTGCTTTGCCTCCATGTGAAATAATCTCATCAAAGATGACATCTGAATCCGTAACAACAAAAACATCATCAAATAGCTTAGTGGCCATGGCGGCTTCATAAGTTCTTCGTATTACTGATTTACCACCCAAATCCTGCATTAACTTAGCTGGAAATCGTGTAGAAGCGTAACGTGCAGGGATGACAGCGATTATTTTCATTTTTAGTTTATGAAATTAGTAATAGTAATGAAATACAAATTTAGATTATTTTTTGAGTTTTATGTTTTGATCAGTCCACAAAACTTTCGTCCTTAAAACCGATCAAATACAATTTGTTTTTGGCACGCGTCATAGCAGTATATAACCAACGTATATAGTCGCTATTGATTCCATCAGGCAAATAGGGTTGTTCAATAAAAACGGTGTTCCACTGCCCTCCTTGCGATTTATGACAGGTTATAGCATAGGAGAATTTCACTTGCAACGCATTAAAATACTCGTTGTTTTTTACCTTTTGAAATTGTTTGAATTTAGATTCCCCTTCATAATCCTTAAGCACTTCTTGGTACAATCGATTGGATTCCTCATAGGTTAGCGATGGTGATTCGCTTTTTATGGTGTCCAATAACAACACCGTTTCCAAAGGCTTTTGATCGGGATAATCTACCATTCGGATCTTTACTTTGGCAAACTTAAAACTGTACAATTCGTAGATACCAAAGATTTCCAACACTTCTATAATATCGCCATTGGCTATAAAACCAGCTTCGTCTGAATCTTTTAGCCAAAAATAATTGTTCTTGACCACCATTAAGAAATCGCCAGTGGAGAGTTCACTTTCACGATCTAAAATACGGGTTCGAATTTGTTCGTTATACTGATTCGCTCTTTTATTCGAACGAACAATAAAAGCCGTGTCTTCTATACTATAATTGCTATAGGCCGATTGTATAGCATCTTGAATATCATACCCATCTTTCAAACGAACAATGTCTTTAAATCGTTTTACATCAAATTGAAATTCGTTAACAAAACTATCTTTCAATAGTTCCCGAAGTTCGGTAGCATTAAATAGAATTCCAGAGCTTTCCTCCTGTCGCATTACCTCGTCTAATTCAATTGATTCTATTTCTTTATCGTAATGAACCGCTAAAGTATGCGTATCTAAAGCAGGACTGATATCCAAATTCACTGGTGGTAGCTGAGCAGTATCTCCCAAAAGAATCATTTTGCAATTGGTTCCTGAATATACATACGAAATCAAATCGTCTAATAATGATCCGTTTTCGTACAATTTTGAATCCGAATTAGCATCCGAAATCATCGAAGCTTCATCGACTATAAAAATGGTGTTTTTATGTTTATTGGGTTGCAACGTAAACGAAACACCTCCGCCAGAAGATTTCTTAGGGAAATAGATTTTTTTATGAATTGTAAATGCTGGTTTATTGGAATAATTGGCAATTACCTTAGCCGCACGACCTGTTGGCGCTAGCAAAACATATTTTTTATTAATCTCAATTAAATTATTGACAATGGTAGAAATCACCGTTGTTTTTCCCGTTCCAGCATAGCCTTTCAAAACAAAAATGGTATTGTTTTCCATTTCAGTTAAGAAAATAGCAATCTTTTGAAAAAAGATATCCTGTTTGTAAGTAGGTTCAAAAGGGAATTTTTTCTTCAAAAGACTATAAAACAAGGAGGAATTCATCTGATTTAATTTGGTTGCAAAGTAAGCAATTGCTATGACAAAAATCAACTTATATAGATCAGATGATTGATTTTTGCCTTTGATTTTTGATATTGCTATTTACATTGTTATTCGTATGTTTGCATAGTTGAAAGAAATACCTATGAATTCCAATATCACCGAAAAGAAATATAAAAAACTATCCATTCAAGTGGCATTGAACGGACTTTCTTTTTGCTGTTTTGATACATTAAATAATACCATTACTTCTTTTAATGAAGTTCGTTTTGATACCTTTCACAAAGCCACTAAAACCGAAGATTTGTTTGCAGATGCTTTTAGTGATTATCCAGAATTAAAAGAATCCTATGATGAAATTTTAGTTATTCATAATAGTAATCTTTCCACTTTTGTCCCTGAACCTTTATTTGATGAAAACTTTTTAGGAAGCTATTTACAATACAATACCAAAGTTTTTGAAACTGATTTTTTTGCTTTTGACGAAATTGCCAATTGCCAAATGAAAACCGTTTATATACCTTATGTAAACATCAATAATTTTTTCATTGATCAATTTGGTACATTTGAATACAAACATGCGAATACCATTTTAGTTTCTAAATTATTAAATGCGTCCAAAAACAATCCGGAGAAAAAAATGTTTGTACACATCAATTCCGAACATTTTGAAATCATTGTAGTACAAAACCAAAAACTATTGTTTTTCAATTCATTTGATTATGCAACTCCTGAGGATTTCTTATATTACATTTTATTCACAGCCGAACAATTGGGCTTAAACCCAGAAGAATTTTCATTAGAATTGATTGGAAAAATCGATACCGAAAGTGAATACTACCAATTAGCTTTCAAATACATTCGTAATATCTCTTTATTAAATGTTAGCGAAATACAAGCTAAAAACAAGTTCTCAGAAGCATACAATAGAACCCACTTCATACTTTTTAATTCATGAGAATTATTTCTGGTAAATACAAAGGCCGTCGCATATTTCCTCCCAAAAACCTTCCTGTTCGCCCTACAACCGATATGAGTAAAGAAGCACTATTCAATGTGTTGAATAATCATTTCAGTTTTGAAGGACTAAAAGTTTTAGACTTATTCTCAGGTACTGGAAACATTAGCTTTGAATTTGCTTCACGAGGTAGTTCGCCAATAACTTCTGTAGATGGTGATTTTGGTTGTGTGAAATTTATCAAACAAATTGCTACTGAATTTGATTTCAATATTGCTGCTACCAAAAGTGATGTATTTGCTTTTCTTGAAAAAAACAAAACAACCTATGACATCATTTTTGCCGATCCTCCCTACGGTTTGGACCAAAAAACATTTGAAAAAGTAGTGACTCTAGTTTTTGAAAAAGGACTTTTGGAAGAAGAAGGCATGTTAATTATTGAACATTCCAAATACACCAAAATGGAACATTTACCTCATTTTTCTTTTCAGAAAAGTTATGGAGGTTCTTTCTTTAGCTTCTTTGAGATAACATCTTCCGAAGACGAAGAATAGTATTTGTTAAATAAAAAAGCAGACCTATAAGCCGGATTCTGTCTCCGTAAACGGAGCCTTATCATTTATCTAGATCTTACATTACTGCAAGACTCAAGCTATCTACCCTTCAACAACGGACGAGAAGCCCTTAAATGCTGATATACTTGATATTTCACCGCATAGAGTTTACCTGGTTTCACTACAGCATTACCTGTACATACTTTCTGTTGCACTTGTCCTAATCCGATTGCTCGAACCGACGGGTGTTACCCGCTATGCTTCTCTGTGGTGTCCGGACTTTCCTCCCTCCCAATAAATCAGGACGGCGATAAGGCGGTCTGCTGGGCAAATTTACAACATAATTTATGGGAATTCATAATTGATTGATAAGTCCACGAAATAATCCAAAAACGACATTACAATTTTGTTAGTAAATTGGGGATAAGTCGTTCTGTTTTGAAGTTGGAACTATTGCATTTTGAGAATTCATATCCTATATTTGCTATCTAATACCTATTCAATGGAACAATTTGTAGTATCGGCGCGCAAATACCGTCCGCAAACATTTAAAGATGTTGTGGGGCAAAAAGCCATTACTAATACTTTGTTGAATGCCATTGAAAACAATCACTTAGCCTCTGCCCTTTTATTTACAGGACCGCGTGGAGTTGGTAAAACTACTTGTGCTCGAATTTTGGCACGAAAAATCAACCAACCTGGATATGATGATCCGAATGAAGACTTTGCTTTCAATGTTTTTGAATTGGATGCAGCTTCGAACAACTCGGTAGATGATATTCGCAACTTGATTGACCAAGTGCGTATACCCCCACAAACAGGACAATACAAAGTATATATCATTGATGAGGTGCATATGTTGTCTTCAGCTGCTTTTAATGCTTTTTTGAAAACATTAGAAGAACCGCCTAAACATGCCATTTTCATTTTGGCAACGACCGAAAAACATAAAATTATTCCAACGATTTTATCTCGTTGTCAAATATTCGATTTCAAAAGAATTACCGTTAAAGATGCCAAAGAACATCTTGCCGATGTCGCCAACAGTCAAGGCGTGCAATTTGAAGACGATGCTTTGCATATCATTGCCCAAAAAGCAGATGGCGCCATGCGAGATGCTTTGTCAATTTTTGACCGTGTGGTTTCTTTCTGTGGGAATAATTTAACCCGTCAAGCCGTTACAGAGAACTTGAATGTGTTGGATTATGAAACCTACATTAATGTAACCGAATTGATTTTGGAAAATAAAATCCCAGAATTATTAGTGGCCTTTAATGAAATCTTATCCAAAGGATTTGACGCTCATCATTTTGTATCAGGATTAGCTTCTCATTTCCGAGATTTGTTAGTATCAAAAAATCAAGCAACACTTTCTTTATTAGAGGTTGGTGAACAAGCACAACAAATGTATGGCACACAAGCACAAAAATGCGATGCTAATTTCTTATTGAAGGGAATTGAAATTGCCAATGATTGTGATCTAAAATACAAAGTCAGTCAAAATCAACGACTCTTAGTTGAACTTTGCTTAATGCAATTAGCCTCAATCACTTTCGATGGAGAAAAAAAAAAGTTGAGCAATTTATAATTCCGCCCACTTACTTTAAAAATGCTGGTTATTCAATAGTTGAAGTTGTCAAAAGTAGTACAGCAAGCGAAAAGGTAGAAGAAACAATTGCTACAGCACCAGTAATCACTTCTCCAGAAATTGTAGAAACTGTTACAGAAATAGTCATTGAAAGACCTACAACTATTGTCGAACCTATTACGGAAGTGCCAAAGCCAACTATTGCTAAAGATGCTGAAGCAAAAGTATCTGCACTTTCATTATCAAGTATTCGTGCTAAAAAAGCCCTAGAGGAAAACTCAAAAACTTTTGTAAAAGAAACCGTTCATTTACCAACAGAACCATTTACAGAAACAGAAATGTTATTGCAATGGAATAAATATGCTCAACGTTTGGGAGATAAAGGGTATAAAATTATGGAGTCATTATTATTAATTAATGATCCTGTTTTGAATGGCACTCATATAACCATTGAATTACCTAATGAAGGATCCAAATTGGATTTTGAAAGCGAAAAATTAGGATTATTAGGATACTTAAAAGGGCATTTACACAACCACGATATCACTATAGAAGTGATTGTGAATGAAAGTTTTGAAAGTAAGCGTAGCTTTAATGACCAAGATCGATACAACCGTTTACATCAGCTCAATCCGAATATTGAATTATTAAAAACAACTTTCGGTTTAGATATTACTTAACAGATATTCTATATTTTTCCGTAGTACATAGCTTTGACAATTCCGTCTGCTAAACCAATTTTCGGTACATAGATATTTCGAGCACCACTCCATTTCATGGCATTCAAATAAATTCGAGTAGCTGGAATAATTACGTCTGCACGATCTGAATTCAAACCTAATTCTGAAATTCGTTGCTCATAAGTCAATGAATTCAAAAAGGCATATTGTGAATTCATATAAATATAAGAAAGGGGTTTATCTTGAGATTTACCTGACATTTTAAACAACTTATTGATATTTCCTCCAGAACCAATTAAGGTAACTTCATCGTATTCTTGAGTGTTGGTACGAATCCATTTTTCAATTTCATCCCAAACAACATCATGCACCATATCATTCAATAAACGAACGGTACCTGCTTTAAACGATCTAGAAACAATCATTTTACTATCAGAAAACAAAGTAAATTCGGTACTACCACCACCAACATCTACAAAAAGATACGTTTTTTCAGTTTTAATCAAACTGTGTAAATCACTAGAAGCAATAATGGCTGCTTCTTTTTTACCATCAATAATTTCAATTTTTATTCCGGTTTTCTTTTTAATGATTTCTGTAACTTCTTTACCGTTATAAGCTTCACGCATTGCCGAGGTAGCAAAGGCTTTGTAATGCTCTACTTTGTGTACTTTCATTAAAAGATTGAATGCTTTCATTGCATCGCACATTCTATCAATATTTTCTTCCGAAATCGCTCCCACCGTAAAGGCATCTTGTCCTAAACGAATTGGAACACGAACTAAGGAACTTTTATTGAATTGTGTTTCCTTGTCGTCTTGTTCTACAATATTGGCAATAAGCAATCGCATGGCATTGGAACCAATATCGATGGCGGCGTATTTTTTTATATTTAGCATTAAATCAAATCTAGGTATAATAGTAAAAGTCAAGAGTGTTTAGTTTTACTCCTCTCCTTCTAACATGTTTTTATAATAATTATAAGTTTCCAATTGTGCTCTAAAAATAGGTTTATTGCCTCTTTGACGGTATTTGTTATCCAACAAATGCGAATGCAATCTTGCTTTAACATTTCCTTGCCAACCTAAATCAAAATTGTCAATTAATTCTCTTTTAATATCTTCATCGTAAATTGGACAGGTTACCTCTACTCTTCCATCTAAATTACGAGTCATCATATCAGCGGAAGAAATATAAACTTCTGGATCGCCAGCATTACCAAAAATATAAATACGGGAATGTTCCAAATAATTGTCCACAATACTAATGGCTTCAATATTCTCGCTCATGCCAGGAATACCAGGAATCAAAGAACAAATTCCTCTAACTTCTAATTGAATATTTACTCCAGCATTACTGGCTTCATACAATTTATCTATCATTTCAATATCAGACAAACTATTCATTTTCAATTTCATATAGGTAGTTCTGCCTTCTTTAGCATGAGCAATCTCCCTATTTATCAGCTTATTAAATTTATTTCTTGTGAAATGCGGAGAAGTAATAATGTGCTGGTAATTGTAAATTCGATAATTGATTTCAAAAAATTCAAAAACTTTAGAAACGTCTTTTAGTATTTTTTGGTGTGCTGTAAACAAGGTGACATCAGTATATACTTTTGCTGTAGATTCATTAAAATTTCCTGTAGAAATAATACCATAGCGATGAATTTTGTTTCCTTCTTGTCTTTCGATTACACATATTTTACTGTGTACTTTTAAGCCTTTCACACCAAAAATAAGCTCAATACCTTCCATTTGCATTTGCTCTGAATAAAAGATATTACTCGCTTCATCAAAACGGGCTTGCAATTCGATTTGAACGGTTACTTTTTTTCCATTTTTGGCTGCATTGATAAGCGAACTAATAATTCGTGAATTTTTAGCTAAACGGTATAAGGTAATTTTAATGGAGGTAACAGCTGGATCTAATGCAGCTTCTCTCAAAAACTTAATCACATAGGAATAAGATTGATAGGGCGCGCTAACCAAATAATCTTTAGCAGCAATTTTCTTCATTATATTTTCATCCAAACTCAAGCCCGGCAAAGGCAAAGGAGGATTTGTTTTGTACAATAAGTCAAATCTACCTAAGTTTGGAAAATCCATATAGTCTCTTCTATTATGGTATTTCCCTCCAGGAATGATACTATCGGTAGCATCAATTTTCATATTGGTTAAGAAAAAATCTAAAGTGTCTTTGTCAATATTTTGATCATAAATAAATCGAACTGGCTCACCAATTCTACGATCTTTTACACTTGATGCAATTTTTTCCAACATACTTTTACTCAAGTCACTATCAATATCCAATTGCGCATCTCGTGTAATTTTAATCATGTGCGCATCGACGCTTTCATAATCAAAAATGTCAAAAATTTTGTTGAGATTCAAACGAAGTACATCGTCAAGCATAATAACATATTGCTTTTCGCCCTCTGGAGGCAAAACCACAAAACGGTTTATTGTTTTAGGGATTTCGATTACGGCATAAAGAATTTCCTTCTTATTTTTTGGAGATTTTTCTTTGGAATTTCTTTTCAATAGAGAACGAAGATTGAAAGCACTCTTTTCTATTTCATCTGACAAACCATTGAGTACCAATTTAACTGCTAAATAACCTGAAGTATCTTTTAAAACAGGAAAATGATCCAAATCATTTAAGATAATTGTAACCAATTCAGGACTTACCTTTTGTACAAAAAAATCTTTTAAATACAATTCTTGCTCCGGAGTCACATCGTTCTCATCGATGGTAAAAATATTTTCTTTTTCTAATCGAGCTTCAATATCATTCAATATCTCCAAACTCTCTGCTTGCTGATTAATTACAATCTCAGTAATATCATGTAATAAC
The DNA here is from genome assembly GCA_046048915.1 of Bacteroidota bacterium. GTDB lineage: Bacteria > Bacteroidota > Bacteroidia > Flavobacteriales > Flavobacteriaceae > Flavobacterium. The sequence continues at coordinate 18,851 of JBJOFE010000012.1, read as the reverse complement.
TGACTCGATGAAATTCCGTTGAAATATTTTTCTCCCGAAATTCCAGTTAAAGTCAATCTGCGAATAGCAGCGAAACGAACTCTAAAAAACTCATCCAAGTTATTAGAAAAAATTCCCAAAAATCGCATACGATCTAATAAGGGAACCGTAACATCTCCCGCTTCTTGTAGCACTCGGGCATTAAAAGCCAACCAGCTTTTCTCTCTATCAATATATCTTTGTTGCAACACGTAAATTATTTTAAATCTTTAGGAAATACAGTCTTTAAAATTCTCCCTTTTTTAATACTATTCCATTGGTCTTCTTCAAATTGAATGGAAACAAAACCAGAAGTAGGAACATTTGGCAGAACGTAATCTCCAAATTTATTAACAAAATTTGTAATAGCCTCATTATGGCCGAAAAGAATAACAGTTTCGTAAAGATTATTGCACGATTTAATAACTTTTTCCAATTGAGATTCGTCAAAAGTGTATAAATCCTCCCTATAAATTATATTCTCTATTGGAAAGGATATGTTTTGAGCAAAAATCAGCGCCGTTTCAGAAGCTCTTTTTGCAATGCTACTCCAAAGCAAAAATGTTTTAGGAATATAATTTGAAATAGCAGAAGAAACTAAATGTGCATCAACTATTCCTCGATGCAATAGAGGACGGTCAACGTCTTGAAGTGGTGCTTCCCAACTGGATTTGGCGTGTCTTACTAAGATTACATTTTTCAAAATAGCGTGAGAATTAAAAGTTACAACGATTATTTTCTAACCGAAAAAATTTCTTTACTCCACAATTTACAAAAGTTTCAACCACTAATTACATTTACTATGGATAAATAAATATCCTAAACTAAATCCAATCTTATGGAGATAAACGATCTATTTTCCAAGAAAAATCAGACTGCGCTTGGTATCGAATTCGATCATGAAGTCTATTAGGTCTTCCCTGCCAGAACTCCACCTCCAAAGGTGTGACTAAAAATCCGCCCCAATGTTCGGGTCTTGGAATTACCATCCCTTCGAAATTAGCTTCTAATTGTTTCAAGTTATCTTCTAAAAAGTCTCTAGAAGGCACAACTTCGGATTGATTTGACACAATAGCACCTAACTTACTTCCATCTGGTCTTGAAGCAAAATAATTGTCCGAGATAACTTCAGCAGTTTTTTGAGCAATTCCTTTAATAATCACTTGACGTTCCATGCTGTGCCAAAAGAAGGACAAACATACATTGGGATTGGCAGTAATTGCTTTTCCTTTTTCGGAATTGTAATTGGTATAAAAAACAAATCCTTCTTCATTGAATTTCTTTAATAAGACGACTCTGGATTTTGGAAATCCATCCAAACCAATCGTAGCAACAGTCATTGCGTTTACTTCATCGGTACCACCAAAATCTTCTACTTCATGAAACCAACGATTAAACAAATTAATGGGATCCTCGGGTATTGAAGTTTCTAACAATTCACTTTTATCGTAGGTTTTTCTGTAATCGCTTAAATCTTTCATATGAATTTTATTTTTTACAATTCAAAGGTTTTTCCGTCATCGGCCAAAAGTACTTCAGGAAAAATGGTTTTTGCTTCTTCTTGAAATACGGTTATACTATCATATCGCGTAGAATAATGCCCTAAAATTAACTGTTTTGCATTGGCTTTCAAAGCAATTCGTGCTGCTTGTTTTGCTGTGGAATGTAAAGTCTTTAGCGCCAAGGCATCTTCTGATTCTAAAAAAGTCGATTCGTGATACAAAACATCTACGTTCTCAATAATTGGAACAATTGCTTCGTGATAAACAGTATCCGAACAAAAGGCATAACTTTTAGGTTGAATGGGATCAAATGTCAATATTGAATTGGAAATAATTCGGCCATCTTCTAAAGTAATGTCTTTTCCATTTTTAATTTTTTGATAATAACAGCTCTCAATATCATGATTCAAGACCGCGTCCATATTCAATTTGCGCTCTCCCACTTTTTCTTGAAACAAAAAACCATTGGTATAGACTCGATGTTTTAAAGGTATGGTTTTAACTACTACTTTATCATCTTCAAAAATAGTCTCACTTTCCTCCAATTCTAATTCGTGAAAATACAAATCGTAATTAGTCCAAGAATTTGACAATCGCAATTGCAACAAAATGATTTCTTTGATTCCTTTTGGACCATAAATATGCAGATCGGTTGTTCTTCCTAACAAACTAAAAGTGGAAATTAAACCAATCAATCCAAAAAAATGATCCCCATGCAAATGAGATATAAAAACTTGATTGATTTTGGAAAATTTAATCTTATTTTTTCGAAGCTGAACTTGAGTTCCTTCGCCACAATCGATCAAAAACATTCGGTTTTTAATCTCCAATACTTGAGAAGTCGGATTGGTAATCGTTCGTGGTGTAGCGGCATAACAGCCAAGAATGGTAAGTTTCATTAAAATCCTAAATCACGTTCAATTTCATCCATCTCAATAATATCATGTGCTTCCAAATTAGAAGGCACCACAACTAATTGAGCAGGAACAGCATTAAAATCAATCCCTTCTACAACTACAACAAAAGATTTTTTTAGTTTTTTATGTTGTTTGGCTAAAGGCAATAGTAATTTTAAATCTTCAAGAGTCATTGATTTATTATGAGTCAAATCAATAATTAAATTGTGTGAGTCAAAAGTAGTATTGGAATGGGATACTTTATCCAAAAATGAAGTAAAATCTCCTTGAGTATCTTTAATCGTTATGGTATGTCCTTTTTGATCTACTTTCATAAATGGAAATTAATACTGTAAACAGTTATTTTAGTATAGTAAACAAGTTAAAAAAAACTATTGAATTTTAGAAGCTAAAAGATAGATTACCGCCATTCGAATAGCCACTCCATTTTCTACTTGATCTAAGATAACCGATTGTTGTGAGTCGGCAACATCGCTTGTAATTTCAACTCCACGGTTGATTGGTCCGGGGTGCATGATTACAATTTCTTTATTAAGTGAATCCAAAAGTTTTTTATCCACTCCATATTGTTGTGCATATTCTCTTGTAGATGGAAAATAATTCACATCCATTCGTTCATTTTGAACTCGTAACATATTGGCTACATCGCACCATTCTAATGCTTTACGTAAATTAGGCTCCACTGTTACTCCAAGTGATTCAATGTGTTTTGGAATTAAGGTTTTGGGGCCGCAAACTTTGACTTCGGCTCCTTGCATTTGCAAAGCATAAATATTTGACAAGGCTACTCGAGAGTGTAAAATATCCCCTACGATCACTACTTTTTTACCCGCTACATCTCCTAATTTTTCGCGAATCGAATAACTATCTAGCAAAGCTTGTGTAGGATGTTCATGAGCTCCATCTCCTGCGTTAACTATACTTGCTTTTACATTTTTGGATAAGAAATAAGCCGCTCCAGGATTAGCATGTCGCATGACTACCATATCCACTTTCATAGAAAGTATATTATTTACAGTGTCAATCAAGGTTTCCCCTTTCTTAACGGAAGACTGTGCTGCCGAAAAACTAATCACATCAGCTGACAATCTTTTTTGAGCCAATTCAAATGAAAGTTTGGTTCGGGTACTGTTTTCAAAAAAGATATTCGCAATGGTAATGTCTCGCAAAGAAGGAACTTTCTTAATGGGTCTATTGATAACTTCCTTAAAATGATCAGCGGTTTCAAAAATTAAGTCAATATCATTTTTGTTAATGTATTTAATTCCTAATAAATGATTTACGCTTAATTCTTTCATTTTTCTTTCCAATTATATATTAATGTATGGCTGTTCTTAATTTGTAATTAAATAAACGCCATCTTCTCCATCATTTTCTTTCCAACACACTTTAACTTTTTCATTATTAATCGCATCTACCTGTCTTCCTCTATAATCAGGCTGTATAGGTAAATTGCGACTAAAACGTCTGTCAATTAAGACCAACAATTCAATTTCAGAAGGTCGTCCAAAAGATTGAATCGCTGTTAAAGCGGAGCGTATACTGCGTCCAGTAAACAAAACGTCATCAATAAAAATAACTTTTTTATTTTCAACAATAAAATTGATATTGGTTTTATTAGCCTCTAAAGGCTTTTCAGTTCTTCTAAAATCATCTCTAAAAAAAGTAATGTCTAGATAACCCAAAGTGATAGTAGGAGTTTGGTATTCATTTTCTAAAATTTCCTTTATTCGTTCAGCCAAAAAAACACCTCTAGGCTGTATTCCAACTAAAATTGTATCCGAGAAATCTAAGTGTTTTTCAACTAATTGACAAGCCAAACGATGTAGTATGATAGTAACTTCTTTTGCAGTAAGTAATACTTTTTGACTCATGATAAAATGTAATGTTTGGTTTGCAAATATACAAATTCTGTTTTATGATTGATAATTAAAAATTACTGAAATAATTAGCCAAAAAAAAGCCTTGAAAATTCAAGGCTTAGTAAACTAATTATGAGTACATTTTTGTACGTAATTCCTGTACTTTATCATCATCTAAATAATCATCAAATGTCATGTAACGATCAATGGCTCCATTGGGTGTTAATTCCACCACACGATTACCTACAGTTTGTGCAAACTCGTGGTCATGAGTTGTAAAAATCACAGAACCTTTGAAGTTTTTTAACGAATTATTAAATGCTGTAATCGACTCCAAATCCAAGTGATTCGTAGGTTCGTCCAACATTAATATATTAGCGCGTTCCATCATCATACGAGACAACATACAACGTACTTTTTCTCCTCCTGATAATACCCGACTTGTTTTTAAAGCTTCTTCTCCAGAGAAAATCATTTTTCCTAAGAAACCTCTAATGAAAACTTCATCTCTTTCTTCCTCTGTTTTTGCCCATTGACGCAACCAATCTACTAAAGTCAAATCATTTTCAAAATACGAATGGTTTTCAGCTGGCAAATACGCCTGGTTAGTAGTAATTCCCCAATCAAATGTTCCTGCGTCAGCTTTTTGATTGCCGTTTACTATTTCGTAAAAAGCGGTTGTAGCACGAGAATCTTTAGAGAAAAGAACAATTTTATCTCCTTTTGCCATATTCAAATCCACTCCTTTAAACAAAAGCTCTCCATCAATAGAAGCACTAAGGTTTTCTACATTTAAAATTTGGTCACCCGCTTCACGGTCTTGATCAAAAATAATAGCAGGATAACGACGGCTTGACGGTTTAATTTCGGAAATGTTCAATTTCGAAATCATTTTTTTACGAGAGGTTGCTTGCTTTGATTTGGCCACATTCGCAGAAAAACGACGAATAAATTCCTCTAATTCTTGTTTCTTTTCCTCTGCTTTTTTGTTTTGTTGCGCGCGTTGTTTCGCTGCTAACTGACTTGATTCGTACCAAAAAGTATAGTTTCCAGAATAATGGTTGATTTTTCCAAAATCAATATCTGAAATATGCGTACAAACCGCATCTAAAAAGTGACGGTCGTGAGACACCACAATTACTGTATTTTCATAATTGGCTAAAAAGTTTTCCAGCCACGCAATGGTTTCAAAATCCAAATCGTTGGTAGGCTCATCCATAATTAGCACATCCGGATTTCCAAAAAGGGCTTGTGCCAAAAGCACACGAACTTTTATCTTTCCTTCTAAATCACCCATCATAGTATAATGATTATCCTCAGTTATTCCTAAGTTGGATAACATGGAAGCCGCATCAGAATCGGCATTCCAACCGTTCATTTCTTCAAATTGCACTTGCAACTCTCCTATTCTATCTGCATTGGAATCATTGTAATCTAAATACAATTCGTCCATTTCTTTTTTAACGGCATACAAAACCTTGTTCCCCATCATCACCGTTTCCAAAACAGTATATTCGTCAAACATATTGTGGTTTTGATTTAAAACCGACATACGCTTTCCTGGTTCTAAATGAATGTGACCCGAAGTTGGATCCATTTCGCCTGAGATAATCTTTAAGAAAGTCGATTTCCCAGCACCATTGGCTCCAATAACACCATAAATATTTCCTTGAGTGAAAGTGGTATTTACTTCATCGAATAAAATTCGCTTTCCAAACTGAACGGATAGATTATTAACTGATAACATGTGTTTATTTTTTTGCAAAAGTAGCAAAAAACTAAATAGAATCATCTTTAAATTCTCAAGCTGATGTACAGTCTTTTATATTTAAGAAAAACAAGTAGTCCAATTGAAGTAGTAATAAAAAATCAGTGAATGTTATAAAAAACTATTTATTCGACAATTTTAACAATATTTACACCAAATTATTTTTTTTTAATTTTTGTAACAAATACTTTTACATCTTTACAGCAATTAATTATCACAAACTAAAAAAACCAAAAAAAATGAATTCAGAACAAACGAAGTCGAATAATTCGGCGCTATCGACCTTAATTACGGTCTTTTTCTTTTGGGGATTTATTGGAGCATCTAACGGTGTTTTCATCCCTTTTTGTAAAGCTAAATTCGGATTAGATCAATTTCAAAGTCAGCTAATTGACTTCGCTTTTTATGGCGCGTATTATATTGGTGCTTTATTACTTTTTATTTTTAGTAGTACTGCCAAAAGAGACATTCTAAACGGATGGGGATTTAAAAAAGGAATTATTTACGGTTTATTGATTAGTACTTTTGGTGCTGCATTGATGATTTTAGCCGTTATACAAGGAAGCTATTTATTTATTCTTGGCGCTTTATTTATAGTAGCCTTAGGTTTCTCATTACAACAAACATCTGCACAACCTTTTGCAGCTTCATTAGGAGAGCCTCACACTGCATCTAGCCGATTGAACTTAGCGGGTGGAATTAATTCGTTAGGAACGACAATAGGACCGATCGTAGTATCCTTCGCGCTTTTTGGAGTAATTTCTGGAGTAAGCATTGAAGAATTTGCTCAAAAAGCAGATTCGTTAGATTCTATGATTACTTTGTACATGGCTGTAGGTGGTTTATTTTTATTGGCCGCTGCTTTGTTTCATTTTTCGAAAAAACTACCTGCTGGAAAAAGTGACGACTCATTTGAAACTGCTAATAAAGCATTAAATACACTTGTTATAATTACGATTCTATTAGTTGCAATTTTTGGATATATTTTTGCTCGATATGAAGATCCAGAGTTCATTACTCGATTTATTGAAAATAGAGAAGTTGATTATTTAGGATTGGGATTAACTATTTCTACTTTATTAGTTGTAGTTATCGGATTGTTATTTGCCAATACCACAGCACAAAAAAATCCTGAAGGATGGGGAGCTATGAAATACCCGCAATTAGTTTTAGGAATGCTAGCTTTGTTCTCTTATGTAGGAGTTGAAGTAAGTATTGGTAGTAATTTAGGTGAGTTACTAAAAACAGACGATTTTGGAGCTATTACAGGTCCTGGACTTGCTCCTTTCATGTCTATGTATTGGGGAAGTTTAATGATTGGACGTTGGGCTGGAGCCATTTCTGTTTTTAACCCTTCATCTCAAATGAGAAAGATTTTACTTATTGTAGTTCCCTATGTAGCTTTTGGTGTTGTTTTAGCAGCTAATGCAATTTCAGGTCAAGACATTACTCCTTTATATGCATATGCATTTGTAATTGTTTTCCAAATTGTTGGTTTCTTCTTAGGAAAAGACCAACCATCAAGAACCTTATTAATTTTTGGTTTATTAGGAGCTATTGCTATGTTAATAGGTTTAGCTACAACTGGTACAATTGCGATTTTTGCCTTTATGAGTGGTGGATTATTCTTAAGTATTATGTGGCCTTGTATCTTCTCTTTAGGGATTGCAGGATTAGGAAAATATACTTCTCAAGGTGCTGCTTTCTTAGTAATGATGATTTTAGGTGGAGGTATTATCCCACCATTACAAGGTAAACTAGCCGATGTTATTGGAATTCACACTTCGTACTTCATTCCTGTATTGTGTTTTGCATTCATTGCATTTTACGGCTGGAAAGTGATTGGAATTTTAGAAAAACAAGGTATTGGAAACGATATCGAAGTGGGTGGTGGACACTAAAAATATACAACTAACCAAAACCAAAAAAAAATCCCATCAATTGATGGGATTTTTTAATTTATAGCAGAACTTTAATTATTTATTACCTTTTTCAAAATCGGCAACAAATTGTGCTAATCCTATATCTGTTAATGGGTGTTTCAATAATCCATAAATAGCTGAAAGTGGACCGGTCATTACATCAGCTCCAATTTTAGCACAGTTCATAATATGCATTGTGTGACGAACAGACGCTGCTAAAATTTGTGTTTCAAATCCGTAGTTATCATATATTAGTCTAATTTCTTCAATCAAAGATAATCCATCTGTAGAAACATCATCCAAACGACCAATAAACGGCGAAACATAAGTAGCACCCGCTTTAGCAGCTAACAAGGCTTGTCCTGCAGAGAATACTAAAGTAACATTCGTTCTAATTCCTTTATCAGAAAAATATTTGGCAGCCATTACCCCTTCTTTGGTCATAGGTAATTTAACTACAATTTGCTCGTGTAGATCAGCTAACTCCTCACCTTCCTTCACCATACCTTCAAAATCCAAAGCATTTACTTCAGCACTAACATCTCCATCAACTAGATTACAGATGTCTACATAGTGTTTCAAGATATTGTTTTTTCCAGTAATGCCTTCTTTGGCCATTAATGAAGGATTAGTTGTTACTCCATCCAAAACGCCTAAAGCTTGCGCTTCTTTAATTTGAGCTAAATTAGCTGTGTCTATAAAAAATTTCATTCAAAATATATTTAGTTGTGAATACGTTAACAAAAGTATGAAATGAATTGAGAACTAAAAATAAATTAAGTGCATAAAAAAAACCGCCTCTTTTAAGAGGCGGTTTAATAATCAATATCTTAAATTTCTAGTTTGAACTAGAAGTAGATTTAACAGCTAAGTTATAAACAACTAATCCAAATCCAATTTTGTTGATAGCATCAGCAATGTTGTAAGCAACATCTACACTTCCTTTTCCAAGGAAACTTGTGTACCAACCATCAGTTCCTAACATGTATCCTAATGGGTAAATTGCCCATCCCACAAGTACGAACCAACATAAGATTTTGTGTGAAGCCAATACATCTCCACCAGCTTTTGCAGCCAATTTAGAAGCTTCACCAAACCAAATTTCGTAAACAATTACGAAGTAAGCTAATCCAGAGAATAATCCCCACATAGCAGCTTGGTCACTAAAAATAGTTTCTCCAAAGTATCCAGTAACTAACATCACTATTGAAAGTAGAATCATTTTCCACAACAAGTTTTGTTTTGCACCAGCAACTTTAAGAATTAAATAAAACTCAAGACACATCAATGGCACTGTAAGTACCCAATCCACGTATCTAAAGAATGTTGGCGATTCTTGGAACGCATTCCAATAATCACGCATGTAAAAGTAGTGTACTGCAGCAATAAAAGTAATCAATCCAGATACTAATACCGAAGTACGCCATTTCTTATCGAATTGACTTAACGATAAGAAGAAAAAAGCTGAAGCGGCCATCATAGCCATGCTTCCAATGAAGAATGTAAATCCGACATAGTCGTTAGGTAGCATTTTTGCTACATTCGCAGAAATAAACATAAAATTTGACATAAAAATAAAAATTAGGTTAATTAATAATCTAAATTTACATTAAAAAAATATACAAAACACTTTTTATTGTTTATTTTTTTTTAAAAAAAGTTAAACAAAACGCAAAAAAATATGTCAAAAACCTTGAAACTATCGATTATTACTAGCTTTATTGGTTTATGGCTAACTTCTTATTTATCAAATAAATATCAAATAATTGTAGGATTTATCTTAATTTTAAGTTTTGGAGTGCTTCATGGAGCTAATGATTTAGTACTAATCAACAACTTAAAATCAAATAAAAAACTCAATTTCAGAAAGTTAATTTTAATGTACATACTTTTGATTGGTATTTCTGCACTACTTTTTACTACAATTCCTATTGTAGCCTTAGTATTATTTATAATAGTTAGTAGTTACCATTTTGGAGAACAACATTGGAATGAAATTGTATCGCCTTTAAATACTTCCATTTTAGTGTTATTTCGGTTTAATTATGGCTTATTAATTTTGCTCCTATTATTTTACATTCATGCTATTGAGGTAATCGCAATTATATATGAAATCACCCAGTTTTCAATTTCCAAAGCATCAATCGAAATTGCACTTATAATTTGTTCACTGCTATTTATTGTAATTACGGCAAAGATGTATGTTGATTCAACTGATTTCAGGAAGAATATAATCGAACAGTTGTTTTATTTGTTGGTTTTAGCAATCGTGTTTAAAGCTTCTAGCTTGATTTGGGGGTTTGCAATCTATTTTATTTTTTGGCACAGCATTCCTTCTTTAAATGACCAAATTACATTTTTATATGGTGAAGCCACTTGGTCCAATTTTAAAAAATATTTTAAAACAGCCTTCGTTTATTGGTTTATTTCTTTGATTGGAATTTTTGGATTGTATTATATTGCTAACGATATGTTGGTATTTGATGCGCTTTTTTTCGCCTTTTTAGCGTCAATTACATTTCCACATTGTATTGTAATACTTAATATGTTTCGAAATAATTCGCGTTAGTATTACAAATTGTAATGATTCATAAGCATTTTTTCATACACTTTATCGGGTAAAATTCTTTTCAATACAATGGAGAATTTTTGCATAAAAGCGCCTACTTTATAATGGATTCTAGGATTTATTTCTTGAATAATTTGATAAACAGCTTCTGCCATTTCATTAGGATTACTTCCGCTATCTACATGTTGATCCATAGTTTTCAATACCCCACCATATACTTTTTCATAAGCTGAACCATTAACTACCGGTGCATGAAAACGCCCCGCTGCTATATTAGTTGCAAAATCACCTGGTGCAACATTAGTTATTTGGATTCCAAAAGCTTTAACCTCCATTCGCAATGCCTCAGTAATTAATTCTAATGCTCCTTTAGAAGCTGAATAAACGCTACGATAAGGCAACCCCATATACCCCGCAATTGATGTGATATTGATAATTAATCCTGATTTTTGAGAACGCATTTGAGGCAAAACAGCTTTCATTACTTCAATAGGACCAAAAAAATTAGTTTCAAAATTATTTTTGATTTCCTCTATTGGAATTTCTTCCAACGGACCCGTAATTCCAACACCGGCATTGTTAATTACAATATCCAATCGTCCTGTTTCTTGAATAATTTTGGCAACAGCCAGATGAATTGATTTGGCATCCCTAACGTCTAAAGCAACCAAAGGAAAAACTGAGTTGACTACCTTTTCAGGATTTCTACTAGTTCCGTATACGGTAAATCCTTTATAATGCAAAAATTCCCCTATCGATTTTCCAATTCCCGAGGATCCGCCTGTAATTAAAACTACTTTACTCATTCCAAAAATCGATTTGTATTTGTTCTAAAGTTTATAAAAATACTCAAAAAAGACGTTCTGAATACCCATTAAACAAAAAAATCTTCCCTATGGAAGATTCAAAAAATGGCAAGCGACCTACATCGCACCGCTCAACCACGTACCCTTGCTATGTTCCCATCCTGGGGGAGTCTGCAGGAGCTGGTCGTGTAGGACTTGCCGTTGCAAATATACAACCTTTTTATATTTTTGCAAGAGCATTGTTACTAATAAAATAAGGTTGTATATTCGATTATTCAAATTTTAAACCATGAAAAAGCATAACTTCTTATTTATCATTTTATTAGGAGTGATTTTATCTCAATGTGGAGGAGCTAAAAAAGAAATCAATTCCCTTTTTACTTTTGACACTACCCAATTTAAAGAACAATATCAATCCCAAGAATCCATTGATTTAACATTATTGAATCCTAATTCGTTAAGCGTTGATAGTGTTGTCTATTATGTAAATGAAACCAAAATTGGTACCACTAAAGGATTAGACAAATTAACTTTTAATCTTAAAGGCCAAAAATTAGGATACCAAAACTTGAAAGCAATTGTATATTATGAAGGCGAACTTTCTGAAGCTAGTGATCGTGTGGAATTAGTTTCTAATATAGAGCCTAAATTATTACAATATACTATCGTGAACACTTACCCTCATGACGTCCAAGCTTACACACAAGGTCTAGAGTTTTATCGCGACACTCTGTATGAAGGGACTGGAAATGGCAGTGGACCTTCAGGTAATAAAGGTATTTCCAGTTTAAGAAAAACCAATTATAAAACAGGAGAAATATTTAAAAAGATAGAATTGTCTGAGCAATATTTTGGAGAAGGGATAACCATACTCAACAATAAAGTATACCAACTAACTTGGTTAAACAATGAAGGTTATGTATACAATGCGGATACTTTCAAAAAAGAAAAAACACTTCCTTATTACAAAAAAATGGAGGGTTGGGGATTGACATCTGATGGTAAATCCTTATATATGACTGACAGTTCTGAAACCATTCATATATTGAATCCAGACACTTTTGTGGAGACCGGTTCAATTAATGTCTATTCTTTAGCAAACAAAGTGAAAGCGGTAAACGAATTAGAATGGATTGATGGGAAAATTTATGGTAATGTCTACCAAAAGGATGCTATTGCAGTAATTAATCCAATTACTGGAGCTGTTGAAGGAATTCTAAATCTAGCCGATTTAAAGACAAAAATATCACAATTACCCGATACTGATGTACTTAATGGAATTGCCTACAATCCTAAAACAAAAACCATTTTTGTGACTGGAAAAAATTGGGATAAAATGTTTGAGATAAAAATTACACATTAAAATTTGGTTACAAAAAAAAGGGAGCAATTAGCTCCCTTTTTTTATATCTTAAAATAACAATTATCTCAAAGAGAAACTTGTTCTAGAAACTAAATCAGCTTTGTCATACACATTAACAGTATAGGTTCCTTTAGCAAATTTACTACCAGCCAAATCTTCTGAAACATCAACTGTTTTATTTTCATACTTCACGTTAGTAATAAAACTATAGGTTAAAGATTTTGTTCCAAAATTCTCTACTTTCTTTTCTCCTACCACATTATTTTCGCTATCAATAACTTGTACATAGTACATTTTAGTTCCAGATTTTGCGATCTTATTTTCAGCAATAGTAAAACTAACTTTTAATATGTCAGCTCTGTTTGCTCTTTCTGTTTCGATTTGTTTACCAGAACTTCTTACTTTATATGCAGCTCCTTTAGTATTTAATACAGTTAATATAGATCCTTTTTCAACTGTTTTAGTTAAATCTGAATTTTGAGAAGTCAATACTTCATTGGCTTTTTTAGATTCTACCAAAACTACTCTTGTACTATCACGCTGCACAGTTAAAGTAACGTTTTGTTTTTTCAAGTTGTCATTTTCAGCAATCAAAACTTTCATATTATTTTGAAGTGCAGTCAACTGAGATTTAAATTTTGAAACATCTCCATTTGATTTTTTCAAATCTGACATTAAAGCAACTACCTTATCTCTTTCTTTTATCAATTCTTCAGACATAGAAGTGTTTTCAGCAATAGCAGCATCATAAGTTGCTTTCAACTCTTGCAAATCTTTCATTACTGATTCTTTCTCAGTTAATGTAGTTTTTAACTCTGTACGAACAACTTCAGCATCTGTAGACATTTTGAAAATATATCCTAGACTTCCCAATAGCAATACTAGTAATACAATTACAATTGCTTTCAAATTTGAATTGCTTTTTTGATTTTCCATTTTTTAATTTATAGTTTAATTGTTTTGACAAAAATAATAATATATCCCTACTACACAACGTATTTTGACACATTTATAGTATTTTTGAATAAACTTTTATTTACAATGGATAAACTAATTCCTTTTACAAGCACTGATTTAGGCAAAATTACAAATCACCGAAATGGTGAGATTAAATTTGGCGAAAAAATGATTACAGTACCTAAAGGAATTGATCCATTAGAATTCCTTTCAACTTGTGATGCTAAATATGTTGTGTTAGGAATACCTGAAGATATAGGTATTAGAGCCAATTATGGCAGACCTGGAGCAGCTTCAGCATGGAAAAGTGCTATCAAAAGCATAGCTAACATACAACACAATCGTTTTTGCAAAGGCAATAACATTGTGATTTTAGGTACAATTAATGTTGAAAATGAAATGGCAGAAGTTCCTCAATTAGATTTCAATGATATTGATGATCGATCAAAGTTGAGTCAATTGGTAGAAAAAATAGACAAAGAAGTTTCACACATTATTTTTCAAATTATTAAGTTAGGAAAGACACCTATTATTATTGGGGGTGGTCAAAATAATGCATACGGAGCTATAAAAGGAACTGCTTTAGCAAAAGGAAAACCAATTAACGCTATCAATTTTGATGCACATTCTGATTTTAGAATTTTAGAAGGACGCCATAATGGGAATGCCTTTTCATATGCTTTTGAAGAAGGTTTTTTGAAAAAATACTTTGTATACGGATTGCATGAAAACCATGTGACCAAAAGTGTTTTGGACTCTTTTAAAAAATTAGAAGATCGATTACAGTATGTAACCTATGATAGTATCCGAATCCGAAAGGAAAAAGATTTTGATGAAGAAATGTTCCAAGCCTCAGAATTTATTAGTCAGGAACCCTTTGGATTAGAAATTGATTTAGGCGCTATTCCTAATATCGCTAGTAGTACCATGACACTTACAGGATTTTCGGTGGAAGAATTAAGACATTTTGTATCTTATTTTGGAAAATTTAAAAATGCAACTTACCTGCATCTTTGCGAAGGAGCCCCAGAATTAGGTGAAGAGAAAAACGATCATTTAATTGGGAAAATAATTGGACATTTAATTACTGATTTTATGAAATCCAATACCGAAAAAGTAATTCCTCAAGTTGAAGAATTACAAAACTAATGGATCAAAAATAATAACACTATCTTTGCGCGGTATTGCTGTACATAATACAGTATATTAAATACCAAAAATATGTTATTCGAAGATTTATCACTTTCAAAAAGTATCCAAAAAGCCGTCTATGAAGAAGGCTATACCCATCCCACTCCTATACAAGAACAAGCCATACCATTAGTTTTATCTGGCAGAGATGTAATTGGATGTGCGCAAACGGGAACCGGAAAGACAGCAGCATTTGCCATTCCAATTATTCATCAATTACATCGAATTGTTGGCTCTTCAAAAAAAACCAAAGAAATTAGGGCTTTAATTGTGACTCCAACTCGTGAATTAGCAGTGCAAATTGGGCAGAATTTTGACACTTATGCCAAATATACGAATCTAACTCAAATCACCCTTTTTGGTGGTGTTTCACAGATTCCACAGGTTGATACTCTAAAAAAAGGAGTTGATGTTGTAATTGCAACACCAGGCCGATTATTGGATTTGCATAAACAAGGTTTTATAAACTTCGATAGTTTACACACCTTAGTTCTTGACGAAGCCGACCAAATGTTGGATATGGGATTCATCAATGATGTAAAAAAGATAGTGAAATTGACCCCAAAAAATAGACAAACTTTATTATTTTCGGCGACAATGCCAATTGCTATTCGCGAGCTAGCTGAAATGTTTTTGATTAATCCTGCTAAAGTAGAAGTTTCACCAGTTTCTTCAACCGCTGAAAAGGTAGAGCAACGCATTTATTTTGTTGAAAAAACAGAAAAAAGAAACTTATTGTATCATTTAATTAAAAATGAAAATTTATCCGATGTGTTGGTTTTTTCTAGAACAAAACATGGTGCAGACAATGTGGTAAAAGCATTACGCAAGAACAATATAGCAGCTGAAGCTATTCACGGAGATAAATCACAAAATGCAAGACAACGCGTTTTAGAAGCATTCAAAAATAAAGAAGTTGGTGTTCTAGTCGCTACAGATATTGCTGCACGAGGAATCGATATTGACCAATTGCCTTTTGTAATCAATTTTGACTTACCGAATATTCCTGAAACCTATGTGCACCGAATTGGTCGAACCGGTCGAGCTGGAAATGGTGGAATTGCGATTTCGTTTTGTAGTAAAGACGAAGAACCTTACTGGAAAGACATTCAAAAGTTAATCAAAGTCGACGTCAAAACCATATCCGATCATCCGTATCCTTGGCACTCTGGGTCTCCTGCTGCCAATGCAGATAAACCAAACAACTCCAATCGAAGTGGAGGTGCTCATAAATCAAGAAAATCAAACGCATCTAAACAAAACAAAAAACGTTGGTATTAATACCAACGTTTTTTGTTATAAAGCATATAGCAATTAACTTTTAATCTAATGCTTCCGTCTTATCTTCCCATTGCCCCACAACCGAAGTAGCCAAAGCATTACCTAATACATTAGTGGCTGTTCTAAACATATCGCAAAAATGATCAATTGGCAAAATAAGTGCAATCCCTTCGATTGGAATATCAAACATGCCACAAGTAGCAGCAACCACTACTAAACTAGCTCTTGGCACACCAGCAATTCCTTTACTGGTCAACATTAAAACAAGTAACATGGTGAATTGCGTTCCTAAATCTAGGTCAATTCCATAGGCTTGTGCGATAAAAATACTAGCAAATGTCATATACATCATACTTCCGTCTAGATTAAAAGAATAACCTAAAGGCAACATGAATGATACGATTTTATCCTTTACGCCAAAACGCTCTAATTCTTCGGTTAATTTAGGAAAAACAGCTTCGCTACTCGTTGTACCAAAAGCAACAATCAAGGGGCTAGAAATTCTTTTCAATAAAGTCGACATTCTCGATTTTAAAAAGAGATAACCTACTAAAATTAGTACAGCCCATAATGATGAAATCCCGATTAAAAAAGAACCAAAGTATTTAAAATAGGTAATTGCTAATTCTTGAAAATCACGAACGGCAAATACACCTGCAATAGCACCAAATACACCAATAGGCGCAAATTTCATTACATAATTTACCATTTTCAAAACAATATGTGACGTTTTATCAAGAGCACTAACTACTGGTTTAACTGATTCTCCAATTGCTGCAGCGGCTAGTCCAAAAAAGATTGAAAAAATTACGATTTGTAATATTTCATTAGTCGCCATTGCTTCAAAAATACTTTTTGGAACAATATGTTCAATAAAATTTTCAAAAGATAAAGTAGTAGTTTTTGCAGTTACTTCTGAAGCGGCCGTCAAATCGACATTAGAAAGATTCAAACCTACTCCTGGTTGCAATATATTTACAAAAAACATTCCTAATAATAACGAAATGAACGAAGCGGTAAAAAACCAACCTAAAGCTTTTCCTCCAATACGGCCAACGGCTTTGATATCTCCTAATTTAGCGATACCAACAACAAGGGTTGTAAATACTAATGGAGAAATGATCATTTGAACCAATCGGATAAATACGGTAGCTAGCATTTTTATTTTGCTGCTGAAAGATTGGGCAATTTCATCCGTACAATTGTTATGGATGGCAATTCCTAAAATGGCCCCCACTATCATGGCAATTAGAATTTGTCCCGTAAGTCCTGATAAAAAGGACGATTTATTAGTAGTTTCTTTCATTTTGGTTTTGGTTTTTGGTTAGCCCTGATGGCAGCGACATCCTTTAACAGCGGGTTTCGCTGGTAAAGATATAGCGTACAGCAGGAAATAGCTCCTAATTATTTAGAATAGGTTTTGTTTAACAAATGAAAATCGGCTAAAACAATGGCTGCCATGGCTTCAACGATAGGCACTGCACGAGGAACAACACAAGGATCGTGACGACCTTTACCTGTCATCTCTGTAATATTACCTTTGTTATCTAGAGACTCTTGTTTTTGCATAATTGTTGCAACAGGTTTGAACGCAACACGGAAATAAATATCCATTCCGTTACTGATTCCGCCTTGGATTCCTCCCGACAAGTTGGTTTTTGTAGTTCCGTCAGCGTGATATAAATCGTTGTGATCACTTCCTTTCATTTCAGCTCCGCAAAAACCACTTCCAAATTCAAAACCTTTTACGGCATTGATTGAAAGCATTGCTTTGCCTAATTCGGCATGAAGTTTATCAAAAACAGGTTCTCCTAATCCAACAGGTACATTTTGAATCACACAAGACACTACTCCTCCAACGGTATCACCTTGTTTGCGAATTTCACGAATGTATTCTTCCATTTTAGCTGCTGAATCGGCATCAGGACAACGAACGGGATTGCTTTCGATTTTTGAAAAATCTAAATCTTGGTAGGGTTTATCCAAATGAATGTGACCCACTGAAGATACAAAAGCATTGATTTTAATTTCAGGCAACATTTGCTTTGCAATGGCACCAGCCACTACTCTACTAGCCGTTTCGCGTGCAGAACTTCTTCCGCCTCCGCGATAATCTCTAAAACCGTATTTTTGGTCGTACACATAATCAGCATGACTCGGTCTGTAATTGTCCTTTATATGAGAGTAATCGTCTGACTTCTGATTGGTATTAGGTATGATAAAACCAATTGGCGTACCCGTTGTTTTGCCTTCAAAAATACCAGATAAAAATTGCACATCATCTGGTTCTTTACGTTGGGTTACAATAGCAGATTGTCCTGGTTTTCTTCTAGACATTTCCAATTGAACGGCTTCCAAATCAATTGTTATTCCCGGAGGACAACCGTCGATAATTCCGCCTAATGCTTCTCCATGAGATTCACCGAAAGTAGTAATTCTAAATAGTGTGCCGTAGCTATTTCCTGCCATTGTAATTAGTTTTGAACAAAAGTACCATTTTAGTTTAAAGTTTAAAAATTTAAGGTTTAAAGATTTACACTACCCCATTGAATTTCGTTTTGAGAATCATAAAACTAGATGGAATACTACTAGCTATTAAAAAAGCCACTTTTAAGTGGCTTTTTTAATATTATGAATATTTAGCAATGGCTCTTTGGTATAAATCTTCGTACAGTGGTAGAATTTTTTTAATATC
>JBJOFE010000011.1:0-69612 GCA_046048915.1 Bacteroidota bacterium | reverse complement strand
AGGTATTAGCTGAATGGTTTGTTTTGAAAGGTGTATTCACCAATTGGATCAAGTCATAAATCTAAATCAATTTTTTAATTGCAATTAAATCAATAGTAAAAACTATGATGAATAATAGAAATAACAATAAGGATAAGAACCCGGTTAAAAGGTTCAATAAAATTTCAATAGGACTTGCTTCTCCTGAATCTATCTTAAAAGAATCAAGAGGTGAAGTATTAAAGCCTGAAACCATCAACTACAGAACACACAAACCTGAGCGTGACGGACTTTTCTGCGAAAGAATTTTTGGTCCTGTAAAGGATTTTGAATGTGCTTGTGGAAAATACAAAAGAATTCGTTACAAAGGAATTATTTGTGACCGTTGTGGTGTAGAAGTTACTGAGAAAAAAGTACGTAGAGATAGAGTAGGACACATTAACCTTGTTGTGCCAATTGCTCATATCTGGTACTTCCGTTCGCTTCCAAATAAAATTGGATATATTCTTGGATTACCATCTAAGAAATTAGATATGATTATTTACTACGAAAGATACGTAGTAATCCAAGCTGGTATTGCTCAAAATGCTGAGGGAGAACCATTACAAAGATTAGATTTCTTGACAGAAGAAGAGTATTTGAATATTTTAGATACCCTTCCTGCTGACAACCAATATTTAGATGATTTTGATCCTAATAAATTTGTTGCCAAAATGGGAGCAGAGTGTATTATGGATTTATTAGCACGTATCGACTTAGATGAGTTATCATACAGTTTGCGTCACAGTGCAAATAACGAAACCTCTAAACAACGTAAAACAGAAGCATTAAAAAGATTACAAGTAGTTGAATCTTTCCGTGAGTCTAACTTGAACCGTGAAAATCGTCCTGAGTGGATGATTATGAAAGTAGTTCCAGTTATTCCACCAGAATTACGTCCACTTGTGCCACTTGATGGAGGTCGTTTTGCTACTTCTGATTTGAATGATTTATACCGTCGTGTGATTATACGTAACAACCGTTTGAAAAGATTGATGGAGATTAAAGCTCCAGAAGTAATCTTGAGAAACGAAAAACGTATGTTGCAAGAATCTGTAGATTCACTTTTCGATAATACTCGTAAAGCATCTGCAGTGAAAACTGAATCAAACAGACCATTAAAATCATTATCGGATTCATTAAAAGGTAAGCAAGGACGTTTCCGTCAAAACTTACTTGGAAAACGTGTAGATTATTCTGCTCGTTCGGTAATTGTTGTTGGACCTGAGTTGAAATTATTCGAATGTGGTATCCCAAAAGATATGGCATCTGAATTATACAAACCTTTTGTAATCCGTAAATTGATTGAGAGAGGTATTGTTAAAACGGTAAAATCAGCTAAAAAAATAATTGACAAAAAAGAGCCTGTAGTTTGGGATATCCTTGAAAATGTAATTAAAGGACACCCAGTATTACTGAATCGTGCTCCTACTTTGCACCGTTTAGGTATCCAAGCGTTCCAACCCAAATTAATTGAAGGAAAAGCAATCCAATTGCACCCTTTAGTGTGTACGGCATTCAACGCGGATTTTGATGGTGACCAGATGGCGGTTCACTTGCCATTAGGACCAGAAGCAATTTTGGAAGCACAATTATTAATGTTGGCTTCTCACAATATCTTGAACCCTGCGAATGGAGCGCCTATCACGGTACCTTCTCAAGACATGGTTTTGGGTCTGTATTACATGACCAAAGAACGTTTATCAACTCCTGAGCACAAAATTTTAGGTCAAGATTTGACTTTCTATTCTGCTGAAGAGGTAAACATTGCATTAAACGAAGGACAATTGGAATTGAATGCTCGTGTAAAAATTAGAGCAAAAGATTTTAACGAAAATGGAGAGTTGGTTTACAAAATAATCCAAACTACTGCAGGTCGTGTCTTGTTTAATGAAGTAGTTCCTGAAGCTGCTGGATATATCAATGATGTATTAACTAAGAAAAACTTAAGAGATATTATCGGTCACATTTTAAGTGTTACTGATGTACCTACTACAGCTGCTTTCTTAGATAATATGAAAGATATGGGTTATAAATTTGCCTTCAAAGGTGGATTGTCATTCTCATTAGGTGATATTAGAATTCCAGAGCAAAAAACTAAATTAATTGCAGATGCTAGAGAGCAAGTTGAAGGTATTTCTGCAAACTATAACATGGGTCTTATCACTAATAACGAACGTTACAACCAAGTTATTGATGTGTGGACTTCAACCAATGCTCAGTTGACAGAAGCAGCAATGAAAAACATTAGAGAAGACCAACAAGGTTTCAACTCAGTGTACATGATGCTTGATTCTGGAGCAAGGGGATCTAAAGAACAAATTCGTCAGTTAACTGGTATGCGTGGTTTGATGGCTAAGCCTAAAAAATCGACTGCTGGTGGTGGTGAAATTATTGAAAACCCGATTTTATCTAACTTTAAAGAAGGTCTTTCTATCCTTGAGTACTTTATTTCTACTCACGGTGCTCGTAAAGGACTTGCGGATACGGCTCTTAAAACTGCAGATGCAGGATACTTGACAAGAAGATTACATGACGTTTCTCAAGACGTAATCGTAAACATCGAAGATTGTGGTACATTAAGAGGTGTTGAAGTTTCAGCTTTAAAGAAAAACGAAGAAATCGTAGAATCTTTAGGAGAAAGAATCCTTGGACGTGTTGCATTACAAGATGTAATCAATCCTTTGACCAACGAAGTTTTAGTGGCATCAGGACAACAAATTACAGAAGCAATTGTGAAAGCTATCGACGCTTCGCCAGTTGAAAAAGTAGAAGTTCGTTCTCCATTAACTTGTGAGGCATTAAAAGGAATCTGTGCTAAATGTTACGGTAGAAACTTAGCTACTGGAAAAATGACTCAAAGAGGTGAGGCAGTTGGTGTTATCGCTGCACAATCTATTGGAGAGCCAGGTACACAGTTGACACTACGTACATTCCACGTTGGAGGGGTTGCTGGAGGTATTTCTGAAGAATCAAGCATTGTAGCTCGTTTCCCAGGAAAATTAGAAATCGAAGATTTAAAAACAGTTAAAGGAGAAGATAGCGAAGGAAATGCTGTAGATATTGTTGTTTCTCGTTCTACTGAATTGAAATTAATCGATGAAAAAACAGGTATTTTATTAAGTACAAATAATATTCCTTACGGTTCTAGTATTTTTGTAAAAGACGGACAGTCAGTTGCAAAAGGAGAAGTAATCTGTAAATGGGATCCATATAATGGAGTTATTGTTTCTGAGTTTACTGGTAAAATTGCTTACGAAGATTTAGAGCAAGGACAATCGTTCATGGTTGAAATCGATGAGCAAACTGGTTTCCAAGAAAAAGTAATTTCTGAAGCAAGAAACAAAAAATTAATTCCAACTTTATTGGTTTACGGTAAAGACAACGAATTAATCCGTTCGTATAACTTACCAGTTGGTGCCCACTTGATGGTTGATAATGGTGAGAAAATTAAAGCAGGTAAAGTATTGGTTAAAATTCCACGTCGTTCTTCTAAATCAGGAGATATCACGGGAGGTTTACCAAGAATTACAGAGTTGTTAGAAGCTCGTAATCCTTCAAACCCAGCAGTAGTTTCAGAAATCGACGGTGTTGTTTCTTTTGGAAAAATCAAACGTGGTAATCGTGAAATCATCATCGAATCTAAATTTGGTGAAGTGAAGAAATACTTAGTGAAATTATCTAGTCAAATCTTGGTTCAAGAAAATGACTTTGTAAGAGCGGGTGTTCCTTTGTCAGACGGTGCTATTACTCCAGACGATATCTTAAGAATTAAAGGTCCAGCTGCTGTTCAACAGTACTTGGTTAACGAAATTCAAGAGGTATACCGTTTACAAGGGGTAAAAATCAATGACAAACACTTCGAAGTTGTGATTCGTCAAATGATGCGAAAAGTAAGAGTTCAAGATCCAGGAGATACTTTGTTCTTAGAAGATCAATTGATTCACACCAAAGATTTCATCTTAGAAAACGATAAGTTATACGGAATGAAAGTGGTGGAAGATGCAGGAGATTCTGATTCATTGAAACCAGGTCAAATCATTACGCCTCGTCAATTACGTGATGAAAACTCGTTGTTGAAACGTACGGATAAAAACTTAGTAGTAGCGCGTGATGTCATTACAGCAACTGCTACCCCAGTACTTCAAGGTATTACGAGAGCATCTCTTCAAACGAAATCATTTATTTCAGCAGCCTCTTTCCAAGAGACTACTAAAGTATTAAACGAAGCTGCTGTTGCAGGTAAAGTGGATTACTTAGAAGGCTTGAAAGAAAATGTTATTGTAGGTCACAGAATTCCTGCTGGTACAGGTATGAGAGAATACGATCATACAATTGTAGGATCTAAAGATGACTACAACGAAATGATGGCTAGCAAAGAAGAGTATATTTATTAATTCAAATATAAAGTTTCAAAGTCTGTAGCAATACAGACTTTGATTTTTTTAATCTTTTTATTATGACAGAACAACAAGATCAAATTAACATTGAGTTGGATGAGCAAACAGCCGAAGGAATTTATTCTAATTTGGCTATTATCAATCATTCTTCCTCTGAATTTGTTTTAGATTTTGTAAGCATTATGCCAGGCATTCCTAAAGCAAAAGTAAAATCAAGAATTGTTTTGACGCCACAACATGCGAAGAGATTGTTGAAAGCTATTGGAGAGAATATTCATCGTTTTGAAGTCGCTCATGGCGAAATTAAAGATACAGAACAAGCTCCAATTCCTTTGAATTTTGGTCCTGCGGGACAAGCTTAATATATAGAAGGCTCCAGAAATGGAGCCTTTTTTATTGTAGTTTATGTGCTACTTCATTTTTTATTTCTTCTAAAACAAAGGTGCTTTGCACATTGGATATTCCCTCAATGACAGACAATTTTTCTACTGCAAATTGTTGGTATTCATTCATATCTTTTACTGCGATTTTTAATAAAAAATCATAGTTTCCTGAAACATGATAACACCCCATTACATCATGCAATTTTGCAATTTGCTTTTTGAAATTATCAATCACTTCCTTGGAATGAATCGATAAAGTTACTTGGCAAAATACCTGAATCGATTTTCCAATTTTTACTTCGTCCAAAAGAGCTACATACTTTTTGATATACCCCAATTGTTCCAGTTTCTTAATTCTTGCAAAGGTTGGTGATACTGATAATCCTGACTTTTCAGCAATTATTTTGATGTTGGCTTTGGCATCGTTTTGCAAAACCATCAGAATTCGTTTGTCAATGGCATCCATTTTAAAATATTTTTATTGTTTTGTTAATTTACAATCATTGATTCAATAATTTTATTCTGCTAATTTATTTAAATTTAGAATATAAATATTGATTATTTGTATTATTTAGAAAATTTTAAAAATAAATCTACATTTACAAAAAAAACCAATGGAGTTACATTCAGCCTTTCTTTCCGATACAGACAAGCAACGAATTATTGCTTTAGATCAATTAATAGATATTTCTAACGAAAATTCTATTGGTTATCCTGTGTCTAAAGATTTTGATTTCTCTGAGATTATGCCATTTTTAAAATACCCAATTAACAATGTTGGCGACCCATTTGAAAATTCAATCAATAAAGTTAAAACACACGAACTCGAGCGAGAAGTAGTTGGTTTTTTTGCCAAGCTATTTAGAGCCGATCCAAATGATTATTGGGGTTATGTTACCAATGGAGGTTCTGAAAGTAATTTATATGGCTTATATTTAGCCAGGGAGTTGTATCCAAAAGGCATGGTGTATTATTCAGAGTCGACCCATTATAGTATTCGCAAGAATATTCATTTGTTGAACATTCCAAGTATTGTGATTCGTTCACAAGAAAACGGAGAAATTGATTATACTGATTTAGAAAACACCCTACGAATCAATCGCGACAAACCTGCCATTGTATTGGCTAATTACGGTACTACAATGAAAGAAGCCAAGGATGATGTAGCTAGAATTAAAACCATCTTAAAGAGTCTGGCAATTCAAGACAGTTACATTCATTGTGATGCTGCACTTGCTGGAAGTTATGGTGCTTTTGTTGAGCCTAGGGTACCTTTTGATTTTAAAGATGGAGCCGACAGTGTGGCGATTAGTGGGCACAAGTTTATTGGTTCGCCAATTCCGTCTGGAGTTATTATTACCAAAAAATCGAATCGCGATAGGATTGCAAAAGGAGTTTCCTATATCGGTTCCTTTGACACTACGATTACTGGTTCAAGAAATGGGCATAGTCCTTTATTTTTGTGGTATGCTTTAAAAAGAATGGGTGTAGAAGGCTTGCGACAACGATTCCAAAACAGTCTTGAAGTAGCTGCTTATTGCGAAAAAAGATTGAATGAAATTGGGATTCCAGCTTGGAGAAATCCCAGTGCGATAACAATTGTGTTTCCTAAAGTACACGATTCTATAATTTCCAAATGGCAACTAGCCACTCAAGAAACTATTTCTCATATCATTTGTATGCCCAATGTGACTAAAGAGCAAATCGATAACTTGATTATAGATATTCAAAACTGCGAAGAAGTCGTTGACAACGAATACGAATTCAGTTTTTAATTATTCAAATTCTGAGGTAAAAAATAACTTCACATTAGGATACTTACTTTGTGTCATCTGAATCGTAAAATCAGAATCAGCTAAGAATACCAATTGGCCGTATTTGTCGTGTGCCAAAAACTTTTGCTTGATACGTTTGAATTCTTTGAATTCCTCACTTTTAGCATCGTTTGGCTTTACCCAACACGCTTTGTGAACTGGGAAGTTTTCATAAGTACATTTAGCACCGTATTCGTGTTCCAAACGGTATTGAATTACTTCATACTGTAAGGCTCCAACCGTCCCGATAATCTTACGGTTGTTCATTTCTAAAGTAAACAACTGTGCTACACCCTCGTCCATTAATTGGTCGACACCTTTGTCTAATTGTTTTGCTTTTAATGGATCGGCATTATTGATATAACGGAAATGTTCAGGTGAAAAACTCGGAATTCCTTTAAAACTCATTACTTCCCCTTCGGTTAAGGTATCGCCAATTTTAAAGTTACCCGTATCATGCAATCCAACAATATCTCCAGGGTAGGAGATGTCTACAATTTCTTTTTTCTCAGCAAAAAATGCGTTCGGACTAGAGAATTTTAAATTCTTTTTTTGACGCACGTGATAATAGGGCTTGTTGCGTTCAAATGTTCCCGAAACAATTTTGATAAAGGCCAAACGGTCACGGTGTTTTGGATCCATATTCGCATGAATCTTAAATACAAAACCAGACATTTTCTCTTCTTTTGGATCCACCAAACGCGTCTCTGAATCTTTAGCGCGAGGCGAAGGTGCAATGGCTACAAAGCAATCCAACAATTCTCTAACTCCAAAATTATTCAAAGCAGAACCAAAAAATACGGGTTGTAATTTTCCATCCAAATAGTCTTGACGATCAAATTTTGGATAGACTTCGTCAATCATTTCCAATTCTTCACGCAATTTATCTGCTGGTTTTTGACCAATTATTTTTTCTAATTCAGGACTTTGTACATCTGAAAAAGCAATAGTTTCTTCAATATTTTTACGGCTATCTCCGCTAAATAAATTGATATTTTGTTCCCATAAATTATAAATCCCTTGGAAGTCATACCCCATTCCAATAGGGAAACTCAAAGGGGTAACGGTCAAGCCTAATTTTTGTTCCACTTCGTCCATCAAGTCAAAAGCGTCTTTTCCTTCTCGGTCCAATTTATTGATGAAAACAATGATTGGGATGTTTCTCATTCGACAAACTGAAACCAATTTTTCAGTTTGTTCTTCCACCCCTTTGGCAACGTCAATCACTACAATTACGCTATCTACGGCGGTTAAAGTTCGAAACGTATCTTCAGCAAAATCCTTGTGACCAGGTGTATCTAAAATGTTTATTTTTTTCTCTTTGTAGTTGAAAGCCAAAACCGAAGTCGAAACCGAAATTCCTCTTTGTCGCTCAATTTCCATAAAGTCAGACGTAGCGCCTTTCTTGATTTTATTATTTTTTACCGCACCCGCTTCCTGAATTGCCCCTCCAAAAAGAAGTAATTTCTCGGTTAGCGTCGTCTTTCCTGCATCGGGATGCGAGATAATTCCAAATGTTCTCCTGCGTTGTATTTCTTCTAAAAAACTCATAATTGCTATAATGGATTGCAAAAATACTATTTACTTCATTAATTAACTAATTCCAAAAGCTTTTCTAGCTAGCTTATACTGCTGTGCGCTCTATCTGTGCCGGCGAACCCCGCCGTCAAAGGATGTCGCTGCCATCAGGGCTAAGTTCTTCCTTTTGTACCCTTATTAACGTTGCTTACTAATTCAGTTCTATCCTTAATAATTTTTTGTTAATAGTACTCAGTTCACTTGCATTCTCTAATTGAATTGTTATTTTTGTTGGCAATAATATATTTCGACTTCTGTAGTTAGTATTGGAAGTACTAAAAAATAAAAATTAAACAATGATATTTCAATTACCATCGATTACCTCTTTTGTAAATAAAAAAGCACTTTCTGTTTTGTTGGTTCTTTTCTCTGTAGTGACTCTAACTGCGCAAGAAGTGATCAAAGACCAACCTCTAAAAGAAATTCCTAAAGTAGATTCGACTAAAAAAATGAAAATTGATGGAGTTATCGCTACCATAGGGGAATATATTATTTTAGATTCGGACATTGATAAAGCCTATTTAGAGATTTCTAGTCAAGGTGGTTCTGTAAAAGATATTACTAGATGTCAGATGTTAGGAAAACTAATGGAAGATAAATTGTATGCGCATCAAGCAGTTCAGGATAGTGTTAAAGTTACCGATACTGAAGTCAAAACAATGATGGATGAACGTTTAAGCTATATGACAGAGCAATTAGGGTCAATGGACAAAATTGTCGAATATTATAAAAAAAATAATGAAGAAGAATTCAGAACTTACTTTTTTGATATTTTAAAAGAAAATAAGCTAACATCAGAAATGCAAAAGAAAATTGTAGATGATGTACAAATTACTCCTGAAGAAGTGCGTAACTTCTTTAAGAAAATTCCTAAAGATGAATTGCCAGTTTTTGGTGCAGAAATGGAAGTAGCCCAAATTGTGGTAAAACCAAAAATTTCGGATGCAGATAAGCAAAAAGTTATTGATCGTTTGAATGGTTTCAAGAAAGAAATCCAAGAAGGATCTAGTTTTGCTACCAAAGCGGTTTTGTATTCTCAAGATCCCGGTTCAAGAGCGAGTGGTGGTTTTTATAAAATGAATCGCAAAACACCTTTTGTTAAAGAGTTTAAAGATGTTGCATTTAGCTTGGCAGAGGGAGAAATTTCTGAGCCATTTGAGACAGATTTTGGCTATCATATTATTTATGTTGAGAAGATAAAAGGACAAGAAGTTGAATTGCGTCATATTTTATTGGCACCTAAAGTAACTGAAGAATCCTTGCAAGAAGCAAAAGAAAAAATCAATTTGATTCGCAAGCGAATTATGGATAAGGAAATTACTTTTGCAGAGGCAGCAAGAACCTTGTCTGATGAAAAAGAAACTAGAACAAATGGAGGAACTTTAATTAATCCTAAAACACAAGATACTCGTTTTGAGTTGACTAAGATGGATCCGGCTCTATATGCACAAGTTTCTAATTTAAAAGAGAATGAAGTTTCATCGGCATTTCCAGAAGAACCTCAAGAGGGCAAAAAGCAATACAAATTAATTACGGTAACAAATAGAATCAATGAGCATACTGCTGATTATGCTAAGGATTATACTAAGATTAAAGAACTAGCTTTAAAAGAGAAACAAATTAAAGCTATTGGGAAATGGTTTGATGATAAAATAAAAGATACTTATATTAAAATTGTGGGTGAATACAGAGATTGTGTCTTTACCAACAACTGGTTGAAAAAATAAATTCTTCAAATTATTCAATTGAGAGTTAGCTATATGAATCAAATTCATTTGGCTAACTCTTTTTAATTTAAATCCTTTCTGTGATTTGCAATTGGAATTCTATCCTTTTGAGTTATTAAAACTGAATGTGGATTGAAGTTGTTTGATTTGAAATAAAAAGTAACAACTGGCTCGTATAGCGATGTTTAGTTACTTATAACTACTGAGTTAATTCCTTTTAAAACTTTTTTTCATATTAAAATCCAGTTGTTATTTTGTTAATTATATAGTATTCGTTGGGTTAATTTATATAATTATTATTTAAATCTAATTTCATTTGTTATTTTATAATAATAATCCGCGATTGAGCTAGTTTTATTAAATTATTTTTAAATCTCGCCTTTAATTTCTAAATTTGCTAAACATATAAAACAATAAATACCCTCTATATTATGGCTATTGATAATGCAATGAATCTTTACAACGAATACATTAAAGAAATTGAAGAAAGAAAAGGTCAAGGATTGCATCCAAAACCAATTGATAGTGCAGATTTACTAAGTGAAATCATTGCGCAAATCAAAGACATTAACAACCCAAATAGAAAAGATTGTCTTAATTTTTTCATCTACAATACACTTCCAGGTACAACAAGTGCAGCAGGTAAAAAAGCCTATTTCTTAAAAGATATTATTCTTGGAAAAGAAATGGTTGTTGAAATTACTCCAGCCTTTGCATTCCAATTATTGTCTCACATGAAAGGAGGAACTTCAATTGAAGTATTACTTGATTTAGCTTTAGGAAATGATGTGGCTGTTGCTAAACAAGCGGCAGATGTTCTTCAAACACAAGTGTATCTATACGATGCTGATACAGCACGATTGAAAGAAGCATACGCCAATGGAAATGCAACAGCTGCAGCTATTTTAGAAAGCTATGCAAAAGCTGAATTTTTCACAAAATTACCTGAAATAGCAGAAGAAATTAAGGTTGTTACATTTATTGCTGGTGAAGGAGACATCTCAACCGATTTATTGTCACCTGGAAACCAAGCACATTCTCGTTCAGATCGTGAATTGCATGGAAAATGTATGATCACACCTCAAGCTCAAGATGAGATTAAAGCATTACAAGCACAACATCCTGACAAGAGTGTGATGTTGATTGCAGAAAAAGGAACTATGGGAGTGGGATCCTCAAGAATGTCAGGTGTAAACAACGTGGCACTTTGGACAGGCAAACAAGCGAGTCCATATATTCCGTTTGTGAATATTGCCCCAATTGTTGGTGGTACCAATGGTATTTCGCCAATTTTTCTAACTACGGTTGATGTAACTGGAGGTATTGGAATTGACTTGAAAAACTGGGTTAAGAAAACCGATGCTAATGGAGAGTTAGTTCGTGATGAAAACGGCGATCCAATTTTAGAACAAGCTTATTCTGTAGCAACAGGAACGGTTTTGACAATCAATACTAAAACCAAAAAATTATACAATGGTGATCAAGAATTGATTGATATTTCAAGATCATTCACACCACAAAAATTAGAATTTATTAAAGCAGGGGGTTCTTATGCAATTGTTTTTGGTAAAAAAATTCAAACTTTTGCATGTAAAGTTTTAGGTATTGAAATACCTACAGTTTTTGCACCTTCAAAAGAAGTCTCAAATCCAGGACAAGGACTTACAGCAGTTGAAAAAATATTCAATAGAAATGCTGTTGGAAATACTCCAGGTAAAGTATTGCATGCTGGTTCAGATGTTCGTGTAGAAGTTAATATTGTTGGTTCGCAAGATACAACGGGGTTAATGACCGCTCAAGAATTAGAATCTATGGCAGCCAAAGTGATTTCTCCAATTGTTGATGGAGCTTACCAATCAGGATGTCATACTGCCTCTGTTTGGGATAAAAAAGCACAAGCTAATATTCCAAAATTGATGCAATTTATGAACGATTTCGGATTGATCACAGCACGTGACCCGAAAGGAGTTTATCATGCGATGACAGATGTTATTCATAAAGTTTTGAATGATATTACTATTGATGATTGGGCTATTATTATTGGTGGTGACTCTCATACTAGAATGTCCAAAGGGGTGGCTTTTGGAGCTGACTCGGGTACTGTTGCATTGGCTTTAGCTACAGGTGAAGCATCAATGCCAATTCCAGAATCGGTTAAAGTAACTTTTAAAGGAACCATGAAAGAGTATATGGATTTCCGTGATGTGGTTCATGCTACTCAAGCACAA
Source organism: Bacteroidota bacterium (assembly GCA_046048915.1). Classification (GTDB taxonomy): domain Bacteria; phylum Bacteroidota; class Bacteroidia; order Flavobacteriales; family Flavobacteriaceae; genus Flavobacterium. The sequence goes on along the minus strand of JBJOFE010000011.1, from coordinate 57,464 downwards.
ATGCTACAAAAATTTGGTGGTGAAAATGTATTCCAAGGTCGTATTATCGAAGTGCATATTGGAACATTAACAGCTGATCAAGCTTTTACATTTACTGATTGGTCTGCCGAAATGAAAGCAAAAGCATCTATCTGTATTTCTGAAGATGACACTTTGATTGAATCATTGGAAATTGCTAAAGGTAGAATCCAAATTATGATTGATAAGGGGATGGATAATGCTACACAAGTACTTCAAGGTCTTATCAACAAAGCGAATAAGCGTATTGAAGAAATTAAAACGGGAGACAAACCAGCTTTACGTCCTGATGCTAATGCAAAATATTATGCTGAGGTAGAAATAGACTTAGATATTATCAATGAGCCTATGATTGCTGATCCTGATGTAAACAATAAAGATGTTTCTAAACGATATACACACGATACCATTAGACCTCTTTCTTTTTATGGAGGTACTAAAAAAGTAGATCTTGGATTTATTGGTTCGTGTATGGTGCACAAAGGTGATATGAAAATATTAGCTCAAATGCTTAAAAATATTGAAAAACAAGAAGGTAAAGTGGAATTCAAAGCTCCTTTAGTAGTTGCGCCACCAACTTACAATATTGTTGACGAATTAAAAGCAGAAGGTGATTGGGAAGTATTACAAAAATATTCAGGTTTTGAATTTGATGATAATGCACCAAAAGGAGCAGCACGTACAGAGTACGAAAACATGCTTTATTTAGAGCGTCCTGGTTGTAACCTGTGTATGGGTAATCAAGAGAAAGCTTCCAAAGGAGATACCGTTATGGCTACATCGACTCGTTTATTCCAAGGAAGAGTAGTAGAAGATACTGCAGAGAAAAAAGGAGAGTCTTTATTATCTTCAACTCCTGTTGTTGTTTTGTCTACAATTTTAGGAAGAACACCTTCTATAGAAGAATACAAAAAAGCAGTTGAAGGAATTAACTTAACTAAGTTTGCACCTTCGCATAAATTGCTTGTTGGATAATTAATTCTTCAAATGTATAATTAAAAGCCTAAGTTTTTCTTAGGCTTTTTTTATTGTTAATAGATTATTTATTCATTAGATAAAGATACTTTGAAATGGCCCAGCTAATTGAAGCTGTATAATTTATAAATGCTTTAACTTATTTAGTTAGTAAAAAGGTCTACCTTTGTAATTCTTAAAATAATCTCATTTACGTTATCTATTGCGTAAATAATCAATTTTTTATCAATTGATGTGGGAGGAAAATTAATGAACCAATGAAATACTACAAACTACTTTTTATATTTACAATTATTAACTCTTCGTTAGTTTTTTCTCAAGAAAAGTTGATAAAACACACTGTAAAAAAAGGAGAAACTATATCTGCAATTGCTCAGAAATATAAAGTGGAACCTAGCGCTATTTATGAACTCAATCCTGACTGTAGTCGAACGCTAAAATTAGAATCTATTATTCTGATTCCCCGTCCAACTTCAAAAACAATCAAACTCAAAACTGAATCAAAAACTGTTACAGTAGAGAATACTCACGAAGTTCAGCCTAAGGAGACTCTATTTGGTATTGCAAAACAATATGATATTACTTTAGAGGATCTTACTACTTCCAATCCAGAACTGACTGAGGCAGGTTTGAAAGCAGGGCAAAAAATCAAAATTCCAACTAAAGTCAATTCCAATGTTGTTTCGGTAATTAATAGAGAAGCACCGAAATTTGAACATAAAATTGAAGCGCTTCAAAAAGTTAAACAAGAAAAAAGTATACCATTAGCAGTTGTTTCTTCAACAAATTCAACTATACACGAGGTACTGCCATTAGAAACCAAATTTGGAATAGCAAAACAATACGGAATTTCTGTAGCCGATTTAGATAAAGCCAATCCAATATTGGAAACCGATGCGCTTAAAGCGGGTCAAAAAATTCTAATTCCTATAAAAGAAGGTATAGAAGTTAGTCAGTCTATTGTAAAACAAGCTGAGGTGGTAACTCCAATAAAAATTGAGGTAAAAGAAAAAGCCAAAGAAGCAATAGTAGTACTTAATAAAGAAGCAGTTGAAGAAAATGTAGCAACTGTTATTCACGAAGTAGTGGCGAAAGAAACTAAATTTGGAATTGCTAAAAAGTATGGTATTTCGGTAGCCGATTTAGAAGCTCAAAATCCTAACATAGTCAAAAATCTATATGTGGGTGCAAAATTATATATTTCAGGTGCTAAAGCGATTCAGGAAGATGTTTCTCCGGCAACTACTGTTATCTCAAATGCAACCCAATCGGATAATAACCAAGAAAATTTAACTATAGCAAGTAGCTTAGCAAAATGGAATACGAGTGAGGAGCTTGCGGACGAATTAATACGAATGGCATCTGATAATTTAGGAATTGGCTATCGATCTGGAGGAACCACAAAAAATGGATTTGATTGTTCTGGTTTAATGTATACAACTTTTAGTTCATTAGATATTAAATTGCCAAGATCTTCCCACGAAATGGCTACAATCGGAACGGTTATAGATATAAATCAAGCTCAAAAGGGAGATTTGATTTTCTTCAAAACAAGGGGTGGTAATCAGATTAATCATGTAGGTATGGTTGTCGAAGTTAACGAGGGAGAGATTAAATTTATACACTCTGCTACTCACGGAGGTGTCATTATTTCTTCAACCAAAGAGAAATATTACGAGAAAAATTTTACTCAAATCAATAGGGTATTACAACAATAAGAAAATCCAAAAACTCCTCACTTTGAGGAGTTTTTTATTATGTAACGTATTGGTTGTTTATTTTACTTTCAAAAACCCGTTTTTTGAAAAAAAGTATATCTTTAACCAACCAAAAACTAAAACAATAAGTATGAAAGAAAATCAACCAGGTGATTTTAAACGTGAATTAGGATTATTAGACGGAACCATGTTAGTCGTTGGATCGATGATTGGATCTGGAATATTTATTGTAAGTGCAGATATTGCGAGACAAGTAGGTTCTGCTGGATGGCTGACTTTGATTTGGTTAATCTCAGGATTAATTACAATGATTGCCGCAGTTAGTTATGGAGAGTTGAGTGCGATGTTTCCAAAAGCTGGAGGGCAATATGTATATTTAAAAGAGGCGTATAATAAATTAATTGCGTTTCTATACGGCTGGAGTTTCTTTGCCGTGATTCAAACCGGGACTATTGCTGCTGTAGGTGTTGGTTTTTCAAAATTTGCAGCGTATTTGATTCCTGCTTTGAGTGATGAGAATATATTGTTTGATTTAGGATCATTTAAATTGAATGCTGCACAAATTGTTTCAATTATTACGATTGTATTACTTACCTATGTAAATAGCAGAGGGGTTAAAAACAGTAAAACATTACAAACAGTTTTGACTGTAATTAAAATTCTGTCTTTATTTGGTTTGATTATTTTCGGATTTTTATTAGCCGCTAAAGCCGAAGTTTGGAATGCCAACTGGTCTGATGCTTGGAACACGCGTTCCTTCAATGCAGAGACTGGGTCTTGGTTACCAATCGGTGGAACCGCTTTATTAACTGGAATTTCTGCCGCGATGGTTGGTTCTTTGTTTTCAAGTGATGCTTGGAATGGCGTTACCTTTATAGCAGGCGAAATTAAGAATCCAAAACGCAATGTTGGGTTGAGTTTGTTCCTAGGGACTTTTATTGTTACTATCATTTATGTATTGACTAATTTGATGTATTTGGCAGTAATTCCTCTTGACGAAATTGCAACTGCCAAATCAGATAGAGTAGCGGTAGTGGCTTCTCAATATACCTTTGGAGATATAGGAACAATTATTATTGCTGTAATGATTATGATTTCTACATTTGCTTGTAACAATGGTTTGATTATGGCAGGAGCAAGAGTGTATTACACCATGGCCAAAGACGGTTTGTTCTTGAAAAAAGCTGCTAATCTAAATTCGGCAAGTGTTCCTGAATGGGCGCTTTGGGTACAATGTGTCTGGGCTTCCATTTTATGCTTGACTGGGAAGTATGGTGATTTATTAGATTTTGTGATCATTATTGTGTTAATATTTTACATTCTAACGATCTATGGGATTTTCATACTTCGCAAAAAAATGCCTGAAGCAGAGCGTCCTTATAAAGCTTTTGGATATCCATTTTTACCTTTGGTATATATTGTAATTGCTTCTGCAGTTTGTATTTCTTTATTGATTACTAAATTTTCCACTTGTGGTTGGGGAGTATTGATTATGCTAACAGGAATCCCAATTTATTATGCTACTAAACCTAAAGAGTAATTTAAATGAAAAAGCCGTCTTGATTTCAAGACGGCTTTTTTATGATTGACAAAATTCGATTTTATAAAATACTGGTTACATCTTCAAAAGGTAATCCCCAAGCGTCAGCCACTCCTTTGTATACAATTTTCCCATTGGCAATGTTTAAACCTTTTTTCAATTCTTCATTTTCTATACAGGCTTTTTTCCACCCTTTATTTGCCAACTGAATTGCGTAAGGTAATGTAGCATTAGTCAAAGCTAAAGTAGATGTGTAAGGCACCGCTCCTGGCATATTAGCTACGCAATAATGAACAATTCCGTCGATAACGAAAGTTGGATCTTCGTGAGTAGTTGGAGTGCAAGTTTCAATACAACCTCCTTGATCTACAGCCACGTCAACTACAACTGTGCCCGGACTCATTAATTGCAACATGTCTTTTGTAATTAAATGAGGCGCTTTGGCTCCTGGAATTAAAACAGCTCCGATAACTAGATCAGCTTCAGCAATAGCTTCGCAAATGTTATAATGATTGGACATTAGGGTACTCACATTTGCAGGCATGATATCCGATAGTTGACGCAAACGAGCTAAACTCACATCCATAATAGTTACTTTAGCACCCAAACCTGCAGCCATTTTTGCTGCTTGAGTCCCTACAATTCCTCCTCCTAACACCACTACTTTTGCAGGATTAACACCTGGTACTCCACCTAAAAGAATTCCTTTTCCTTGCATTGGTTTTTCTAAGTATTTGGCTCCTTCCTGAATAGACATTCTACCTGCCACCTCAGACATTGGAACCAATAATGGTAAACTACGATCTGTTTTTTCAACGGTCTCATATGCCAAACAGATGGCATCGCGTTCTATCATCGCTTTTGTTAAAGCTTCTGACGAAGCAAAATGGAAATAGGTAAATACCAATTGATCTTTTTTAATTAAAGGGTATTCAGAAGCGATAGGTTCTTTAACCTTGACAATCATTTCAGCAATTTCGTATACCGCTTCAATTGTAGGTAAAATAATTGCTCCAGCGTTAGTATAAGTACTATCACTAAATCCACTATTTTCTCCTGCTGATGATTGAATATAAATTGTGTGACCGTGTTTTTTAAATTCAGCTACACCTGCTGGAGTTAATGCAACACGATTTTCATTGTTTTTAATTTCTTTTGGAACACCTATAATCATAATATATTGTTTTTAAAAGTTATTTCTAAAGTCGTTTAGCAAATGTATGTAGAAAGAAAAAATATATGTAATATTGTTATTTATTTAGTAATATTTTCGTTTAATTTGTATTATTTTAAATTATTTTTCTTTTTTATTCATTTTTGAGTAATTGAAAAAGAAAAAATAGCTGCCAATATATAACTGTTATTAATCCAATTTCTATGATGACTATTGATGCAACTGATAAAAAAATTCTTCGCTTATTGCAAGAAGATGCGCATTTAACATTGAAAGATATTTCGAATAAAATTAATTTATCCTTGACCCCAGTTCATGACCGTGTAAAGCGTCTTGAAAAAGAGGGGTTTATTGAAAAGTATGTTTCGCTAGTGAATAAAAAAAAACTTGGAATTCATTTAACGGTGTATTGTCAAGTTACGTTAGTGAAACAAACGTATGATGTTTCTGAAGAATTCAACAAGTCTATTCTCAATATGCCGGAGGTAGTAGAATGTAATTTCGTTTCTGGAAATTTTGATTATCTTCTTAAAGTCGTCTTGTCAGATATGGAAAGTTACCACCATTTTCACCAACAAAAGTTATCTGTACTACCTCAAGTTTCATTGATAAATAGTTTTTTTATCATTTCTGAAGTAAAGTCAACGACAGTTTTACCTATTTAAAATTAAAAGCCATCCTGTTAATTTACAAGATGGCTTTTACAATTAAACAAAACAAATTAAATTATTATTCTAAAAATCTCTCCATTTTGATTGATCATTTCTATACGTATACTTTGATTTTCTTCTTTATTACTTAATAATTTTGAAACGGTTTCTAAATCAGTTGCCTTTACGTTGTCGATACTTAAAATGATGTTTCCTAAAAGTTCTCTTTCGTATGCTTTTAAATTTTCATTGGTGATCGATTTGATTTTTACACCATAATTCAAACGGAATCTTTTTTTGTCATTCGCATCAATATTTTCTAATTCAAGACCTTTGAATTCAGTATTGAAATTTTCGTTTTTACTTAAAATTACTGGGATTGTTTTAGTCTTACCTTCTCTAATAATGGTTACGGCAACTTTATCATTTGGTCTTTTAGTATTAATATAACCTGATAAATCTGCAAAAGTTGCTACTGATTGATTGTCTAGTTTAATAATAACATCCCCTTTTTGAAGTCCTGCTTTTTCTGCTCCAGAACGTTTTGTTACTTTATTAACATAGAAACCTTCGGTTTGTGAAATCCCCAATTCTTTAGAAGATTTCGAATTTAATTCGCCACCTTCAACTCCAAGAATACCGCGTTGCACATTACCATACTCCATTATATCTTCGATTATTTTTCTAGCGATATTGGAAGGTACTGCAAATGAATATCCAGTATAGCTGCCAGTTGGAGAACTAATCATGGTGTTAATCCCAATTAATTCCCCACGGGTATTCACTAAGGCCCCGCCACTATTACCAGGATTTACTGCAGCATCAGTTTGAATAAAAGATTGTATACCACTTGTATCTAAATTTCGTGCCTTGGCAGATACGATTCCAGCGGTAACTGTTGAGGTCAAATTATAAGGATTACCAACAGCAAGAACCCATTCTCCAATTTTTACTGAATCAGAATTGGCGAAAGCCGTATAGGGTAATTTCTCATCGGCATTGATTTTTAACAATGCTATGTCCATTTTAGAGTCGGTACCAATAAGTTTAGCTTTGTATGATTTTTTATTATTTAGCGTGATTTCGATCTCATTTGCATCTTTTATGACGTGATTGTTAGTTACAATATAACCGTCTTCTGAAATAATTACTCCAGAACCGGTGCCAATTTGCTCTTGTTGTTGACTACCGCCATATCCATAAAAGAATTCCATAATGGGATTAGAAATTGTTCTTCTAGAAACATTTTTAACGTGCACTACAGTATGGATGGTTTTCTCTGCAGACTCCGTAAAATCGACGTTTTCGGGAGAGAATCCAACACGTTTGCCATAATAATCATTGGCTACAGTTACTAATCCATCTTTGTTTTTTGTAAAATAACCATCTTGGTCAAATAAAAGTTTGTATGAAGTTAAGGTTACAGCTCCACTCAAAAGAGAAACTAAAAATAGATTTGAAAAGCGATTCATAATTATTTTCGATTTTAAATTATTGATCGTAAATGTAAAAGAGAAATTGTTTTGTTAAAAACAGTTTAACGCACTTTAACAATGATTAACATTTCATTAATAGTTCGTACTTTTGTGCTTTATAATTCAATAAAATGCAATTAGAATTTTATAAATACCAAGGAACCGGAAATGATTTTGTAATGATTGATAATCGTTCCAACACATTCCCTAAAGAAAATACGGAATTAGTAGCTCATTTATGCGACCGTCGTTTTGGGATTGGTGCGGATGGATTGATTTTATTAGATAATGATGCAGCAACTGATTTCAGAATGGTGTATTATAATTCGGATGGTAATTTGAGTTCGATGTGTGGTAATGGAGGACGATGTTTGGTCGCTTTTGCCAAAAAACTAAATGTAATTCAAAACGAAACTACCTTTATGGCAACCGATGGTTTGCATTATGCTACTGTAGGAGCGGATGGAATTGTTTCTTTGCAGATGATTGATGTTGAGGAAATTAAAAACACCTCAGAATATTCTTTTTTAAATACTGGTTCTCCACATCATGTGCAACTGGTTACTGATTTAGAACACTATAATGTAAAAGAAAATGGCGCGGCTATTCGTTATGGCGATTTGTATGGACAACAAGGAAGTAATATCAATTTTGTAAAAAAAATAGATGATGCTACTTTTTCATTGAGAACTTATGAAAGAGGTGTAGAAGATGAAACGCTAGCTTGTGGAACGGGAGCGACGGCAGTTGCAATTGCAATGAATGCTACTGGACAAACAGATTTGAATACGATCCATTTGAATGTCGAAGGTGGAAAATTATCGGTTTCTTTTGATACAAAAGACGGAAAATATACCAATGTATTTTTGAAAGGGCCTGCCGAATTTGTTTTTAAAGGAACAATCCAAATTTAAATCGACCAAATGATTACATTAAAAGGCGAAACTATTTATTTGCGTGCATTGGAACCTAATGATTTGGAGTTCGTATATGCAATGGAAAACGACCAAAGCATTTGGGAAGTCAGCAATACACAAACGCCTTACAGTCGATTTTTGGTAAAGCAGTATTTGGAAAACGCCCATCAAGATATTTATGAGGCCAAACAATTGCGATTGGCTATATGTCAAGACGAAGATTTTCCTGCTTTGGGTTTAATTGATTTGTTTGACTTCGATCCACAAAATAGAAGAGCCGGAATTGGAATTGTAATTCAGTCTTTTGAAAACAGAAAGCAAAGCATTGGCTCCGAAGCTTTAGAATTGTTAATAAAATATGCTTTTTATAATTTGAATTTACACCAATTGTACGCAAATATTGCTACAGAAAATACAGCTAGTATAGCACTTTTTACTAAATTTGGCTTTGAAAAAATAGGTGTTAAAAAAGATTGGACGTTAGTCAACGGAAGCTTTAAAGATGAGGCTATATATCAATTAGTAAATCAATCCTTTTAAAAAATATAATTTTGAATATCAAAAAAACCATTACTACAGTTATCATTGTGCTAATTACAGTTCTAATGATTTATGGACTTACTTTAGTAAACCAAATCTTTTCATCCAATACTAAATTTGAAGAAAGTGAATTATATGTATATATACCAACTGATTCAGATTATGAAGCTGTAAAGAAAATAGTAGCGCCTTACGTTGAAGATATAGAAAGATTTGACGCTGTTGCCAATAAAAAGAAATATCCCAATAATGTAAAACCAGGTAAATTTCTATTCAAAAAAGGTATGAATAGTAATGAATTGATTAATGCATTACGAATAAATAATGAAGTAAAACTTTCATTCAATAATCAAGAGCGATTAGAAGATTTTGCTGGTAGAATTGGCTCAGAAATCGAAGCGGATAGTGTTTCATTATTGAATGCAATAAAAGATTCAACATTCTTAAACGAGAATGGTTTTAATGAAGAAAATGTGTTGACTATGTTTATTCCAAATACCTATGAATTGTACTGGAATACAACAGCAGTTAAGTTTCGCGATAAAATGATCAAAGAATACCGTAATTTTTGGAATGATGAACGTATTGCCAAAGCTAAAGCACAAGGTTTAACGCCAACTGAAGCCACCATCTTGGCTTCTATTGTTCATAAAGAATCAGTTAAAAAGGATGAAAGGCCCAGAATAGCTGGAGTTTATTTGAATCGTTTGCACAAAGGTATATTGTTACAAGCAGATCCAACGGTTATTTATGCAGTTAAAAAGCAATCAAATGACTTTAAGCAAGTGATTAAAAGAGTCTTAAATAAAGATTTGCAAGTAGCATCGCCATACAATACCTATTATAGTTCTGGATTGCCTCCTGGTCCAATTGCGATGCCGGATATTACAGCAATTGAAGCAGTTTTAAATCCAGAAAAACACAACTATATTTATTTCTGCGCAAGTGTAGAACGTTTTGGATACCATGATTTTGCCGTAACTCAAGCGGAGCACGAACAGAATGCTAAAAAATACTACAATTGGATTAATAGCCAAGGTGTTAAAAGATAAAAAAAAGGCGAAAAGTAATTTTCGCCTTTTTTTATTATGCTATGATTGTGTCTATATTGTTAATAAATTGTTTAACAAAACTTTAATAGGCTGATTTTAAGCATTGTATTTTTTGTTGTATATTTGCTATGTAGAAATTTCTGATGGTGACAGCGCAGAAGAAAAACAATTTATGATAAAGAAATGGCATTATTATTCCACTTTACTACTAATTATTGCTTTTTTAAGCTTAGGTTTTAAACCTTTTAATTTAGATTCCAATCCTTGGTTTCTTACAGACGGATTAAATCAATCCGATTATCTTTTCCCATCCCACAAACAAGAAGACTATGCTAAATTGAATATTCCGTATACCGGTAATTTCTTTATTGGCTTTAAAGAAGCAATTGCATTTAAAGAGTCTCAAGGTAAATACAGAAAAATCAATTCATTAGGTTATCTTGGCAAGTATCAATTTGGACCTGAGACCCTAAGAACAATAGGAGTTCATAACACTTCGGCTTTTTTAAAAAATCCTGATTTACAAGAAAAAGCTTTTTTAGCGCTATTAGCAAAGAACAAGTGGTTGCTTAGAAAAGAGATTGCAAAATATGAAGGCGCTGTTATCAATGGTATTTTTATTACTGAATCAGGAATTTTAGCAGCGGCTCATTTAGGTGGTGTGCGAACTGTAAAAAGGTTTTTCCGATCGAATGGGGTACGCTATTTTAGAGATGCTTATGGAACTTCAATTGTAAGTTATATGAAAGCATTTGGAGGTTTTGATACTTCTTTTATAGAAGCAAATAAACATGCTTCTATCTAACCATTATTTAATTTATAAAAAAAGGGCGTTCAATTTTGACCGCCCTTTTTTATTATAAATTAATCTATTAAAATTTCTAATATTTTAATAGCTGCTTCGCTAATTTTGGTTCCGGGACCAAAAACAGCAACGGCACCAGCATCAAATAAGAATTGATAATCTTGTGCTGGAATGACTCCACCCACAACAACCATAATATCTTCTCTGCCGAATTTTTTTAATTCTTCGATTACTTGAGGTACTAAGGTTTTGTGACCCGCTGCTAATGATGATACGCCAAGTATATGTACATCATTTTCAACGGCTTGTTTGGCTGCTTCTGCAGGTGTTTGAAAAAGCGGACCAATATCCACATCAAACCCCACGTCAGCATAACCTGTTGCAACCACTTTGGCACCACGATCATGACCATCTTGTCCCATTTTAGCAATCATAATACGAGGTCTTCTGCCTTCTTTTTCAGCAAAAACATTGGCTAATTGTTTTGCTTTTTCAAAACTTTCGTCGTTTTTTATTTCTTTACTATACACACCGCTAAATGATTTAATTTGAGCTTTATATCTTCCAAAAACCGTCTCTAGAGCATCGCTAATTTCTCCCAAAGTAGCTCTATTTCTAGCTGCTTCAACAGCAATTTCTAATAAATTACCCTCCGCTGTTCTAGCACAATGGATTATTTTGTCTAGGCTATGTTTAACAAGTTCATTATTTCGAGTAGATTTAATACGCTCCAATTGTTCTAATTGTTGTCTTCGTACCATTTGATTGTCTACGTCCAAAATTTGTAGTGGGTCTTCTTTTTCTAAACGGTATTGGTTAACCCCTACAATAATATCTTGTCCACTATCAATTCGCGCTTGTTTTCTAGCTGCGGCTTCTTCAATTCGTAGTTTTGGTATGCCTGACTCGATAGCTTTAGTCATACCGCCTAATTCTTCAACTTCTTCAATTAATTTCCAAGCGCTTTGAGCAATTTCATGAGTTAGATTTTCTACATAATAGCTCCCTGCCCATGGGTCTACTGTTTTGGTAATTTTTGTTTCGTCTTGTAAATACAATTGAGTGTTTCTAGCAATTCTAGCAGAAAAATCGGTTGGTAATGCAATTGCCTCGTCTAAGGCATTAGTGTGTAATGATTGTGTTCCGCCAAATGCAGCTGCTGCAGCTTCAATACAGGTACGGGCTACGTTGTTAAACGGATCTTGTTCTGTTAAACTCCAGCCGGATGTCTGGCAATGAGTACGCAATGCTAGTGATTTTTCATCTTTTGGTTCAAATTGTTGAACCAATTTAGCCCATATCATTCTACCCGCTCGCATTTTGGCAATTTCCATAAAATGATTCATTCCAATAGCCCAAAAGAAAGAAAGTCTTGGGGCAAATTCATCGATCTTCATTCCCGCTGCTAATCCGGTTCGAATGTATTCTAAACCATCAGCTAAAGTGTACGCTAATTCAATATCAGCTGTAGCACCTGCTTCTTGCATATGATAACCCGAAATAGAAATAGAATTGAATTTTGGCATTTTTTTGCTGGTAAATTCAAAAATATCAGCAATGATTTTCATTGAAGGTGTAGGTGGATAGATATAGGTATTTCGTACCATAAACTCTTTCAAAATATCATTTTGAATTGTTCCTGATAATTTTTCTGGAGACACGCCCTGTTCTTCTGCAGCGACTATATAGAATGCCATAATTGGTAATACAGCACCATTCATCGTCATAGATACTGACATCTCATCAAGAGGAATTTGGTCAAATAAGACTTTCATATCTTCAACCGTATCGATTGCGACACCTGCTTTCCCAACATCTCCAACTACGCGTTCGTGATCCGAATCGTAACCGCGGTGTGTAGGTAAATCAAAAGCAATTGAAAGCCCTTTTTGGCCTGCTGCTAAATTACGTCGGTAAAAAGCATTACTTTCTTCTGCTGTAGAAAAGCCTGCATATTGGCGTACAGTCCAAGGACGGCGAACATACATGGTAGCATAGGGTCCGCGTAGATTAGGCGCAAATCCTGCTCCGAAATCCAAATGTTCTAATTGTTGGATATCTTCTTCCGTATAAGTTGGCTTCAAAGCAATTCCCTCTGCAGTTTGAAATCCATCAATTGTTTTGATTTCATCTGGTGTATTTTCTACAGATTTAATTTGAATATGCTTTAGGTCTTTTCTTTTCATTTTGATGACAAATTACAATTTGACAATGTTTTTTGAATATTATACGGTTACTCTCTTTCCAAACGTTCTTGTTCGATTTTCTCGGCGAGACGTTTTTCAATAATAGGTGTGATAAGAGTTTTCCTTGGTTTTATTTTAACAAAAGGATAAAGTTCCAAATCGTGTTTCATACGATCTTCTTTGTTAGCATGTTTATTTGTACCTAATAAAATTTCTTTTCCTGAATCAAATAAGTCTTGTTCTTTGTCGGCACTTTCTTGAATTTTTCTTTTGATGATTCCTTCATTCAGTTGCTTTAAGAATCCTCCATTGGCTTCAATATCTTTGAATAGTGTTAAGGCTTTCTCTGCTAGTTGATGTGTTAAACTTTCTATATAGTAACTTCCATCTGATGGATTATTGACTTTGTCAAAATAGCTTTCCTTTTTTAAAATCAATAATTGATTTCGGGCAATACGATCACCAAATTCATTGTCTTTGTGGTACAAAGCATCGTAAGGTAAATTGGCTATAGTGTCAGCGCCTCCAAGTATAGCACTCATGCATTCAGTTGTGGTGCGAAGCATATTAACATTATAATCATATAAAGTTTTATTTCTTTTTGTAGGAGATACAAGTATATGACAAGTCCAGCTATGATTGTAGGCTTCCGAAATTAAATTAAAAAGTAATCGGATAGCACGTAGTTTGGCAATTTCAAAAAAGTAATTAGTACCCACCGCAATTTCTAAAACCATAGTTTGTGGTTTAACTAGATGGATTTGGTTGAAATATTCATTGGCATGTGCCAATGTATAGGCGATTTCTTGAACGATAGTAGCTCCTGCATTCTGATACAATGCACTGTTGACACTAATCAGTGAAATGGAACTGTCTTTTTTTATAAGATTATTTAGGGTTTCAAAATTGTTTTTTTCGTTTGTTGAAAACCAATTCCCCTCTTTAGCTAATTGACCTATTGGATCAATATTGCAATATATAGTTGCTTTTCCATCTTTTGCAAAAGCCTCTATTTTTTGAATAAAATCGATTGAAATAAAATTCAAATGAAAGAAAATAGTGGTGTTCTCTAATGGTAATTTTTCTAACAATTTTGCCACATCGATGGTTTCGTCTTCAATAGTGAAACGAATACTTTCTGCGCCTCTATTCAAACTATCTAGAGCACGTTCAATTGATTTGTTTACATCATGTACGAAAATATTTTGGCAAATTTTAAAATCAGATGCTTTTGTAGTTACCGAAATAGCCTCTTTAACATCTTCTTTATCATAAAATGGTTTAACCTTTATATCGTCTGGTGAGTTCCAGATTAAGGTTTCATTGTAATCAGCTCCTTTTAGTTCAAACTGAATTTTTTGTTTCCATTCTTTTGATGAAACGGGTGCGAAATTGGTAAAGAGAGATTTCATTTGCGTTGTAATTTCGAATTTAAACAAGAATTAATTATTTAGTTTTGACGGCGCTATCTCCTTCAAACTCGATGATGTAAATATCTTCACTATCTTTTTTCATATAATATTTTTCTCGGGCATATTTCTCCACATATTCAATCTGCTTGAGTTCTTTTATATGTCTTTTGTCTTTTTTAATTTCTTCTTGATAGTAGGTTTTATTGTCCTCTAATTCATCGATTTGCTTATCTAGGAAGCGATGATCGAAATACGAATAGTTATCTAAAAAGAGCATCCAAGCAGTAAAAAACACCAACACTAAAATGTATTTATTACTTAATAATTTATACCAAGATTTGTTTGAAAGTGGATTTGCCATTTTTTCTTTTTTTTAGCCCCGATTGCAGTGAAAATCCCATTCTTTATCGAATGGATTGTAGCGTAAAGCGGGAAATAGCTCCAAAATACAAATTTGTTAAAAAGTATATTTTGGATTAATTATATTTATTATACGTTTAGTTTTTGATTAATTACGGCTCGAACCACATCTATTGCTACGGTATTGTATTTGTCATTTGGTATAATGATATCGGCAAATGCTTTTGTAGGCTCAATAAATTGTTGGTGCATTGGTTTCAAAGTAGTTTGGTATCTGTTTAGCACTTCATCCATATCTCGGCCACGATCAGCAATATCTCTTTTTAATCTTCTAATGAGACGTTCATCCGGATCAGCTTGAACGTAAATTTTTACATCAAAAAGGTCTCTCAATTCAGGGTTAGTTAGAATTAAAATACCTTCCACTATCATTACCTTTCTTGGATGTGTAAAAACAGTGTCGCTAGTTCTATTATGAGATACGAAGGAGTATACAGGTTGATTGATATTGTTTCCTGCTTTTAACTCTTTAAGATGGTGTACCAATAGCTCAAAATCGATGGATCTTGGGTGGTCAAAATTGATTGCAGCTCTTTCTTCGTAAGTCATTCCTACGTTTTCTTTATAGTAAGAATCTTGCGAAATAATACCTACTTCAGTTTCGGGCAATTCATTGACGATTTGATTGACTACTGTCGTTTTTCCACTTCCTGTTCCGCCTGCAATTCCAATAATGAGCATAAATTAGTATTCTTAAGTTAACCTAACAAAAATAGGAATTTTATTCAGAGTGAATTCCATTTTTGCTAAATGTTTGCTAAATTGATATATTTATAATTGACTTAGTTGTAAAAAAAAAGAGCAACTATTTGTAGTGCTCTTTCTTATTGGTATTTATTTATTTTTTTTGGCTTTAATCATCATTTCTAACATATCCCACATTTCAGCCGGAATATCTTCTAAAAGATTAAATTGTCCAGCTCCTTTTAGCCATTCACCTCCGTCTATTACGACCACTTCGCCATTAATATAAGCCGAAAAGTCAGAGACTAAATAAGCCGCCAAATTGGCTAACTCTTGATGATCTCCTACGCGTTTTAGAGGCACTTTTTTAGCCATATCAAATTTTTCGGCTAGATCGCCGGGTAATAAACGATCCCATGCGCCTTTGGTTGGAAATGGACCAGGTGCAATAGCATTAGTACGAATGCCATATTTAGCCCATTCAACTGCTAAACTTTTTGTCATTGCCAATACTCCTGCTTTAGCAGTGGCACTTGGTACGACATATGCAGATCCAGTCCAAGCATAGGTAGTTACTATATTCAATACGGTTGACGATGTCTGTTTAGTATCGATCCAATGTTTACCAAAAGCCAGAGTACAGTTTTTAGTTCCTTTTAAAACAATATCAATGATAGTATCAAATGCATTTGATGATAAACGCTCTGTTGGCGATATAAAATTTCCAGCTGCATTGTTCAAAAGAATGTCAACTTTGCCAAAAGCTTTCAAAGTTTCTTGAAGCATATTTTCAACTTCTTCATAATGACGAACATCACATTGAATTGGCAAACAAGTTCCTCCAGTTTGTGTTTCCAGTTCGGCTGCGGTGTTTTTAAGTTTGTCTAAATCACGGGATGTGATCGCAACTTTAGCTCCTAATTCTAAAAAGTATTTGGTCATGGCTTTGCCTAAACCGCTTCCGCCACCAGTAACTACTATCACTTTACCTTTCAATGCGTCATCGCGCAACATTTTATCTGTATAACTCATAATATACTATTTTGAAAAGTAAATATAGGAATTAATTATTATGCACGCATAATAAAAGACCAAAAAGAATGAATAGAAATCATTACATTTTATGAATGATGAAAATAGTAGGTCGGTTATGTAAATCTACTTTTGTTTTTTTCCAATCGGAAACTCGTAAAGTTTTGATAAATTCGGTTGGTAAGGTAATATCAGTTGCAATACAAAGATGAGTTGTAGGTTGAAGCGCTTGTAGAATATCTTCAAGCAATTTGTTGTTGCGATAGGGTGTTTCGATAAAAATTTGCGATTGATTTTTATCAAAAGACAATTTTTCTAAATTTTTTAAAGCTGATTTTTTTTCTCCTTTATCAATGGGTAAATAGCCATTAAAAGTAAAACTTTGCCCATTCATTCCTGATGCCATCATCGCTAGTAGGATTGAAGAAGGGCCTACCAGAGGAATAACTTGAATCCCTTTTTCATGCGCCAATTTCACGATTACCGCACCAGGGTCGGCAACTCCGGGACAACCGGCTTCGCTCATTAAACCCATATTTTTGCCCGCTAATAAAGGCTGAATAAAACTAAGATGTTCTCTTGAATCAGTATGTTTGTTCAGGGCAAAAAGTACAAGTTCGGATTGTTTTTTTTCTGGAAGAACTCCTTTGATTGACTTGCGCGCTGTTTTTTCATTTTCAACAATGTAATGGTCGATCAACTCAATTGTTCTTTTAACCGTTTGTGGTAAAACATCCATAGGATCGCTTTCTCCCATTATTGTTGGAATCAAATACAATTTTCCTAAAGAAGTGTTGGTCGTCATAACGGTTGTTTTTAGATTTGGAAAATAGCGTTTACTGATGTTTGGAAATCAATTTTTGAGCAATAACCTCACAAGCATCATCCAACATCGCATATACAATATCAAATCCGTTGTGCATTCCAAAATAAGGATCGGGTACGTCTTGGTTTTTATTTGGTGTTAACTCATTCATGATGAGTTTTACCTTTTCTTTATGCTTGTTAGTCTTTGCCAAGGCAATAACATTATCATAATTAGAATTGTCCATTACAAAAATGTAATCAAAAGTATCAAAATCGGCACTACTGAATTGTCTTCCTTTTTGTTGAGAAATATCAAGTCCGTTTTTTTTTGCTACTGCTATTGAGCGTTCGTCAGGAGATTGACCAATGTGCCAAGATCCTGTCCCTGCAGAATCAACATGAAATGTGTTTTGAGGTAATTTAGAAGCCAATATTCCTTCGGCCAAAGGTGACCGGCAAATATTTCCTAAACAAACCATTACGATTTTTACGGACATTTGCTGTCTATAAAGTTAATTTTTTATGGATGTCTTCAACAAACTTTTTGAATTGTTTGTCGGTAGAAACTAGATTGTCAACGGTTTTGCAAGCGTGTAATACAGTGGCGTGATCACGATCTCCAATTTGAGATCCAATATTCGCTAAAGAAGCTTTAGTAAATTTCTTTGCAAAAAACATGGCCAATTGTCTTGCTTGAACAACGTGTCTTTTTCTAGTTTTAGATTGCAATGTTTCCAAGTCCAATTGGAAATAATCGGAAACAATTTTTTGGATATAATCGATTGAAATTTCGCGTTTGACATTCTTTACGAATTTCTCTACGATGCTTTTCGCTAACTCGATAGTTACTTCTTTTTTGTTGAAAGAAGATTGAGCTATCAAAGAGATGATAGCGCCTTCTAATTCTCTAACATTTGTTTTAATATTGCGAGCAACATATTCAATGATTTCTTCTGGCATTTCAACACCATCACGATACAGAATATTTTTCAAGATAGAAACTCTGGTTTCGTAATCAGGTTGGTGCAATTCAGCAGACAATCCCCATTTGAAACGCGATAACAAACGTTGTTCAATATCTTGCATGTCAACAGGTGCCTTGTCAGAAGTCAAGATCACTTGTTTTCCGTTTTGGTGTAAGTAATTGAAAATATGGAAGAATACATCTTGCGTTCCTGATTTTCCAGAAAGGAATTGAACGTCGTCAATGATTAATACATCAATCAATTGGTAGAAATGAATAAAATCATTTCGTGTATTTTTCTTAACAGAATCAATATATTGTTGAGTAAAAATTTCAGCTGAAATATATAAAACTGTTTTTTCAGGGTATTTGTCTTTGATTTCAACACCGATAGCATGAGCTAAGTGTGTTTTTCCTAACCCCACTCCTCCAAAAATCAACAATGGATTGAATGAAGTCCCACCTGGTTTATTGGCTACAGCCATACCAGCAGAGCGAGCCAATCTATTAGAATCGCCTTCTAAGAAATTGTCAAAACTGTAGTTTGCATTTAACTGAGATTCGATTTTTAAATTACGAATTCCAGGAATTACAAATGGATTTTTAAGTTCTGGGTTTAAGTTTTTTAATGGAGCATCAACATCTTGCGGTTTCATTTGCGCTCTGTTGGCACTTGGTAATTGTTCCGTGTAGGGTTGTTTGTTACCGTAAGTGTTCTCCATTTTAATTTTATAGAGTAACTTTGCGTTTTTTCCAAGCTCTTTGGTAAGCGCCACTTTTAATAATTTAACATAATGTTCTTCTAACCACTCGTAGAAAAATTTACTTGGTACTTGAATATATAATGCATTATCGGTAAGCTCAACTGACTTGATTGGTTCAAACCAAGTTTTGTAGGCTTGGTCTTGAATATTATCTTTAATGAAAGATAAACAGTTATCCCATACTGATTGAGCAGTTTTGTTCATATATTCGGTTAAATTATTTAAGTTTGGTTGCAATTTTAGTACAAAAAAACAGGGGGCTATTCTTGTATTTTTCTGGGACAACAAATATGTGAACAAATTTCTTTAAAAAAAAATTATTCAATAGATTTTTTTGTAAAAATATTGTTGTATGTGGCTTTTTAGAATCAATAAAAATTAAATAATAAATAATGAAAGATCATCAAATTCAAGTTCGTGTTCGTTACTCTGAAACTGACCAAATGGGCGTAGTATATCATGGAAATTATATTCCTTATTTTGAGATGGGTCGTGTGGAATGGCTTAGAAATAAGGGAGTTTCGTACAAAAGTATGGAAGAAGAAGGAATTGCTCTCCCAATTGTTTCTATGAATATAAATTATAAAAAATCGGCGCGATACGATGAGTTGCTAACAGTTCATACGGCTTTCAAAAGCCAATCTTCAGTTAAGATTGAATTCGATTGTAAGATATATAATGAATTGAATGAGTTATTAACAACTGCCGAATTTATTTTGGTTTTTGTCTCCTTAAAAACGGGTCGTCCAATAGCGCCTCCAGATTATATTTTGGATCTTCTAAAGGATATGGAATAAATGGATTATTTATTGCTTTTTTATAAGCGTTTTATTTCAATTTCAAATAAATTATCAAAAATGTCGAAAATTAGTTCGGCATTTTTTTTTCGGGTTTTGATTTCTATTTTACCTAAAGCAATTCCGGAATCTTCCTCTAATTCCATTGTTTGAGTAACGATATCGAGTTTTTTTTCTTTGATCACACGCATTACTTTATTCATGTTTTTATAATCAAACGATAGTAAAAAAGAAATATCGATTGTTTTTTCGATGATTTCAGCTTCTTCTAAAACTAATTGTGCTGTGGTTTTGTATGCGCTAATTAAACCACCGACACCTAATTTAATTCCGCCAAAGATTCTAACAACGACCAATAGCACATTGGTAATGCCAAAAGATTGGATTTGTCCATAAATCGGAGCTCCTGCGGTATTACTGGGTTCGCCATCGTCATTAGCTCTGTAGCTTATTTTTTCTGTGCCAATTTGATAGGCATAACAATAATGTACAGCATGTGGATGTAATTTTCGTAAATGCTCAATGATTGGTTTTACTTCTTCTTCTGATTGGATAGGAAAAGCATAGCCGAAGAATTTACTACTCTTTTCTTTGAATAGGATTTCTTCAGTCGCTTTTGCAATGGTAGTATAGGTATCTTTGATTTCCAAAAGGCAATGGTGGTCTAAATTATTTTTTTATCCATCAGCTCAATCACATCTTCTTTCCCTACTTGTAGATTCCAAACGTGTAACCCTAAAGCTTTAGCGGCATCTGTGTTGTCTTTTTTATCATCCACAAATAAAGTACGTTTTGGTGATAATTCGTGACGGTTTATAAGAGTAGTGTAGATTTCAGCATCGGGTTTTCTCATACCCATTTCATATGAAAAATAGACTTTTTCAAAACATTGGTAAAAGTCGCCATAAAACGAGGCGCCTTCTCTTTGTTCAAAATGGTCAATATGAATGGCATCAGTATTACTTAATAAAAAGAGACGAAATTTTTTTGAAAGTAATTGTAAAAATTCCAAACGATATAGAGGGAAATCCAATAATACAGCATTCCAAGCCATTAAAATTTCATCAAATGTCGCATTAGGAATCTGTTTTTGGATACCTAGCAAAAATTCATCTCTTGAAATTTGTCCTTTTTCAAACGATATATTCAATCGGTCCAAGTCTTTATTCCATGTAGATAATCCTAAACGTTCCAAACCATTAATAGTGGCTTGTTTGTCCAAATTGATGAATATATCTCCAAAATCAAAAATAATAGTATCAATCATAATTTCTAATTATTAGTAATTCATCTGTTCCTATTTTCTCCTTTTTAAACGGAGTTGTATTTAATATGGGTGCATTTACACCCTTTCCAAAGGTAGAATTTCCAATGAACACGCGTGCTTCATCCCAAAGATTAGCATCAATAAACGTTTGTAATGTTTGAGCGCCACCTTCAACAATTACTGATTGAATTTGATGCTGAAACAATTTGTCTGCAATTTGTTGGGCTATGTTTTGTTGGAAATCAATGACTTCAAAAAATGTATTTTCTATTGATGGTGTAGATTTTTTAGTAGAAAATACAATTGTTTTTGTTTGATTATCAAGTATATGTGCTTTTTTTGGAATCCGATGATTTTGGTCAATTACCACTCGAATAGGATTGTTACCATCCCAATCTCTCGCGTTTAATTGAGGGTTGTCATCAATAACGGTTTGTGTACCTACCAAAATAGCTTGTTCCTCTGTACGCCATTTGTGCACTAATTGTCTCGAATTTAAATTGGTAATCCAAACCGGCTTTTGTTCCTCTTTTTGTAATGGAGCTATGAAACCGTCTTGTGTTTCGGCCCATTTTAATATGATGTAAGGTCTTTTCTTTTCGTGGAACGTAAAAAACCGTTGGTTAAGTTCGTAGCATTCTTTTTCTAAAATACCTACTATTACATTAGCGCCAGCTTCTTGTAATCGCTTAATGCCGTTTCCTGCTACCTTTATATTGGAGTCAACGGTTCCAATAACCACATTTGGAATTTTATTTTTGATGATTAAATCACAACAGGGAGGTGTTTTTCCAAAATGACTGCAAGGTTCTAGACTAACATATATAGTAGCTTTGTCTAATAAAGAAGGATCTTTTACAGATTGTATGGCATTGACTTCAGCATGCGGTTCTCCTGCTTTTTGGTGCCAGCCTTCGCCAATGATTTCGCCATTATATACAATCACACTTCCTACCATCGGATTAGGATAGGTAGTTCCAAAACCGTTTTTGGCAAGTTCGATACAACGAGCAATATAGTCTTCGTGATTGTTCATTATACAAAAGTACTACTTTTTAGCTTTCCGATTTATGGGATAACTTTCGAAAATTATAATAAACAATAGTTACTTTTGCGATTCAAATTAGCTTTGATACAGATGGAGAATTGGCATATTAGGAAAATTGAAAATAAAGACAACGCGGCAGTAGCCCAATTAATACGTGCTGTTTTTGACGAATTGAATATTCCAAAAGTAGGAACCGCTTATGAAGACCCGTATTTGGATTTGATGTTTGAAGAGTACAACAAACCAAGATCGGTTTATTTTGTTGTAGAACATGAAGGAGAAATTAAGGGTGCTGCAGGAATTGCTCCATTGGAAAATGAAGCGCCCCATATTTGTGAATTACAAAAAATGTATTTTCTTCCAGAAACTCGTGGGAAAGGAATCGGAAGCGAAATGATGTCAATTTGTTTGCAATCAGCTAGAGAGTTTGGTTTTGAGAAATGTTATTTGGAAACCATGCCGTTTATGCATGCGGCGCAAAAACTATATAAAAAATCGGGCTTTGACTATTTAGATGCACCAATGGGTTGCACTGGACATACTAGCTGTCCCGTTTGGATGTTGCAAGATTTGTAAAATCAATAGCATGACTATAAAACACTACCGAGACTTTTTTATTCAACAACTAACTCCACTATATGATGCTGGAGAAGCAGAAAGTTTTTTCTATCTGATTCTAGAAGCCAAACATCAACTCCAGCGAGTGGATTTAGCTTTGCAACTTGATTTGGCTTTTTCTGAATTAGAATTGGAAAGTTGGAATTCCATTTTGGAACAACTTAAAAAGGAAATTCCTATCCAATATATTCTGGGTGTGACTCATTTTTACGGATTAGAATTTGAGGTTAATTCAGCTGTTTTGATTCCGAGGCCTGAAACCGAAGAATTGGTGGATTGGATAATTCAATCCACCAATCCTGAATTTTCGGGACAAAATTCAATCTCGAAATTTCGGAACAAAATTTTGGACATAGGAACTGGGAGTGGCTGTATTGCCATTTCGTTGGCTAAGAATGTATTTAATGTGGAAGTTTATGCTTTGGATGTGTCAGAAAAAGCTTTGGCTACAGCCAAAAAAAATGCGGCATTAAATCAAGTTGCTATTCAGTTCATTCACCAAAGTATTTTGGAAACGGAAGATTTGGGAGAACAATTTGATGTTATTGTTTCCAATCCGCCTTATGTTCGTGAGCTAGAAAAACAAGAAATCAAGAAAAATGTTTTGGACAATGAACCGCATTTAGCGCTTTTTGTGGATGATAATGACGCTCTTGTTTTTTATCGAAAAATAGCTCAATTGGCTCAGAAAAATTTGAATCCACAAGGTCAATTGTATTTTGAAATCAATCAATATCTAGGTCAAGAAATGTTGGATTTACTCCAAAAAATGGGTTTCAAAGACACAGTTCTTAGAAAAGATATTTATGGTAACGATAGAATGATTCAATGTAGGATATAAGAATTATAATTTACGAAATATCGTATATCCAACATAGTAAATCGTAAGTGTCCTTATTCGTAACGCAAAGCTTCAATTGGATCCAATACTGCGGCTTTAATGGCGGGATATAAACCGGATACAATGGCTACAATAAAACTAGTGATAAATGCTGCCATTATAGCTCCCCAAGGAATCACAAAGGCAAAATCCATAGCGGTTGCAATTCCAAAACCGATTAAGATTCCGAAAATAATTCCGACCAATCCGCCCAATTGACCAATTAATAAGGTTTCAATAAAAAACTGAAAAGCAATAGTGGACTTTTTTGCTCCCAATGCTTTTCGAACTCCAATTTCTCGAGTTCGTTCTGTTACCGAAACAATCATAATATTCATTAAAGCAATAGAGGAACCTAAAACGGTAATAACTCCAATAAGCCAAGAAGCCAACCCGAGGTATTGAGTGATACTAAGTATACGGTTAATCAAATCGTCAGAGCGTACAACACCAAAGTTATTGTCTTTTACAGGGCTTAATTTTCGAACTCGACGCATGGTGCTGGTGGCATTGTCGATAGCTTGGTCTAACAACTCTTTTTTATTGACCATTATGCTCAAACTGTAGTTGATATTGGGAGCCGTAAATAGAGATCGAGCAACTTGAATAGGGATTAAAACTCGTAAATCTTGGCTGTTCCCAAAAGTTGAACCTTTCTCTTTTAACACGCCAATAACTTTAAATTTGGCACCACGAATAGAAATAATTTTATTTATTGGGTTCACATCTTTGAGTAATCCTTTTTCAAAATCAGAACCTACTACACACATATAGGTATTGTTGTCAATATCAAATCCGTTAAAATTACGACCTAAACTGGTTTCTAGACCAGAGTTAGGAATGAAATTTTCATCTACACCAACGACCGTAATTTCTGGATCGGTTTCATTTGCTTCGTACTTTACTTCTGCTCTAGAAGTGGCAGTGAATGAAAGTGACGTTTCTGTAAAAGGATATTTGAATTTTTCTTGAAATGCGACTGCTTCAGGATATGAAATAATTGGATTGATAATTTCCCGTACATCATTTCCTCGATTTCGTGTAGTATTTTCGTATTGGTTGATGTTAAAAGTATTGGCGCCCATAGAGGCAAAATCAGCAGAGAGTGTGTTTTCTAAAGCGGCAACTACGGTAAGTATTCCTACCAAAGCGGTAATTCCAATGGCAATAATTAATACAGTTAATATGGTACGTAACAATTGAGTTCGAACTGAACCAATTGCAATTTTAACGTTTTCTTTGAATAAATTTAGCATAGTAGCAATTTGTCACGAAAATACAATTTTTGTTACAAGTTTGCTTCAGAAGAGCGGTTATTTATTTTAAAAATAAGATATTTGCATTGCATTTAGGATCTAGAAATTCAAAGTATAAAAAGTACATCGTACAACATACATAGTAAATCGTACATAAATAATGGCATCAAAACCAAGTATTCCAAAAGGAACCCGAGATTTTTCACCTGCTGAGGTTGCAAAACGTCAGTATATTATCCAAGTGATCAAAAGTAATTTTGAGAAATTTGGGTTTCAACCCATTGAAACGCCTTCTTTTGAAAATTCGGAAACCTTAATGGGAAAATATGGGGAAGAAGGAGATCGTTTGATTTTCAAGATTTTGAATTCAGGTGATTATCTGGCAAAAGCCAATGTTTCACATTTAGAATCCAAAGACAGTACCAAATTGACAGCGAGTATTTCAGAAAAAGCCTTGCGTTATGATTTAACAGTCCCATTTGCGCGTTATGTAGTGCAACATCAAAACGAAATTGAATTTCCTTTTAAACGGTACCAAATACAACCTGTTTGGAGAGCTGATCGCCCACAAAAAGGGCGTTTCAGAGAATTTTTTCAATGTGATGCTGATGTGGTAGGTTCGACCTCTTTATGGCAAGAAGTGGAATTGGTGCAATTGTATGATGGTGTTTTTACGGCTTTGGGATTAAATGGCGTAACCGTTAAAATAAACAATAGAAAAATTCTTTCTGGTATAGCAGAAGTTATAGGTGCTTCTGACAAATTAATCGATTTTACAGTGGCTTTAGATAAGTTGGACAAAATTGGCGAAGAGGGTGTGAAGAAAGAAATGATTGAAAAAGGGATTTCTGAAACTGCAATTGCAAAGGTGCAACCTCTGTTTAGCTTCACGGGAACTTTTTCGGAAAAAATCAATCAATTGTCAGGTTTATTAGCAGATTCTGTTGAAGGAATGAAAGGAGTAGAAGAGCTACGTTTTATTTGTGATAAAGTGACAGCGCTCGGTTTGTCAACTGCTATTTTAGATTTAGATGTTACTCTTGCAAGAGGGTTGAATTATTATACAGGAGCTATTTTTGAAGTAGCAGCACCACAAGGAGTTGCCATGGGATCTATTGGTGGCGGTGGTCGTTACGATGATTTGACGGGTATTTTTGGTTTAAAAAACATGAGTGGAGTAGGAATCTCTTTTGGTCTTGACCGAATTTATTTGGTTGTAGAAGAACTGGGATTATTTCCAACGACTGTTACGGCAACTTCACAAGCTTTATTTATTAATTATGGCGAAAATGAAGCTTTTTATGCCATGAAAGCAATTAAAGAATTGCGTCAATCAGGAATAAAAGTTGAGTTGTACCCAGATAATGCCAAGTTGGCTAAACAATTCCAACATGCAGATAAAAGAAATATTCCTTTTGCGGTAATGGCGGGAGATCTAGAAATGAACTCCAATACGTTTACCTTAAAAAACCTTCAAACCGGAGAGCAAAAAGGACTCAGTCTTGAGGAACTAAAGAAAATTTTAGCATAAAAAAAAGCTTCGTTTGATGGAACGAAGCTTTTTTTACTATTAGGTAATACTGAATTAATAATTATTTATAAACCAACCTTAATTTCGTTTTTTTCAATTCAAACCAAACTGGAGAATTATTTCGATTACAAACTTACTATAATCGAAAACGAAATAGTCTTAAAGTTTTATTAAATTTTATTTGACCCAAAAAGGTTTAGTAATCAATTTTAAAGTATTTGGCCCATTGAATGACTGTCTTTAAGGTGACAATTTGACATTATTAAAGATTTGGCAGTACTTTTGCAATCGCAAAACAAATTAAAATGAAGTTTAAGAACATTTTTAAAAATACAAGTACAATGACTACTGAAAAAACAGAAATCGATCAAGAATTAGAAGGAACACCAGTGGAAACACAGGCCAATGAAGAACAAGCAAGTGTCGAAGAATTACCTGTTGAAGAACAATTAGCCCTAGATTTAGCAGCAGAAAAAGATAAATTTTTGCGATTATTTGCTGAGTTTGAAAATTACAAAAGAAGAACTTCAAAAGAACGTATAGAGCTTTTCAAAACGGCAAATCAAGAAGTCTTGTTAGCGATGCTTCCTATTTTGGATGATTTTGACAGAGCTTTGGTTGAAATCAGTAAGTCAGGCGATGAATCGTTGGTAAAAGGAGTAGAATTAATTCATGAAAAGTTAAAATCTACTTTGGTTGCGAAAGGATTAGAAGAAGTAGAAGTTAAAGCGGGTGATGCATTTGATGCTGATTTTGCTGAAGCAATCACACAAATTCCAGCGCCTTCTGACAAAATGAAAGGAAAAATTGTAGACGTTCTAGAGAAAGGATACAAATTAGGAGATAAAATTATCCGTTTCCCAAAAGTGGTTATTGGTAACTAAACCAAATCGTATAATTTGGAATAATTGGAATTATGAAAAAAGATTTTTACGAAATATTAGGCATTTCAAAAGGTGCAGATGCTGCTGAAATTAAGAAAGCCTACAGAAAATCGGCAATAAAATACCATCCTGACAAAAATCCAGGTGATAAGGAAGCGGAAGAAAACTTTAAATTAGCCGCTGAAGCTTATGAAGTGTTGAGCGATCCTCAGAAAAAAGCCAAATACGATCAGTACGGACATCAAGCTTTTGATGGTGCTGGCGGCGGTTATGGTGGCGGACATGGCGGCATGAATATGGATGATATTTTCAGTCAGTTTGGTGATATTTTTGGTGGCGGATTCGGTGGCGGATTTGGAGGCGGAAGAAGCAGTGGACCTCGTCGTACTAAAGGAAGCAATTTGCGTATCAAAGTTAAATTGACTTTGGAAGAAATTGCCAATGGTGTGGAGAAAAAAGTCAAAGTAAAACGTAAAGTTCAGGCTCAAGGCGTATCATACAAAACCTGTTCGACTTGTAATGGTCAAGGTCAAGTAATGCGTGTGACCAATACTATTTTAGGAAGAATGCAATCGGCTTCAACTTGTCCAACTTGTGGAGGAACAGGTCAGTTATTAGATAAAAAACCTGCCAATGCGGATTCGCAAGGGATGATCCAAGAAGACGAAACAGTAGCGATTAAAATTCCTGCAGGAGTAGTTGACGGGATGCAATTAAAAGTGTCAAATAAAGGTAATGACGCGCCAGGAAACAGTGTTCCGGGTGATTTGATTGTTGCTATTGAAGAAATTGAACACGAGTTCTTGAAACGTGAAGGTGAGAATTTGCATTATGATTTATACATCAGTTTTTCAGAAGCGGTTTTAGGTATATCTAAAGATATCGAAGCAGTTAATGGAAAAGTAAGAATCAAACTAGAAGAAGGAATTCAATCCGGCAAAATTCTTCGTTTGAAAGGAAAAGGAATTCCGAGTTTGAATGGATATGGTAACGGAGACTTGTTAGTTCATGTTAATGTTTGGACACCAAAAACGTTGAATAAGGAGCAAAAAGAATTTTTTGAGAAAAATCTAGGAGATGAAAATTTTGTTCCTAATCCAGAAAAATCGGATAAGTCATTTTTTGAAAAAGTAAAAGATATGTTTTCGTAGTTTTTCAATGACGCAATAAAAATTTATTTTCCCATCCTTGTTCTAAATAAGGGTGGGTTTTTTTATGTAACAAAACCAACAAATTAGGTACTAATTCTGTACTTTTACACACCTAAAGTTAAAGTGATT
Organism: Bacteroidota bacterium; assembly: GCA_046048915.1. GTDB lineage: Bacteria > Bacteroidota > Bacteroidia > Flavobacteriales > Flavobacteriaceae > Flavobacterium. Next base: position 28,770 of record JBJOFE010000011.1, on the reverse strand, counting down.
AAAATCCAAATTCAGTATGAGTAATTTACTTGAAGTCAATAAAATAGTGAAGCAATACGGCGATTACGTAGCGCTAAACGAAGTTTCTTTAACAGTACCTAAAGGCAGTATTTACGGTTTGTTAGGTCCAAATGGAGCTGGAAAAACATCCCTAATTCGTATCATTAACCAAATTACTTTGCCTGATAGCGGGGAAATTATTTTGGATGGTGAAAAATTACAACCCAAACACGTCCAATACATTGGTTATCTTCCCGAAGAACGCGGTTTATATAAGAGTATGAAAGTGGGCGAGCAGTGTTTGTATTTGGCACAAATGAAAGGATTAACCAAGGCCGAAGCGAAAAAGCAACTTGATTATTGGTTTGACCGTCTTGGAATTCAAGGTTGGTGGAATAAAAAAATTCAAGAGCTTTCTAAGGGGATGGCGCAAAAAATCCAATTTGTAGTTTGTGTTTTGCACCAACCTAAATTGTTGATTTTTGACGAACCATTTTCTGGCTTTGATCCTGTGAATGCTAATATTATTAAAGATGAAATTTTAGCCTTGAAAGAACAAGGGTCGACCATTATTTTTTCGACACATCGAATGGAAAGTGTTGAAGAATTATGCGATGATATCGCTTTAATTCACCAATCCAATAAATTGATTGAAGGAAAATTAGATGAAGTCAGAAAACAATACCGAACCAATAGTTTTGAGGTGGGAATTCTGACAGAGAATGTTGAAGCTTTGATGTATGATATTACTCAAAAATTTACCTTGTCACCTGCACATTTTAAATCATTAAACAATGAACTAAAATTAGAAGTTCAATTAGGAACTGCTAGTCCAAATGAGTTGTTGCATATTCTAACACAACGCGGACAAGTGACTCATTTTATGGAAAAAATTCCAAGTGTAAATGATATATTTATTCAAACAGTAACTAGTAAATAATAGCCAAATGAGCATCATTTCATTAATTATTAAAAGAGAATTTATTGCCAAAGTGCGCAATAAATCCTTTATTGTAATGACTTTTTTAAGTCCGTTACTATTTGTAGGTATTGCCATGTTTGTTGGCTATTTGAGTTCCATGAAAGCGGATACAAAACAAATCGCGATTCACGATGAAACAGGTCAGTTTGCTAATGAATTTTTAACCAAAAACAAAACTTCTGAAGAATATAATTATCAAGATGTTTCGACCGTCGATTTACTAACACTAAAAAAAAGTGTTGAAGATGGCGCTTATGAAGGGGTTTTGTTTATTCCAAAAGCAATAAACAATGCCGCTTTAGAAAACGAAATTCAGTTCATATCAAACGAAAGTCCAAGCATATCGTTTATCGAAAAAACTCAAGATGTTATTGCAAAGAAAATGACATTGGCTAATCTAGAAGCAGCGCATTTGGATACTCTAGCCATTCATCAAGCAGAAGCCAAGGTTGCTATTAATTTGAAGAAAGCTTCTGGAGAACAAAGTTTGAAAGGTTTGAATGAAATCAAAATTGCCATAGGAGGCGCTTTCGGTTATTTGATTATGATGTTCATTATCATTTATGGGAATATGGTGATGCGTTCGGTGATTGAAGAAAAAACGAATCGTATTATCGAAATCATTATTTCATCGGTACGACCGTTTCAATTGATGATGGGAAAAATCATAGGTACTTCCTTAGCGGGAATTCTGCAATTCTTTATTTGGGCTATTATTGGATTAGGTTTGCTGTTTTCGGCATCGGTATTTTTGGGTGCCAATGTTGGTGCTACCAATCAAATTCCGCCCGAAATGATGCAAACTGCACAACATGAGATGGCAACGACTGCTCAAATGTATGTGGCTGAAATCTTGAATTTACCCATTGCTGCAATTTTAAGTTGCTTTGTTGTTTATTTTGTTGGAGGCTATTTTTTGTATAGTTCTTTTTATGCAGCTATTGGAGCTGCTGTGGATAATGAAACCGATTCACAACAATTTTTACTTCCTATAATTATGCCTTTGGTATTGGGAGTTTACATTGGTTTTTTTACGGTAGTTAACGATCCGCATGGAACTGTCGCCACTATTTTTTCTATGGTACCACTGACTTCACCCATTGTGATGTTGATGCGTATTCCGTTTGGCGTACCTTTGTGGCAAATTGCATTATCGATTACCCTATTATTTGCTACTTTCTTTTTAGTGGTGTGGTTTGCTTCCAAAATTTACCGTGTAGGTATTTTGATGTATGGCAAAAAACCTACTTGGAAAGAATTGTACCGATGGTTACAATATTAAGAAAAGTGTAAAAGGTTATTGGTTTATAAGTTTAACCATTTAAACAAATAACCTCATAACCAAAAAAGAATAACCCATTCATTAATGAGTACAATCTTAATCATAGAAGACGAAGCCGCTATCCGAAGAGTTTTAGTTAAAATTCTTTCGGAAGAAAATGCATCTTATACCGTAGAGGAAGCCGAAGATGGTGCTGCGGGCTATGAAAAGATCAAAAATACCGATTACGATTTGGTTTTATGCGACATCAAAATGCCAAAAATGGATGGTGTTGAATTACTTGAAGCGGTCAAAAAAATAAAACCAGAAATTCCTATGGTTATGATTTCAGGTCATGGCGATATGGAAACGGCAATTAATACGATGCGATTGGGTGCTTTTGATTACATTTCGAAACCGCCCGATTTGAATCGATTGTTAAACACGGTTCGAAATGCGTTGGACAAAAAACAATTGGTTGTCGAGAATACCATTCTGAAGAAAAAAGTAAGCAAGAACTATGAAATTATTGGCGAAAGCGAAGCAATAAACCATATCAAATTGTTAATTAAAAAAGTAGCGCCAACAGAAGCCCGTGTGTTAATTACGGGGGCAAACGGAACTGGAAAAGAGTTGGTCGCACATCAATTACACGGGAAAAGTGAACGTGCTAATTTCCCTTTGATTGAAGTGAATTGTGCCGCCATTCCATCAGAATTGATAGAAAGCGAATTGTTTGGTCATGTAAAAGGCGCTTTTACTTCGGCGGTGAAAGATCGTGCAGGTAAATTTGAAGCGGCAGATAAAGGAACGATTTTCTTAGACGAAATTGGCGACATGAGTCTTTCGGCTCAAGCCAAAGTGCTACGTGCGTTACAAGAAAATGTAATTACTCGAGTGGGTGCCGACAAAGATATCAAAGTCGATGTGCGTGTAGTTGCGGCAACCAATAAAGATTTGAAAAAGGAGATTGCCGAAGGGCGTTTTCGTGAAGATTTGTACCATCGATTGGCTGTCATTTTAATCAAAGTGCCTGAATTGAACGAAAGGAGAGAAGACATTCCCGTGTTGATTACTCATTTTGCCGAGAAGATAGCCTCTGAACAAGGGATTGTAGTGAAGTCTTTTTCCAAAAAGGCGATTCAGTTGTTACAAGAATACGATTGGACAGGAAATATAAGAGAATTGCGCAATGTGGTGGAACGTTTAATTATTTTGGGAGGTAACGAAATCTCAGAACACGATGTAACACTATTTGCAAGTAAATAAATAAAAAAGCGAGTATACTAGCTTATTAAAAAAACAGAATGAAATTAAAAAAAATAAACGAAGCCCTTCAAAATGCTTTAGCCGAAAGTGGTTTAACGGAAGCCAATCAGTTGCAACAAGAAACTTTTTCTACCATTAAAAGTGGTGCAGATTGTTTGATTGTAGCGCCAAAGGGGAGTGGTAAAACAACTACAATTGTCTTGAATGTGATTCAGCAATTAGCCGGAAAACAAGAAGAATCGCCACGCGCCTTAATTATCGTTGAAGACAAAGCTAAGGTATTGGAGATGGAAGCTTTGTTTGAAGAATATGGTAAATATGATCCGCTAGAAGTGTATGGTGTACATGATAAAGGCGACACGGATTATGACAAAAATTATATTTCTACTGGAATCGACGTTTTGATAGGTACACCCAACAAATTGAATGATATGTTTTCTACGGCAGGTTATAATGTCAACCGTTTGAAACTATTTATTTTGGATGATGCCGATCCTATTTTGAAATTGCGTCATGAAACTAAAATCATGCGTATTTCCAATAGTATAGCCAAAACCCAGCGCATCATTTTTACAGAACAATATACAGAACGTGTAGCTATTTTAGCTGATAAAATGCTTTTGGAACCATACGAATTTGATTTTGAAGAAGACGAAGAAGACGAAGAAAGCGAAGAAGAGGTAGAATAAAAAATAGAAAAAAGAATTATGGGATTAATGAAAGTGTTTTCTGGAAGTGAAGTCTTAGCGATGGGCTTGCAAGAAAAATTAGAAGAAGCTGGTGTGACTACAATGAAGAAAGATAATATTCAATCAGCACGATTAGGTGGTTTTGGTAATGCTGATTTAGCAGTGGAATTGTTTATTCAAGAAACTGATTTTGCTAAAGCCAATCCGGTGATTGAAGAATTCAGAATGAGTATTTAATTCGGAAACCCAGTTGAGATGAAATACAAAATGCTGGTTTTGGACATGGACGACACCTTGTTGACCGATGACCATACCATTTCTGAAGAGAATAAAGTAATGTTGGCTCAAGCCAAAGCTATGGGAGTTTACGTGGTTTTGGCTTCTGGAAGACCAACGCCAGCTATGACTTCATACGCCAAAGAGTTAGAGTTGGACGATTCCTATATGATTTCGTATAACGGAGCTGTGATTACTGATTTGTCCAATGATGAAATTATTTTTGAGCAAACTTTAACGCAAGAACAAATCCACGCTTTGTACGATTATAGCGTAGCACACAAGACGCACATTATCACTTATGTCAATAATCAAATTGTAAGTGAAACAGATTCTCAATACATTGATGTTGAAAAAAATATTACCGGTTTAGCTCACAATAAAGTACCTGATTTTAAAGCTGAAGTGCAATCTTCAGCCATTAAATGTATTTTGTTGGAAGATCCTGAATATCTTAAAACAGTGGAAATCCATTTAAAAGAAACCATGCCGCATTTGAGTGTGTGTATGTCCAAACCTTTCTTTTTAGAAGTTGCACAAAATGGTATTGATAAGGCAGCAAGCATCCGATTCTTAGCTGAAAAATTGAATATTCACCAGCAAGAAATTATTGCGGTGGGCAATGCAGGTAACGATTTAACTATGGTGGAATATGCCGGTTTAGGCGTTTGGGTAGATAATGTAACTCCTGAATTGCGTGACCGTGCTGACGTAATTGTTGCTTCGAACAATGACCATGGCGTAGCCGAGGTTGTGAGACGGTTTATACTCTAGTCATTGCGAACTCTGTGAGTCATTGCGAGGACGAAGGACGAAGCAATCTCATCCAAACAAAGTAACAATTTCTTTGTACAAATCATTCCATTCCGCATTTATAGAATTGATTAGTGCTATTTTTTTAGCTCTTGAACCTGCCTTGATTTGTTTTTCTCTACTTATAGCATCGCCAATCAATTGAAAAGCTTCATAATACACTAATTTAATTACATTGTATCGTGCAGAGAATGAGCCTTGGTATCTTTTATCTTGATGTTCTTTGATTCGTTTAGTTAAATCAGAGGTAACTCCCGTATAAAGAACGGTATGATTATTATTAGTAATAATATAAATGTATCCGGGTTTCATGGGGGCTAAGTATTAGATTGCTTCGTCGTACCTAATTGCAATGACGAATCCAGCAATAATGACGAGAATTAATACAAGTTTAATCAAAATGTTATATAAATACAAGAGATTGCTTCGTCGTGCCTCCTCGCAATGACCAAATAAGACAAAGTTTTATATGTTGTTTTTTGTACGTATTTTTGTCCCGCGAAAGGGATAGCAGCGGCATCCTTTTGTGAAGCGAAAGCGGAACAAAAGATAGAGCGAATAGCCCGACCCAAGGCTATGAAAGACAAGTTTCAGAACTATATAATCTGCCTGGGGTTTCGCCCAAAAAAATCAAAAGAATGTCAGAAAGAAAAAAAGTAGCTTTTTATACGCTGGGTTGCAAACTGAATTTTTCGGAAACTTCGACTATTGCACGTAATTTACAAGACGAAGGTTTTGATCGTGTGGATTTTGAAGAAGTGGCAGATATGTATGTAATCAATACTTGTTCTGTGACGGAAAATGCCGACAAGCAATTCAAGCAAGTGGTGCGAAAAGCAATGAAGTTGAATGATAAGGCTTTTGTGGCTGCGGTAGGTTGCTATGCGCAGTTGAAACCAGAAGAATTAGCACAAGTGGATGGAGTAGATTTGGTACTTGGGGCGACAGAGAAATTCAAATTAGCTGATTACGTAAATGATTTGTCTAAGAATGATTTTGGCGAAGTGCATTCGTGCGAAATTGCCGAAGCTGATTTTTATGTAGGCAGTTACTCAATAGGTGACCGAACTCGTGCTTTTTTAAAGGTTCAAGACGGTTGCGATTACAAATGTACGTATTGTACCATTCCTTTGGCTAGAGGGATTTCCCGAAGTGATGCCTTAGAAAATGTTTTGCAAAATGCCAAAGAAATTTCGGAGCAAAATATCAAGGAAATTGTATTGACAGGTGTGAATATTGGGGACTATGGCAAAGGGGAGTTTGGGAATAAAAAACACGAACATACTTTTTTAGATTTGGTGCAAGCTTTGGACCAAGTAGAGGGTATTGAACGATTGCGTATTTCGTCTATCGAACCGAATTTATTGAAAAATGAAACCATTGATTTTGTATCCAAAAGCAAAACTTTTGTACCGCATTTTCATATTCCGTTGCAATCTGGAAGTAATGCGATTTTAAAGTTGATGAAACGCCGTTATTTGCGTGAAGTCTATACTGATAGAGTCAACCAAATTAAAGAAGTCATGCCTCACGCTTGTATTGGTGTGGATGTGATTGTTGGTTTTCCTGGTGAAACTGAGGAGCATTTCTTAGAAACCTATCATTTCTTGAACGAAATGGATATTTCCTATTTACACGTATTCACCTATTCAGAGCGAGATAATACTGAGGCAGCTGCCATGGAAGGCGTTGTTCCTGCCAATGTGCGTGCTAAACGCAGTAAGATGCTCCGTGGATTATCAGTTAAAAAGCGTCGCGCATTTTATGAAAGTCAGTTGGGTACAGAAAGAACGGTTTTGTTTGAAACGGAAAACAAAGAAGGCTATATTCACGGTTTTACCGAAAATTATGTCAAAGTAAAAGCACCATGGAATCCGGAATTGGCTAATACCTTACATAAAATTCAGTTGACACATATTGACGAAGACGGCAGTGTTCGTGTTCAATTTGTGGAAGCTTTAGTTTAATTATAACAGTAAGGCCTTGCCTTATTAATAACTTATTTTATTTTGAAATTCGCTACTTACACCAAAGAGTTCTCCTATAATATTAAATTGGCTTACCCGGTAATTTTGGGTATGTTGGGTCATACTCTAATTGGAGTTGTAGATAACTTTATGGTGGGAAATTTAGGTTCTACCGAATTGGCAGCGGTTTCGTTAGGCAACAGTTTTATTTTTATAGCGTTGTCTTTAGGGATTGGTTTTTCAACAGCTATTACGCCTTTAATATCCGAGGCTGATGCCGAAAAAGACGATAAAAAAATCCGAACTACTTTTCATCATGGCTTATTGTTGTGTACGGTTTTGGGAGTGTTTTTATTCATAGTTACTGTTTTGTCTAAGCAAATCATGTACTTGATGCACCAGCCTAAAATTGTGGCTGATATGGCATCGCCTTATATTGATTGGGTAGCTTTTTCATTGATCCCTGTGATTATGTACCAAGGCTACAAGCAATTTGCAGACGGTTTATCAGAAACCAAATATTCGATGTATGCTATTTTTATGGCTAATGTGGTGCATATATTTTTCAATTACGTTTTGATTTATGGAGTGTGGATTTTTCCAAAGATGGGTGTTTTAGGCGCCGCTTTAGGAACGGTTATTTCTCGCATTATGATGGTAGTTTTTCTCCATCTATTATTGCAACATAATCAGAAATTCAGTACCTATTTCAAAAACTTTAGTTTTAGAGAAATTAAGAAATCGATATTGCGAAAAATTATCGATTTGGGACTGCCATCGGCCATGCAAATGTTGTTTGAAGTGACTTTGTTTACAGCTGCTATTTGGCTTTCAGGTTCATTGGGTAAAAATAGTCAGGCAGCTAATCAAATTGCTTTGACGCTTGCTTCTTCTACTTTTATGGTAGCCATGGGGTTGAGTGTAACTGCTATGATTCGTGTGAGTCACAGTAAAGGAAAGGCTGACTTTAAAGAAATGATTGTCGTAGCACGTTCGATTTTCTTATTGGCCATTATTTTGGAAACTATTTTCGGAATCTTTTTCGTGATTTTTCATAATTATTTACCTCATTTGTTTCTCAACATGAGCGATTCAACCCAAATATTAGACAATCAAGAAATTATAGGAATTACTGCTCAGTTACTATTGGTAGCGGCTGTTTTTCAATTGTCAGACGGGATTCAAGTTGTCGTTTTAGGCGCTTTGCGCGGATTACAAGATGTTAAAATTCCCATGTACATTACTTTTGTTGCCTATTGGATGATCGGGTTTCCAATTTCTTTTTACTTAGGCAAATACACGGAGCTAAAAGCGGTTGGAATTTGGATCGGACTTTTAGCAGGATTGTCTGCGGCAGCTTTATTTTTGTATATTCGCTTTGCGAGAATCTCAAGACGATTGGTGATTGAAAACAAAAATTAATTTTTTTTTTCGCAGTACTCAAATTAGTAACCTTCCTAAATCAACTAAATTATGATTGCATTTATTATCTTCGGAGTTATCTTGTTATTGTTGAGTTTTTCTTTGAAAAACAATCCGACAGCCTTTTCTAAATTTTCGAATTCTTTAAAAATAGTTGGCTTTTTGTTAATTGCATTGGGAATTTTTTCATCCATGTTCAAACAAATAGACGCTGGTAAAGTAGGAGTAAAATCATTATACGGAAACGTTGAGCCTGATATTTTAGAAAGCGGCTTGCATATTATCAATCCTCTTTTGGATGTTACTGATTTTGATATTCAAACTCAAAACTACACCATGTCTGCCATTCATGACGAAGGGACAAAAGAAGGAGACGATGCCATTCGAGTACTGTCTAATGATGGTTTAGAAGTCGTAATTGATTTGACGGTTTTGTATCGAATTTCTCCTGAATTGGCACCCAAAATTTTCAAACAAATTGGAGAAAATTATGCCGATAAAATTGTGCGCCCTGTAACTCGTACTCGTATTCGCGACAACGCTGTTTATTATGATGCAGTGGCATTGTATTCGACCAAACGAAATGAATTCCAACAACGTATTTTTAAAACAATTGAAGCTGATTTTAAAAGCAGAGGCTTAGTTTTAGAACAGTTGTTGATTCGAAATATTAACTTGCCTACTTCGGTTAAGACAACCATCGAAAGTAAGATTAATGCGGAACAAGATGCGCAAAAAATGACGTTTATTTTGCAAAAAGAAAAGCAAGAAGCAGAACGTAAAAGAGTAGAGGCGCAAGGTATTGCCGATTACCAAAGAATTATTTCAACCGGTTTGTCTGACAAACAATTGCAATACGAACAAATTAAAGCTCAAAAAGAATTAGCTGCTTCGCCCAATACCAAAATTATTTTCATGAATGGTAAAGGCAGCGCACCTGTGATTCTCTCAGATAAATAATAGATTAACATTTAAAAACATACCATGGAATTACCAAAATTTTTATTAGGTGACAATACCGACTTTCCAGATGATATTTTTATCATCCATTTAGATTACCCTCGATTCATTATTAACTTGAAAGATGATGAGGTGGAGTTTATGGAAGAGGCGGAGGATTTAGATGAAGCAGAATTGAATGCCGAAATGGAGGCTTTAATTGTTGAAGCCAATGAATTTTATGACCGAGAAATTGGTCGATACGAAGAATAGTTTATTTAAAATACTTTTTTAACAATACACTAGCGGCTGCAAAAGGTGAAATCTCATCATTTTGCACCGCTTTTTTTGTAGATTCTAATTGTTGATGAATTTCAGGATTATTGAAAAAATTGGATTTTAATTGTTCATTGATCGTTTCCAACATCCAAAATTGATTTTGTTCTTTGCGCTTTTCAAAGAAATAGGAATTGGTTTGTGTTACTTTTAGAAATTCAGTAATGGTATTCCAAACTTCAGGAATGCCTTCTGAAGTTAATGCGCTACAAGTTGCTGTCGTTGGTGTCCATCCTGATTTTTTAGCTGGGAATAGATGCAAAGCACGGTTGAATTCTACCTTGGCAAATTGTGCTTTTTTGATGTTGTCTCCATCCGCTTTGTTGATTACAATCGCGTCAGCCATTTCCATAATACCTCTTTTAATTCCTTGAAGTTCATCGCCAGCACCTGCAATTTTTAAAAGTAAAAAGAAATCGACCATGCTGTGAACAGCGGTTTCACTTTGGCCAACCCCAACGGTTTCAATAATAATCGTATCAAAACCTGCCGCTTCGCAAAGGGTTATGGTTTCTCGAGTTTTTCGAGCAACGCCACCTAGTGTTTCTCCAGAGGCTGAGGGACGAATAAAAGCATTTGGATCTTTAACCAGTTCTTCCATTCGAGTTTTGTCTCCCAAAATACTTCCGTGACTTATTGTACTACTTGGGTCAACCGCCAAAACGGCTACCTTTTTTCCAAGGCTAGTTAGGTATTTCCCAAAAGATTCGATAAAGGTACTTTTTCCGACTCCAGGAACACCTGTAATTCCTATTCGCACCGATTGTTTTGCATGGGGCAAACAACTGTTAATAATAGTATTGGCTTTCGCCAAATGCATCGGATTGGTACTCTCAACCAAAGTGATAGCACGACTTAATGCAGTTATATTTCCAGCTATAATTCCTTGAACAAGTTCCTCTGCTGAAGGTTGTATTTTTCGAGAATGTTGAATATGTTCTACTGATTGACTACTGATGCTTTCGGGTTGCGAAATACCAGCTTTTTCTTGTAATGCCGAAGTATGTACTTTTTTAGAAGTCAATGTATATGAATTTGAAGAGTAAAAATACTAAAATATACTTGCGACTTCTTTACAAGTGTAGATTTATTTTAGCGTATTGTAATAACATAATAGTTTTTGCATCAATTATTTCGCCAGAAGTAATCATTTGGTAGGCTTCCTGAAATGGATACTCAAGCACTTCGATATTTTCGTGTTCTTCAGCTAGTCCACCACCATCAGAGACTTTCATATTTGGTTGGTATTCACCAATAAAAAAGTGCAATATTTCAGTTACTGATCCAGGCGACATATAGGATTGGAATACTTTTTTAACGGATGAAAGTCGGTAGCCTGTTTCTTCTTCCGTTTCTCGAATAATGCATTCTTCGGGATTTTCAGCATCTAATAAACCAGCGCAAGCTTCAATAACCATCCCGGATGTATTGCCGTTTAAGTAGGTGGGTAATCGAAATTGTTTAGTTAATACCACAGTTTTATTCGTGCTATTGTATAATAAAATGACAGCGCCATTGCCCCGATCATATACTTCTCGAACTTGAGTTTCTGAATCTTGGTCCCCCATTTTGTAATCAAAGGTCACTTTATTTAATAGGTACCAATTATTAGAAAGTAATTCGGTTTTTTGAATCGTAATTTTCGGATGTAACATAAGTGATAGTGATAAAAAAAACGCCCTGATTTTTCAGAGCGTTTATGGTATTATTATTTTAAGATAGTTTGTTTTCTATCTGGTCCAACAGAAACTATTTTAATTGGAACCTCAACTTCATTTTCGATGAACTCAATGTATTCCTTTAATTCTTTAGGTAACTCATCGTAAGTGGTCATACCAGTCAAATCAGCTTCCCAACCTTTGAAATCTTTATAAATTGGTGTTACATTTTCTTCTTCAATATTGTAGGGGAAGTGACTTATTTTTTGTCCTTTATAGTTGTACTCAGTACATACTTTTAATGTTTTGAATCCAGAAAGAACGTCGCCTTTCATCATCATCAATTGGGTTACTCCGTTAACTTGAATGGCATATTTCAAAGCTACTAAATCTAACCATCCACAACGTCTTTGTCTTCCAGTTACAGAACCAAATTCATTTCCGATTTTTGCCATGGTAGCACCATCTTCGTCAAAAAGTTCGGTTGGAAATGGACCACTTCCTACACGAGTCACATAGGCTTTGAAAATTCCATATACTTCTTTGATTTTGTTTGGAGCAATTCCTAAACCAGTACAAGCACCCGCAGCGGTAGTATTTGAAGAGGTTACATATGGATAGGTTCCAAAATCAACATCTAACAACGAACCTTGAGCGCCTTCGCATAAAATTGATTTTCCTGCTTTTTGCGCTTGGTGCAAATACTCTTCACTATCAATGAAATCTAATTTTTTCAATTCTTCGATAGCTTCAAAGAATTCTTTTTCCATTTCGGCTAAGTTGTATTGAATAGCTACATCGTAGAATTTAATCATTTCCTCGTGTTTGTCAGCCAAAGCACGGTAACGCTCTTTGAAATCAGCTAGTTCAATATCTCCAACACGAATACCGTTTCTACCGGTTTTGTCCATATACGTTGGGCCAATACCTTTTAAAGTCGAACCAATTTTAGCTTTTCCTTTTGCAGTTTCAGAAGCGGCATCTAACAAACGGTGCGTTGGTAAAATTAAATGTGCTTTTCTAGAAATTATCAATTTGCTTTTAATGTCAATATTGAATTTTTCTAAACCTTCAATTTCTTTTTGAAAAACAACTGGGTCAATTACTACTCCGTTTCCAATGATGTTTATAGCGGTTTTGTGGAAAATACCTGAAGGAATCGTTCTAAGAACATGTTTAATTCCGTCAAATTCTAGAGTATGTCCTGCATTTGGTCCTCCTTGAAAACGTGCAATAATGTCGTAATTGGAAGTTAATACATCAACGATTTTTCCTTTTCCTTCATCTCCCCATTGTAATCCTAATAGTAAATCTATGGTCATTCTGTGTGTTATTTGTGTTGTTTATATTGGCTAGAATTAGTGTTAACTCTAATTAGTTGTTTTCTTGTTTCCGTATAAGTACAGCGAGTGGTTGGTGATTTCGATATCAAAAATTTCCTCGATGGTTTTTTTGATGGTTTGAATTCGGGGATCGCAAAATTCAATTACTTCTCCAGTATCCGTCATAATAATATGATCGTGTTGTTTGTCAAAATACGATTTTTCATAATGAGCTTGATTTTGCCCAAATTGATGTTTACGTACCAATGCACAATCCAATAGCAATTCGATCGTATTATATAAAGTCGCTCTGCTGACGCGGTAGTTTTTGTTTTTCATTTTGATATACAAGTTCTCTATATCAAAATGCTCTTCACTTTCGTAAATTTCCTGAAGGATAGCATAGCGCTCTGGGGTTTTGCGATGCCCTTTTTTTTCAAGATATAAAGTAAAAACATTTTTTACAATCTCTTGATTTTTATTGTTGTCTGTGGAAATAAGTGTCATATCCTGCAAAGATAATTTTTTTTGTTAAATCTCTAAAGTTCGGTTGATAAGTTTGTCTTTTGTTGAAAAACAATTAAGAGGTATATACTCGACTCACTTTTTCAATACCTTCAATTTTTCTGATATTGGCTATTAGTTTTTTCAAAATCGTATTGTTTTGAACTACCACAGTGACTTGTCCATGAAAAATTCCGGCATCTGTGCTTAATGAAATACTTTGAATATTAACATGCATGTTATTTGAAATCACTTTGGTCAGTTGATTAGTCAATCCTAATGAATCCATACCGGTGATTTTGATGATTGCTTTGAATTCTTCTTGAGTTGAATCAATCCATTTTGCAGTCATGATGCGATAGGCATAATTTGATTGTAATCCGATAGCATTTGGGCAATCGCTTTTATGGATTTTTATTCCTTCATTTACTGTAACAAAACCAAACACTTCATCTCCTGGAATAGGGCTGCAGCAGGGAGAGAATTTATAATCTAATTTGTCGTGTTCTTTTCCAAACACAAGCATATCATAATTGCTGTTAACAATTGGCTTGTTGATTTCTTCTTCTGGTGTAGAAGCGGTACGTTTGATTTTATTTTTAAAGAAACTAATAAACGTATTGCTTTTTTGAGCAGCGTAGTCTTTCAATTGTTGGTTTTCAATAGCGCCAATTCCTACCCGGTAAAACAAATCCAAACTGGTTTTAAGTTTGAAAAAATTGACTAATTCGTTTACAGTTTTTTCATTTAAAGTTATTTTTAAATGTTTTAGTTTACGAGTTAAGAGTTCTTTTCCTTCTTCACCAATTTTTTTGGTGTCTTCGTTAAGGACGTTTTTTATTTTTGTTTTGGCTCTAGCCGTAGTAACATAGTCTAGCCAATGAGATGTTGGTTTTTGGTTAGGAGATGTAATTACTTCAATTTGATCGCCACTTTTTAATTCGTAATTGAGCGGTACTAATTTTCCGTTGACGCGAGTTCCTCTGGTGCGTATCCCAATTTCTGAGTGAATACCAAATGCAAAGTCTAATGAAGTAGCGCCTTTAGGTAAAGATTTGATATCTCCTTTTGGGGTAAAAACAAAAATTTCTTTAGAATACAAGTTCATCTTGAAATCTTCTACAAAATCAACCGCATTCGTTTCGGCATTTTCTAACGCTTCTCGCAATAAATTCAGCCAAACATCCAATCCGCTTTCTTCATTAGCCCCGTTTTTGTATTTGTAATGTGCGGCATAGCCTTTTTCAGCAATTTCGTCCATTCGTTCACTTCGAACTTGAATCTCTACCCAACGACCTTTAGGCCCCATTACTGTAATGTGTAAGGCTTCGTAACCGGTCGATTTTGGAGACGAAATCCAATCTCGCAAACGACTTGGACTCGGACGATAATGGTCAGTTACAATAGAATAGATTTTCCAAGCTAAAAATTTCTCGTCATGCGGATTCGATTTGTATACAATTCGCAAAGCAAATTTATCATAGACTTCGTCAAAACTGACTCCCTGTGCCTTCATTTTTCTACGAATAGAATAAATGGATTTTGGACGGCCTTTGATAGCATATTCTACACCCTCATCATCCATCGATTTTTTTAAAACATCTGAAATGTCTTTGATGTAAGCGTCTTGTTCTTCTTTAGTTTCTTTTATCTTACTTAATATATCATTATAAACGGCCGGTTCGGTGTATTTTAATCCTAAATCTTCCAATTTTGTTTTGATATTATACAAACCTAGACGATGAGCTAGTGGAGCGTAAATATATAAGGTTTCTGAAGCAATTTTAGTTTGCTTGTCTTCTCTCATCGATTCCATAGTTTGCATGTTGTGCAAACGGTCAGCGAGTTTGATTAAAATCACCCGAACATCATCGTTGAGAGTTAAAATCATTTTTCTAAAATTCTCTGCTTGAATGGAAGCGTTTAAATCTTTTTGAACTAAGGAAATTTTAGTCAATCCTTCCACCATTTGTGCCACTTTTGGATTGAACATTCGCTCAATATCTTCAACAGTAATTGGGGTGTCTTCAACTACATCATGTAATAATGCAGCTGCGATAGAAGTGGCTCCTAATCCAATTTCAGAGGCGACAATTTTTGCTACTGCGATGGGATGAAAAATATAGGCTTCGCCAGATTTTCTCCTTTGGTCTTTGTGTGCATCTACCGCTACGTCAAACGCCTTGCGAATTAACTTCTTGTCGCTGTCGGTTAGTGTTTGGTAACTAATTCGCAGTAACTCCTTGTATTCTTGGGCAATGGCCTTATTTTCTTTTTCGATATCTATTTCTGTCATGGTAGGCGGGGTTCAATTTCTAAAAATAGAAAAAACCGACTAATTACACAAGGGAATTTAAAGAATATTTTGGTTGGATAATTTAAAAACCTCTTTGTCTTTTGGCTTCAAAAATTAAAATCGCGGCAGCAACAGAAACGTTCATGGAATCAATCTCACCTTGCATAGGAATAATAATATTTTGTGTAGCAGCATCTCGCCATTCTTGGGTCAATCCAGTTGCTTCAGTTCCAACTACTAAAGCAGTTGGAGTAGTGTAATTTTCTTTATGGTACCCATTGGAATTTTGTAGGGTAGCACAGTAAATAGCAATGTTTTTTTCTTTTAGAAAATGAATAATTTCAGCGGTAGTTCCTGTAGCAATTTGGTTTGTAAACAAACAACCTACACTAGAACGAACGATATTTGGGTTGTATAAATCACTTTTGGGATTTGCAATGATAACTGCATCGAGATGGGCAGCATCAGCGGTACGCAATAGAGCGCCAATATTTCCTGGTTTTTCAGGTGCTTCAGCAACTAAAATCAATGGATTTTGAGATAATTGTAAATCAGATAAAAGGGTTGATTTGGTTTTGGCTACAGCCAAAATTCCTTCGGTAGTATCGCGGTAGGCTAATTTTTGAAAAACTTCTTTATTAATTTCAATTAATTCAACAGTTGGGGCTAATTGAGAAGCTTCTTTTTCGGTGCAAATTTCTGGCAAAAAAAGTACGGTTTCAATTTGGTATCCCCCTTTGATTGCAATGCTAATTTCGCGCTGTCCTTCAATTAAAAAAGTACCAGACTGCTTGCGTGCTTTTGCTTTTTCTTGCAATAACACCAATGATTTGATGAATGGGTTTTGTACCGAGCTAATTTGCTTCATTGTAATTATGCCGTTTTTTGAACTACTTCAAAAATTTTAGCATCCTCACATTTTAAAGTTTTAAAAGGGAATTTAACTAACAATGCATAATCATGAGTGGACATCACAACGGTTTTCCCATTTTCGTTGATTTTGCGAAGTACTTCCAGTACTTCAGCACTAGTTTGTGGATCCAAATTTCCTGTTGGCTCATCAGCTAAAATTAATTCAGGGTCATTTAACAAAGCTCTTGCAATGGCAACACGTTGTTGTTCTCCACCAGAAAGTTGGTGTGGCATTTTATTGGCAAAATCTTTCATCCCCACTTTATCTAAGACTTCGTCAATTTTTTGAAGCATTTCGTTATTGTCAGTCCATCCAGTTGCCTTTAGGACAAATAACATATTGTCTTTCACGGTACGGTCTGGAAGCAATTTAAAATCTTGGAAAACAATTCCGATTTTTCTTCTTAGAAAAGGGATATCATCTTCTTTTAAAGTGGCCAAATCAAAATCTACTATATGTCCCGCTCCTTCTTTTAACTCTAAGTCAGCATATAAAGTCTTTAGCAAACTGCTTTTACCAGATCCTGTTTTTCCAATTACATAAATGAATTCACCTTGTTTTACTTCAAGGTTTACATCGGATAAAATGGTTTTTCCTTCTTGATAAATAGTGGCGTTTCTTAAAGATAAAATGGATTGTGACATAATTTGCATTGGTTTAAGTTGTAAAAGTAATTATCAATTGGGAATTATCAATTACCAAACGCATTTTTTTTTGATTTTTGTTAAAACAATTGTTCATAATAAATACTACAACCATCTCGTTATACAAGCTAGAATATGATACATTTGAATTTTAAACAAAAAATCACAATGCGTATACTTTCTGGGATATTTTTCACCCTATTTTTTTGCGGAACTTTTTCGGTTTCAGCACAAAAATCATCTATTTACAATGCTAATTTAAAAGATTTTGAAATAGCAGTTTCGCTTTATAACGCAGGTCAATATGCTTCGGCAAGGTTTGTATTGGATCGGGTAAAAACCAATTCTGTCAGTCAAGAATTGCTGTCAGATTGTTTGTACTACTACGCTATGTGTGCAATTCGGGAACGCCAGCCTAATGCAGGAATATTGATGGAACGTTTTCTTTCGGATTACCCAACAAGTACTAAAAAGAATCAAGCTTCTGTTGAAATAGGTCATTTTAACTTTCTGCAAGAGGATTACGATAAAGCACTGGTTTGGTATGAAAAAGTGGACGAAATGTATCTTGGAGTAAATGAAAGTGAAAAATATTACTTTCAAAAAGGATATAGTTTTTTTACAACAAATAATAAAAAAGAGGCCTCAGCTTATTTTAATAAAGTATTGAATTCTCAAAATTACGGTTCACAAGCCAAATACTATTTGGGTTTTATGGCTTATCAAGGGGATGATTACAAGCAGGCAAATAAATATTTTGATGCGGTTTCGGAAGAAGTAAAATACAAAGAGCGCATGTCATATTACCAAGCAGACATGTATTTTAAATTAGGAAATTTCCAAAAAGCAATTGATTTAGGTGAAAAGGCGATGCTAAAATCAACTTCGACTGAGCAATCGGAATTGAATAAGATTATTGGCGAAAGCTATTTTAATTTAAAAGAATATGCTAAAGCAATTCCGTACTTAAAATTGTATGGAGGTAAATATGGGAAATGGTCAAATACGGATTTTTATCAATTAGGGTATGCGTATTACCAACAGAAAGAGTTTCAAAATGCGGTTTCACAGTTCAATAAAATTATTGATGGAAAAGATTTTGTTGCACAAAATGGGTATTATCATTTAGGGCAGAGTTACCTGAATTTGAACAAAAAACAAGAAGCGTTGAATGCATTCAAAAATGCATCTGAAATGGATTTTAATGCTTCATTGAAAGAAGAATCAAGTTTGAATTATGCTAAATTAAGTTATGAAATTGGTAATTCTTACGAAAGTGTTCCTGCTATATTGATTGCGTTTTTGAAACAGTATCCTCAAAATTCTAATACAGCTGAAATTGAAAAAATATTAATTGATTCCTACTTTTCTTCTAAGAATTATAAAGAAGCGTTAGCTATATTAGAAAAAAATGAAAGTCAAGAGAATAGAGTAGCGTATCAAAAAGTACTTTTCTATAGTGGATTGCAATCTTTTACAGATGGAGAATACCAAGTCGCTTTGAAGTATTTCGAAAAATCGGCTAGCCAACAAAAAGAGCCATTAATAACTGCAAGAGCTACTTTTTGGAAAGGAGAAACCCAATTTGTTTTAGATGATTTTAAAAATGCCTTGCTCTCATTCAAACAATTTATTGGCTTTGGGGAAGCTATAAATACACCCGAATATAATAATTGTAATTACAATATCGCATATGCTTATTTCAAAATGAAGGAATACGATCAGGCAGGTAATTATTTTCTAAAACAAATTGAAAAGGGTACTGATAAAGTGCGTACGAACGACGCTTATTTGCGTTTGGCTGATTGCCGATTTGTGACTTCAAAATACGGTCAGGCTATGGAAGCCTATACCAAAGTGATTGAACAGAAAAGTGTTGATGCTGATTATGCTTTTTATCAAAAAGCTATTTCCTTTGGTTTTATAGGTAAAAACGAAAAAAAGATTGAGAACTTATTGTCTTTTTTACAACTCTATCCTAAATCAGAATATCGTGACGATGCTTTGTTTGAATTAGGGAACACCTTTGTTGCAGAAAATAAAGACGAAAAAGCAATTAATACCTATGATCAATTGATTAAAGAATTTGAGAATGGTTCTTTTGTTTCTAAAGCTATTTTGAGACAGGGTTTAGTGTATTATAATGCTGATAAAGATGCGCAAGCTTTGGTTAAATTTAAGCAAGTAGTGGCTGGATTTCCTAAATCTTCGGAAGCTTTAGAAGCCGTTTCAACGGCGCGATTGATTTATGTTGAAAATGGGAATGTAGATGAATATGCTTCCTGGGTTCGAACATTGGATTTTGTTGCTGTTTCAGATGCTGACTTAGATAACGATACCTATGAGTCTGCTGAAAAACAATACCAACAAAGTAATACTAGCCAGGCAATCATTGGTTTTGGGGCGTATTTGACAGCTTTTCCAAAAGGAATCCATGCTTTACAAGCTAATTTTTATTTGGCACAATCACTTTATTCAACTGGCTCTGAAGAAAAATCCGTACCCAATTATAACTATGTGATTGCGGAGCCTCGAAATGAATTTACAGAACCTTCTTTGGTCCGTTTGGGACAAATTTTCTTGAAAGCAAAAGAAGAAGAAAAAGCCATTGAAGTATTGCTGCGAATTGAAACGGAAGCGGATTTGTTGCAGAACAAAACTTTTGCACAAGCGAATTTGATGAAATTGTATTACGATAAAAAAGACTATGCTAATGCGGTGGTTTATTCTGAAAAGGTTTTGGAAAACCCTAAAGCTGAAGCTGATGTAAAAGGTGATGCACAGATTGTCGTGGCTCGTTCTGCTATAGAAACAGGCGATGAGGCCAAAGCCAAAGTAGGATTTGAAAAATTACTAAATGCTCAAGGCGAGCTTGGTGCAGAGGCATTGTTTTATGATGCATATTTCAAAAACAAAGAAGGAAAGTTTGAAGATTCAAATCTTGTAATTCAACAATTGGCTAAAAATTATTCTGATTATAAGTATTTTGGTGCTAAAGGTTTGTTGTTAATGGCAGCCAATTTTTATGCTTTAAAGGATAGTTACCAGGCTACTTTTATATTAGAAACAGTGATAAAAAACTTTTCTGACTTTTCTGATATTGTAGCCAAAGCTCAAACAGATTTAGAGGTAATCAAAGCTGAAGAATCTAAAACGAACTCGTCAATAACAGAATAATAAATTACAGCTTTATTTTAAATACCGTACTCAATTATGAAAAATAATACTCAAAATACTATCCTATTTACTTTGACTTTGTTGTCTTTTCAATTTGTAATGGCTCAGAAAAAACAAGAAAAAATACGAACGGAAGAAGTGAATGTGGTGAAATCATATACCCCTACTATTTCAGATGCCTTTAAAATAAAAGAAACACCTTTGTTGAATGAGGAAGGAACCTCTCCAAAAGAAACTGTGAAATACAATATTTTTTCTTTCCCTGTAGCATCTACGTTTACTCCAACCAAAGGAAGTGCTGAAAATGTAGAAAGAGAAGAACTAGGTCGTTTTTATAAAAGTTACGCCACTTTTGGAGGAGGTAATTATGGAACAATCAATGCAGAGTTGTTTGCAACGCAAGATTTGAATTCAGAAGAATATGTTGCAGGAATGTTTCGTCACCTATCCTCTCAAGGCGGAATAAAAGGAGTAGATTTAGAAAACGCTTTTTATGATACTTCTTTAGATGTAACCTATGGTGCAGAAGCTAAGGAATTGTCATGGAATATAAATTTAGGTTATCAAAATCAAATTTATAACTGGTATGGATTGCCTAGAGAGTTTATGAATTCTTTACCTCCAACTAATTATGGTATATTAATAAATGAGATCAATCCAAAACAATCCTACAATACAATTACATTAGATTCTAAAATAGAATTTAATGAAAGTATTTTAGAAGCTTCAAGTTTTAAGTTTACCCGTTTTTCAGATGGATTTGGTTCTTCAGAAAATCGATTTTATGGAAAGCCATCGTTCAAGTTTGAGGCTTTTGGTAAGGAAATTAAATTAAATGCAATTGTGGATTATTTAGGAGGGCATTTTGATTATAATATGTCAAGAAATAACGATGAACCGATAAAGTATGGGTTCACAAATTTCGGAATTTCTCCAAGTTACGAATTAGAAAAAGAGAGTTGGACAATGCATTTAGGTTTAGGATTGTATTATAGTATGGATACAAAAAACAGTGACAACCACTTGTTTTTTTACCCACAAGTTACGGCTTCGCACAAAGTGGTTGGTGATTTAATGATATTTTATGCTGGTGCTGAAGGTGGGTTAGACCAAAACTCGTATTCGAATTTTGTAGATGAGAATCCATTTTTATCACCTACTTTGCAAATAGCACCAACTAATAAAAAGTATGATGTTTTTGCTGGTTTAAAAGGGAAGTTAGCAGACAATATAAGTTATAACATTCGAGGTTCATTTGTAGATGAAAATAATAAAGCGTTGTTTAAAAGCAATGATTTTATTTTTAATTTAAGTAATCAACCGTATGCTTTTGGAAATTCATTATCCATTGTATATGATAATGTAAAGACAGTACGATTTTTTGGTGAGTTGAAAGCTGATATTACTGAATCCATAAGTTTTGGAGCCAATGGCACAATTTCATTATATAATACAAAAATACAGGAGGAAGCTTGGAATTTACCATCAATTCAATTGAATGCGAATGTAGATTATGCTATTAATTCGAAATGGTACGCTGGTGCAGATGTGTTTTTTGTGGGTTCTAGAAAAGATATGCAAATCAATTATGATTTGGCATACATACAAATTTATCCACCAGTTTATTTAACAACAACAACAAACTTAAAATCGTATATTGATTTGAATGCACATGTGGGCTACAAACATAACGAACGATGGACTGGTTTTTTGAAAGCTAATAATATATTGAATCAAGCTTACCAACGCTGGATGAACTATCCTGTTCAAGGATTTCAAGTGGTATTGGGAGCCAATTACAAGTTTGATTTTTAATTGAGCGTTCCTTTGATTACTTTCAAGCAAAAAGCACATGCTTATTATTTGCAATTAGTTCAAGATCGAATTGATGTCTTTCGGGATATGATTTCGACATTGACGGAAGATTCAAAAAATGATGCCAAAGGATCAGCAGGAGACAAGCACGAAACGGCTTTGTCAATGATGCATATTGAACAAGAAAAACTGAATCACAAATTGAGCGAAGTCTTAGCTCAAAAAGCTATTTTAGATAAAATTGACGCTTTAAAAGTAGTAGATAGTATTGCTTTAGGAAGTTTGGTCAAAGCCAATGGTATTTATTTGTATCTCAGTGTGGCGCTTCCTAAAATTGCTATTGATGGAATTAACGTGATTGCTTTGTCCCCACAATCGCCTTTGGGGAGCAAGTTGATGGGGAATCCAATTGGGTTTACTTTTGAAATTAATGGCACTTCGTATTGTATTGAAAGAATTGAATAAACCGCTTTTACTTCTTTATTTAATTAGTTGAAATTATAAAATGTAACTAAAATTCTCATTTTTCGTCTTTGTAATTACATTTTATGTGTAAAATTTAAATTTAAGTTAAATATTACAACTTAATTATTCATTTGTGTTTTTCAATTGTAACTAATGACTCATCTTTGCCGCAACAAAATAACAAAAAGTAAATTGTAAGATTATGTGCGGAATTTTAGCCATCATTGGAAAAGGAAAAGATGAACAATTAGTTAGAGAGCTTTCAAAAAGAATGACACACCGTGGTCCTGATGAAAGTGATTTACATATTACAGAGAATGGACATATTTTAAGTCACGAGCGTTTGTCAATTATTGACTTGCATTCAGGGCGTCAACCGATCCAAGGTACTTCGACGGCCTGGATGGTACATAATGGAGAGGTGTATAATCATCAAGCATTGAGAGATGGAGTTTTGAAAGGTCATACTTTTAGAACCAAATCGGATTCAGAAGTTATTGTTCATTTGTATGAAGAATTCAAATATGATTTCTGTAATATGTTAGATGGCGATTGGGCTTTTGTTGTGGTTGATGGCGATGATTTTATTGCAGGTAGAGATCCAATGGGAGTGAAACCGTTGTATTACGGTTTAGACGATAGAGGAAGAATCTATTTTGCTTCAGAAATGAAACCTATTGCTGACCAATGCAAAACATTTTCTACTTTTCCTCCAGGGCACTATTACACACCCAACACTGGTTTTGTAAAATACTACCAACCAGAATACGAAGATTATACAAAAGCAGATCAAGATTTAGATTTGGATTTGATTAGAGAAACTTTGACTGAAGCAACTCGTAAACGTTTGATGAGTGATGTGCCAATTGGAGTATTGCTTTCAGGTGGTTTAGATTCGTCTTTGACATCTTCAATTGCATCACGTTTATTAAAAGATAGTGGTAAAAAATTACACTCCTTTTCAATTGGATTAGATGCGGATGCCCCTGACGCCAAAGCAGCTAAAAAAGTAGCTGAGTATTTAGGAACCGAGCACCATGAAATTCATTTCACCATTGAGCAAGGAATTGAAATTTTAGACAAATTGATCTGGCATTTAGAAACCTATGATGTAACTTCTATTCGTGCAAGTACACCAATGTACTTTTTGTCAAAAGCGATTACTGATATGGGTATCAAAGTGGTATTATCAGGAGAAGGTGCTGATGAGATTTTTGGTGGATATTTGTACTTTAGAAATGCTCCAACTGTAGAAGATTTCCAAAAAGAAACGATTGAAAGAGTTCAAAAATTATTTACTGCCGACTTATTAAGAGCAGATAAATCAACGATGGCACACGGTTTAGAGGCTAGGGTTCCATTTTTAGACAAAGCGTTTTTGGATATGGCTGTTCGAATCAAACCAGAAGAGAAAATGCCGAAAACCTATGATGGAAAAGAAAAATATATTTTAAGAAAAGCATTCGACACACCAGATAATCCCTATTTACCAGATGAGGTATTGTGGAGACAAAAAGAGCAGTTTTCTGATGGTGTAGGATATAACTGGATTGATCAATTGATTGAATATTGTTCTTCTCAAGTTACTGACGAACAATTAGCGGGAGCGGAGGCTGAGTTCTCTTACAATACGCCAACAACTAAAGAAGCGTATTTCTACAGATCGATATTCAATAAATACTATCCACAAGTAAGTGCAGCTCAAACTGTACGCAAATGGATTCCTAAGTGGCAAGAAAATCAAGATCCAAGTGGTAGAGCAAATGCTGCTCACGTTCAAGCCGATGTTGAGATTGCAAAATAAAATTTTAGATTAGTTCAAATATTTTTTTGTAAAAAGACGTTTTTCGTAAGAAGAACGTTTTTTTTTTGTTTAAAATATAAACAAATGTTGATAACTTAACATTTATAAAGCGGAATTTCTTTCTTCAATAACCCCTGTTTTTATATATTTGCTTGTTATACAATTTTACATTTTAGATTAAAAATATGAGTGAGGAAATTAACAAGAATAATTATTCAGCGGATAGTATTCAGGCATTAGAAGGGATGGAGCATGTAAGAATGCGTCCGTCCATGTATATTGGAGATGTCGGTGTACGAGGATTGCATCATTTAGTGTATGAGGTGGTAGATAACTCTATCGATGAGGCTATGGGTGGTCATTGTGATACTATCAGTGTGGCTATTAATGAAGATGGGTCAATTTCTGTTGAAGACAATGGTCGTGGTATCCCAGTAGGAATTCATAAAAAAGAAGGTGTTTCGGCTTTAGAGGTGGTAATGACCAAAATTGGAGCTGGAGGAAAATTTGATAAAGATTCGTATAAAGTTTCTGGAGGTTTGCACGGTGTGGGTGTTTCTTGTGTGAACGCCTTGTCATCTCACTTACGTGCTACGGTTCACAGTAGTGATGGAAAAATCTACGAGCAAGAATACGAAAGAGGAAAAGCATTATATCCAGTAAAACAAATTGGCGATACGACTAAAAGAGGAACAATCGTTACTTTTTACCCAGACCCAACTATTTTTACTCAAACTACAGAGTATTCATACGAGACATTATCAGCGCGTATGCGTGAATTGTCTTTCTTGAACAAAGGAATAAAAATCACATTTACAGATAAAAGAGAAGTAGATAAAGATGGTAACTTCATTTCGGAAGTGTTTCATTCTACTGAAGGATTAAAAGAATATATTCGTTACTTAGATGGAAATCGTGAGCCAATTATTGCGCACGTAATTTCTATGGACCACGAAAAAGGTGAAATTCCAGTTGAAGTAGCATTGATTTACAATACTAGTTATTCTGAAAATATCTTTTCGTATGTAAATAATATCAATACACACGAAGGAGGAACGCATCTACAAGGTTTTAGAAGTGGTTTGACAAGAACGCTTAAGAAATATGCCGATGCTTCTGGAATGTTGGATAAATTGAAATTCGAAATTGCTGGAGATGATTTCCGTGAGGGATTAACAGCAATTATTTCGGTAAAAGTGTCTGAGCCTCAGTTTGAGGGACAAACCAAAACTAAATTAGGAAATAGAGAAGTAGTTTCTCCAGTGAGTCAAGCTGTTGGGGAAATGTTAGAGAATTATTTGGAAGAAAATCCAAACGATGCTCGTATCATTATTCAGAAAGTAATTTTGGCTGCTCAAGCCCGTCACGCTGCTAAAAAAGCGCGTGAAATGGTACAACGTAAAACCGTTATGGGTGGCGGTGGATTGCCAGGAAAATTATCCGATTGTTCGGAACAAGATCCAGAAAAATGTGAAGTATATCTTGTCGAGGGAGATTCGGCAGGTGGAACTGCAAAACAAGGTCGTGATCGAAATTTTCAAGCTATTTTACCATTACGTGGTAAAATCTTGAACGTGGAAAAAGCGATGCACCATAAAGTTTTTGAAAGTGAAGAGATTCGAAATATCTTCACTGCTTTAGGTGTAACCATTGGTACCGCGGAAGACAGCAAAGCATTGAACATTGAAAAATTGCGTTACCATAAAGTAATTATTATGTGTGATGCCGATGTTGATGGAAGTCACATTGCTACTTTAATCTTGACATTCTTCTTCCGTTTTATGAGAGAATTGATCGAAAGAGGGCATGTGTATATTGCTGCACCACCTTTGTATTTAGTTAAAAAAGGAAATAAAAAAGAATATGCTTGGACAGAAGACCAACGTGATTTAGCGAACGAAAGAATGGGCGGTAGTGCTGCTATTCAACGTTACAAAGGTCTTGGAGAGATGAACGCAGAACAATTGTGGGAAACTACCATGGATCCAAGTTTTAGAACCTTACGTCAAGTGACCATTGACAATATGGTTGAGGCTGATAGGGTTTTCTCTATGTTGATGGGAGATGAGGTGCCACCAAGAAGAGAATTTATCGAGAAGAATGCAGTTTATGCTAATATTGATGCGTAATTGAAGACTTCACTCTACTTTTTGAAAATAAAATAATTTTTAAAATATAAAAACATGAAAGTTACAATTGTTGGAGCAGGAAATGTGGGAGCAACCTGTGCAGACGTGATTTCGTATAGAGGAATTGCTAGCGAAGTAGTATTATTGGATATCAAAGAAGGTTTTGCTGAAGGTAAAGCGATGGATATCATGCAGTGTGCTACCAATACTGGTTTTAATACGAAAGTAATTGGGGTAACTAATGATTACTCTAAAACAGCCAATAGCGATGTAGTGGTTATTACCTCTGGAATTCCAAGAAAACCAGGAATGACTCGTGAAGAATTGATTGGTATTAACGCAGGTATTGTGAAAACAGTTGCCGAAAATGTGTTGGCCCATTCGCCAAATACAATTGTAGTGGTAGTTTCAAACCCAATGGATACAATGACCTATTTGGCATTGAAATCTACAGGTTTGCCTAAGAACAGAATAATTGGAATGGGAGGTGCTTTAGATAGTTCACGTTTTAGATATTACCTGTCTCAAGCCTTGGATAAACCATCTAATGATGTTTCTGCTATGGTAATTGGAGGTCATGGTGATACGACTATGATTCCGTTAACGCGTTTAGCTTCCTATAATGGTATTCCAGTTTCTGAATTTCTTTCACAAGACGCTTTAGATAAAGTAGCCGCTTCAACTATGGTTGGTGGGGCAACTTTAACGGGTCTTTTAGGAACTTCAGCTTGGTATGCGCCAGGTGCTTCAGTAGCTTATTTAGTGGATAGTATTTTGAATGACCAAAAGAAAATGATTGCTTGTTCTGTTTTTCTAGAAGGCGAATACGGACAAAATGATATTTGTATTGGTGTTCCTTGTATTATTGGTAAAAACGGAGTAGAACAAATCGTTGATATCGCATTAAATGACGCAGAAAAAGCTTTATTTGCTAAAAGTGCGGATGCAGTTAGAAATATGAATGCTGATTTGAAATCAGTTTTAGCATAATTTTTAAATATAATTTGAAAAGACTGCTTTTTTGCAGTCTTTTTTTTGAGATTAATTGACAAATAAATTGGTTAATCTTAACCTTAAATTATATATTTGCTCGGTTTAAAAAATGAAGGATCGCTTTTCAAGTCTCTTTTTGTCTTGATCGGTGATTTTAATCGCTGTATTACAGCGGTTTAAGTACAATTAAAATATAAGATTAATTAATTTTTAGTAATAATGCAGAATAAAGGCCTCATTAAATTTTTCGCAATTCTATTTGCATTGGTAAGTATTTACCAACTTTCTTTCACTTTCGTAGCTAATAAAGTAGCAAGTGATGCTAAAGCTTTTGCAGGAGGAGATCCTGAAAAAGAATTAAAATATTTAGATTCTATCGGTAAAGAGAAAGTCTTTAACCTAGGTTTTTCTGATTTTACTTTTAACGAAGTAAAAGACAAACAAATCAACAAAGGTCTTGACTTAGAAGGAGGAATCAATGTAATTCTTCAAGTTTCTGTAAAAGATATCTTGAAAGGATTATCTAACAACTCTAAAAACCCAGTTTTCAATAAATCATTAGCTGATGCTACTGCTAATCAAAAAGGGAATCAAACCTATATTGATGCATTCTTTGAAGCTTTTGAGGCAAATTCTAAAGGAACTGTAAAATTAGCTTCGCCTGATATTTTTGCCAACAGAAGTTTGCAAGGTGAAGGTGGTGTTGATTTTCAAATGACCGATGCGCAAGTACAAAAAGTAATCAAAAGAAAAGTTGATGAGTCTGTAGAAAGTGCTTTTGGTGTGTTGAGAAAACGTATTGATAAATTTGGTGTAACACAACCTAATATTCAAAAATTAGGAGAATCAGGAAGAATTCTTGTTGAACTTCCAGGTGCTAAAGATGTTGATAGAATTAAAAAATTATTGCAAAGTACCGCTCAGTTAGAGTTTTGGGAAACCTATAAAATTGAAGAAATTGGTAATTTCTTAATGGCTGCCAATGAGTCTTTAAAGAAAACGGAAATCAAAACTGTAGCGCCTAAAAAAGTGGTTAAGGATTCTTTAAGTGCTTTATTAGCTGATACTAAAGATACTGCAGCTGCTAAAAAAGGAA
>JBJOFE010000010.1:0-76542 GCA_046048915.1 Bacteroidota bacterium | reverse complement strand
ATTTCCTGTGCGTTTCCTGTTTGCTTCGTGACCTCGCGCCAGGTCGGGCTATTCGCTACAAGTCCTTGCTTTGCTGTGGGCTTTTCGCTACTATCCCTAACGCGGTTTTAACTTCAATAACAATAACATTTTCAATATTCAACCTTCTAATTTCGTTGAACTACCCTCCTAATTCACCCTATAGAATTCCTAATTCAAAAAAACTTTGATATTTACAAAACGGGTAATCAGCGAGTTATGAAAAAGCTAAAAAATAAAGTCAAAAAATACTTGCTAAAGCGGATTTAGGTTGTACTTTTGCACCCGCATTAGAGCAGACGATCTTACATAGTATTGAAAAGCAAACAAAAGAAGATAGAAGAAATTTTACTTATAAAAAATTTGCTAGAGATAAAAAAGTAATTATCTTTGCCCTCCCGATTAATTCGGGGCCAAAAGGAGCCAAGTTCTTTAAAATTATTGCGTAAGAAAAGTGAGTAAGTATTTTTTCAAAAAAACTTTCCAATAGACTTGCGAGATTAAAAAGAAGTTGTACTTTTGCACCCGCTTTGAGAGATAAGCGAAAAAAAATTAAGACACGTTCCTAGACATATTGAATTGACAGCCGTTTTGAGAGAGATCTCAAAACAAATTAAAGAGTAATAGAATTGCAAGATTCGAAAAAGACCATTAGATCATTGTCATAATAAATAGAAGTAAATTTATTTGCTTCGCATAATATACGATGAAGAGTTTGATCCTGGCTCAGGATGAACGCTAGCGGCAGGCTTAACACATGCAAGTCGAGGGGTATAGTTCTTCGGAGCTAGAGACCGGCGCACGGGTGCGTAACGCGTATGCAATCTACCTTTTACAGAGGGATAGCCCAGAGAAATTTGGATTAATACCTCATAGTATGTGAGAATCGCATGGTTTTCACATTAAAGTTCCAACGGTAAAAGATGAGCATGCGTCCCATTAGCTAGATGGTAAGGTAACGGCTTACCATGGCTACGATGGGTAGGGGTCCTGAGAGGGAGATCCCCCACACTGGTACTGAGACACGGACCAGACTCCTACGGGAGGCAGCAGTGAGGAATATTGGACAATGGGCGCAAGCCTGATCCAGCCATGCCGCGTGCAGGATGACGGTCCTATGGATTGTAAACTGCTTTTGTACAGGAAGAAACACTCCCTCGTGAGGGAGCTTGACGGTACTGTAAGAATAAGGATCGGCTAACTCCGTGCCAGCAGCCGCGGTAATACGGAGGATCCAAGCGTTATCCGGAATCATTGGGTTTAAAGGGTCCGTAGGCGGTTTAATAAGTCAGTGGTGAAAGCCCATCGCTCAACGGTGGAACGGCCATTGATACTGTTAAACTTGAATTATTAGGAAGTAACTAGAATATGTAGTGTAGCGGTGAAATGCTTAGAGATTACATGGAATACCAATTGCGAAGGCAGGTTACTACTAATGGATTGACGCTGATGGACGAAAGCGTGGGTAGCGAACAGGATTAGATACCCTGGTAGTCCACGCCGTAAACGATGGATACTAGCTGTTGGGAGCAATCTCAGTGGCTAAGCGAAAGTGATAAGTATCCCACCTGGGGAGTACGTTCGCAAGAATGAAACTCAAAGGAATTGACGGGGGCCCGCACAAGCGGTGGAGCATGTGGTTTAATTCGATGATACGCGAGGAACCTTACCAAGGCTTAAATGTAGTTTGACCGGTTTGGAAACAGATCTTTCGCAAGACAAATTACAAGGTGCTGCATGGTTGTCGTCAGCTCGTGCCGTGAGGTGTCAGGTTAAGTCCTATAACGAGCGCAACCCCTGTTGTTAGTTGCCAGCGAGTCATGTCGGGAACTCTAACAAGACTGCCAGTGTAAACTGTGAGGAAGGTGGGGATGACGTCAAATCATCACGGCCCTTACGCCTTGGGCTACACACGTGCTACAATGGCCGGTACAGAGAGCAGCCACTGGGTGACCAGGAGCGAATCTACAAAACCGGTCACAGTTCGGATCGGAGTCTGCAACTCGACTCCGTGAAGCTGGAATCGCTAGTAATCGGATATCAGCCATGATCCGGTGAATACGTTCCCGGGCCTTGTACACACCGCCCGTCAAGCCATGGAAGCTGGGGGTGCCTGAAGTCGGTGACCGCAAGGAGCTGCCTAGGGTAAAACTGGTAACTAGGGCTAAGTCGTAACAAGGTAGCCGTACCGGAAGGTGCGGCTGGAACACCTCCTTTCTAGAGCTTGAATGTTAGTTACTTTGGTAACACTTTCAAGAAAGAAGACGATAGATTGACATGGGATTGAATTTTAAAATACTATTGCTCTTGCTGTTAGTTCAAATAATACAAATAAGTAAAAAACAGAGTCTCGTAGCTCAGCTGGTTAGAGTACTACACTGATAATGTAGGGGTCCCCAGTTCGAGTCTGGGCGGGACTACTATTTTTTAACTTACGGAAATTTTAGAAGTTGAGTCATCCGATGGATGTTGTCTTTATCATTATACTGTCAACAGACACCTGATAACTGACAACTAAAACACGGGGGATTAGCTCAGCTGGCTAGAGCGCCTGCCTTGCACGCAGGAGGTCAACGGTTCGACTCCGTTATTCTCCACTATTCTAGTGAATAGTAAAGAGTCAATAGTAATTAGCCTTGTGCTAATGACTAATTACTACTAACTAATCACTAAGAACAACGTTCATTGACATATTGAGATAAGAAAATAATAAAGTAGAAAACATTTTTGCTTGTTTATCATTAGACAAGTAAAAGAAACGGCATATTTTAAGTAATATGTTGGTACAATAAGCAAAATAAGGGCGTATGGGGGATGCCTAGGCTCTCAGAGGCGATGAAAGGCGTGATAAGCTGCGAAAAGTTACGGGGATTGGCACACACGATACGATCCGTAAATACCTGAATGGGGCAACCCACTATGTTGAAGACATAGTACACCGATAGGTGGGCAAACCCGCTGAACTGAAACATCTAAGTAGGCGGAGGAGAAGAAAACAAAAGTGATTCCGTAAGTAGTGGCGAGCGAACGCGGATTAGCCCAAACCAATGTTGTTACGGCAATGTTGGGGTTGTAGGACCACGACATTTCTTGCACAAAGAACTAGAATCTACTGGAAAGTAGGACCAAAGAGGGTGATAGTCCCGTATAGGTAATGAGTGTAAAGGATAGTGGTATCCTGAGTAGGGCGGGGCACGTGAAACCCTGTCTGAATTTGGCGGGACCATCCGCTAAGGCTAAATACTCCTGAGAGACCGATAGTGAACCAGTACCGTGAGGGAAAGGTGAAAAGAACCGTGAATAACGGAGTGAAATAGATCCTGAAACCATACGCTTACAAGCGGTCGGAGCCCTTTAGTGGGGTGACGGCGTGCCTTTTGCATAATGAGCCTACGAGTTAACGTTGCTGGCAAGGATAAGTGGTTAAGTCACGGATCCGTAGCGAAAGCGAGTCTGAATAGGGCGCTTTAGTCAGTAGTGTTAGACGCGAAACCGTGTGATCTACCCATGGGCAGGTTGAAGCTGTGGTAACACACAGTGGAGGACCGAACCGGTTGACGTTGAAAAGTCTTCGGATGACCTGTGGGTAGGGGTGAAAGGCCAATCAAACTCGGAAATAGCTCGTACTCCCCGAAATGCATTTAGGTGCAGCGCTGGATTTAAGTTATATAGAGGTAGAGCTACTGATTGGATGCGGGGGCTTCACCGCCTACCAATTCCTGACAAACTCCGAATGCTATATAATGTTTACCAGCAGTGAGGGCTTGGGTGCTAAGGTCCAAGTCCGAGAGGGAAAGAACCCAGACCATCAGCTAAGGTCCCCAAATCTATACTAAGTTGAAAGAACGAGGTTTGTCTGCCCAGACAGCTAGGATGTTGGCTTGGAAGCAGCCATTCATTTAAAGAGTGCGTAACAGCTCACTAGTCGAGCGGACGAGCATGGATAATAATCGGGCATAAGTATAGTACCGAAGCTATGGATTTGTATTATATACAAGTGGTAGGGGAGCATTCTAACAGGGTAGAAGGTGTATCGTAAGGTATGCTGGACTGGTTAGAAAAGAAAATGTAGGCATAAGTAACGATAATGCGGGCGAGAAACCCGCACACCGAAAGACTAAGGTTTCCACAGCTATGCTAATCAGCTGTGGGTTAGTCGGGACCTAAGGCGAACCCGAAAGGGACAGTCGATGGACAACGGGTTAATATTCCCGTACTACTTATTACTGTGATGGGGTGACGGAGTGATGAAAGCGCCGCGAACTGACGGAATAGTTCGTTGAAGTACCTACCTATAAGATCTGCAGGCAAATCCACAGATCTTGGGGAAATACGATAGTACTCGGAGACTTCGGTCAAAGAGATAGTGCGCCTAAGGGCTTCCAAGAAAAACCTCTAAACTTCAGGTAATAAGTACCCGTACCGCAAACCGACACAGGTAGTCGAGGAGAGAATCCTAAGGTGCTCGAGAGATTCATGGCTAAGGAATTAGGCAAAATAGACCTGTAACTTCGGGAGAAAGGTCGCCAGCGCAAGCTGGCCGCAGTGAAGAGGTCCAGGCGACTGTTTATCAAAAACACAGGGCTCTGCAAAATCGTAAGATGAAGTATAGGGCCTGACACCTGCCCGGTGCTGGAAGGTTAAGAGGAGATGTTATCTTCGGAGAAGCATTGAATTGAAGCCCCAGTAAACGGCGGCCGTAACTATAACGGTCCTAAGGTAGCGAAATTCCTTGTCGGGTAAGTTCCGACCTGCACGAATGGTGTAACGATCTGGACACTGTCTCAGCCATGAGCTCGGTGAAATTGTAGTAACGGTGAAGATGCCGTTTACCCGCAGTGGGACGAAAAGACCCTGTGCACCTTTACTATAGCTTAGTATTGACCTTGGATAAATGATGTGTAGGATAGGTTGGAGACTATGAAGTGGCGTCGCCAGGCGTTGTGGAGTCATTGTTGAAATACAACCCTTTGTTTATCTGAGGCCTAACCCCGCTATGCGGGGGACATTGCTTGGTGGGTAGTTTGACTGGGGTGGTCGCCTCCAAAAGAGTAACGGAGGCTTCTAAAGGTTCCCTCAGTACGCTTGGTAACCGTGCGTAGAGTGCAATGGCATAAGGGAGCTTGACTGAGAGACATACAGGTCGATCAGGTACGAAAGTAGAGCATAGTGATCCGGTGGTTCCGCATGGAAGGGCCATCGCTCAAAGGATAAAAGGTACGCCGGGGATAACAGGCTGATCTCCCCCAAGAGCTCATATCGACGGGGGGGTTTGGCACCTCGATGTCGGCTCGTCACATCCTGGGGCTGGAGAAGGTCCCAAGGGTTGGGCTGTTCGCCCATTAAAGTGGCACGCGAGCTGGGTTCAGAACGTCGTGAGACAGTTCGGTCTCTATCTACTGTGGGCGTTAGAAATTTGAGTGGATCTGATTCTAGTACGAGAGGACCGAATTGGACAAACCTCTAGTGTATCTGTTGTCCCGCCAGGGGCACCGCAGAGTAGCTACGTTTGGAAGGGATAAGCGCTGAAAGCATATAAGCGCGAAACCCACCACAAGATGAGATTTCTTTTAAGGGTCGTGGAAGATGACCACGTTGATAGGCTATAGATGTAAAGGCAGTAATGTCATAGTCGAGTAGTACTAATAACCCGTAAGCTTATGTACGCTTTTCCTGCCCCGCAAGGGGCAGGGAGAAACTTTCTTAATTTTTTTCTTTATCTCAGTATGTTAAGATATTTGCTCGACGCGAGCAGTGACTAGTGAATAGTAACTAGTAATTAGTGTAAGACTAATTACTAATCACTACTAACTAATCACTAACAACCTTAAGGTGGTTATTGCGGCGGGGCTCACCTCTTCCCATCCCGAACAGAGTAGTTAAGCCCGCCTGCGCAGATGGTACTGCAGTTATGTGGGAGAGTATGTCGTCGCCTTTCTTTTAAAAACCCTGTTTCTAACGAAACGGGGTTTTTTGTTTTAGATACATCCTAGTTTACTTCAACTGAAATATGCAACGTCTTGTATAGCCCCGATAATAGCTAGCTACCATGTAGCGCGGATAGCGGGACAACTAGTGTTCAGGAAGTACAATGGTGCTGCAAAAAAATCCTCAATAAGTAATTGAGGATTTTTTATTAACCGTGGACAGTTTCTCTATTGCCGTAATTGGCAATAATAGATGATTCGTATTCAATCCATTCTTTCCAACGGGAATCGACATTGATGTTGTCTTGATACTTTTTTGCAAACCCTAAAAAGGTGGTGTAATGGCCTGCCTCTGAAATCATGAGTTCTCTATAGAATTTTGCCAATTCAGGATCTTGAATATTTTCTGAAAGTACTTTAAAGCGTTCGCAACTACGTGCTTCGATCATGGCTGCAAATAGCAATCTTTCGACCAAGGCATCATTTCGACTACCGTCTTTTTTAGCAAATTTAACTAGATCGTTTACATAATTGTCTTTGCGTTCTCTACCTAATACCAATCCTTTTTCTTTGATGATAGTGTGTACCATCTGAAAATGTTCCATTTCTTCTAAAGCAATTCGGGTCATTTCGGTAACTAATTCTTCTTTTTCTGAATTGTTGACGATGATATAAATAGCATTGGAGGCTGCTTTTTGTTCGCACCAAGCATGGTCGGTCAAAATTTCTTCGATATTCGATTCGACTATGTTGACCCATCTTGGATCAGTAGCTAATTTAAGTCCTAACATGAATTATAGATTTAGTGTAACAAAATTACTCTTTTTATGTTCAATTTTTTGTAAATAGGATTGATTTTCCGTTTAATTACCATTATTTTGTAGTTCACTAATATGGTAACATGATTTCGAATAAACGACTCTTAATTATTGGTTTTGTTTGGCCTGAGCCGAATTCTTCTGCGGCAGGTGGAAGAATGATGCAGTTAATTGCGTTGTTTAAAAAACAGGGTTTTGCGATTACTTTCTGTAGTCCTGCACAGGATAGTGATTTTATGGTAGATCTTGCTGATTATGATGTAGATAAGGTATCGGTAGCTTTAAATGATCCTAGTTTTGATACTTACATTAAGGAATTGCAGCCTCATGTGGTTGTATTTGATCGTTTTATGATTGAAGAGCAATTTGGTTGGCGTGTAGCAGAACATTGTCCAGAAGCTATTCGAATTTTAGATACCGAAGATTTGCATTGTTTGCGATTGGCGCGACAGCATGCTTTTAAAGCGAATCATACTTTTGAACTATCAGATATAGTAGAGGAAGATGTTGCCAAAAGGGAAATTGCTAGTATACTTCGTTCCGATCTGTCTTTAATGGTTTCTGAATTCGAAATGCAGCTATTACAGTCTGTGTTTACAATTGATCCTTCTCTTTTGTTGTATCTGCCCTTAGTTGTTGATTCTTTTGATTTGAATTCTTTATCTTTTGATCAAAGGGAGAATTTTGTTTTTATAGGTAATTTTCTTCACGAACCTAATTGGAATGCTGTTCAGTATTTAAAAGAATCGATTTGGCCAATAATTAGAAAACAGTTACCTAATGCAGTTTTAGAAATCTATGGAGCCTATCCTTCACAGAAGGTTTTTCAATTGCATAATGATAAGGATGGTTTTTTAATAAAAGGGAGAGCAGAAAGTGCTAAGGAGGTTATTTCAAAAGCTCGAGTAGTATTAGCGCCTCTTCGTTTTGGAGCTGGTATCAAAGGTAAGTTATTGGAAGCAATGCAATATGGAAGCCCATCAGTTACAACTTCTATTGGTGCTGAATCGATGCATGCTGATTTAGATTGGAATGGCAGTATTCTAGATGATCCGCAACAATTTGCAGACGCTTCAGTAGGGTTATATCAGGATGAAATCTTCTGGAAACAAAGTCAACAAAATGGATTTACGATTATCAAGCAACGGTATTTGAAAGAATTGTTTGAAGAAGAATTTAAAACAAGATTGTCTTTGTTGCTATTGAATTTGGAACAACACCGACGCAATAATTTTTTAGGGCAAATGCTTTTGCATCACACTTTGCAAAGCACCAAATACATGTCGCGTTGGATAGAAGAAAAAAATCGAAAATTTAGTTAACTATCTGTATCGATTAATTCAGCTACTAGTCTTCCTGATTTCATAGCAGCATTTATGGAGCCATTCATCAAATGATCACCACAGATATAAAGATTTTCGTTGATTTGTACGTCAGTTTTTGTTAGTTCGTCGCAAACACTGTCTTGGTTAGGTAACGCATACTGAATACGGTAGGTTTTTAACAGCTTCCAATCGTCTACTTGATTTCCATACCTTTGCTTTAGTTCTTCTTTCATATTCTCCGCTAGTAATGTGTCGTCTATTTCTGGTATACCATTATAGGAGACGGACAGTAGCACTTTTCCAGTTGGGGCATATTTGCTCGAAATATTTGACATTACAGTAAGATTGTTTACCCATTTTTTATTTGTTGCCGCATTTAATATCACAATCGATTTGGATGTTGGTGCTTTGGTTGCCTCAAAATAGATGTTCGTTACCTGGTGGTATTGTTGTTTTTGTTTTGGAATATAGTTTCCAGCTAGACTAGTTGCTTCTGTTGCTATTATAATTTTGTCGGGTACAATTTGAGAACCATCTTCTAAATAAATGGTGTTGTTTTCAATCGATGTTACTTTTGTTTTAAATTGAATTGAATTTTCAGGAAGCATTGCAGCTAATTGTTTTGGAATTTCTTCCATGCCAAGTTCGGGTATCGCAGCGTCACCAGAAGAAAATTGTTTCATCACAAAGTCGAACATATTGCTTGATGTTGTCAATTCATTTTCTAAAAATATACCCGAGAAAAAAGGTTTGTAAAAACGATCTATCATTTTTTGGCTGAAGCCATACTTTTTTAATTGCGAATAAGTATCGGTTTCAGGTTGTTTAAAAATAGCTGTGTTTAAAATTCGGACTAATTTATGCTTTAACCAAAAGGTTTGAATCTTGTCTTTTAACGTTCCAACTGGTGCGAATAGTGTAGATAAAAGTGCAGTAGGTCTTCTGAACGGATCGGCAATGTCAAATTGTCCGCCATCATAGAGTACGGTAGCTCCTGGCAGAAATGGTTTTAAATTTAATTTTTTATAGTTTAAAAGCGCTTTCGTTTCAGGATAATCAGTGAGTAAAACCTGAAATCCTCTATCCAATCGGAAGCCATCAATACAATCTGTTTTAATTCGTCCCCCAACACGATCAGTGGCCTCAAGAATTTGTACGTTGTAATTTTTTTGATATAAATACACAGCAGCCGTTAAGCCTGAAATTCCAGCGCCGATAATTGTAATAGTTGGTTTCATTGTTTTTGTATGAGACTTTAAAATTACTAAATCTGAGATAGTAAAAGTAAAAATCCCGTTCTGATTTATCAAAACGGGATCAATTACATCATATACTTAATCTTAAGCCAGCATGGTAACTGGGTTTTCGATATATTGTTTTAATGTTTGTAAAAACTGTGCTCCAGTAGCACCGTCAATCGTACGGTGATCGCAAGCTAATGATAACATCATGGTGTTTCCAACCACAATTTGTCCGTTTTTAACCACTGGTTTCTCAACAATTGCTCCTACAGATAGGATAGCAGAGTTAGGTTGGTTAATGATTGAGTTGAACTCAGTGATACCAAACATACCAAGGTTAGAAACGGTAAATGTACTTCCTTCCATTTCGTTTGGAAGTAGTTTTTTGTTTTTAGCTCTACCAGCCAAATCTCTTACGCTTGCGCCAATTTGAGACAAACTCATCGCATCAGTAAATCGCAATACAGGAACCACTAATCCGTCTTCAACGGCTACAGCTACTCCAATATTTACGTGGTGATTAATGATAATTGCATCTTCTCTCCATTGTGAATTGATGATTGGGTGTTTTTTCAATGCTGATGCACAGGCTTTAATTACCATATCATTGAAAGAAACTTTGGTATCAGGAACGCTGTTGATAACTGCTCTTGATTTCATCGCTTCGTCCATGGTAACTTCAATAGATAAATTGTAGTGAGGAGCCGTAAATAAAGATTCAGCCAAACGTTTCGCAATGATTTTACGCATTTGCGAATTTTTAATTTCTTCTGTGAAAATTTCTCCAGCAGGAACGAATACTTGTGGAGCAGAAGCTTTAGCAGTTTCTTGTGGTTGTGTAGCAGTAGTTGTTGTACTACTTGCAGATGGAGTGAAGTTTTCGATATCACTTTTTATGATACGTCCGTTTTCACCAGATCCTTTTACTTGTGATAATTGGATTCCTTTATCATTAGCAATTTTTTTAGCTAAAGGCGAAGCCAAAATGCGTTGTCCGTCTACAGTAGCTTCTTGAGTGACTGGAGCCGATTTTTCAGCTGGGACAGCTGCAGTTTCTTCTTTAACAGCTGGAGTGTTTCCACCCACTTTAAAGTTGTCAGCCACGCCGCTAATATCTGTTCCTGCAGGTCCAATGATTGCTAATAAGCTATCTACTGGTGCCGTATTTCCTTCTTGAATACCTACATATAATAAAGTTCCAGCATTAAATGACTCGAACTCCATAGTCGCTTTGTCTGTTTCGATTTCAGCTAGGATATCACCTTCTGCAACAGCATCGCCTACTTTTTTCAACCAAGTCGCTACTGTTCCTTCGGTCATTGTATCACTCAAACGAGGCATTGTTACAACAATTACTCCTTCTGGAAGTGAAGCTGCTGGTGCTGTTTCGGTTTTTGTTTCAGTTGCTACAGCTGTTTCAACTACAGGAGTTGCTGCTGTTGTAGCACCTCCAGCTAGTAAAGCTGAAATATCTTCTCCTTCATTTCCTATGATGGCTAATAAAGAGTCAACTGGAGCAGTTTCACCTGCTGGTATACCAATATGTAAAAGTGTTCCTTCATTGAAGGATTCGAATTCCATTGTCGCTTTATCAGTTTCAATTTCAGCCAAGATATCTCCTTCACTTACTTTATCACCGACTTTTTTAAGCCATGTTGCCACCGTTCCTTCTGTCATTGTATCACTCAAACGAGGCATTGTTACTATTGTAGCCATAACTAATTATAATTTATGAGGTAAAAATGGATAGTTTTCTTGTTCGTATACTACGTCGTACAATTGTTGAATTTCTGGATAAGGAGATTCTTCTGCAAATTTCACGCACTCGTCAACCAAATCTTTAACTCGTTGGTCAATGGCTTCAATATCTTTTTCCGTAGCGTATTTTTTATCCTTAATTACATCAAGAACTTGTGTAATTGGGTCAATTTTTTTGTATTCTTCTATCTCTTCTTTTGAACGGTATAGTTGAGCATCAGACATGGAATGTCCTCTGTATCGGTATGTTTTCATTTCTAGGAAAGTTGGACCGTCTCCACGACGCGCTCTTTCAATAGCTTCTGTCATTGCTTCTGCTACTTTGACAGGATTCATTCCGTCAACTGGTCCGCAAGGCATTTCATAACCTAATCCTAACTTCCAAATATCAGTGTGGTTAGCGGTTCTTTCCACAGAAGTTCCCATAGCGTATCCATTGTTTTCAACGATGAATACAACAGGTAATTTCCATAGCATGGCCATGTTGAAGGCTTCATGTAATGAACCTTGACGTGCTGCACCATCACCAAAATAGGTCATTGTAACTCCGCCAGTTTCAAAGTATTTGTCTGCAAATGCTAATCCAGCACCAACAGGAATTTGGCCACCTACAATTCCATGACCTCCGTAAAAACGATGTTCTTTTGAGAAAATGTGCATAGATCCACCCATTCCTTTAGAAGTACCTGTTACTTTACCTAATAGTTCAGCCATAACAGCTCTAGGATCAACTCCCATACCAATCGGTTGTACGTGGTTTCTGTATGCAGTAATCATTTTGTCTTTGGTCAAATCCATAGCATGTAAAGCACCTGCTAAAACGGCTTCTTGACCATTGTATAAGTGGAGAAATCCTCTTACTTTTTGTTGAATGTATAATGCTGCAAGTTTGTCTTCAAACTTTCTCCAAAGTAGCATGTCTTCGTACCACTTTAAATAAACTTCTTTTGTAACTTCTTTCATTTGAATAATGTTGTGTTATCAATTGTACCTAATAACGCAAAATAGTTTCCTCACACAAATTTGCGAAGTGCAAAAATAAGACATTCCAACTTAGCACTAAAATTAATATGCTTTTTTTTAAGATTTTTTTACAAGAACTTTTTATCAAAAAGAAGTGGGAGTAAATTTTTTAAAGACTCTGATTTGTATATAAATCCAATTTCTCCCATAAAATAAATTTCAATTGGCCTATTTTGTTTTATTTCATACTCTGCAATGGATTGTCTACATGCGCCACACGGTGGAATTGGAGCAGCTGTTGTTGTATTGTCAGAGGCGGCAGAAATGGCCATTTTAATTATTTTGGCTTCAGGATATTTAGCCCCTGCGTAAAAAACAGCTACTCTTTCAGCACAAAGTCCTGAAGGGTATGCTGCGTTTTCTTGATTAGAGCCTGAAATGATTTCTCCGTTGTCTAATTCAAGTGCCACTCCAACCTTAAAACTAGAGTAGGGCGCATAGGCAGTTTTTCTAATTCGTATAGCTTCAAGCATTAGATTTTGAATGTCTATTGGTAATTCTTGAACAGAATTAAAAACATCGAAATTGGTTTCAATTGTTATTGTTTTCATGTATATAAAAAATCCAAATTTCTAAATGAAATCTGGATTGGTTTTTTAATTGATTATTGTAAATTAGTTTTGTCTCCAATATTAAACGTTAGAGAA
Organism: Bacteroidota bacterium; assembly: GCA_046048915.1. Classification (GTDB taxonomy): domain Bacteria; phylum Bacteroidota; class Bacteroidia; order Flavobacteriales; family Flavobacteriaceae; genus Flavobacterium. Next base: position 63,785 of record JBJOFE010000010.1, on the reverse strand, counting down.
AATCGAAGGGTGTTTTCAAGTGGGTTTCTTATTTTTGAAGTTGAAAATAAATACGAAACATCAATTTTTGTAGAAGTGTATTTGAATCCAGCTCCCAAAGAAAAATAGTTACGCGCTCCTTTTTCTGGGCTCTCGTGGAAATATCCTGCACGAACTGCAAATGAATCTTTATATACATATTCAGTTCCTAATGCATAAGTGATTTCCTTAATTTCTTCACTAAAACCATCTAGAGCATCATTAAAAGATTGAAAAATTCCAGATACCCATCCAATATTCTGATAATCTTCTTTTAATTTTTTGTTTTCATCGTTGTTTGTTTGTGATTCGAATTGTGGTGTAGGAACTAGAAGTTTATTTAGTTCTACATTGGCGGTAACTTTATTGTCTTGATCAAAAATGAATTCAAATCCCGCTCCGATTTTTAAATTAGCGGGTAAAAAATAGCCGTTATTTTCATCTAAAGTATTATCGTAATTTATTTTAGGTCCTAAATTTTGGATGTTAAAACCTGCTCTCCAAATTCCGTTGAAATGAGTGTATGCCTTTTCTTCGGATTGGTAAAATCCAGCAACATCAACAGCAAAAGAACTTGCAGAGGAAGCGTCACTGTTTTGTGTTGGAAATTTAAGATTGGAAAGAATGTATCTTCCTGCAACTGCCATTGCAAATGTTTTACTTATTTGTAAAGAATAGGAGCCGTCTAGGGCTAGTTCGTTGGGAGAAGCAATTACAGGCGGTTCAAATGGTGTTTCACGCAATTCAATTAATCCTAGGCTAAAGTAACGTAGACTACTAGCCCATGAGCTTCGTTCATTTATTTTATTGAAATAAGAAATTTGGCCTAATGCTATATCATCGGCTAAGTCTGTCATATAGGGAGTATAACTTACAGAAAACCCTTGTTCTATTGTTGAAAAGGCAAATTTTGCAGGATTCCATTGTTGCGAAAAAGCATCGGTTGAAGTAGCAATACCAATATCTGCCATACCAGCAGCTCTTGCATCAGCTGCAACCATTAAGAAAGGTGTGCTCGTTGTAATTACTCTTTTTTGCGCTTTACCAATTGAAAAAGCAAGTATAAAGGAAAAGAAAATGATGTTTTTATTCATTATCAAAAGATGTTTAGTAAACAAAAGTAATTTTTTTTAAATTATTTTCAAGATACAAGGTAGTTAATTCCGAAACGGAAAAGACTTTTTTTATGTAGTTTTAAATAATTTAATGGAATCATTTTATTTAAATGACTCTTAACAATAACATTATTTTTCATAAATTATTGTAATTAATTTCAAGTTAATAGGTTTTTACTTTTGAATCGCCCCGTTTTTAAATATTTTTTGAAAGTAAAAATCCAGTTCAAAGTTTAATATTAATAATAAAAATTATAAATTTGCGTTTTGTTGTTTCAAGTTAGCTCTTAAAAGCTATTTTTGAATTAAATTCTACAAAATGGTATATATATTTGTAGAGATAATAGATGACAAAATTTATTTTATAAAAATATGAAAGTGAATAACAGAAAATTTTTCCAATTAGTCCTATCTTTAGTTGTAATGTTAGGCGTTTCAAGTTGTGTTAAAAAGTCATCGAGCCTAGGGAAAGGTGGTTCAAGAGCCACGGGATGGAATGTTAATGGCAAAAAAGGTGGATCCAAACAGCCAGGTGAGCAACAAGCAGGTCCTGGATTAGTTTTTATTGAAGGAGGAACTTTTACTATGGGTAAAGTTCAGGATGATGTAATGCATGATTGGAATAATTCTCCAACTCAACAACACGTTCAGTCTTTTTATATGGACGAAACAGAGGTAACTAACTCGATGTATTTGGAATATTTAGATTGGTTAAAGAATGTTTTTCCTCCAACGGAAGAAAATTACAAAAATATATATGAAGGCGCTTTACCTGACACTTTAGTTTGGAGAAACCGTTTGGGATATAGCGAGAACATGACCAATAACTATTTAAGACATCCTGCTTATTCAAAATATCCTGTAGTAGGAGTAAATTGGATTCAAGCTAATGAATTTAGTAAATGGAGAACAGATCGTGTAAATGAAGCATTGTTAGAGAAAAATGGTTATTTGAAGAAAGATGCAAAAACACTAGATGTTACATCTGAAAACTCTTTTAATACAGAAACATATTTAAATTCTCCAACTTCTTCTTACGGAGGTGATGATAAGATAGTGTTGAAAGGCAAGAAAGGTTCCGGTGCAAAAGGCGCTAAAACTGCTAAAAATGGAAAGGTAATTGAGCCAAAAAATTTATATGTACAAAGATCTTCAGGTTTGTTACTGCCAGAATATAGATTGCCAACTGAATCTGAATGGGAGTATGCAGCAGCTGCAGGAGTTGGACAAAGAGAGTTTAATGTATATAAAGGGCGTAAGAAATATCCATGGTCTGGACAAGATACTCGTTCCACAAAACGTCAAACAGTTGGAGATCAGTTAGCTAATTTCAAACAAGGTAAAGGTGATTACGGTGGAATTGCAGGATGGTCTGATGACGGAGCCGATATTACAAATGAAGTAAATAAATATCCTGCTAACGATTTTGGTTTGTATGATATGGCAGGGAATGTTGCGGAATGGGTTGCTGATGTTTACAGACCTATTGTAGATAATGAATTCAATGATTTCAATTACTTCAGAGGGAATCAGTATACCAAAAATAAAATTGGTAAAGATGGTAAAATAGAGATAGTTACTAAAGAAACTATCAAATATGACACTTTAAGTAATGGTAAATTAATTGCACGTTCCTTACCAGGTCAAATTGTTCAAGTTCCAGTGGATGAAAATGAAACTTATTTGAGACAAAATTTTGATAGAAGTAATAATTTGAATTACAGAGATGGAGATCAACAATCAAGTAAAGAATTTAAGTTTGGTTCTTCAGAGTCTACCAAAGACGCAAAAAAGATGTATAATTCTCCTAAACACAATGTTACAGTTGATAGTTTAGGCAAAATGGTTAGAAAGTTTGATAAATCAAACAAAAGAACTACTTTGGTCAATGACAATGTTAGAGTTTACAAAGGCGGTTCATGGAGGGATAGAGCATATTGGTTAGATCCAGCACAGAGAAGGTATTTCCCTCAGGACATGGCTACTGATTATATTGGTTTTAGATGTGCGATGTCGAGAGTTGGTTCAAAAGCTCAAACTAAAAAAAGACCTAGAAATTAGTTTTTATAGTATTCCAACAAAAAGCCCTTTTTAGGGCTTTTTGTTTGTAAAATTTTCAGTTATATGGACATACCAAAAATTCATGATTTATTTTTAAAATGCGTATCAGTTTCTATTGATACGAGAAAAATTCAACCCAATTCTTTATTTGTAGCGATAAAAGGGGATCGTTTTGACGCTAATACTTTTGCTGAGGAAGCACTAGAAAAAGGCGCGTCTTATGTTATAATTGATAATGCAGATTATTATATTGATCATAGAACAATTTTGGTAAAAGATAGTCTAAAGACGCTTCAAGATTTAGCACAATATCATAGAAATTATTTGAAATTACCAATAGTAGCTCTAACAGGCAGTAATGGAAAAACCACTACCAAAGAATTAATCTATGCTGTTCTTTCTTCAAAATATAATACTAAAGCTACCATTGGAAATTTAAATAATCATATTGGTGTTCCCTTAACCTTACTTTCTTTTACTTCAGAAACAGAAATAGGGATAGTAGAAATGGGAGCAAATCATAAAAAAGAAATAGAGTTTTTGTGTGAATTGGCTCAGCCCGATTTCGGATATATTACTAATTTTGGAAAAGCACATTTAGAGGGTTTTGGCGGTGTTGAAGGAGTGATACAAGGAAAGAGTGAAATGTATCATTATTTATCTAATAATAACAAACTAGTCTTTGTGAATTTAGAAGATAGTATTCAGGTTGAAAAAACGAGAACATTCAATCAGTATACTTTTGGAGTTAATAAATCAGAGGCTGATGTTTCAATACTAAAAGTTACTGCAAATCCTTTCGTGACCGTTGAATTTCAGGATATGAAAATTACATCGCACTTAATAGGCTTGTATAATGCAAATAATATTAATGCTGCTATAGCAATTGGAAATTACTTTAAAGTTTCAAATAAGGATATCCAATCGGCTTTAGAAGGGTATGTTCCAGAAAACAATAGATCGCAATTGATTACAAAGGGAACAAATCAAGTTATATTAGATGCTTATAATGCCAATCCAAGCAGTATGGCTGTAGCTATTGAAAATTTTAAACAATTAGACAATTCGAATAAAACTGCAATTTTAGGCGATATGTTCGAATTAGGGCAGGAAAGCCTCCAAGAGCATAAACAAATAGTAGATTCAATGTTGAATCAGAACGCTATTGTTTGTCATTTTGTTGGGTCTGATTTTTTTGCAAATTCTTTCAATAATGAAAATTTTCACTTTCATTCTACATTTGATGATTTGAAATCATTTATATCTACACATAGAATCGACAACAGTACTATTTTGATTAAAGGGTCTAGAGGAATGGCTTTGGAGCGCATATTAGATTTACTAGAATAAATAAAATATATATCGTTTAGATACTCATTAAATATCCAGTTAAACTTTCTTTTTTAGTAAGTTCTAATTTTTTTCTTAAACGATAACGTGCTAGTTCTACACCTCCTCCAGAGATATTCATAATTTCTGAAATTTCTTTCGTTGACATGTTCATTAATAAGTAGGTGGACAGATCTAATTCACGTGGAGTAATTGTAGGATGTTTTTCTTTGAGTCTTTTTAGAAATTCAAAGTGTACGTTTTTAATATGCTTTTCTAAATCTTTCCAACTTTTATCAGAATTCACTTCTTTTAAAATGCTTTTGCGTAATTTCTCAAATTGAAATTTATTGGTCTCGTCAAAACCAGAGGTGTCAATATCTTTTAATCGCTGCATTATACCATTCAGGATTTTATTTTTTTTCACAACCTGAAGAGAGTTTGTAACCAACTCTTTATCTTTTGCTAGTAGATTTAACTGCAACTTATCATTTTTTAATTTTTCAATTTCTTTTTCTAAATTAAATTGTTCTTGACGAATTCTCGCTTCTTTTTCTAAATACAATCGGCGCTGTTCTATTGTTTCGTAGTATTTGTTTTTTCGAATCTTAATTTTAATTCTATCACGAATTACTCTAATGGTTGCCACAATAAAAATTAAGTAAAATATATAGGCTATAAAATGTCTGTACCAAGGTGGTGAAATTGTAAATGTTACCGATGCTTTTTCTGAAATAATTCCAAAACTATTTTTTACTTTAACATTCATTGTATACTTTCCTTCTCTAAGGTTTGTATATTCTTTAATTGTCCCTGACGACCAATTACTCCAGTCCTCGTCAAACCCGTTTAATTTGTATGAATATTTTATATTCTCTACATTTTCAAACGTAGGGGAAGAAAATCGAAATTTCACAAAATTAGATGCGTACGGTATTGAAATTTTTTTGTCAAGTAATGTTGATGAGCTGTTGTAAATTGTAGCTTCTTGAGTTGTAAAATTTTGAATAAATACCGTTGGTTTACTATTAATGTTATTTAATTGATCGGAATCGTAATGAACTAAACCGTCAGTTAGTCCAATAAATATATTTTTAGAATCCAGAGTATTTATAGATAGATTATTGTAAACTAGGTACTGCGTGAAATTTAAAAAAGGGGTCGTAGTATTTGTATAAGTCCCATTATTGTTCTTTTTTAAAATCCCCAATGTCTCTTTAATAACATACCAAATATTTCCTGCTCTATCTTCTACAATAGTATTGGTTTTTGGAATTTTTTGAAATAGGGTAGTTAAAAACATATTGGGTTCAAATGTATTTTTCATTTCTGAATATGTGTAGAAATGATTATTGTGTTGAAAAGAGATTACGTTCTTTATCCGTTGAACACTAGTTATTCCTTTGTCTTTATTTGATAATTCTTTGTGTGTTTTTACAGCTGTAAATTTCGAATATGAAGCGTCAAATTTTAATTGATATAAATACTCATCCTTCTTTACCCATATGTTAGTATTGGAAAACTCGAATTCCCCCACTGATTTTGAAAAACCTTTAATTTGGTTTTTGAACACCCAATTCCCTGCCACATTTTCTAATAATGAAAAACCATTGTAATTGGATGCTATTATTTTGTTTGGATTGCCAGGAACACTTTTAAAGCTCCAGTATCCAGTATTGTCTAGTGTTTTTACTATTGAGTTGCCATTTAAAATAAAGGCTCCTCTGTTGTGTGCGCAAAATAGTGTGCCATTAATAAGTTGTAAATCCCAGGCCTGACCTTCTGATCCATTTATTAGTTGAAAATCCTCTTCTTTGAACGGATTACTCCATCGATGATAAAATACTCCTTGATTGGTAGCAACATACAAAATGTTATTGTGAATAATTGTAGCGTAAACAGTACTTAAATTGTAGCTTGATCCAAAAAATGTAAATGGAGAATTTTCATTTACAAATGATATACCGTTGTCTAATCCCAGCCAAAGGTTGTTATTTTTATCAATAAATGATGTTAAAGAGGTGTTGTTTTGCAAACCTTTTTTGCGATTGATATGTTGAATAATTTTACCATTACGATCACAAATAATCACACCATCTACAACTGAATTCAGTACGATATGATTGTTTTTCATTGAAACGCCCCCAAGTCCGCTGTTCTTTTTGATAAATAAATTTGCTTCTGTTTCCCAAGGGGTTATTTTTTTATTTTGATATATAAAAAGCCCTTTATCTAATGTGCTAATAATTATTTTATTATTGTCTATTGGAAACATTCCCCATACTTCGGTATTGTTTAGTAAAGTTGAGTTTGGTATTGGGGTTAAACTACCGTTTGTATATTTTACTATTCCTTTATTTATATCTTGAAAATATAAAGTGTTATTTACAAGAAAAGAGAACTGAAACCGTGTTGGGGCTTTTAGGATTTCCAACCTATTATTTTTGAATATATAAGCTGCATTAAACGATTGAAAAACAATTTCGTTTTTGAGTTTATGAATTTTCCATATGATATCGATGGAATTATTGTTTTTCTCCTTAAGAAATTTAGACAATGAAAAATACATTAATTTTCCATTACTATCTGGTTTGAAATAGCCAAATTCATTGTAACCACCTACAAATATTTTTCCGGATGAATGCGTTTTTATAGATCTTACAACGGATTTGTTAGGGAGCTCATATTTTGACCAAACATTTCCATCAAACATGAACAAACCGGCATTATTTGCAAAATATAAATTATGATTTATGTCTTGATCTATATTCCAGTTTTGTGTACCGCCCTTATAGTCTGACCGTTTGTAATTCCTTATTTCAGGGATTCCAATGCTTTTTACCTGACTCAATACTATAGAGTGAAGGAATAAAAATAGTACAAGTAAATAGTGACTTATTTGGATTTTCATCATTTATTTTTGTAAGATACAGATTATGAAAAGTTGAATTTTGGCTAATTTAATTTAAATTACTATTTGTAAGTTACTTTTTGATTTAATTTTTTTGTAAATATATTTATTTTTATTTTAAATAACTGAAAATAAATATTTTGAATTTTTTTTGATGTGTTTTTGTATTTCTAAATTTACCCTATTGATGTGTTTTTGTATAGATTATTTTTTCTTTTAAATGAAATTAAAACAATAATATTGTGCCAAATTACTAATTAATTAACCAAAATTTAAGAAAAATGAAATTAACGAAATTATTTATTTTTTGTTTTTTGTCTTTGTTTTTCACTATTTACGGACAAGCACAAGATCTTGTCGTAAAAGGAAAAGTGTATGACGACAATGGTTTGTCCATTCCAGGGGCTACCGTTTTATTAAAAGGAACAACTAAGGCTACCACAACAGATTTTGATGGTGCATTTGAAATCAAAGCGCCTAAAAATGGAACATTAGTGATAAGCTTTATTGGTTACACTACTATTCAACAAGCTGTTAATGGTAAGACTTCCTTGACTTTTAGGTTAAAGTCGCAATCTCAAGATTTAAATGAAGTTGTTGTAGTTGGTTATGGGACTCAAAAGAAGAGTGTTGTAACTGGTGCAATATCTAGTGTTAAAGCGAAGGATTTAGAAAAAGTACCTAATGGTCGTATAGAACAAACATTACAAGGTAGAGTTTCTGGGGTAACGATAGCTGCTCAATCTGGTCAGCCAGGTGCTGCATCTACTGTTCGTGTGAGAGGTTTAACTACTTTTGATACGTATGGAGGTAATAATCCTTTATGGGTAGTTGATGGTGTTATTGTGGATTCAGGAGGTATAGGTTTTGTTAATCAATCGGATATCGAATCAATTGAGGTACTTAAAGATGCTGCTTCATTAGCAATCTATGGAGCTCGTGCTGCTTCGGGTGTTATTTTAGTTACTACTAAAAAAGGAAAATCTGGTAAAATTAGTGTTAATTATACTGGATTTACTGGTGTTTCTGCTCCTGAAAAAACGCTTAAATTATTAAATGCTACACAGTATGGCGCTTTAATGAATGAAAGATCTGTTGCCGGTGGAGGTCCTATCATTTATTCTGATTTGACAGCATTGGGTAAAGGGACTGATTGGCAGAAACAAATTTTCAGCAATGATGCGCAACGTTCAAACCATGAAGTTAGTTTTAGCGGTGGAAATGATGTTTCAACATTCTTTGCGTCTTTTAGCGTTCAAGACCAAGAGGGAATTGTTTCAAAACCAATTTCAAACTTTAATAAGAAAAGTATTCGTTTGAATTCAACTCATAATTTGAGTAAGAAAATTCAAATAGGTCAAACACTGGGATATACTCATCAAAAAGGAGTAGGTTTAGGAAATACAAATAGTGAGTATGGAGGGCCATTAAGTTCAGCTTTAAATTTAGATCCGATTACTCCTGTGGTTGTTACAGACCCTATTGTAGCTAATTCATCAATCTACACAAGTAATCCTGTTTTTAAAGATGCCAACGGTAATCCTTATGGTATTTCATCTACAGTTGGACAAGAAATGTCGAATCCTGTTGCTTATGTTAATACCCGTTTAGGAAATTATAACTGGTCTGATGATTTTATTGGGAATGTTTTTGCAGAAATCAAACCTATTGAAAATTTAAAAATTAAATCTTCTATGGGAGGTAAAATTGCTTATTGGGGTGATGAAGCGTTTACGCCTAAATTTTATTTAAGTCCAACAGTTTTATCATCTCAAAATAGTTTAACTCGTGCTACTAACCAAACATTTGCTTGGAATATTGAGAATACAGCATCGTATGCTAAAACTATTGGTTCGCATGATTTTACTGTTTTAGTTGGTCAAGGAGTTTATATTGATAACAATACAAGAGGTTCTTATGTAGCTCATACTAATTTGCCTGTTAATGATTACAGAGAAGCTTCTTTTAATTTTCCTTTACCTACTGCACAACGTGTAGGAGCTTCTTATACATCACAAGAGCACAGAGTAACCTCATTGTTTTCTCGTTTGAATTATTCATTTAATGAAAAGTACCTATTTACAGGAATCATTCGTAGAGACGGTTCTTCTAATTTTGGACCTAATAACAAATTCGGAATTTTCCCATCATTCTCAACTGGATGGGTAGTTTCTAAAGAAGGTTTTTGGAAAGAGAATAAAGTAGTTAACTCACTTAAAATTAGAGGTGGATATGGAGTAGTAGGAAATGATGCTATTGCAGCCAATGGTTTCTTAGCACTAATTGACGGTGGTCGTAACTACACTTTTGGAAGTGCAGGTTCTACAATTTCTTCTGGAAATAGTCCAAGTGCTCCTTCAAATCCTGATTTGAAATGGGAAGAGACCTCTCAATTTAATGTTGGTTTTGACGCTAAGTTGTTCAATGACTTGAACTTAACCGTTGAATATTACAATAAAAAAACAATTGGTATTCTTCAATATGTTGATCTTCCAGGTTATGTAGGAGCAACAGGTAGTCCATTAGGAAATGTTGCCGATATGGAAAATAAAGGTATTGAAGTAGAACTAGGTTATCGTAAAAAAATGGGAGAATTTAATTTCTCTGCAAATGGTAACGTATCGTATTTAAAAAATGAGGTAACTTTCCTAGGTCAAGGAAAAGAATTTATTACTAATGGAGTTGCAGGATTTCAATCAATGGGAGAAATCACAAGAACACAAGTTGGTCAATCATACAATTCTTTTTATGGGTATAAAACCGCTGGAATATTCCAAAATCAAGATGAAATTAACGCCTACACTAATGCTGCAGGAGGTTTAATTCAGCCAAACGCTAGTCCTGGAGATTTCCGTTGGACTGATACCAATGGAGATGGTGCAATCACTAGTGATGACAAACAATTCCTTGGAAGTCCACTTCCTAAATTTACTTTTGGATTGACTTTAAATCTTGAATACAAAGGATTTGATTTGATGGCTTTTGCACAAGGAGCAACAGGAAATCATATTTTTCAAGGTATAAGACGTTTGGATATTTTAAATGCTAATTATCAAACAGAGGCCTTATCTAGATGGACTGGACCAGGTACTTCAACAACCTATCCAAGATTGACAAATAATGACACTAATGGAAACTTTACAAATTCTTCTGATTTTTATTTAGAAAAAGGAGATTACGTACGTCTTAAAGTTGTTCAATTAGGATATACTTTACCATCTAGTTTGGTGAATAAGGTAGGAGCACAAAAAGTTCGTTTTTATGTAACTGGAGAAAACCTACTTACTTTAACTAAATATACTGGTTTTGACCCAGAAATTGGGGGGAACATTTTAGGTATCGACAGAGGGTATTATCCTCAAGCGCGTACTTTCATGTTTGGTGCAAATGTTCAATTTTAATACTAAATTAAATTATGAAAACAATAAATATTAAATTATTATCTTTTGTAACTGCAACAGTTATAACATTAGGATCATGTTCTAAAGAATATCTAGAAGTAGAGCCTAAAGGAACCAATCTGGAGAGTAATTACTATCAAAATCAAGAACAAGCTTTTGCTGGATTAGTTGCTGTTTATGATGTAATGAGAAAAAACTCTGGCGGTTTTGAGAATATGATAACTATGATGAATGCTGGATCTGATGACCATTATGCTGGTGGTGGTGATGCAAAAGATGGAGCTGGAATTCAAGGTTTTTCAAATTTCTCTATTGATGCTAATGTTATGCCTTCCAGTTTATGGAATGATCATTATCAAGGGATTTTTAGAGCAAATTATTTGCTAACTAAATTAGCTTCTGTGCCAATGGATGCGGCCTTGATTGATCGTTATACAGCTGAAACAAAAGCATTGCGTGCTAATTATTACTTTAATTTGGTTAGAATGTTTAAAAACATTCCATTGATTACAGTGCCAATGTCTTCTTCAGAGTTTTATACAGTTACACAAGCAACGCCTGCTGCAGTATATACTCAAATTGAAAAAGATTTAACAGAAGCAATTGCTAGTGCTAATTTGCCTGCAACGGTTTCAGCTGCTGAATCAGCTCGTTTTACTAAAGGTGCTGCACGTGCTTTACTAGGCAAAGTATATTTATACCAAAATAAGAACGCTCAAGCTGCTGCTGAATTTGCTGCAGTTAATGGTACACCTGGCGGAACAAGTCAGTATGGATATAAACTGTTAACTAATTTTGCCGACTTATGGACAAATAGTAATAAGTTTAACTCAGAGTCTATCCTAGAAGTGGCACATACTAATGCGTCAAGTATTGGTTGGGAAAATTGGGGTAATGGAGTAGATGAAGGTAACTCAACTAACGTGATGTGTGGACCTAGATCCTATACTAAAGCTGCGGGATCTGATGCACCTGATTTGCCATCAGGTTGGAGTTTTAATGTTTTCACACAAGATTTTTATGATTTTGTAAAAACAGATCCGCGATTTGCTGCTACTGTTTTAGATATGAAAGCACTTAAAGCAGCTGGTAAAGCAGATTATATTGGGGGTTATCAAGATACGGGTTATTTCTTAAATAAATTTGTTCCAAGACGTTCAGATGTTACTACAGGTACAGGTGAACCAGTATTAAATTACAGACAAAATTCGTATGTAATTCGTTTGGCAGATTCGTATTTGATGGAAGCAGAAGCTTTAGGAGGTACAGGAGCTAGAGCACAGGCTTTATTAGATGCAGTAAGAGCTCGAGTAGGACTTGCTAGCACTCCAGTTTCATTAGCTGCCATTAAAGCAGAAAGAAGAGCAGAATTAGCTGGTGAAGGACACCGTTTCTTTGACCTTGTGCGTTGGGGAGATGCTGCAACTAAGTTAGCTTCAAGAGGCTTTAAAACTGGGAAAAATGAGGTTTTTCCAATCCCTTACAAAGAATTGCTAAACACTAAATTAGTTCAGAATCCTGGATATAATAAATAAATTTAGATAACTATGAAAAATATAAAAATACTATTCAGCTTTCTATTAATGTTAGCTGTAACCATAAGTTGTAGTATTCCTGAAGGAATTGATGATGACACCAGTTTCTTGAATAGTACAAGTGATCCAGCAGCAGTGACTGCATTAGCCACAATTACACAAGACAATACTGGTAAAGTAACCTTAACGCCACGAGGAGAAGGAGTTGCTAAATTTGAAGTTTATTTTGGAGATGCAACAACTCAACCAGCAACTGTAACTCCAGGTAATTCTGTAGTTCATATCTATAAAGAAGGGATTTACAAAGTAAAAGTGGTAGCTTTTGGAATTACAGGTAAGAAAACTGAAAATGTACAAGATATCAATGTATCCTTCAGATCTCCAGAAAATTTAGTGGTTACGATAGAAAATGATAAAGCAGTTTCTAAAAAAGTAACCATAAAAGCAACAGCAGACTTTGCTCTGTTTTACGAAGTGTATTTTGGTGAAGACCCTAATCAAGTTCCAGTTAAGGTAAATAATGGAGAGTCTACTTCACATATATACGCAACGGCTGGTACTTATAAAATTAAAATTGTTTCAAAAAGTGGTGCTATTAAACCTACTTTATACGAAAAAGATTTTGTAGTGACTGCTATCATGGCTCCAACGGCTTCAGCTCCAACGCCTCCAAATAGAGCTGCAGGAGATGTAGTATCTATTTTTAGTTCTAAATACACTAATTTGACTGGAACAAACTTCTTTCCTGATTGGGGACAAGCTGGACAAGGAAGTAGCTGGGCTGAATTTGATTTGAATGGAGACAAAATGCTGCAGTATATTAAGTTGAGTTATCAAGGTATCGAATTTACTACAACGAATCTAAGTTCAATGGAATATTTGCATATGGATATTTGGACTGCAGATGTAAATGCTATAGAAACTTTTTTAATTAGAAATGGATTAGAAAAATCGGTTAGAAAAACCTTGACACCGAATGCATGGAATAGTATTGATATACCATTAACAGATTATACTTCTCAAGGATTAACTTTAAATGATATATTTCAATTTAAATTTGTAGGCGATGGATGGGCAGCAGGAACAGTATTTATAGATAATATTTATTTTTATAAAGCACCTTCGGTACCAACTGCACCTTCTACTAATGCGCCAACTCCATCCCGTGCAGCAAGTGGAGTAATTTCAATATTTAGTGATGCTTATACTAATATCAATATAAGTGAGTGGAATCCTGGTTGGGGACAATCTACTACTTTAAATGAAGTACTTATAGGTTCCAACAAAATTTTAAAATATAGTGCTTTAAATTACACAGGTATTGTTACCGATTATGGAAATCCAACAAACCTTTCAAATATGACCAAGGTTCATTTTGATTATTGGACTCCTGATGCAACTAGTTTAGGATTTAAAATTGTCAACACTAGTTTTGGGAACGGAGACCCAAGGAAAGAATCTATTGTGAATTTATCATCTATCACAACAGGAACTTGGGTAAGTGTGGATCTTTTACTTTCTAATTTTACAACAGATAAATCAGCAATTACTCAAATGCTTTTTGAGTCATCTGGAGGTACTGTGTTTATTGATAACCTTTATTTTTATTAATTGCAAAAATAAGCAAACATGAAAAAAATTAAATATTTAGTATATTCTATCGCTACTATGTTAGCATTAACTAGTTGCACACAAGAAGAGTATGAGTTTGGGGCTTTGACAAGTCCGTCAGATATTACTATAGTAGCTGAGTTAGCCGGTAAAACAACCGCTAAACCTAATGGTGACGGTAGTGGTAAAGTAAACTTTACTGTAACAGGTAAAAATGTATTAACCTATAAATTTGTTTTTAGTGATTCACAATCAAAAACATCTCCAAGTGGTAAAACATCATTTACTTATGAGACTTTAGGAACTAATAAATTTGTGGTAACAGTAGTTGCTTATGGTGCAGGTGGTGTTTCTAGTACTAAAACAGTGGAAGTAGAAGTTTTTGTAGCCTATACCCCTCCAGCTGAATTAGTAACGATGTTAACTGCTAACTCTAGTAGAACTTGGAGAATAAAAGCGGAAGGTCCTGGTCATTTAGGAGTGGGTCAACCTGATTTATTTACATCTAATTGGTGGACAGCTGCAGTAAATGATAAAGCTGATTGGGAATGTTATGACGATCGATTTGTTTTCAAATCAAACGGAGATTTCCAGCATAAGACTAATGGTAAAACATTTGGTAAATTGGCTGCTATGGCTGCAGATTTAGGTGGTGATCAAGGTTTGACACCTGACGGAAATGGTGAAGCAATTTTCACATTAGCTGATTATTCTGAAAAATGGTCTCTATCTGCTCCTGGAGGTCAAGAAACATTGGCCTTAACTGGGATTGGTTACCATGGATTTTATGTTGGTGGAAATCATAGATATTCAATATTATCAAGAAGTGCCAACGAGATGAAACTCAGAACTATTGGAGCTGACGGTAATGCTTGGTATGTAATTTTAATTGCAGAGTAATACTGTTTAAGTTTATAAATTAGGGGCAGAGAAATTCTCTGCCCTTTCTTTACTCAAATTGAATGCATCTCAAACTTAATTTCAACAATAAAAATGAAAAAACAATTCAATAATTTTAAAAAGTATAAGCTTATGTTAAGTGTTTTCTTGTCGGCTTTTTTGTTTTTTTCATGCAGTGGTGATTCTGGAAGTACCGAAACCGGTAGTTCTGTTGTAAAACCATCTAATTTAGTAGTTGCAGCAACTCCAGTAGGAGTTACAACACAGAATCCTAATGGAGATGGAAGCGGAACAGTTACTTTTACTTTTACGGCTACTAACGCAAAATCCTTCAAAATCGCACTAGGTGATGGAGAAACCAAAGAAACTACTTCAGGTTCATTAACCTATACTTATAATGCAGCTGGTACCAATTCATATACTGTATTTGTATCTGCTTACAACGGATCTGAATTTATAAGTAGCTCGGTGATTGTATCTCTTTATGTTGCTCCAAAGGCTATATGGGCTGATGAGTTTAATGTTGATGGAGCTCCAGATGCAACTAAATGGGCTTATGATTTAGGGACTGGTGATTGGGGTTGGGGTAATAATGAAGCCCAATATTATACGAATCGAGCAGATAATGTAAAAGTACAGGATGGAAAATTAATTATTACACCAATAAAAGAATCGTATCAAGGGAGTAATTATACCTCGGCTAGAATTAAGACTCAAGGTAAATTTTCTTTCAAATATGGCAAAGTAGAGATTAAAGCTAAATTACCACTTGGAGGTGGTACATGGCCTGCTCTATGGATGTTAGGTAATAATATCACTACAGCAAGTTGGCCTGCTTGCGGCGAAATTGATATTATGGAGCATGTTGGTAATTCCCAAAATAAAATTTATGGCACGTTACATTATCCTAATTTTTCAGGCGGTAATGCAGTTTCAAAAACAATAAATATTACAAATGCGTCTACCGAATTTCATATATATACATTGGATTGGAGAGCAGATACTATTAAGTTTTATGTTGACGGCACATTGTTTCACACTTTTAACAATTCCTCAGCCTTGCCTTTTAATCAGAATTTTTTCTTGATTATTAATTGTGCTATGGGAGGTAATTTTGGTGGAGCAATTGCTTCTAATTTCACATCATCCACTTTTGAGGTGGATTACATTAGAGTTTTCAATTAAAAGGTTTGTTAACTTAGTGTTCTTCAAGAAAAGCTTTTATTTGTAAGTTGGATAAAAGCTTTATTGAAGAATGTATTTATGACTATGAACACAGAAAAGCGCTTTTGGATTTGTATTTTTTTAATCATCGGAAGTCTATCCTTTGGTCAAAATTTAAAATTGATGTCCTATAATATTCGCTTGGATGTTGCTTCTGATGGACAAAATGCTTGGCCTATTCGTAAAGATTTTTTTGCTTCACAAATTCAATTTTACGAACCTGATATCATGGGTGTGCAAGAGGCTATGCCCAATCAAGTTATTGATTTAGAACAATTGCTACCTCAATACAACCAGGTTGGAATTGGAAGAGAAGGGCAAGGTAAAGGAGAATCATCGAGTATTTTTTATAGAAAAGAAAAGCTAAAAGTGGTTAGTTCGAATACTTTTTGGCTTTCAGATACTCCGAATTTAATTTCAAAAGGTTGGGATGCTGCCTGTCATCGGATATGTACTTTTGCTCTTTTCCAAGAAATAAATTCTGATAGACTATTTTGGGTATTCAATACCCATTTAGATCATGTTGGGGTTCAGTCAAGAGCTAAAGCAATAGCGTTACTACTTGCTAAAATAGATCAGTTTAACAATTTCAATTATCCTGTGATTTTAATGGGTGATTTTAATTTAGAACCTGATGACAAATCTATCATAGAGTTAAAGACAAAAATGAATGATGCGAGAGATGTTTCTATTTCAAGTCCTTTTGGACCAATAGGGACATTTAATAATTTTGAATTTGACCAACCAGTTACTAAAAGAATAGACTACATTTTTATTTCTAAAAACACCAAATTAGAAGTAAAAAAGTATGCTGTCTTAACTGACTCAAAGAATTTGAGATATCCATCAGATCATTTTCCAGTTTATGTGGAAATAAAATAATTTGAGATACTAATCAATTTATGCTTAAAAATATGATTCTATATTCTTTACTAAGTTTGTCAATCAGCTTTTTTAGTTGTTCGTCATCTAGCGAGATTGCATCTCCCGAGCTTACCCCTATAGCTCCTCCAGTACTAGTTAATGAAGTTGATTATTGGTTAACTAATGGTGCTAAGAATACGTTTCTACAAAAGCAAACTGGGATTTTGACATTTGGCTCTACGTATAATGTGTATCCCAATATTGAAGTGGATGCAACACAAACCTATCAGACTATTGATGGCTTTGGCTTTACACTAACTGGTGGAAGCGCTCAAAGTATCAACAAACTTAATTCTCAAAAGCGCAAAGAGCTACTTCAAGAATTGTTTGGTAAGAATGATAATGCTATAGCTATTAGTTACCTCCGGATTAGTATTGGCGCCTCTGACTTGAATGCAACTCCGTTTACTTACAACGATTTGCCAGCCGGTCAAACAGACGTTTCTTTAGATCAGTTTAGCTTAAATCCTGATATTAATGATGTAATTCCGATGCTGAAAGAAATTTTGGCAATCAATCCACAAATAAAGATTTTGGCTACACCTTGGTCGCCACCTACTTGGATGAAAGACAATAATAATTTCATTGGAGGTAGCCTAAAACCAGAATATTATGGAGTTTATGCCAATTATTTTGTTAAGTACATTCAAAAAATGAAACAAGAGGGTATTTCCATAACGGCAATAACCCCTCAAAACGAACCCTTACATCCTGGAAATAATCCAAGTATGTTCATGTCAGCGCAACAACAAGCGATTTTTATAAAAAATCATTTAGGACCTGCTTTTGTTTCAGCTAATCTACCTACTAAAATTATTATTTACGATCACAATTGTGATCGACCGGATTATCCTTTGTCCATTTTGAATGATGTAGTTGCAAATCCTTTTGTGGACGGTTCTGCATTCCATTTGTATGCGGGTGATATTAATGTGTTGTCTACTATTCATACTGCTTTCCCGAATAAAAATCTCTATTTTACGGAACAATATACCGGAAGTTCAGGCACTTTTGATGGGGATTTAAAGTGGCATATGAAAAATGTAATTATTGGATCAATGCGCAATTGGAGCAAGGTAGCCTTGGAATGGAATTTAGCAAATGATGCCAATTTTGGTCCACATACACCAGGCGGTTGTACTACTTGTAAAGGTGGATTGACTATTAAAGGTGCCGATAGTTTTGAGCGAAATGTTGGGTATTATATTATTGCTCATGCGTCTAAATTTGTTCCTGCTGGTTCTATTCGAATTGGATCCACTCAAACGGCGAATTTAAATTCTGTGTCTTTTAAAACACCCGCTGGAAAAACAGTCCTTATTATTGAAAATGATGGATCTACGAATGAATTATTTAACATAAAATCAAATGGAAAATGGGTAACAACTTCTTTAGATGCAGGAGCTGTTGCAACATTTATTTGGTAAGCAATTCAAACTTTAATACAATGCTAAAATACGGTATATTAAGTATAGTTTTTTTGTCTTTTTCAAGCTATGCACAAGACAATCACAATTCAATTATCAAACAGAAGTTAATCCAAGTATTTACTACTGCAGAAAATACAAATTTACGATTGACACCATCACAAAATTTGAATTTTATTCCTTCACAACAACCAGTTGAAAATGAAATTTCAATTTTTGTAACTCCAACTCAATCGTTTCAAAATTTCATGGGTATTGGTGGTGCAATTACCGACGCAAGTGCCGAAGTTTTTGCAAAATTAAGCCCTGAAAAACAAAAAGAATTACTAGCAGCCTACTATGATAAGAAAAATGGGATAGGGTATTCTTTGCTTCGAACCTCTATTCATAGTTCTGATTTTGCCAGTGGAAGCTACACTTATATTGAAGAAGGAGATCAGGAATTGAAAACATTTTCAATTGATCATGACAAGACTTATCGAATTCCAATGATTAAACGTGCGATTCAATCCGCAGGTGGTAACTTACTTTTGTATGCTTCTCCATGGAGCCCTCCTTCATTTATGAAGAGTAATAAAACCATGCTTCAAGGTGGAACGTTACTTCCCGAATATTATCAAGCTTGGGCAAATTATTATACTAAGTTTGTTAAAGCGTATGAAAATGAAGGCATGCCAATTTGGGGCATTACTATTCAAAATGAGCCAATGGCTACTCAAAAATGGGAATCATGCTTATTTACAGCTGAAGCGGAAAGAATTTTTCTTAAAAATTATCTAGGGCCTACAATGCAAAAAGAAGGTTTAGGAGCCAAAAAAATTGTAGTTTGGGATCACAATAGAGATTTAATGAATCAAAGAGCAGATGTTATTTTTGGCGATCCAGAAGCTGCCAAATATGCCTGGGGCATGGGTTTCCACTGGTATGAAACATGGTCTGGCGAACAGCCCATGTTTGATAATGTTCGTAAAGTACATGAAGCCTATCCTTCTAAAAATCTATTGTTTACGGAAGGTTGCGTAGAACGTTTTGATGCTTCTAAATACCAATTTTGGGGGAATGCGGAACGTTATGGGACTTCAATGATTAATGATTTTAATAATGGGACAGTTGGATGGACTGATTGGAATATTCTTTTGGATGAAAATGGTGGACCAAATCATAAAGGAAATTTTTGTTTTGCACCCATTCATGCCAATATGAAAACGGGGGAGTTAATCTATACTCCTAGTTATTATTATATTGGTCATTTTTCTAAATTCATACGCCCTGATGCGAAACGTGTAAGTACCGCTTCCAGTAGAAGTAACTTGTTAAGTACTACATTTAAAAATGTTGATGGAAGTTTAATCACTGTAGTTATGAATTCCTCTTCAGTTAAGATCAAATACAATTTGATTGTGGACAATGAAAAAACAATAGTTGAAATACCGGCACATGCCATTCAAACATTAGTATATTAATATATTATATAAAATAAAATACATGAAAAAAGTAAGTTTTATCGGGTTGTTATTCGTTTCCTTGTTGGGATTTTCACAACAAAAAACAATTGATCAAAAAGTCGAAGCATTAGTAAAACAAATGACTTTGGAGGAGAAAATCGGTCAGTTGAATCAATACACCGGTAACAATCAGGCGACGGGTCCAATTACTATCAATCCTAATAAAGAAGCCGAAATTAAAAGTGGTTTGATTGGATCAATGCTAAATGTTATTGGAACAAAATACACACGTCAATACCAAGAATTGGCTATGCAATCCAGATTAAAAATCCCATTATTATTTGGGCAAGATGTCATTCATGGCTATAAAACTACGTTTCCAATACCATTAGCTGAAGCAGCCAGTTGGGATTTAGACGCCATCGCATTAGGCGCTAGAATTGCCGCAGTAGAAGCCTCTGCTAGTGGAATTCATTGGACTTTTGCACCTATGGTTGACATTGCTCGTGATCCAAGATGGGGTCGTGTGATGGAAGGAGCAGGTGAGGATACCTATTTAGGTTCGAGAATTGCATATGCACGAGTAAAAGGATTCCAAGGCAACTTAGGGGATGTGAATTCTGTGATGGCTTGTGTAAAACACTTTGTTGGATATGGTGCCGCTGTGGGTGGACGTGATTACAATTCGGTTGATATGAGTGATAGAATGTTGTGGGAAACTTATTTACCTCCGTTCAAAGCTGCCTTAGATGCAGGTGCAGCAACGTTTATGAATTCGTTTAACGATTTGAATGGGGTGCCAGCAACTGGGAATAAATTTTTGCAAAGAGATATTTTGAAAGGAAAATGGAATTTCCAAGGATTTGTGGTTTCCGACTGGGGTTCAATTGGCGAAATGGTCAATCACGGGAATGTGAAAGACAACAAAGAAGCCGCTCAATTAGCCATAACGGCAGGAAGCGACATGGATATGGAAAGTAATGCCTACCGTTACAATTTGGCGCAATTAGTACAAGAAGGGAAGGTGGATGTTGCTTTAATTGATGATGCTGTAAAACGTATTTTAAGAAAAAAAATGGAGTTAGGGTTATTTGATGATCCATACAAATATTCTAATCCAAAACGCGAAGCCAAAGAATTGAACAATCCGTTACATCGAAAAATAGCACGTGATATGGCGGCCAAAAGTATTGTTTTATTGAAAAATGAAAAACAATTGTTACCCTTATCTAAAGACTTGAAAAAGATTGCGTTTATTGGGCCTTTAGTAAAAGAGCATAAAGAAAATATGGGATTTTGGGCAGTAGAACTTCCTGAATTAGATTACAATAAAGAAGTTGTTTCACAATGGGAAGGCCTTCAAAATAAACTGGGTAAGAATGCTCAGCTATTATATGCCAAAGGTTGTGAAATCGAAGGAAATAATAAAGATGGATTTGCTGAAGCAATTGCGGTTGCCAATCAGGCTGATGTAGTTATTGTGAGTATTGGCGAGCGTGGTAATATGAGTGGCGAGGCTAAAAGCCGAAGCAATATTCACATACCAGGTGTACAAGAAGAATTGGTACAAGCACTTCAAGCGACAGGAAAACCAGTGGTAGTATTAATTAATGCTGGGCGACCACTTGTATTTAATCAAACGGCTGATACAGCTCCCGCTATTTTGTATACTTGGTGGCTTGGTACAGAAGCAGGTAATGCTATTGCTGACGTGTTGTTTGGCGATTATAATCCGTCGGGGAAATTGCCAATGACCTTTCCAAGAGAAGAAGGTCAATTGCCAATATATTACAACCATTTTAATACAGGAAGACCAGCGCCAAATGAGACGGCTTTTAACTATGTTTCGGCCTATACAGATTTGAAAAACAGTCCAAAATTTGCTTTCGGGCACGGATTGAGTTATACTACTTTTACCTATGCCGATTTAAAATTGTCTAAAAATAAGATAACTGATGCCGATACAATTGAAGTTAGTTTTCAATTGACCAATACAGGAAAATTTGCAGGAAATGAGGTGGTGCAATTGTATTTAAGAGATAAAGTAGGTTCAGTAGTTCGACCAATTATTGAATTAAAAGATTTTCAAAAAATCTATCTAAATGCCGGAGAAACTAAAACAATTCAATTTTCTATTGATAAAGAAAAATTAGCATTCTACAATGAGAAATTAGAATGGAATTCAGAAGCAGGAGATTTTGATTTGATGATTGGATCTTCTTCTTCAGATATTCGTTTAAAATCAAGTTTTGAATTAGTTAAATAAGTTAAAATTCAAAACCAAAAATAAAGTGGAGTAGGTTGTAGTGTAAGTAAGGGATGCTAATTAGTTTTAGTATCCCTTACTTTTTTTTGGCAAGTTATATATTTTGTCCGTTTGGGTTTATATAGTATATTCGTTGCACTCAAAAACGGCAACAAAACTAAAATCAAATTCATGTTAAAAGAGGTTATCGCTAACAAAGAAAATTACCAGCCTGGTTTATCTACGGATTGTGTTATTTTTGGTTTTCATGACAATCAATTGAAAGTCTTGCTGATCAAAACTAAATACAGTGAGGATTGGGCCTTGCCTGGAGGTTTTGTTCGTGTAGATGAAAGTATAGACGAAGGTGCCGTTAGTGTATTGCAAAGGAGAACCGGATTAGAAGGAATTTTTCTAAGACAATTTGCTACTTTTGGAAAGGTCAATCGAAATCCACCTGAGTTTAGTGAAAAAACCTTGCGTTTTTTTGGAATACCAAAAGAAAAAGCAGAATGGTATATTGGACGTTTTGTTACCATAGGCTATTATGCGTTAGTTGATTTTTTAGAAGCAGTTCCGCAACCTGAAGGGAATAATGAAATCGTTGAATGGATTGATTGTCATTCTATTCCCACTTTGATTTTAGACCACAAAGAAATTTTTGATAAAGCGTTAGAAACACTCCGAATGGAATTGAATCAGGCGCCAGTAGGTTATAATTTATTGCCCGAAAAATTCACCATTCCGCAATTACAAAAATTATACGAAACCATTTTAGGAAGACATTTAGATCGACGCAATTTTCTACGAAAAATAACTTCGATTGGTATTTTAACGAAATTGGACGAAAAGAAAAGTAACGTAGCTCATAAAGCGCCCAACTTATATTCTTTTGACAAAGATCGTTACGAAGCAGTATTAAAAAATGGATTGCACCAAGGTTGGTAATATTCACCGATAAATAAAAAAGGCTTGTCTAATTAGACAAGCCTTTTTTATTTATAATGTTTTCACTTTACCATTCTCTGTATACTTAATCGAAAATTCATGAGTGGTTAGATTGGCTTTTAATTGTGCCATCTCGTCTTCGTTTTTCCAGATTAAATGCAATTCGTTTTCAGCAGCTTCTCCAAATTCTAAAGTTCCTGAGAAGGCTATAGATGTATTGCGTAGGCGGAGTAAATCTAATTGTTTAAGGACCACTTCTTTTTTCAATCCTTTATGTATAGCTTCTATACTTAAGGTAGTTCGGTTGATTTCTTTGTGACCGTCTTTACCCGCTTTTTCTACACCTACATAATCATTGGCACCGGCAAAAATATCCAAATACCAAATTTGTGGAATCCCTGGCATAAAGAGTTGGATTGCTCTAGCTAAAGCCAATTTTTGTTCGCTTTCGCCTAGCGCACTGAAGTAAGTCGCATTCACTTGGTAGTACGATATTTTTTTACCGTCGGCACCGTATAGGTTCTTCACCAATCCACCTCGTTCGATGATGAGGTTCATCAAGTCTTCGATTTCGGGATCCTCCAACAATCCTTTTTGGTACACACCATTCACTTCTTTACCTTTCAAATCCAGAACTGGAATTCCGTCGTGGCAGCCTAACATGTTGACCGTTTTCAAGCCTTTGCTAATAATGTCCTTAGCCCAAGTCACAAGAGCCTTGTTGCTTCCTTTTTCAATCGCGTGAATACACAAACCAGGCAAGAAGAAATCGTAAATTGCATAGCCTTCTTTGGCTACTTCTTCGTGCAGGTGTAAGCCGTACTCGGCGTGAATTTCAGGTAATAATTGCAAATTATTTCGTTGGGCAATTTCGTTGATTCGTGCCAAATAATCCCAAGTTCCCGGCTTGTTAAAGAAATTGCTTTCTCCAATGGCTTTGTGCAGATAAGCAAAAGCATCCAAACGCAATATTTGTCCGCCGTAACTCGCCACTTTAGCTAACACGTCTTCGTAAAATTCCCATACTAAAGGAGAATTAGCATTCACGTCCATCTGGCCTAAATAGTCTCGTTTGCTGTTTACAATTTTTAGTACTTCAGCTGTTAGTTCTTTGTCATTACCTAAATCAATCGTTTGAATATCAATATTTTCGTCAATAGCATGATTTATTTTTTCGCAAATTACATTGGCTTGTTCAGTTATAATTTCAGTTATCGATTGTAGATCAGAAACTGTTATTTTTTGAAGGGTTACTTTTTGATAAAAAGTATTCCAATATGGACGTTCTTGTCCGTCAGGGAATACAATATTTAAAACGGGCAAACCTGATTTTCGCATGAACAGTTTGTCCAAGTATTCTTTATTGGGAACAATAACTCCATCTTCTCCAAGCGTTCCGTTGCCTTTCCAGAATTCGTTCCAGTCAATAAAGAAGTCTTTGTATTTAGATTGATCTCCATGGGCAATTAAATCTTTAAATTGAGGAGAGGCTACCGATAAGTGATTCAATACAATGTCAAATTTCAACTGTATGTTCAAAGCTTTCAAGGCTTCAATGTTTTGTTTTGATACTAATTCTTCATTGATATCGTAGTTGACGATAGAAAAACCACGGTCTAAGTCACTATTGAAAAAGGTAGGTAACACATAAAAAAGAGAGAAAGTATCCTTGAATTCTGGTAGTTGCAACATGCTGACGATATCGGTAAGATTTTTTCCAATACTATCTGGATACGCGTTCAACATAACGCCGTTTGAAATGCTTTTAGTTTTTGTAATTGATGACATTGTGTAGTTGTAGATTGTAGTCGATTTAATTTTGCCAAAGTTACTAATAAAAATGACTAACAAAAAGGGGGTAATTCAATTTCAACATAAAGAGTAAGTTGAAACATAAAAAAAACTCCTTAATTTCTTAAGGAGTTTCTATCGGTGGGCGATGAGGGGTTCGAACCCCCGACCCCCTCGGTGTAAACGAGGTGCTCTGAACCAGCTGAGCTAATCGCCCGATTGCAATTCGTAAATTTTCATTCCCTTATTGCGAGTGCAAATATACAGCTGTTTTTTGTATTTGCAAGAAAAAAAGGAAAAAAATTATAAAATTTCTGCAACTACAAAAGTACTTCCTCCAACATAGATAAAATCAGTAGGTTGTGCATTTTGCTTCGCTTTTTCGTAAGCGGCTGAAACAGAATTATATATTTTTCCATCTAACCCAAATTGTGCTGCTTTTTGAGCTAAGATTGCAGCTTCAAGTCCGCGAGGAATATTGGGTTTACAAAAATAATAGATCGCATTTTTGGGAAATAAAGGGAGTACTTCGTCCAAATCTTTATCATTTACTACGCCTAAAACAAAATGGAGTTGATCAAAAGATTCTTTTTGGATTTGGTTCAACACAATTGACAAGCCATGCGTATTGTGTGCGGTATCGCAAATTATTTTAGGACTAGTCCCTAGTTGTTGCCAGCGCCCTTGTAAGCCCGTATTTTTCATTACTTGTGATAATCCTTTTTTCCAATGCGATTCGGTTGTTTTGAAAGCGGTATGTTGATTTAAAACGGTTAGGGTTTGCATTACCGTTTTTTTATTCTGGATTTGATAATCGCCAATCAAGTCCGATGGAAAAGTAGTTGCAATTACATCAGAAGCAAAGTAGAGTTGGCACTGATTGGCTTTGGCTGTAGCCAAAAAAATGGGCTGTGTTTCCGTCGTATACTCGCCAATTACGACTGGGATATTCGATTTGATGATTCCTGCTTTCTCGGCTGCAATTGCCGCTAAAGTGTAACCCAAGAATTGTGTATGGTCTAATCCAATATTAGTGATAACAGAAACTAAAGGGGTGATCACATTTGTGGCATCTAGTCGGCCACCCATGCCTACTTCAATGATGGCAATATCTATTTTTTCTTTGGCAAAATAATCAAAAGCTAATCCAACGCTCATCTCAAAAAAACTCATGTCGTTGGCTTCAAAAAAGGATTGGTGTTGGTTAACAAAATCACAGACAATGTTTTCAGGTAACATTACGCCATCAATCTTGATGCGTTCTCTAAAGTCTTTTAAATGAGGAGAGGTGTATAGGCCAACTTTAAATCCTGCTTCTTGGAGAACAGAAGCTAACATGTGTGAACATGAACCTTTTCCATTAGTGCCTGCTACGTGAATGCATTGCAACTGCTTTTCAGGACGACCCAATTCATCCATGAGAAGCTGAACATTGGTTAAATCTTTCTTGTAGGCCGATGCTCCCTGAAGTTGGTACATAGGAAGTTGATTATAGAGCCAGTTTAAGGTTTCAGGATAGGTCATTTTGTTAGCAAAAAAGTAAATGTTTAAAATATTTTTCGATTTTTTTAGTTTACTATTGCATCGAAAAGTATCTTTATTGCAAATTTGAAACAAATTTTAGAATTAAAGCTTAAAAACAAGAATTATATATGTTTAGTTTATTACAATTACAGTCTGACACCCTTGCTAACGCTGCCTCTCATGTGGTAGTTGAAAAAATCGCTACCAATACCGAAATCTCGGTTTTAGAATTTATATTTAAAGGTGGTTTCTTTTTGATTCCTATTGCTATTTTATTGTTCTATACTATTTATGTTATTATTGAACGTTATTTGTATATCAGTAAAGCCTCGGCGATTGACAGCCGTTTGATGGTAGATGTCCGTGATCAATTGCATTTAGGAAATTTGGATTTGGCGCGTAGTATTGTTGAAAGAAGTAACTCGGCTTCTGGAAATATTTTAAAAGAAGGTATTTTAGTGATTGGAAGACCTATTGCCGAAATAGAATCGAATATGGACCGTGCAGCCGATATCGAAATTGCACAAATGGAAAGTAAATTAGGGCATTTAGGTTTGATTGCTGGTATTGCCCCAACATTAGGATTTATCGGAACTATTTCAGGGGTTATTAAAATTTTTTACAGTATTTCAGTAACGGAGAATATTAGTATAGGAAATATTTCTGGAGGTTTGTATGAGAAAATGATCAGTAGTGGTTCGGGATTGGTTGTAGGAATTATTGCTTATAGCGCCTATCACTTGTTGAATGGTAAGATTGATAATTTTGCCTTGAAGATCCAAAAACAAATTTTAGAATTTGTCAATATTATTCAAAAAGCATAGGTATGTCAATTAAACGTAAAAGAAGATTTCATGCTGAAGTGGCGACCTCGTCATTGAGTGATATTATGTTTTTTTTATTGTTGTTTTTTTTGATCATTTCTACATTAGCTAATCCTAATGTGATAAAAATGACTTTGCCAAAAGCGCAAGCGAATGAAAAAACGAACAAACAATTCATTAGTCTATCGGTTACAGAAGACAAGAAGTTCTATATAGACAAAGAGCCAGTAGCTTTTGAAGCTTTAGAAAGTACCTTAATGTCAAAAATGAATGGTACCAAAGACCAAACGGTTGTGGTGCGCATTCCATTCAATTTACAAGTACAAGACTTAGTTGATGTATTACAAATTGGTGTTCGAAACAACTTAAAATTTGTAATTGCAACAAGTCCGAAATAAGTTAAGATCCAAATACAAAAAGCCCCATAATTCATTTGAATTATGGGGCTTTTAATTTAGGATTAGATTTAGTTCAAATTGAAATTGTAAACAATTTTCCCAACCTGCTTTTCGGGAGCATCACTACTGGCATCCCATTTGGTATTCATTGCGGCTAATTTAGCTTGTTCCAATAAACATTTGGCAGTATTCGTAGTTCCTTTAATTCCTGCAATTGCGCTCACTGTTTTTCCGTTTCGATCTACCGATACTTCTACCACTACTTTTCCTTCTTCGTTACAAGTGTATTTTGGTGCAGGTTTAGAAATTGCTCTTCGATTGCCTAAAGAATAGCCGCCACCAATTCCGTTTCCAGAACCACCACCCGAACCTGCCCCGTAGCCATTGCCGTTTCCAATTCCGTTACCAGTGCCATTACCGCCGCCAGTTCCGCCTCCTGAACCACCATTTCCATAGTAACTCGTAGCGCTTAAACTGCCGTTTGATTTTCCTTTATTTCCCGCTGTTTTGTCATCGCCATCACCTCCTTTATTAGACCCTTTTAATAGACTTGATAAAGCATCGTTAGTGGTGTTAGCTACTTTAGGCTTGACTACTTCTGGTTTGACTTCGTCTTTAACTACAGTTGTTTTTTGCTCCGTTTTTTCTTTTTTAGGAATAACAACACTTTCATCGGCGCTGTTTTCTTGTACAATTACAACATCATCTGGACTAGCTGATGTTGGGGTTTCCTTAACTTGGTTTTGGACTTCAAGAACTTCACTTTCATAATTACTTCCTGATCCAAGTTCACTGTCGCCAAAATTAATAGCAACACCTCCGCCTCCGCCTCCAGTAAGCTCTGCCAAATTAGACGGCGGCCAAAAGCGAATAAAAAATAAAATCAACAACATGGCAGCATAAATAAGCAGCGAAAATGCTATAGATTTTTTTTGGTCTGTAGAGGGAGTAAAACTCATGTGTATTGTTTAATTGTAATAGGCTTTTTAAAAACGTCGAAATGTACTAAAAATTGTCAAGAGTGAAAAGAAATACTTGCAATTTCAACGTATAAATATTGAATTATAAGTATCAAAAATTCCTTTTTTAAAGTATCTTTGATTCGATTTATATAACAAATAAACCTATTTATTTTATATTATTATGGATTTTAATCTAACCGAAGAACATAAAATGATTCAGCAGGCAGCTCGTGATTTTGCACAAAATGAATTATTAGTAGGCGTTATTGAAAGAGATGAAAATCAAACTTTCCCTACTGAACAAATAAAGAAAATGGGTGAGTTAGGTTTTATGGGAATGATGGTAGATCCTGAATACGGAGGCAGCGGATTGGATACCATTTCTTATGTACTGGCTATGGAAGAGATTTCAAAAGTAGATGCTTCTGCTTCGGTAGTGATGTCGGTGAATAACTCTCTTGTTTGTTGGGGATTGCAAACTTTTGGTACCGAAGAGCAAAAAAGAGAATGGTTGCCTAAATTGGCATCAGGTGAAATCCACGGTGCTTTTTGTTTGAGCGAACCCGAAGCGGGTAGTGATGCTACCTCGCAAAAAACTACTGCTATTGACAAAGGAGATTATTATTTAGTTAACGGAACTAAAAATTGGATTACTAATGGAGGAACAGCTTCATTTTATATCGTAATTGCACAAACTGATATTGATAAAAAGAGTAAAGGAATCAACGCCTTGATTATGACCAAAGACATGCCTGGTTTTGCTATTGGTCCAAAGGAACAAAAAATGGGAATTCGTGGTTCAGATACGCATTCGTTGCTTTTTACTGATGTAAAAGTGCCAAAGACCAATCGTATTGGGGAGGATGGTTTTGGGTTTAAGTTCGCCATGAAAACCTTAGCAGGAGGACGAATCGGAATTGCTGCTCAAGCTTTAGGAATCGCTTCAGGCGCATACGAACTAGCTTTAAAATATTCGAAAGAACGAAAAGCATTTGGAACGGAAATTTGCAATCATCAAGCCATTGCTTTTAAATTAGCCGATATGGCAGTGAGTATTGAGGCGGCTCGTCATTTGTGTATGAAAGCAGCTTGGGACAAAGACAATCATCATAATTATGATATTAGTGGGGCCATGGCAAAATTGTATGCATCGCAAGTAGCTATGGATACAGCAGTCGAAGCGGTTCAAATTCACGGTGGAAATGGGTATGTGAAAGAATACCATGTAGAACGAATGATGCGCGATGCTAAAATCACCCAGATATACGAAGGGACTTCTGAAATTCAAAAAATTGTAATCTCACGTGCTGTTTTAGCGGATTGATTTTTTAGTTTCGGTATTATCTTCACTCTTTTGTTTATTTTTGCTGCATGAAAAATATTATTGTTACAGGAACAAGTAGAGGTATAGGTTTGGAATTAGCATTGCAGTTGGCTGCCAAAGGCCATCGTGTATTAGCCATTTCAAGAACGATTCCACAAGCGCTTTTGGGAAATGAAAATATAAGCTGTTTATCTGTTGATTTAGGGACTGAAGCCGATTTGCATAAAGTTGCCGATTATCTTGCGTCGACATGGAAACAAGTAGATGCTATTATTCATAACGCTGGAAGTTTGTTGTTAAAGCCTTTTTCTGAATCAACACAAGTTGATTTTGAAACTATTTATAAAGTCAATGTTTTTGGTGTTGCTAATTTGACTCGTATTGCTTTGACCTATTTACAAAAAGGAAGTCATGTTGTTACCATTAGTTCTATGGGCGGGATTCAAGGGAGTTTAAAATTTCCGGGTTTAGCAGCTTATAGTTCGAGCAAAGGAGCAGTAATTACACTTTCTGAATTGTTAGCCGAAGAATACAAAGAGCAAGGAATTGCATTCAATGTATTGGCACTTGGAGCAGTTCAAACTGAAATGCTTGCCGAAGCTTTTCCGGGATACCAAGCACCTATTTCTGCAGCTGATATGGCAAAATACATTGTTGATTTTACGCTTACTGGGAATCAATTTTACAACGGAAAAGTATTAGAAGTATCTTCGACTAATCCCTAATTTTCTATAGATTTGAGCGATACCTTAGCTAGATATTTACCTGAACACGCAGTGAAGCCGGTCTTCGAATTGATTGTGGCGAATCAAGTGCATCTTAAAATTGTCAACGAGCGTCAAACTCGCCATGGCGATTATCGAAGAGGTATAAGCGGCAAACATGAAATCACGGTTAATGCTAGTTTAAATCAATACAAATTTTTGATCACGTTAATTCACGAAATTGCCCATCTTGTAGCGTTTGAAAAATTCGGAAGAAATATTAAACCTCATGGAGATGAATGGAAAATTACTTTTCAACGTTTGATGGTGCCATTTATTCGGCCAGAAATTTTCCCACATCACTTATTGCCTTTACTGGCAAGACATTTTAAAAATCCCTCAGCGAGTAGTGATACCGATACCACTTTATCATTGGCGTTGAAACAATTTGACCAACAGAATGATAAAAATTATGTTTTTGAAATTCCATATGGAAGTGTTTTCCGAATTTCAAATGGGAAAATTTTTAAAAAAATAGCGGTTCGAACAAAACGCTTTGAATGTTTGGAAATCAGTACGGGGAAAACGTATTTATTCAATCCGAATGCCGAAGTGGAGTTGTTGAAAATGAATTAATGTCCGTTTAAAACAGCTTCCCTTACTTTCTTAAATAGATTTGAAGAATACACAAACTTGACCACGGCTTTGTTTTCAGTTCTAAAAATTTCTTCTTTGGTTCCTTCCCAAGCAATTAATCCTTTTTTGAGAAATACAATTTTCTCACCAATTTCCATTACGGAATTCATGTCATGGGTATTGATTACTGTGGTAATGTTGTATTCTTTGGTAATTTCTTGAATTAAATTGTCAATTACAGTTGCTGTTTCAGGATCTAGACCTGAATTAGGTTCGTCACAAAATAAGTATTTTGGATTGTTGACAATGGCACGGGCAATAGCAACACGCTTTTGCATTCCACCAGAAATTTCGGATGGTTTTTTATGATGTGCGTCCTCTAAATTAACCCGTTCAATTACAAAATCGACACGCTCTTTAATTTCTTTTTTGGTTTTATTGGTGAACATTTTTAAAGGAAAGCCAATGTTTTCCTCTACTGTCATGCTGTCAAACAAAGCACTGCCTTGAAAAACCATTCCAATCTCACTACGAAGTTCTCGTTTTTCATCTTGAGACATTTCACCATAGATACGCCCATTAAATGCAATGGTGCCTTTATCTATTTCATGAACACCCAATAACGATTTTATAAATACAGTTTTACCAGAACCACTTTGTCCAATTACCAAACTTGTTTGTCCTGCTTCAAAAGTGGTACTGATTCCTTTTAGTACCTTTTGATCTCCAAATTTCTTTTCAACGTTTAAAACTTCAATCATTAGCTTAATAAAATTTGAGTGAGAAAATAGTTGGTTATAATGATCAATACGGAAGTCCAAACAAATGCAATAGTACTCGCTTTTCCAACTTCTAACGCCCCACCTTTCATATAATAACCATGAAACGAGGGTATGGTAGCCAATATAAATGCAAATGCAAGTGTTTTTATAAAAGCATAGGTAATATGAAACGGAACAAACTCTACTTGAAGTCCTGCGATAAATTCAGTAGCGGTTGCAAATCCACCGTAAACTGCTGCTAAATAGCCTCCAAATATGCCTAAAAACATGGAGATACCAATAACGAAAGGATATAAAAATAAAGCTACAATTTTTGGGAAAACTAAGTAATTTAAGGAATTAACCCCCATTACTTCTAGCGCATCAATTTGTTCTGTTACGCGCATGGTTCCGATACTTGAGGTAATAAAAGATCCCATTTTTCCTGCCATGATAATAGAAATAAATGTAGGAGCAAATTCTAATATTACTGATTGTCGGGTAGCAAAACCGATTAAATATCTCGGAATTAAAGGATTTGTTAAGTTCAAGGCCGTTTGAATAGCCACAACACCACCCACAAAAAAGGAAATGAAACACACTATACCTAAAGAATCGATTATCAAGTCGTCAATTTCTTTAAGAATGAGTTGTTTCATCACACTCCATTTTACGGGTCTGTTGAACATGTCTTTCAACATGAGAAAATAGCTGCCTATTTGAGTTAAGTATTTGATGGCTATCATATTTTTTTAATTGCAAGCTAATTTACAAAAAAGAACTAGCTTAGCTCTAATTGATTGAGGAGTTTCAACTTTATATTAACTAAAAAGTTTGTTTTTCATTTTTTGAAGACGGTACTTTCTGATAAATTGGGCTTGTTCAGCAGTAACTAATAAAGGCTTTTTGTTCAATTTTGCTTTCCAATAACCAACTAAATAGTCAATGAATAAGAAAGGTTTTCCTTTTCTCAAAGCTAATTTCAATGAGGCTATAGCGGTAATTATAAATCCATATCCCAAAGTATAAAATGCTTCGCCTTGTTTGTAACGTGCTGTTTTATTGTAATTGGCTCCTGTTGGCTTTAAGTGTTTTACGTGTAAACGTTCATCAGTAATTACTTTCCAATTGTAGAATTTACATAGTAATTCATCTACAGTATCCCATCCCATTTGCGCTCGTAAACCTCCAATTTGTTGGAAGGTAGCTTTTCGATAGGCTTTCAAAGCACCACGGATATGGTCTTTGTCGGTTAGGTTTTCCAGAATCCATTCACCGTTTTTTTCGATAAAACAAAATCCACCAACCATTCCAATTGTTGCATCCGATTTAAAATGCTGAATAATGGTTTCAAAATAATTGGGAGGGAAGATCAAATCAGCATCTACCTTTACGATCAAATCATAGTTCTCGTCCATCGATTCCAATCCTTTTTGAAAACCCTGAATTACTTTACTTCCTGGCAAATGAATGGCGTCTGAAGTTTTGTTAACCAAAGAAATCCAAGGGTGTTTTTTGGCAAAATCCGAAACAATTTCAGGAGTGCTATCTGTAGAGCTGTCATTCACTATAATCACTTTTGTTGGCAGAACAGTTTGATCTGCTAACGACTGTAATGTCAACGCAATAAATTGTTCTTCGTTGTAAGTAGGAATGACGATGTAATACCTCATTATTTTATTTTTTCGGCGTAAACGATGTAATATCTTGGCGTGAAGAAACGCAACAAAGGTCTAAAACCAATTTTTTTCACAGGGTGTGTGAATTTTTCTCGAGCCATAATTTTCCAACCTGTTTTTTCTAATAACCAGTCCAACTGCCAATCTTCAAATTCGTGATAATGCCTGTCCCACATATCGGTTTTACTGCGATAAGCTGGAGAGAACCATAAACGAAGGGGAATTGAAATCAATAATTTATCTGATGTTACATTTTGTAAAATCGTATACGGATTTAATAAATGTTCAAAAATTTCAAAGGCTGTAAAAACAGTATATTCTTCGTTTTGAAGCGCAGTTTGGTTGTTGTCTAAATCTTCTCCAGTCGTGTTTTTTACAGTATAGCCATTTTCGATCATGATCTTCGAAAAAGGATTGGGAACACCCAAATCAAAAATAGTTTCTGAAGTTGTAATGTGTTTTTGTAAAAATTCTAAAGTGTGTTTGAATCTTTTATTAGGAAACGTTTTTTCGTACATAGTTGTAATGAGGAACGAATTAGAATAGCGTTCGATTTTGTTATTGCAACAAAGATAAATAAAGTTTTGAATTGTGTACTTGAAAGAGTCGGATATCAAAACAAAATTCGCAGCTTAGGGTCTAAACTGCGAATTAGTATTGTGTTCGATTGGAACTTAATATCGGTATACAAATGCATTGATATTCATTCCTGCTCCAACTGAAGCAAAAATTAAAATATCGCCTTTGTTAATTTCTTGATTTTCAATTTTACCTTGAAGCACTTGATCAAAAAGTGTTGGCACCGTAGCGACACTACTATTTCCTAAATCGTGAATACTCATTGGCATTACATCTTTTGGAGGTGTTTTTCCGAATAGTTTATAGAATCGATGCACAATGGCTTCGTCCATTTTTTCATTGGCTTGGTGAATCAATATTTTTTTGACATCATCAATGCCTAAACCACTTTTGTCTAAACAACTTTTCATCGCTGCCGGCACATTGCTTAAGGCAAATTCGTAGATTTTACGGCCGTACATTTTAATGTATTTGGTATCGGGATCTAAATTAGGATTATACGATTTTCCAAAAAATAAATAACCCGCTTCATCATTAGAATAGGTAGCACTTTCATAAGATAGCATTCCGCTTTCATCGTTTGATACTTCTATTATAGATGCACCAGCACCGTCAGAGTAAATCATAGAATCACGATCGTGATCATCTACCACTCTTGATAAGGTTTCTCCTCCAATAACCAAACAACGTTTTGCCATGCCTGATTTGATAAATGCATTAGCTTGTAATACACCTTCAATCCAACCCGGACAACCAAAAAGAAGGTCGTAAGCGACGCATTTTGGATTTTGAATTTGTAATTTGTTTTTGACTCTGGTAGCTAAACTGGGTAACATATCCGATTGGATAGTGCCGTGTTTTACGTCGCCAAAGTTGTGAGCGAAAATTATATAATCGATTGTTTCAGGGTCGATTTTGGCGTTTTCAATTGCTTTTTGTGCAGCAAAATAGCCTAAATCCGATGAGGTATATTGTTCGTTAGCATAGCGTCTGTTTTCAATACCCGTAATGCTTTTGAATTTATTGACCACTATTTCATTGGGATATCCAAATGGACTTCCGTCTTCGTTTAAAAAAATATGGTCAGAGAAATCGGTATTACTTATGCTTTTTTCAGGAATATAACTTCCTATTCCACTTATTTTGATATTCATACAAAACTATATTATTGTACGAATTTATCTTTTTTATCTGAAATAACTACAAGAAAACAGAAACGAATTCGATTTATTATCATTTTTTTTATATAAACATTCAAATAACGATAATATGGCACTTATTTTTCTTGTTGTGCTATTTTAATTTGCATAATGGTGGAAAGATTGTGTGCTTGGTTTTTCATTCGTTCACAATTGAAACCTTCAAAGTTTTCGTTGATAGCGTCTTCAAAATGGTCGAGCCAAATTTTAAAAAGTTCTTTGGACAAATACGATTTGGCGTTGATGTCCAAGTGAATTTGGGTCAAATTATTGACATAACCTCCCGTTCCCAAAATAGCTTGCGACCAAAAGGTAACCAAAATAGGTAGGTGCTCTTCTAGTTTTATTTTGACCACATCGGTAAAGATGTAGCTAATTTTTTCGTCGGCTAATAATTTTTTGTAGAATTCGTCTACTACAATATGAATTTCTTCGGCGGTTTGAATGTCTTTCATTTTGATAAAGTTGCAGAGTAACATTTATAAAAAAGGGTTCAAATTTTTCAACTGAACCCTTTGTGTATTAGATTATTAGAATTACATATACGCTTCAATTGGAGCGCATGAGCAAACTAAATTTCGATCGCCATATGCATCATCTACACGACGAACGCTTGGCCAAAATTTATTTTCAGCAATGTATTCCAATGGGAAAGCAGCTTGTTCTCTAGTGTATGGAAAATTCCAAACATCAGCTGTCAACATTGCTTGGGTGTGTGGCGCATTGTGTAAAACCGTATTGTGATCCTCAGCAGTAGCGGCTGCAATCTCTTTTCTAATTGAAATCATCGCATCGCAAAAACGATCCAATTCGGCTACATCTTCAGATTCAGTTGGTTCAATCATCAAAGTACCGGCAACTGGGAACGAAACTGTCGGAGCATGGAAACCATAATCCATCAAACGTTTGGCTATATCCGTAACTTCAACACCTTGTTGTTTGAAAGCACGACAATCCAAAATCATTTCGTGAGCTGCTCTTCCCATTTCGCCTGAATATAAAACAGGGTAGTGGTCTTCCAAACGCACTTTCATATAATTGGCATTTAAAATCGCATATTTTGTAGCATTGGTTAGGCCTTCTGATCCTAACATCGAAATGTAACCATATGAAATTAAACATACTAAAGCCGATCCAAAAGGTGCAGCCGAGATGGCTGAAATGGCTTGATCACCACCGGTTGGAATAATTGGATTGGTAGGTAAAAATGGAACAAGTTTTTCGTTGACACAAATTGGTCCAACACCCGGTCCACCTCCTCCGTGAGGAATAGCGAAGGTTTTGTGTAAGTTCAAGTGACAAACGTCAGCGCCAATAGTTGCAGGATTTGTTAATCCCACTTGCGCATTCATATTGGCACCATCCATATAGACTAAACCACCGTTTTCGTGAATCAAGTCAGTGATTTCAATAATAGAACTTTCAAAAACACCATGTGTAGAAGGATAAGTTACCATCAAAGCAGATAAACGGTCTTTGTATTCAATAGCTCTCGCACGTAAATCTTCAACGTCAATATTTCCTTCCGGAGTTGTTTTAGTTACAATGATTTCCATTCCTGCCATCGCTGCCGAAGCCGGATTGGTTCCGTGTGCCGAAGAAGGAATTAAACACACATTTCTGTGGTGGTCGCCTCTCGATAAATGATAGGCTCTGATGGTCATTAAACCAGCATATTCTCCTTGTGCTCCCGAATTAGGTTGTAAAGTAGTACCTGCAAAACCAGTTACTACATTCAATTGTTGTTCTAATTTTTTCAACATGATTTGGTATCCTTCCGCTTGTTCAATTGGTGCAAACGGGTGGATGCTGTTCCAATTGGCTATAGATAATGGCAACATTTCGGCTGCAGCATTCAATTTCATGGTGCAAGAACCCAAAGAAATCATCGAGTGATTTAACGACAAATCTTTACGTTCTAATTTTTTAATATATCGCATCAACTGACTTTCAGAATGATGGTTGTTGAATACATCGTGTTGTAAGAAAGTTGAGGTTCTTTCTAAATTTTTAGGAACCATTGTTTCATTTGCCAATTGATCGATTGTCACATTTGGTTTTCCTAATGCTTCCGCAAAAACGGCAACAATTTGATTCAAGTCGGTCAACGAAGTCGTTTCGTTCAATGCAATCGAAATGGTTTCGTTATCTACATAAAAGAAGTTTATTTCGTTTTTCTCTGCTACGGCTTTCACTTTTACAGCATCCGCTTTTACTAAAAGGGTGTCAAAGAAAGCAGAATTGGTTTGGTAAACCCCTAATTGATTCAAGGCATCCGCTAAGGTCACCGCCGAAGCATGTACTTTATTGGCAATATATTTCAAACCTTTTGGTCCGTGAAAAACGGCATACATTCCAGCCATAACAGCCAATAATACTTGAGCTGTACAAATATTTGAAGTTGCTTTTTCACGTTTGATATGTTGCTCACGAGTACCTAAAGCCATTCGCAAAGCGCGGTTGCCATTCGCATCAATTGTTACACCAATGATTCTTCCTGGCATAGAACGTTTGTGTTCTTCTTTGGTTGCAAAAAATGCAGCATGCGGTCCACCATAACCCATTGGAATACCAAAACGTTGTGAAGTCCCCACTACTACATCTGCGCCCATTTCACCTGGAGGAGTTAATTTGGCTAAAGATAAAAGATCGGCCGCTACGGCTACTTTTATTTCGTTAGCATGTGCTTTGGTGATAAAACTAGCATAATCATTTACTTGTCCAAACTTACCTGGGTATTGTAAAATAGCAGCAAAGAAATCCGATGAAAAATCAAAGGTTTCATGGTTACCAACTACTAATTCTATTCCTTTTGGAGTCGCACGTGTTTCTAAAACCGATAAAGTTTGAGGTAATATTT
Organism: Bacteroidota bacterium; assembly: GCA_046048915.1. Lineage (GTDB taxonomy): Bacteria > Bacteroidota > Bacteroidia > Flavobacteriales > Flavobacteriaceae > Flavobacterium. The sequence continues at coordinate 25,450 of JBJOFE010000010.1, read as the reverse complement.
CTTCAGAAACGAAAAGTTTATTGATATTGTTTTTCTTTTGGTCACGAGAACGCACGTCAAATAACAATGCCATTGCTTCAGCCGCCGCAGTACCTTCATCTAGTAATGAAGCATTGGCAATCTCCATTCCTGTCAATTCAATAATCGTGGTTTGGTAGTTTAAAATCGCTTCCAGACGACCTTGTGCAATCTCTGCTTGGTAAGGGGTGTAGGCAGTATACCAACCTGGATTTTCAAAAATATTTCTCTGAATTACAGCTGGAATAGCTGCAGGGTGATACCCTAAACCAATATAGGATTTGAACACTTTGTTTTTGCTTCCCAATTCTTGAATGTGACTTAAGTATTCGAATTCGGTCATTGGTGCATCAAGCTCCAAATCTTTTTTTAGACGAATGTCAGCAGGAATTGTTTCAGCAATTAATTGGTCTAGTGAGTCAACTCCGATTGTTTTAAAAAGGTGCTGAAGGTCACTTTCTCTTGGGCCTATATGGCGTAAAGCAAATGCGTCTGTTTTCATTTATTTAGAATAAAAAGTAAATTATAGTTGTGTTTCAAATTGGGCTTGGTCTAAAACCAAATAATTTGCGTACAAAAGTAATTATTAAACTTGTATTTTATTGTTCAACAAATGGTAATATTTTGAGAATTTGTTAACCAAAATCAGGTCTTATTAACAGATTTGTTAGTTTTGCAAGATGCTTACTTTTAGGAAAATAGTCAATTTTTATATTCGGTCTTCTACACATGTAGGGATTGCAGTATTTTGTTTAGTTCAACTTAGTGTTCAACAATGGAATAGTTATTCTTTTTTGGTTTTGTTTGGAACCATTGTGGGTTATAATTTTTTGAAATATTTTGAATGGTTTTTAACTCTTCAATTTTTTCGTATCCAGTATATTGGAATACTTGGCGTCACCCTTTTTTCGGTCCTAGGATTTTTGTGGTTTTTTTTGCAACAAGACACTGCTGTGCAATTATATTTATTAATCGCTTTTGGCTTGGTAATTTGGTATCCATTCATTCGAAAAATAGGTTGGTTAAAACCATTTTATGTCAGTTTTGTGGTGAGTTTTGTTACTTTGTTTATTCCGCTCAAGAGTGAGGTAGATGTTATTGGGTTATTTGTCCAACGATTTTTATTGTTGTCAATTGTGATGATTCCGTTTGAAATTTTGGACAGTTCAAAAGATGTAGTAGCAATGAAAACATTGCCACATTGTTTCGGAATTGTAAGAACCAAACAAATAGGATATGGGTTGGTAGGTTTGTTTTTGACTGTCTCTGTATTTTTACCAAACAATTTTTATTTCTATGCATTTGCTTCTTTGTCTTCACTCATTGCAATTTATTTTTCTAATGAAAAAAGGAGTTGGTATTATACTTCGTTTTGGGTGGAAAGTTTACCTATTTTTTGGGTACTAGTTTTGCTTTTTTGCTAATTATAAAGCTACAAAACAGAATTTTATTAAATTAGCTTAAAATAGCTATTTATGAATCCGAATGTAACCCGAAGAAATTTTCTTTCAACCACTGCTGCTGCCGGTTTTGGTGCATTAATTTTACCCAATTCACTTTTCTCCTATAATGCTAATTTTCAATCAGATAAAAAAGTTCGTTTAGGATTCATTGCCATGGGCTATCGAGGTCAAGCGCATCTGGAAGAAATGCTCAAAAGAGACGATGTAGAGGTCGTTGCTTTTGCAGATCCAGATCCAAGAATGTTAGCTATGGGACAAAAGTTAATGGCTAAATTTAATAGACAACCTGCCCAGGAATATGCTAATGGAGATTACGATTTTAGAAACTTACTTAAAGATCCAACTATTGATGCTGTGATTATTGCTTCACCTTGGGAATGGCATAAAATACAAGGGGTAGAAGCCATGTATGCCAAAAAAATAGTGGGCATGGAAGTTTGTGGCGCTATGACTTTAGAGGATTGTTGGGACTATGTAAAAGCCTACGAAGAAACCAAAGTTCCTATCATGATGATGGAAAATGTATGTTACCGTCGTGATGTAATGGCAATTCTTAACATGGTACGAAAAGGAATGTTTGGCGAGTTGATTCATGGTCAAGGAGGTTACGAACATGATTTAAGAGGGGTGTTGTTTAACGACGGCCAAACGGCTTATAATTCGGGAGTTGAATTCGGAGCCAAAGGATTTAGCGAAGCCAAATGGAGAACGAATCATTATGTAAACAGAAACGGCGAATTGTATCCAACGCATGGCTTGGGTCCAGTTGCGGTAATGTTTGATATTAATAGAGGGAATCGATTGTTGCGTCTTTCCTCTTTTTCATCCAAATCAAGAGGGTTGACAAAGTACATCGAAGAACACCCAAAAGGAGGCAAAGACCATCCTAATGCCAAAGTAAAATTCCAACAAGGCGATGTTGTAACTACCCAAATTCAGTGTGCCAATGGAGAAACCATTTTATTGACACACGACACTTCTTTGCAGCGCCCGTATAATTTAGGATTTAGAGTGCAAGGAACCGATGGAATTTGGCAAGACTTTGGCTGGGGCGACAATAATCAAGGTTTTATTTATTTCGAAAAATTAATGAAACATTCGCATCGTTGGGACAATACCGAAAAATGGTTGCAAGAATACGATCATCCACTTTGGCAACGCTATGCTAAAGATGCCGAAAATTCTGGCCATGGTGGCATGGATTTCTTTGTAGACAATTCGTTTATAGAATGTATCAAACGCAATATTGAATTTCCATTGGATGTATACGATTTAGCCACTTGGTATTCGATTACACCTTTGAGTGAAAAATCAATCAAAAAGAACGGACAGGTAGTCGATATTCCTGATTTTACGAGAGGTGCTTGGCAAACAAGAAAACCAGTATTTGGATTTGATGGAGCATTTTAGTTCGCCAAAAACACTGCTTATTATGGCAGGTGGATTAGGGAGTCGCTACAAAGGATTGAAGCAAGTAGACGGCATCACTTCTGATGGTTCAACCGTTTTGGAATTTTCTATATATGACGCTTTAGCAGCCGGTTTTACCAAAATCGTCATTATAATTAATTCACATCTTCCAGTATCCTATCTAGCTCGACTTACTGATATTGCAATTCGAAAAAAGTTCGAACTTCATCTAGTATCTCAAACTATTGACAAGTTGATTCCAAACGAATATGGTTATTTGTTGCAAGAAAGACAAAAACCTTGGGGTACCGCGCATGCCATTTTGTGCGCCAAAGAAACTATTCAGGAACCTTTTGTAGTAATTAATGCCGATGATTATTACGGAAAGCAAGCTTTTATTGAAATGGGGGAGTATATAACAAAAGGTCACATTCAACAAAATCAATTTGCCATGGTCGCATATCCAGTATCGGCTACTTTAAGCGAAAATGGAGCTGTATCAAGAGGAATTTGTACACTGTCAAATGAAGGGTACTTACAGCAGGTAATCGAACGCACCAAAATTGCTCGAGAAGGAAAGGATATTGTATTTATAGAAAAAGGAGAAAAAGAAATTATAACTTCGGATGCTTTAGTTTCAATGAATTTATGGTGCTTTCATCCAACTGTTTTTGAAGATTTAGAGAAGGCTTTTTGTGCTTTTTTACAATCAGTTCCTGAGCCTACTTCAGAAATATATATCCCTACCGAAGTGCAACATCTGATCGACTCTAAAAGTGTCAAAGTAAAAGTTTTACATACTGCAGATCGTTGGCATGGAATTACCTATCCCGAAGACAAAGAGCAATTGGTTGAATTTATTTCAGATTGTGTCGAGAAACATTTATATCCTAGTAATTTATGGGAATAATGAAAAACCAATTCCAAATTATACAGGCTTTTTTTCCTCATGCAAATGAGGTGACAATTGAACCGATAGTAGGAGGATTAATCAATACTACTTTTAGAGTCCAAATTCAAGATGAACAACAGTGTAAAAACTATATTCTGCAACAAATCAACACGAATATTTTTCAAAATCCAAAATCGATTCAAGTCAATATTACTGCAGTAAGTAACTATTTAAAATCAAAAAAGTATCCCCATCCTGTTTTGGAATTATGCCACACCCTTGAAGGGGAAACTGAAATGGTTTACGATAGTGGTACCTGGAGAATTTTTAAACAAATTGGAAATAGTTACACCATCAATGTAGTTCAAAATCCGGAACAGGCATTTGCTGTTGGGGCTTTTTTTGGCCACTTCCATACTTTTTTAAACGGAATTGAACTCAGCCAAATCCAAGCAGTTTTACCCCATTTTTTGGATACAAAAAGCAGACTTGATGCTTTTCAACTTGCATTGCATTCAGCCGATTCTTCTCGTCTAACCGAGGCTGATGAACCAATACAATGGATGGTAAATCACCTAGACTTACCTCAAAAATGGATACAACTTCAGGAACAAAAAGAGTTGCCATTTCGTCTCATTCATGCCGATCCAAAAATCAGTAATGTGCTTTTTGATTCTGTGACCCATCAACCCAAAGCGATTATCGATTGGGATACCTTAATGCTGGGTACTATTTTATACGATTACGGCGATATGATTCGTTCCTATACCAATACAAAACCTGAAGACGATCCCGATCCTGAAGGAGTATTTGATGCTGACTTATATCGCGCTTTAACAGATGGGTTTTTGTCTGAAACACGTACTTTTTTAACCAAAGTCGAATTGGAAAACTTATCCTATGCGCCGCAGGTTATCGTTTATATTCAGGCCTTACGTTTCTTAACTGATTATTTGAATGGGGATGTGTATTACCAATGCAGCTATCCGGAACAAAATCTAAATCGCACCAAAAATCAAATCAATCTATTAAAAAATATTTTGAAAGTCTAGTTTTTGGGCGTTTCCTGTTTGCTTCGTGCATCGCAATGACAGGGTCGGGCTTTCGGCTGTATCTCTACGTTGCACTTCGAGGATGCCGCCTCAATCCCTAACGCTTTAGCAACAATTTAAATCAAACCTGCTCGTTTCAACAACGCCTCTGGTTTTGGTTCTTGTCCTCTGAAACGTTTGTACAATTTCATTGGGTGCTCCGTACCTCCTTTGGACAAGATATTGTCTTTGAATTTTGTAGCGACTTCTGTGTTGAAAATCCCTTTTTCTTGGAAATAAGCAAAGGCATCAGCATCCAATACTTCGGCCCATTTGTAACTGTAATAGCCCGACGAATAGCCTCCTTGGAAAATATGAGAGAACGAAACACTCATACAATTCTCTGCCACATCAGGATACAGATTGGTGCCTTCAAAAGCGGCTTTTTCAAACGCTTTGATATCTTTAATATCCGTTGGATCATTACTGTGAAACGCCATGTCTAATAGGCCAAAACTCAATTGGCGTAAAGTAGCCATTCCTTCTAAGAAACTTGCACTTTCTTTAATTTTTTCTACGTATTCCTGCGGAATGATTTCTCCTGTTTCATAATGTTTGGCAAACAAGGCCAAAGCTTCCGGTTCGTAACACCAGTTTTCCATCATTTGCGAAGGCAATTCAACAAAATCCCAAAACACAGAGGTACCCGATAAACTTGGATAAGTTGTATTGGCTAACATGCCATGTAAACCGTGTCCAAACTCATGAAACAAAGTGGTCACTTCATTAAAAGTTAATAGCGAAGGTTTGGTTGGAGTAGGTGGTGTAAAATTACACACATTAGAAATATGCGGTCTTTCGTTCACACCATTTTGGATGTATTGCGGTTTGAATGAAGTCATCCAAGCGCCATTGCGTTTCCCTTTTCTTGGAAAAAAATCGGCATAGAAGAGTGCTACTAATTCGTTTTTGTCATCGACAACTTCAAAGGTTTGCACGTCAGCGTGGTATTTTTCAATGGTGTTAATTTCTTTGAATGTCAATCCAAATAATTTATGGGCAATTGTAAACGCACCTTGTAATACATTTTCCAATTGGAAATACGGCTTTAAAATTTCGTCATCTAAACTGAATAGTTTTTGTTTCAATTTTTCTGAATAATAGGGACCGTCCCATTTTTCTAATTGCTCAATTCCGTCTAGTTCTTTCGCGAAAGCAGTTAATTGAGCCAACTCTTTTTCGGCAGCCGGTTTGGCTTTGGCCAACAAATCATTTAAAAATGTTTTAACCTGATCAGGATGTTGCGCCATACGCTCTTCTAAAACAAAGTGTGCATGGGTTTCGTATCCTAATAGATTAGCCCTTTCGTAACGCAGTTTGGCAATTTGTAAGGTAATTTCTTGATTGTCAAATTCGTTATTTTGAAACGCTTTTTTACCTGCTGCAATACTAATTTCTTTTCTCAACTCACGATTATCCGCATAGGTAACAAAGGGCAAATAACTTGGAAAGTCTAGAGTAAAAATCCATCCTTCTTTCTCTTTAGATTCGGCCAAAGAACGAGCCATTTCAATGGCGCCTTCCGGCAAACCTTTTAAGTCGGCTACGTTAGTTATGTGCAATTCATAATTATTCGTTTCTGCCAACACATTTTCGCCAAAGGTTAATTTTAGTTTGGCTAATTGAGTGTCAATTTCGCGTAAGCGTGCTTTTTTATCCTCAGGAAGTAAGGCGCCGTTGCGAGCAAAACTTTTATATTTTTTATCTAATAATGTAGCTTGCTCTGGGGTTAACGTCAATTTGTCTTTTTGATCGTATACTGATTTAACTCTTTGAAACAAGCCTTCGTTTAAAGAAACATCATTACTAAAAGCAGTAAGTAAAGGCGATACTTCTTGAGCAATTTTCTGCATTTCGTCAGAAGTTTCAGCCGAATTTAAATTGAAAAAAATCGACGATAAACGATCTAGAGTTTGCCCTGAAAAATCCAAAGCTTCGATGGTATTTTCAAAAGTAGGTTGTTCTGGATTATTTGTAATCGTGTCAATTTCGGCACGCGCAGCGGCTAGGGTAGTTTCAAAAGCAGGTTGGTAATCGCTCATTTGAATTTGAGAAAATGGCGCCGACTGGTATGCGGTATTGTAAGTTGAGGTTAAAATAGTCATTTTACAATTGTTTTATTAAATAAGTAAGGGATTAAGAATAGTTAAGAACTGTTGATATTTCTTAATTTTTCTTAATCCCTTGCAGATGATTTATAATTTATTTTTTCAATCCTTCAGAGGCTTTGATGACCGCTTCTTTTAGATTTTGTTTGTATGCAATGATTCGGTTTAAAATAGCTGCATCAGCACTTCCGATGATTTGAGCTGCTAAAATTCCTGCGTTTTTAGCTCCGTTCAAAGCTACTGTGGCTACTGGAACTCCGCCCGGCATTTGTAAAATAGATAAAACCGAATCCCAACCATCAATTGAATTACTTGACTTCACTGGAACGCCAATTACAGGAAGCGGACTCATAGACGCTACCATTCCTGGTAAATGTGCGGCACCGCCAGCACCTGCTATAATTACTGAAATCCCTCTTTCGTGCGCTTTTGTGCTGAAATCAAATAATTTTTCAGGAGTTCGGTGAGCCGAAACAATGTCCACTTCGGTTTCGATTCCAAATTCTTTTAAAATGTCGATGGCGTCTTGCATTACTGGCATATCCGAAATGCTTCCCATGATGATGGCTACTGTACTCATTTTTATTTAAAGATTTAAAGATTTAAGAATTTAAAGAGGTATTAAATGTCACATCACAAAATGTATCTATTTTTCAATCTTTTATTTTTCAATCTTTTAATTAACTTATTACTCTAATCGTATTTTTTACTTGTTCGGCAATTTTTCGTGCCTCGTTCACGTCCTCATTTACAATAGTAACGTGTCCCATTTTCCTGAAAGGACGGGTTTGTTTTTTTCCGTAAATATGAGGCGTAACCCCATTCCAGTCTAATATTTTTTCAATATTTTCGTAAACTACTGGTCCTGAATGCCCTTCTGAGCCTACCAAATTCACCATAATTCCGGCTACTTTGCTATCGGTGTTACCTAAAGGTAAATCCAATATAGCTCTCAAATGATTTTCAAATTGCGAAGTGTAACTGGCTTCAATAGAATAATGTCCTGAGTTATGCGGTCTTGGCGCTACTTCGTTGACTAAAATTTCGTCGTCTTCTGTTTGGAACATTTCTACAGCTAATAATCCCACATGATGGAATTGTTGTGAAACATTCAATGCGATGGCTCTTGCTTTTTTGGCTACCTCCTCGTCAATTCGAGCAGGACAAATCACATATTCCACCTGATTGGCTTCAGGATGAAATTCCATTTCTACCACAGGATACGTTTTAATTTCGCCCGAAGGATTGCGACACACAATAACGGCCAATTCATTTTTAAACGGAATCATTGCTTCTGCAATGCATTCTACATTGGGTAATTCGTCTAAGTCAGTTGCTTTTCGAACCACTTTTACGCCGTTTCCATCGTAACCAAATTCGGTACACTTCCATACAAAAGGCAAACGGATTTCGTTATTTTCAACAGCGGTTTTTAGTAAGGCTGTTGTGTCAAAACGGTTGTAAGCTGCAGTAGGAATGTTATGTTGGATATAAAAATCTTTTTGAATGCCTTTGTTTTGAATTAGTTTCAAAGTTTTTGGCGAAGGGTAAACAGGCAATCCCTCTTCTTCTAATTGTACTAGGGCGTCCAGGTTAACCAATTCAATTTCGAAAGTTAAAACATTTACTTTCTTTCCGAAATTATATACGGTATCAAAATCCATTAAATCACCTTGAAAGAAATGATTGCAGGCTATTTTGCTAGGAGCTTCGTCGCTTGGGTCCAAAACGTAGGTTTGAATATCAAATTTACGAGTATCAAATAAAAGCATTTTGCCCAATTGACCACCACCTAAAATTCCTAATTTAAAATCAGAAGAAAAATAATTCATTTGTTTTCTCTATTACTTCAATTGCTGGGCTTTTGTTACCTAGGTGTGCAAAGATACTTAGTCCGTTGATAATTAACAATTGATAATGCATAATTCGTCATTTTAAAACTACAAATTCCCCGTCTTTTATAGATTGTCCAATCGGAATTCAGTATATTTGCTCTTTATTTTTAAAATTAAATAATGATTCAACTTCACGATAAGCAATTTGTACCATTTATTTCTGCTAAAGAAATCGATCTTGCGATCGCCAAATTGGTTACAAAAATATCAGCTGATTATTCGAATGAAATACCTGTTTTTATTGGAGTTTTGAACGGTGCTTTTATGGTAGTTTCTGATTTATTGAAACGCTATTCATCACCATGTGAAGTGAGTTTTATCAAAATGGCTTCTTACGAAGGCACTTCTTCTACGGAAGAGGTAAAGCAATTGTTGGGTTTGAATCAAGACTTGACGGGAAGATCAGTAATTGTGATTGAGGATATTGTAGACACCGGCAACACTTTAGTGGCTTTGAAAGCTTTATTCGAAAAAGAAAATGTGAAAGAATTTAAGATCGCGACCTTATTTTTCAAACCAGAAGCCTATCAGCACGACTTACCAATAGATTATGTAGGAATTCGAATTCCGAATAAATTTATCGTTGGTTATGGATTGGATTACGATGGTTTAGGTCGTAATTTACCCGAAGTATATCAATTGAAAGACTAATTAATAACCATATTTACAACACACAAAAATAGATTTAGAAAATGATTAATATTGTTTTATTTGGGAAACCAGGTGCAGGAAAAGGAACGCAAGCCGAATTTTTAAAAGGGAAATACAATTTAACTCACCTTTCAACAGGAGATATATTTAGATTCAATATCAAAAATGAAACTGAATTAGGGAAATTAGCCAAAACCTACATGGACAAAGGCGATTTAGTTCCTGATGAAGTGACAATCCAAATGTTGCAATCTGAGGTAGATGCTAATCCGGATTCAGCAGGTTTTTTATTTGATGGTTTTCCAAGAACAATTGCACAAGCTGGGGCTTTGGATCGTTTTTTAGAATCAAAAGGAGAACAAATTACTGCCACTGTAGCTTTGGAAGCAGATGATGAAATCTTGGTACAACGTTTATTAGAAAGAGGGAAGACTTCTGGAAGACCTGACGATCAAGATGAAGATAAAATCAGAAATCGTTACCAAGAATACAATGAAAAAACAGCTCCTTTAATGGGGTATTACAAAGAGCAAGGGAAGTTTTATGCTGTTGATGGAATTGGTTCTATCGCAGAAATTACAGAACGATTAAGTGCTGTAATCGATAATTTATAATACTAACAAAAAAATGTTTGGAACCATGGATTAAAGCAAGACTCGCTATTCGACTTTCTTTACCTCTGATTTTAAACTTTTAAAAACATACCATTGGAACTACTCATTATATTTTTCTTAATTCTATTGAATGGCGTTTTCTCAATGTCGGAAATCGCATTGATTTCTTCGCGAAAGAGCCGATTAGAAACGGCTGCCAAAAAAGGAAATAAGAGTGCTAAGACTGCATTAGATTTGGCCAATTCGCCCAACAAATTTCTTTCGGCAGTCCAAATAGGAATAACCCTTATTGGAATCTTGACCGGTATTTATAGTGGTGATAAAATTACCGAAGATGTTGAATATTTTGTCAGTGGATTCGAGGTAATTACACCTTATGCCCATTCGGTTGCAGTTGGTATTGTAGTTGTGGTGTTGACTTTTTTCTCTTTGGTTTTAGGCGAATTATTGCCTAAGCGCATCGGGTTAAATCATCCAGAATCAATTGCCAAAGCAATGGCAATGCCAATGAAAATAATTTCAATAATTACGGCACCATTTATTTGGTTGCTAACTACTTCAACAGAATTTTTATTAAAAATACTTCAAATCAAACCGACAGCTGACGGTAAGGTAACCGAGGAAGAAATTAAGGCTATTATTAAAGAAGGTACTGAGGTAGGAGAGGTGCAAGAAATTGAACAAGACATTGTGGAGCGCGTGTTTCATATTGGTGATCGAAAAGTCAATTCTTTGATGACACATCGTAGCTCAATGATCTATCTTTCAATGGATGATACTTTAGAAGAAATTAAATCGAAAGTATTAGACGAATTACATTCGGTTTATCCGGTTTGTGAAGAGAATTTAGATGAGGTTGTGGGTGTCGTATTTTTAAAGGATTTGTTTGCCAATTTTGAAAAAGGCAATTTTAATTTGCGCTCTATTGCTAAAGAGCCTTCCTATTTTATCGAACACACTTCAGCATACAAAGCCTTAGAAAATTTCAAGAAAACTAAAGTTCATTATGCTTTTATTACTGATGAATACGGGGTTTTCCAAGGAATAATTACCTTGAATGATATCTTGGAAGCTTTGGTTGGTGACGCTGCAGATTTCGACGACGATGAATACAAATTGATCGCCAATGAAGATGGGTCATGGTTAGTGGATGGACAATATTCATTACACGATTTCTTGACGTACTTTGATATGGATGAGTTGACCACAGATTATGAAGTGACTACCGTAAGCGGATTTATAATTACCGAATTAGGAGCTATTCCTAAAGAAGGCGATAAGTTGATTTGGAATAAATTAGAGTTTGAAGCTCAAAAAATGGATGGTGTGAAGATTGATAAAGTATTAATTACCACATTAAAAGATTTATAAAATAAAGAACAATGACAGAAGGTAACTTCGTTGATTACGTTAAAATATTTGTTTCTTCCGGTAAAGGAGGAAAAGGTTCTACGCATTTACATAGAGAAAAATTTATTGAAAAAGGGGGTCCAGATGGTGGAGATGGTGGTCGTGGAGGGCACGTTTATTTAGTTGGAAATAAAGGACTTTGGACTTTATTTCACTTAAAATTTGCACGTCACGTCAAAGCCGGTCATGGTGGAGATGGTGGAGGTGACCGAAGTACTGGTGCAGATGGTGATGACAAATACATTGAAGTACCTCTTGGAACAGTCGTTAAAGACAAAGAAACCGGAGAAGTATTATTTGAAATTACCGAAGATGGAGAAAAACGTATCTTGGCTCAAGGTGGAAAAGGAGGGCTAGGGAACTGGCACTTTAGAAGTTCTACGAATCAAACACCACGCTATGCCCAACCTGGATTGCTAGGAGTAGAAATGGATGTGATTTTAGAATTGAAAGTCTTAGCTGATGTAGGTTTAGTAGGCTTTCCAAATGCAGGAAAATCGACTCTTTTATCTGTTTTGACTTCGGCTAAGCCAAAAATTGCCGATTATCCATTTACAACTTTAAAACCAAATCTAGGAATTGTTGCCTATCGCGATTTTCAATCGTTTGTTATTGCAGATATTCCAGGAATTATTGAAGGCGCTGCTGAAGGAAAGGGATTAGGACATTATTTTTTACGTCATATCGAACGTAATTCTACCTTATTGTTTTTAGTACCTGTAGATACGCCAGACATTAAAGCCGAATACGATATTTTGGTCAACGAATTAACCAAATACAATCCGGAGATGTTAGACAAAGAAAGGCTTTTAGTCATTTCAAAAATTGACATGTTGGATGAAGAGTTAAAAGCCGAATTAAAAACAGAATTAGATGTGGCATTTAAGGACATTCCTTATATGTTTATTTCTTCGGTTGCACAACAAGGTTTAACTGAATTAAAAGATAAATTGTGGGCCATGTTGAATGACTAATTTTCCTTTTTATTTAAAATACGAATCCGTTTCTGATGAAACGGATTTTTTTATAAAAAACCTTTTTGATTTGAGTGAAATAGAAGTATTAATTTCCTTATTTTTGAAATATGAATCGAGTGGTATTTCTTTTATTATTTATTCCAACTATGCTTTTGTCTCAAACTAATTTTGAAAAAGGCATACAGCTTATGGGGTCTGGAAAAACAGAACAAGCTCGTATTGCTTTTGAAAATGTACTTAAAGAAAACCCATCTCACATCAAGTCTCTAGAATTTTTAGGAGATATTGCAGGTCAAAATAAAAATTGGGACAAGGCAATTGTGTATTACAAGAAAATTAAGCAATTGCAACCTAATAATGCGGAGTATTATTATAAATACGGTGGCGCTTTAGGAATGAAAGCAAAAACAGTTAATAAGTTCAAAGCATTAGGAATGATTGATGAAATTAAAGCCTCCTTTGAAAAGGCTGTTGCTTTAGACTCGAAACATAAAGAATCACGTTGGGCATTAGTGATGCTGTATCTAGAATTGCCCGGAATTATTGGCGGTAGCGAAATAAAAGCAGTGGCGTATTCAAATGAATTAATGCGACTATCACCTTTTGAAGGATATTTGTCCAAAGGATATATCGAAGAATATTTTGGTCGAAATAAAAAAGCGGAGATAAATTATCTCAAAGCTTTGGAAATAAATAATTCAAAAGTAGCTTTTCAAAAATTATACAATTTGTATACTTACAAAATGAAAAATTCAGAAAAAGCCCAACAGTTAAAAGAACAATTTGAAAAATAGTTTAAAAGGTTAAGAGTTTATAGGTTTTTTTTTAACGTATGAATACATAGCCCTTTAAACTCATAAACTAAAAGAATGAGAACACATTTTATTGCCATTGGCGGAAGTGCGATGCACAATTTAGCCTTAGCCTTACATAACAAAGGATATCAAGTTACAGGAAGTGACGATGCTATATTTGAACCTTCCAAATCCCGATTAGAAAAGAAAGGAATTTTACCTGCTGAAATGGGTTGGTTTCCAGAAAAAATAACTGCTGATATCGAAGCAGTGATATTAGGAATGCATGCTAAGGCAGACAATCCTGAATTATTGAAAGCACAAGAATTAGGTTTGAAAATTTATTCGTATCCTGAATTTTTATACGAACAATCTAAAAATAAAACCCGAGTAGTTATTGGTGGTTCCCACGGAAAAACTACGATTACGTCAATGATTTTGCATGTTATGCATTACCACAACATTGCCGTAGATTATATGGTAGGAGCCCAACTGGAAGGATTTGATACCATGGTGCACCTTACAGAAGAAAATGATTTTATGGTTTTGGAAGGCGACGAATATTTGTCGTCACCAATTGATAGACGTCCGAAGTTCCATTTGTATCAGCCTAATATTGCTTTGATTTCTGGGATTGCGTGGGATCATATTAATGTGTTTCCAACCTATGATAACTATGTAGAGCAATTTGAAATTTTTATTGATAAAATTACGAATGGCGGAATTCTTGTATACAATGAAGACGATGCTGAGGTGAAACGTGTATCAGAAGCGGCTACAAATCCAATTCGTAAACTACCTTATAGCACACCCGCTTATACGGTTAGTGATGGTGTAACACTTTTAGAAACTCCTGAAGGACCAATGCCAATTGAAGTTTTTGGGGCTCATAATTTGAACAATTTGGCTGGAGCCAAATGGATTTGTCAAAATATGGGTGTTGATGAGGCCGATTTTTATGAAGCTATAGCGAGTTTCAAAGGCGCTTCAAAACGTTTGGAAAAAATTGCAGAAGGAAAAGGCAGAGTCGCATATAAGGATTTTGCGCATTCGCCAAGTAAGGTAGCCGCTACAACCAAAGCGGTGAAGGAACAATATCCGAATCGTACTTTAGTCGCTTGTTTGGAGTTGCATACCTATAGTAGTTTGAATGCTGAGTTTTTAAAAGAGTACGAAGGTGCTTTAGAACATGCGGATGAAGCGGTAGTTTTTTATTCTCCAGATGCGGTAAAAATCAAACAATTAGAAGAAGTGACCTATGAGCAAATTGCCAAAGCCTTCAATAGAGAAGATCTGATTATTTATACTAATCCAGCCGAATTCAAACAGTATTTATTCAATCGAAATTTAGATAATTCCGCTTTGTTATTAATGAGTTCTGGAAATTACGGAGGTTTAAATTTTGATGAAGTAAAACAATTAATAGAATAAGATAACCCCAAATGAATTACCCATGGAAAACGCCCCCTTTCCCATTAGTAGTTGGTCCGAAGATGATAAACCTCGGGAGAAATGGATGCTTAAAGGCAAAAATGCTTTAAGTGATGCTGAATTAATTGCTATTTTAATTGGTTCTGGTAGCCGAAATGAATCAGCAGTCGATCTAAGTAAACGAATTTTATCTAGTGTTACAAATAATTTGAATGCTTTAGGCAAACAGAATTTGGCACAACTAATGCAATTCAAAGGAATAGGAGAGGCCAAAGCAATAAGTATTGTTGCGGCACTGGAACTAGGAAGAAGACGAAGAGTAGAAGAGGCCGTCGAGTTGGTAAAAATTAATTCTAGTAAAGTTATTTTTGAGTTAATGCAGCCCATTATTGGAGAATTGCCACACGAAGAATTTTGGATTGTGTATTTGAATAATTCCAACAAGGTGATTTCAAAAACACAATTAAGTAAAGGAGGTATTACAGGGACGGTGGTGGATGTAAGATTAGTTTATAAATTGGCATTAGAATACGGAGCAACTTCCATTGTTTTGTGTCACAATCACCCTTCTGGAAGTTTAAAGCCTAGCGAGGCTGATAAACAAATTACCCAAAAACTAAAACGAGCTGGAGAGAGTTTAGAAATAGCTATTTTAGACCATGTAATTATAACTGAAACAAGTTATTTTAGTTTTTTAGACCAAGGAATTTTGTAATTATACGAATGAAGAACAAGAATATACAGCACGTTTTTTTTGATTTGGATCATACGCTTTGGGATTTTGACAAAAATTCTGAAATGGCCTTTGGTACAATATTTAAACAGTATCATCCCAAAATAACAATAGCTGATTTTATAGAAAAATATGCACCTATCAATCAAGCCTGTTGGAAGTTGTATCAATATGATAAAATTACACACGAGGAATTGCGGTACAAAAGACTCAAAGATTCCTTTGATGCTTTAAATTATTCTATTTCAGATGCAGCCATTAATCAAATGGCAGATGATTATATCACTTTTTTACCGGAGAATAATCATTTGTTTGATGGTGCTATTGAAATTTTAGAGTATTTGAATGAAAAATATCAATTGCATATTATCACTAACGGATTTGCAAATGTTCAGTATAAAAAAATCACCAATTCAAAAATTGACAGCTATTTTAAAACGATTACCAATTCTGAAATGGCAGGGGTGAAGAAACCCAATCCACTTATCTTTCAGCATGCTTTGAATTTGGCTCAGGCCCAAAAAGAAAATAGTATCATGATTGGCGATTGTATAGAAGCCGATGTGCATGGCGCTTTGAGTTTCGGAATTGAAGCGCTATTTTTCAATCCAAATAAAGCACTTACTCCAAAAGGGATTATAGAAATTAACCATTTATTAGAACTTAAAAACTATTTATAATTATGAAAAAATTAGTATTTGTATTCGTATTGTTTACATCATTTAGCTTTGCCCAAAATGTTAATAGTTACAAAGCTGTTATTGTGCCTTTGAAATTTGATTTTATTCAGAAAAACAATCAGTACCGTCTTTGCACCATTTCTAAAGTGAATCTTATTAATGCTGGATTTACTGTTTTTTATGCTAATGAAATACTTCCTAAAGAATACAATGACCGTTGTGAATTGTTGTATTTTGATATTGTGAAAGAAAATGCCTTTTTAGCAACTAAATTTCACATAGAGCTAAAGGATTGTAGTGGAAATTTAATTTATAAATCGGAAACAAGTTATACCAAAGAAAAGGATACAGAGACGGCCTATTCGTATGCGTTAAACAAGGCTTTTGCCTCTGTGAATAATTTGCATTATAAATACGAAAAATCTTCAGTTATTAGTCCAGTTGTAGAAGTAAAAAATGAAGTTGCTCCAGCTGTTGTAACAACTATCCCTACTACTATCATTGAAAAACCTACTTCAAATTTACTCTATGCTAAAGCTACAGCTTCGGGTTATCAGTTAGTGGATGCCAGCCCTAAAGTGGTCTATAAATTATTTACTACCTCTCGATCTGATTTGTTTATTGCTTCTAAAGGAAATAGTCAAGGAGTTTTGATTCAAAAAGACAACCAATGGTTTTTTGAGTATTATGAAAGCGATAAGTTGGTTTCAGAAAAAGTAGCGGTAAAGTTTTAGTATCCGTATTTGTCTTTCCATCTGTTTTTCAGGAATTCGCGAGTAGTATTTTCTCTTGTATTATTTCCTGGTTCGTAGATCGATGTGCCTGAAATTGCTTCGGGTAAAAATTCTTGTTCGGCAAAATTATTAGCATAATCATGCGAATATTTGTATTCTTCGCCATATCCGAGCTCCTTCATTAAAGGGGTAGGAGCGTTGCGCAAATGAATTGGAACGGAAAGATCTCCAGTTTGTTTAACGATTTGTTGTGCTTTACCTATGGCTTGATACGATGCATTACTTTTTGGTGAAGTGGCTAAATATACCGCACATTGACTGAGTATAATTCGGCTTTCAGGATAGCCAATGGTAGCTACTGCTTGAAAGGTGTTGTTCGCCATAATAAAGGCTGTTGGATTGGCATTGCCAATATCTTCGCTAGATAGAATCAGCATGCGTCTTGCAATGAATTTTACATCTTCTCCGCCTTCAATCATTCGGGCAAGCCAATAGACAGCTCCGTTTGGATCACTTCCGCGGATGGATTTGATAAAAGCCGAAACAATATCGTAATGTTGCTCGCCTGTTTTATCATACAAAACGGTATTTTGTTGCACCAATTCGAGCACGTGATTGTTTGTGATGATAATTTCGTCTTCATTTGAAGCATTTACGACCAGTTCAAAAAGATTTAATAGTTTTCGTCCATCTCCCCCAGAAAGTCGCAGCAGCGCTTCTGTTTCGGTTAGATTTATATTTTTTTCTTTTAAGTCAGCGTCTTTTTGCATCGCTCTATAAAGCAAGGCTTCCAAATCTTCCTTATTAAATGGATTTAGAGTATAGACTTGACATCGGGATAAAAGAGCCGGAATGACTTCAAAACTCGGATTTTCAGTTGTAGCGCCAATTAATGTGATCCATCCTTTTT
Source organism: Bacteroidota bacterium (assembly GCA_046048915.1). GTDB lineage: Bacteria > Bacteroidota > Bacteroidia > Flavobacteriales > Flavobacteriaceae > Flavobacterium. Next base: position 7,639 of record JBJOFE010000010.1, on the reverse strand, counting down.
CTACAGCAGCCAATAAAGAATCTTGCTGTGATTTGCTAAAACGATGAATTTCATCGATAAATAAAATAGGGTTTTTAGAAGTAAATAGGCCGCCACTTTGTTTGGCTTTTTCTATTACTTCACGAATGTCTTTTACTCCAGAATTAATGGCGCTTAAGGTATAAAAAGGGCGCTTGGATTCTTGCGAAATAATTTGAGCTAAGGTAGTTTTACCAGTTCCTGGAGGTCCCCAAAAAATCAAGGAAGGAATGATGCCTTTAGCAATTTGTTGCGTTAACGAACCATTTGGTCCAACAAGATGTAGTTGACTAATATAGTCTTCTAATTGTTGCGGTCTTATGCGTTCTGCTAAAGGAGCTACCATTATTTGGTTGATTTGTTGATTCGGATATTTGGATTACAAATTTGAATATTTTATTACTAACTTCTTTGTCTTACCGCTTCGTAAAGAAATGCACCACAAGCAACTGACACATTTAAGGATCCAATGGTTCCGAACATGGGTAATTTAGCTTTTTCATCTACAATTTTCAACACAGAAGGGTTGATTCCTCTATCTTCTGATCCCATGATAATGGCAACCGGTTCGTTTAATGCAATATCGTAAATGTTTTGCTCCGTTTTCTCTGTAGCAGCTACCGTTTTGATTCCAGAACCCTGAAGGTAAAAGATAGCGTCTTTAATGTGTTCTACTTTACATATTGGCACATTAAATACTGCGCCAGCGGATGTTTTTACCGTATCACCATTTACAGGTGCTGAACCCGCTTTTTGAACTATAATACCATTAACACCTGTACATTCGGCAGTTCTGATAATGGCTCCAAAATTACGTGCATCAGAGATTTGATCTAGAATTAAAAAAAGAGGTTGTTTGCCTGACTCCATAGTAGATTCCACTAAATGTTCCAATTCCATAAAACCAATAGGAGAGATGCTTGCTACAGCTCCTTGGTGGTTATTTGGAGTTAAGCGGTTTAATTTTTCTACTGGAACATAGGAGAAATTAATATTGGCACGTTTCATGACTTTCATTAAATCCTTCATCAGTTCGCCTGCAATTTCTTTTTGAATGAAGACCTTGTCAACTGCAGTTCCTGCTTGTATGGCCTCAATAATGGCGCGTATCCCGAATATTATATTTTCTTTTTCCATGGCGCAAAGATACAAAAAAAAACCACCAGCCAAAGGCTGATGGTTTAAGTGATAGTATTACTAAAAGGTTGGAATACTTTAAATAGTTTAATTACAAAGTATTGTAATAATTAACTATTTTTTTTAAATCTTCAACTCTTTTATATGATACATTTTCTTTATCAATAAACGTTGCTATGGTATTGGAATATTTTTCAAAAATTGAAATCAGACTTTGGCTGTTTTTAATTTCAATTGCGGGCTTATCATCTATTTTAATAAAATAAGTATCATTTTTTTTATTAAATCTTGTAGGGGTTGACAATACAATCCCATTACCTTGAACGCCTTCTTTTATAAATACATTTTTTTTAGCTAGCAGTTGGCACTTGGCATCAATTACTACTTCAAAATAAGTACTAGCTGTAGTTTCTTTATCCGGTTTGGTAGGTATATAATTAGAATAAATTAATTTACTTTCATTGATACTAACATACTCTATTTCATTAGGTAAATCTATAGCGTAATTGGTGTCATTTTTCTTAAAATACAAAGTACCTGCATAGATGTCATATTGCAGCATTCCGGCAAATGAATTACCGTTTTTTAACTTTACAGTTCCGGCTTGAAAATTGTCAAACATGTAAGGATTACCTTCAATGTTTTGATAATTTTCATTTTTTGTTCCATTAATATTGTTGTTGATTCTAATTTTGAGTAATACATCATCAATACCTTTTACTTCGGATTGTGCGTATAGTGTTTTACTAACAATAGAGATAAAAAGAATAGCTATTATTTTCTTCATTGTAATTATTTATAAAAAAAAGGCTGTTTAAATAAACAGCCTTTTAAAATTATAATTTTATTTTATTGGAGTAAAAACTTCTCTCATTACTCTATTTCCGGTACCACCGACATAAAAATAACTCAAGTGGAATTTTCCAGTTTGTGGATCATAATAATTTTGTTCACCTGGATAATTGGCCATTTCGATATCTAACCAAGTTGAACAAGTTACTAGATTTGTAAGTGGGTCTACCGCAATTCTTACAAAATAGCCAGACGAACCTAAATCACCTGCGTTTGCCCAACAAGCATAAGCAGAGATTGGAGTTAGATACTTATCTTCGTTAACCGCACGTACACCAGCAGTTGGATGAGTAAATGTTCCAACACATTTATAATTTCCAGCATATTTGTTTGCAACAGAAACTTTTGTTGTACCAGTATTAGTAACTGAACGACCATCTTCCATTTTTGATACATACGAAATTGTAAATGAATCTCCAATTGTAAGTTGTCCTTCATCTGCCGGCATTTGAAGGCCAGCACTCAAAGTTGCATAGGTATACGTAATAGATTTAGTAACATCCCCTGTAGCATTTGCAGAACCAACATTAATTGTTTGATCTAAAACTTTTGATTTTCCAGTATAAGTTTTATATACATCAATTGAAACTATCCCAGGTCCTTTAGGAATTGAAATTGATACATCAAAAGATGTAGTTCCACCTAATTTATAAGGGAAAGATTTCGTTGCAGAAACTAGACCACCAGTTTTTGCATTACTAGTCATGAAGTCGTCAGCTGTATTTTCACATGAGGTGAAAAATAGCGTAACCATTACAAGACTAACAAAAGAAATTATTGATTTTTTCATTTTATTTTTCTTTTAATTAATTAATTATTAGCAGCTACATCCCACCAAACTCTTGTGTTCATAGTGTCTCCACCCATGTTTTTAACTGCAGCACTTAGGTTAGCACCATTTCGGGTAGCTTCATCTGAAGGGTACATTAAACGTACAGGTATTTTACCACCATTATCACCGTCAACTGCAGGAGTTAATTTAGGGAAACCAGTTCTTCTCCATTCGAATGAAGCCTGTAAACCTTGATCAAACATTGCAGCCCATTTTTGAGTAGCAATTTGCTCTAACCCTTTTGAAGGAACATAGTCATAAGTACCACCATAATCTACAAAATCTTGCCAAGCATATTCGTAGATATCTTCTGTTGCACTCATACCCCAACCAACAAATGTGCTTTTCCATGGGCTTAAAGCTGCTTTAAATTCACCATTTGCATTAAATTGATCCCATGAAGCTCTGATTGCATCATGATAAGTTGCTTCCACATCTCCAGTAATATATCCTTTTGCGATAGCTTCTGCTTTGATGAATAATAATTCAGCATAGCTCATAAGCATTCCTGGAGCAGTAGCTGCAGTAAAATACTTACCAATTTTTGAAGTTTCAGCTAAACCGTTTCCTAGATATAGACCAGCATCAGCTGATTGCATTCCATTAGGTAATCCAACCCAGTCTTTAGAGTTTGCAGCTTGTTCCGCGTAAACTACAACACGGTAGTCTGGACTTGGTGCATCTGTGTATAAGAAATCAACAATAGTGTTACTTACTCTATGATCATCTCTAGTTTTTCTATTCTCGTTAAGAGGATTGTTGTTTGGTGCTGAAGCTAAAAAATTTAGCGCAACATTTTCGCTATTATCCTCAATTAGAGGGAATTTTGTAGCATTACCAAAAATTTCAGTCATTGCATCTTTAGGATTAACTCTATCCGACTGACGCAATAAAAGACGCAAACGTAATGAATTAGCAAATTTTCTCCATCTCATCAAATCACCTTCAAATAAAATGTCTCCACCTATTTGGTGCCCATCTTGCAATAAAGTATTTGCTTTTTCTAAATTAGCAAGAAGTGCTTTGTAAATAGATTCTTGAGTATCATATTTTGGAGATAATACTGGAGCGTCTTTGTCACTTCCCATAAAAGCTTCAGAATAAGGAACATCTCCAAATTGATCAGTAAGTACTGAAACTATATAACTTTTCATAATTAAAGCTACACCTTGGTAAGAATTATTCTTTTTTTCTACTCCTAATTGGTATATCAAGTTGATATCCATTCCAGAAGACGCATAAAAACTAGACCAAGTATTGTTTATTGTCGTAAGTCTTGGGATATATCTGTCCTCGTCAGTATACTGAACTTTTGCCATGTGTTGCACCCAACAAGATCCAATTTCATGCCCTAATCCTATCTCATGTACTCTATTAGTCATAGATTCGATAGCATTAGTTAATAACATGTCTGGAGCCGCTTTAGCTAAACTTAGTCTATTATTATCAGTATTTATTTCTTCAAAATCTTTAGTACAACTCGTGCTTACAATTAATAGCATTAAAAAAGTAGCTGCACCTAAATATATTTTATTTCTTTTCATGATTATTTATATTTATATTATTAAAATTTGCAACTAAGGCTAAATCCAATACTTCTAGCAGAAGGTAATTGTCCAAATTCTAAACCTTGAACATTTCCTGAACTAAAAGCAGTTTCTGGATCAACATGAGGTACAGAACTGCTCAAAATAGCTAAATTTCTTCCAACTAATGAAATATTTAGGTCTTTAATTGATAGTTTTGAAATTGTTGGGAAAGTATACCCAATCTTAACTTCACGAAGTTTGATAAAACTTGCATCAAATACACTTGAAGAAGCTATACTATTAGAGTAAGCTGCTTTGTTGAATTTTTCAGCATCTGCAACTACAGTATTTGGGATATAACCCCCTTTACCGTCAGACATAACTCCATCACCTACGATACCACCTTCACGACCAATAAGAGTTTCTTCCATAGCTCCAGCATATCTACCCCATGTTGTTGTCATTGAGTACAAATCACTTCCTTTTCTTTGATCGATCAAAAAGCTGATGTTAAAGTTTTTGTATGTAAATTCATTTAATAAACCAGCTGTATAATCAGGAGTTGTATTACCAAGTGCTTTTAAAGCTCCTTGTTTAGGTAAACCATCTACAAAAATTACATTTCCATTAGGATCTCTTTGATAGTCATATCCATAAAGTTGACCATAAGGTTGACCAGGACTAGCCATTACATTTAAACTCCAATATCCACCTAAAACAAATTGATCAATACCCTCGGCTAACGCAACAACATTGTTTTTGTTTTTTGCAAAGTTTACAGTAACATCCCAACTGAAATCAGCTGTTTGTATTGGTGTACCACCTAACAAAATCTCAATACCTTGGTTGTCAATACGTCCTGCATTAATAGTTTTAGCTGTATAACCTGAAGCAGCTGAAATAGGAATATTTACAATTTGATTTTCTGATTTTGAATTGTAATAAGTCAAATCAAGTTTCAATCTGTTTTTAAAGAATCTCATGTCAGTTCCAAACTCAATTGAAGTTGTTTTTTGCGGTAACAAATTAGCGTTAGGCAAAGTATTTGGAATAGCAAGATTTAAAAGTTTTGGATCAGAATTCCAGCTACTTCCAAAAGAAACAGTTGGTAATAATGAATATGGATCTGTATCACCACCAACTTGAGCCCAGCTTGCACGAACTTTAGCAAAAGACAATACGTTAGATTTAATATTAAATAAATCAGAAACAACTCCACTGAAAGATACAGCAGGATATTGGTATGAACTATTTTTAAGTGGTAATGTACTAGACCAGTCGTTTCTTATTGAGAAATCCAAGAAAAGCGCATTAATATAACTTAATTGCCCAGAGGCATAAAGACTGTTTACTCTCTTTTTAGAGAAATAATTAGATGTAGTTACTGGAACTGCTGAGTTAGCAACATTGTAGAAATTCGGAATAGCTAATTCTGGAGCTACACTCGTATTTTGTTGATAACGTCTGTCCATTCTGTTTCCACCTGCATTGATAGAAAAATCAAATTTGTCTCCAAATGACTTTTTGTAAGAAATAAGGAAGTCAGTATTTACCTCTCTAAAAGAATCTGCAGTTTCACCATAGTAACCTTGAGCAAAATCAATATCTCCCTTGAATCTTTGTGAAGCTGACCAGTTAGCATAAATATCACCACCAGTTCTAATGAAAGCACTTAAGTTGTCATTGAATTTATATTGCACCATTCCATTACCCGTAAAACGATCTCTTCTCATTGGAGAAAGGTTTTCTTGTAATGTCATGTAAGGATTGTTATGATAATTATGATTCCAGTTAAATATAGAACCATCTTCATTACGTTGTTTGTCTCTCAAAAGTGTGTAGTCAACTTGTCTACCAGTCCAACTAAATTGTTGCATGATGTTTTGACCACTATATCCATAACCAGGTTGGTTATTACTTCCTGAATTTACATAGTTACCAGAAGCAGAAAAAGTTATTTTTTCTGTTGGACTAGAACTTGCACTAAATGAAAGTGTTTTCTTTTTGAAATCAGTATGAGGAACCATTCCTTTTTGATCAAGATTTGTAAAAGAAAGTCTAAAGTTGTTTTTATCATCACCACCAGCGATAGATACATTGGTAGATTGAGTAGTACCTGTTTCAAATACGTTTTTAACGTTATCTGGGTGAGATATCCAAGGTGTAGGTATAATATTTCCATTAGCATCTACAGGAGATGAGAATTGTGGAATTAGTAAACCAGCATCTAATTTTGGTCCCCAACTTTCGTCAGATCCATCATTTATTCCTCCACCTGCTCCGTCAACATAAGCAAATTTACCTGAATTTCCTTGTCCGTATTTGTTTTGGAAATCTGGTAATTTTAATGGTGATTCGTAGCTATTAGTTTGGTTTAAAGAAACTTGTAATTTACTTCCTTTTGCTCCTTTTTTTGTTGTGATTACAATCACACCATTAGAAGCTCTTGATCCATAAAGTGCAGAAGCGTTAGCCCCTTTCAAAACTGTAATAGTTTCAACATCGTCAGGGTTGATGTCATTTGCTCCAGAACCTCTATCAGTTCCTTCATTTCCTGTTGATCCAAAACTAGAGTTACTAATTGGAATACCATCAATAACAAATAAAGGTTGGTTATTTCCACCTAAAGAGGAAACACCACGAATAACAATTCTAGATGAAGCACCCACGGCACCAGAAGTATTAGTAATTTGAGCTCCAGAAACACGTCCTTGAAGTGAGTTAATTATATTTACCTCTTTAGCTTTATTAATAGCATCTCCTTTTACATCTTGAACAGAATATCCAAGAGATTTAGTTTTTTTAGAAATACCTAATGCAGTTGTAACAACAGCACCCTCAAGCATAATTGCTTCACTCGCTAATTTTACATTAACATTTGTTGAAGTAGCTTTTACTTCTTGAGTTTGCATACCTATGTAGCTAAATACTAAGGTTTGACTTGATGTTGCTTTGATAGAGTATTTTCCATCAAAATCAGTTTGCGTTCCTGTCTTAGTTCCTTTAACTAATACACTTACCCCTGGTAAAGGTAAACCTGTATTGTCAGAAACAGTTCCTGAAACGGCTCTTTCTTGCGCAAAAGTAATTTGCGTCACTAGTGCTAACAACAGCACTAAGAATCCATTTAATTTTAGTTTCATTTTTAATTATTTTGAATTAGTAAAGCAAAACTCTTAATAATTTGTTAACATTCCTAATTTTTGTTATAAATTTTTATGCTTGCATATAAAATTTAACATTTTAAAACAATATATTGATAATGTTGTGT
>JBJOFE010000009.1:0-80954 GCA_046048915.1 Bacteroidota bacterium | reverse complement strand
CCGTTTAGTTGCAATTTTAGGTGGGCAAGAAACCATTCGTGATTTTATTGCTTTCCCAAAAAACAATTCGGGACGCGATGTCATGATTGACGCACCTTCAACTATTGATGACGCACAATTGAAAGAATTACACATTCAATTGAATATTCAAGCGTAGTAGAACTGATAATTTAGTCAGAAAACGTTGAAAATCAATATTTTTGCAAAATAAAAATCAAAAACGCATTTCGTATTATATTTAATACTACATTTGTTCTATTATAAATTATTATTACTATTACAATGCGTACAGGTACAGTTAAATTTTTTAATGAATCAAAAGGTTATGGATTCATTACGGACGAAGAAACAGGAAAAGACATCTTCGTTCATGCATCAGGAATCACAGCGGAAGAATTACGCGAAGGTGACAGAGTGAGTTACGTAGAAGAAGAAGGAAGAAAAGGAAAAGTAGCTGCACAAGTAGCTGTTATCTAAGCTGAAAAAAATATTTTTTTAGCCTGAGAATGGTCTAAACGCCCCGATAAATATCGGGGCGTTTTTTTGTTTATTGTTTTTTTAAACTCCTTAAACACTAACATCAACCACCTCTTTATTTATAATCAATAAAAATAAGCTATTTTTTAGATTTTTAGTACGATTAAATTCTGATTTCCGCTTGTGTTTTAATTAGTTGAAAGTTATCTTTGTGGCTAAAATTCAACAAAAAATCCAAATAATTATGCAATCAGAACAATTGAATTATATTCCAATTTTCATGCAGCTGCTTTTAGCAGTTGGTTTTGTGGCAGGTACCATATTTGTTTCTGGAAAATTAGGTCCAAAAAGAACCTCTCAATCCAAAGACAAAAACTTTGAATGTGGTATTGAATCAGTAGGAAATGCACGTATTCCTTTCTCTGTAAAATATTTTGTAGTAGCGATCCTTTTCGTATTATTCGATGTGGAAGTTATTTTCTTATATCCTTGGGCAATCAACTTCAAAGAATTAGGAATAGAAGGGATGATTAAAATGGTCGTTTTCATGCTTTTGTTGTTAGTAGGATTCTTCTACATCATCAAGAAAAAAGCACTAGACTGGGAATAATTAATTTAAAAGTATCAATTCAAAAAAATACGAATTCGAAATGAGTGATTCAAAAACAACAATGGTAGCACCGCCGGAAGGAGTTGTAGGAGAAGGTTTCTTCGCTACAAAGCTAAACGATGTAGTAGGTTTGGCACGAGCCAATTCACTTTGGCCTTTACCTTTTGCAACATCTTGTTGCGGAATTGAATTTATGGCCACTATGGCTTCGCACTATGACCTAGCTCGTTTTGGTTCTGAGCGTGTGAGTTTTTCTCCACGTCAAGCCGATATGTTGATGGTTATGGGAACTATTTCTAAAAAAATGGCTCCTATTTTACGTCAGGTGTACGAACAAATGTCAGAACCTCGTTGGGTAATCGCCGTTGGCGCTTGTGCTTCTTCAGGAGGTATTTTTGATACCTACTCTGTGCTACAAGGAATTGACAAAGTAATTCCGGTAGACGTTTATGTTCCGGGTTGTCCTCCAAGACCAGAGCAAATTGTAGACGGCGTTATGAAATTGCAAGAAATCGTTAAAAACGAATCGGTTAGAAGAAGAAGTTCTCCAGAGTACCAAGAATTATTAGCTTCTTATAATATCAAATAACACGATGGCTTTAGAAACAAACGAAATACAAGAAAAATTAGTAGCCACTTTTGGTTCCGATGTTTTTCAATTCAATCAAGAAAAAGATATTTTTTCATTTGAAGTAGCCGCTGACAAAATCACAGCAGTTATCCTTTTCTTAAAAAACGATCCTGTTTTACGTTTTCACTTTTTGACTGATTTATGCGGTGTTCATTATCCAGATAATGAAGAAACAAGACAATTTGCTGTAGTATATCATATGCACAATTGGTACGAAAACAAAAGAATTAAAATCAAAGCGTTCATCAGCGGGAACAATCCTGAAATCAAAACCGTATCGAATATTTTCTTAAGTTCCAATTGGATGGAAAGAGAAACCTATGATTTTTACGGCATCAATTTCATTGGTCACCCTCAATTGAAACGTATTTTAAATATGGACGAAATGGTTTCTTTTCCAATGCGAAAAGAATTCCCAATGGAAGACAGTGGAAGAACAGATAAAGACGATCGTTTCTTCGGAAGAACAACAGCAAATTGCTAACAAAACAATATATAATTTTTCACATTCACTAAATGTCAGAACTATTATTACCACCAGAGCATCGCTATGCTAAAATAATTCAGGAGCGCCATAATGAAGACGGAAGCGAGCTTTCCATTCTGAACTTGGGGCCAACTCACCCAGCTACACACGGTATTTTCCAAAATATCTTGTTGATGGATGGAGAAAAGATCTTGGAAGCAGAACCAACCATTGGTTACATCCACAGAGCTTTTGAAAAAATTGCAGAAAACCGTCCGTTTTACCAAATTACACCACTTACCGATAGAATGAACTATTGCTCCTCTCCTATTAACAATATGGGATGGTGGATGACATTAGAAAAACTATTGGATATTGAAGTACCAAAAAGAGCACAATATTTACGTGTTATCGTAATGGAATTGGCTCGAATTGCAGATCACTTGATTTGTAATTCCATCCTGGGTGTTGATACTGGAGCGTATACTGGTTTCTTGTATGTGTTCCAATTCAGAGAAAAAATTTACGAAATCTACGAAGAAATTTGTGGGGCACGTTTAACAACCAATATGGGAAGAATTGGTGGTTTTGAAAGAGACTGGTCGCCAGAGGCTTTCCGCAAATTAGAAGTGTTTTTGGAAGAATTTCCAGTAGCCTGGAAAGAATTTGAAAACCTATTCGAAAGAAATAGAATTTTTATTGACAGAACTGTAAATGTAGGATCGATTACAGCGGAACAAGCGATGGCTTATGGATTTACTGGGCCTAACTTGCGTGCTGCAGGAGTGGATTATGATGTTCGTGTAGCTCAACCGTACAGTTCTTATGAAGATTTTGACTTTATTGTTCCTGTTGGAAAATCAGGAGATACCTACGATCGTTTTTGCGTTCGTAATGCTGAAGTTTGGGAAAGTATCAGTATCATTCGTCAAGCTTTGGCGAAATTACCTGAAGGACCTTACCATGCTGATGTTCCAGAATACTACTTGCCTCCAAAAGAAGACGTTTACCACAATATGGAGTCTTTAATTTACCACTTTAAAATTGTAATGGGAGAAGTTCCCGTTCCAGTAGCTGAAATTTACCATCCAGTAGAAGGAGGAAATGGCGAAATTGGATTCTATTTAGTAACTGACGGAAGTCGTACCCCTTACAGATTGCATTTCCGCAGACCTTGTTTTATTTATTACCAAGCTTATCCAGAAATGATAAAAGGCGCGATGCTTTCAGATGCCATTGTAATTTTATCAAGTTTAAATGTTATTGCCGGAGAATTAGACGCATAAATTATGGAACGTACCTTACACAAACAAGAAATAAATATGACCGAAGCCTTGATGAATCGCATCAATGAATTAATTGGTCATTATCCTGAAGAAAACAGAAAATCAGCTTTGATTCCTGTTTTACACGAAGTACAAGACGCACACCAAAACTGGTTGAGTATTGAATTGATGGATAAAGTGGCTGAAATACTTCACATTAAACCGGTTGAAGTATATGAAGTAGCTACTTTTTACACCATGTTCAATTTAAAACCGATTGGAAAATATATGTTTGAGTTTTGCCAAACGTCTCCTTGTTGTTTGAATGGAGTCGAAAACTTAATGGACTACACTTGTGAAAAGTTAGGCGTAAAAGTGGGCGAAATTACTTCAGATGGTCTTTTTGAAGTTCGCGGAGTAGAATGCTTAGGTGCTTGTGGGTATGCCCCAATGATGCAATTAGGCGATTTCTACAAAGAGCATTTGAACGAACAAAAAATCGATCAAATTATTGAAGAGGCAAGAGCGGGTAAAATAATCTTACACGATAAATAAGATGTCACAAAAAATATTATTAGACAAAATCAATATTCCAGGGATTAAAACCTATGAAGTATACCGTCAGAACGGTGGATATGCTTCTGTAGAAAAAGCCTTAAAAACATTAACTCCTGACGAAGTAGTAGAAGAAGTAAAAACTTCTGGCTTACGTGGTCGTGGTGGTGCCGGTTTCCCTGCCGGAATGAAATGGAGTTTTATTGATAAAAAATCAGGAAAGCCAAGACATTTAGTATGTAATGCTGACGAATCAGAACCGGGAACTTTCAAAGACCGTTTCTTGATGGAGTACATTCCGCACTTGTTAATTGAAGGAATGATTACTTCAAGTTATGCCTTGGGTGCTAACCGCTCGTATATCTATATACGTGGAGAGTACATGTGGGTATATAAAATTTTAGAAAGAGCCATCGCCGAAGCGAAAGCTGCCGGTTGGTTGGGTAAAAATATTTTAGGCACGGGTTACGACTTAGAATTGTATGTTCATTGTGGTGCCGGGGCTTATATCTGTGGTGAAGAAACTGCATTAATCGAATCATTAGAAGGAAAACGTGGAAACCCACGTATCAAACCACCTTTCCCTGCAGTATCTGGACTTTGGGCAAACCCAACAGTGGTGAATAACGTAGAAACTATTTCGGCTGTGCCTTGGATTGTGAACAATTCAGGTGCTGATTATGCTAAAATCGGGGTAGGACGTTCTACAGGAACTAAATTAATTTCGGCTTCAGGTAACATTAAAAATCCTGGAGTGTATGAAATTGAAATGGGATTAAGTGTGTATGAATTCATGAACTCTGACGAATATTTAGGCGGAATGAGTTCTGACCGACCTTTGAAGGCCTTTGTTCCAGGAGGAAGTTCAGTGCCGATTTTACCTGCCAATTTAATTTACAAAACAGCCGCTGGTGAAGACCGATTAATGACCTACGAAAGTTTGTCAGATGGAGGTTTTGCTACCGGATCCATGTTAGGTTCAGGAGGATTTATAGTATATGACGATACAGCATGTGTTGTTCGTAATACTTGGAATTTCTCTCGTTTTTACCACCACGAAAGTTGTGGTCAATGTACACCATGTAGAGAAGGAACAGGTTGGTTAGAAAAAGTATTACACCGAATCGAAAACGGGCACGGTCGCGAAGAAGATATTGAATTGCTTTTGAGCATTCAAAGTAAAATCGAAGGAAATACAATTTGTCCTTTAGGTGATGCTGCTTCTTGGCCTGTTGCCGCAGCGATTCGTCACTTTAGAGAGGAATTTGAGTACCATATTCGTTTCCCAGAAAAGATAAAACATAGAGACCATTTTGTCAATGAACCATTTGAAAAAGTGAGACATTTAGTAGCAAAACAAACCGTATAAAAGTTGAAGGCTAATAGTTAAACTATCATCCAACAACCAACAACTAATAATATGAAAGTAACAATAGACGGTCAGTCAATAGAAGTAGAACCAGGAACAACGATCCTCCAAGCAGCCCGTATGATTGGTGGAGAGGTAGTCCCGCCAGCGATGTGCTATTATTCTAAACTAAAAGGGAGCGGTGGAAAATGCCGCTGTTGTTTAGTAGAAGTTTCTAAAGGAAGTGAAGCCGACCCAAGACCAATGCCAAAATTAATGGCGTCTTGTGTAACAGGATGTATGGACGGAATGGAAGTGAACTCGAAATCTTCGGAACGAGTAACTGAGGCCAGAAAATCAGTTACTGAATTCTTGCTGATCAACCATCCGTTGGATTGTCCAGTTTGTGACCAAGCAGGCGAATGTGATTTGCAAAACTTGAGTTTCGAACACGGAAAATCACAAACTCGTTATATAGAAGACAAAAGAACTTTTGAGCCAGAAGATATTGGGCCAAATATTCAATTGCACATGAACCGTTGTATTTTATGCCAACGTTGTGTTCAAGTAGCTGACCAATTGACTGACGATAGAGTGCATGGTGTAATGGATCGTGGGGATCACGCTAACATTTCAACTTGTATCTCGAAAGCAATTGACAACGAGTTCTCTGGAAACATGATTGATGTTTGTCCTGTTGGGGCTTTGACTGATAAAACATTCCGATTCAAATCGAGAGTGTGGTTCAGCAAACCGTATAACGCACACAGAGATTGTGACAAATGTTGTGGAAAAACAACCGTTTGGATGTTCGGAGACGAGATTCAAAGAGTAACTGGAAGAAAAGACGAGTACCATGAAGTAGAAGAATTCATCTGCAACGGATGTCGTTTTGATCATAAAGATGTAAACGATTGGACCATTGAAGGACCAAGAGCATTTGAAAAAGATTCGGTTATCAATCAAAACAAATACAACCACAAATTAGAAAAAGTGGTAATCAATACCGAAGAAAAAATTCTTTTAGGTAGAGAAGAAGACCGTAAAAAAATCAGTATGGCTGAATTTCCATTGGACACTAACAACAAAAAATCGTAAGCAATGGATAGTACCTTTATTATAGAAAAAAGTGTTGTTATTGTAGTAGTTTTTGCTGTGACGATGATTATGGCAATGTATTCTACTTGGGCAGAGCGTAAAGTAGCCGCCTTTTTACAAGACCGTGTAGGTCCTAACCGTGCCGGTTTTGGAGGTTTACTTCAACCGCTTGCGGATGGTTTGAAATTGTTCTCGAAAGAAGAATTTGAACCGAATACACCTAACCGTTTTTTATTCTTTGTAGGACCGGCTATTGCTATGAGTACGGCTTTAATGACCAGTGCTGTAATTCCTTGGGGCGATAAATTACACTTGTTTGGACGTGATATTTTATTACAAGCTACCGACTTAAATATTGGTTTATTATACTTCTTCGGAGTAGTTTCTGTTGGAGTCTACGGCATCATGATTGGTGGTTGGGCATCCAATAATAAGTTCTCTTTGATGGGAGCGGTTCGTGCAGCTTCGCAAATGGTATCCTATGAAGTAGCAATGGGATTGTCCATGATTGCTTTATTAATGATGACAGGAACATTAAGCTTACGCGAAATTTCGGCTCAACAAGCTGGAATGAACTGGAACGTATTTTACCAACCGGTTTCGTTTTTAATCTTCTTGATTTGTGCCTTTGCAGAAACCAATCGTACACCATTTGACTTAGCGGAATGCGAAAGTGAATTAATTGGTGGGTACCACACCGAATATTCTTCGATGAAAATGGGATTCTATTTGTTTGCTGAGTATGCAAATATGTTCATCTCATCAACAATTTTAGCGATTTTATTCTTCGGAGGGTACAATTATCCAGGAATGAGTTGGGTAGTTGAAAACGTGGGGGTAAACATTGGAAACATCATTGGAATTGGGGTATTATTCGTAAAAATATGTGGATTTATCTTTTTCTACATGTGGGTTCGTTGGACGATTCCAAGATTCAGATACGATCAATTAATGCATTTGGGATGGAGAATTTTAATTCCGCTTTCCATAATTAATATCATGATTACTGGAATTGTAATTTTAAGAGCCGACATCGCTGCTTATTTAGGATTCTGAACTATATCAATTGTAGAGATGCTAATTCAATTAGCTTAAGAAATAAAAAAAATAAAAATGTCAATAGAAACAATATCCTTATCGGGAAGAAAAAAAGTGGTCTCTAACAAAGAGATGACTTTTTTGGAAAAAATGTATCTTATCGCAATTGTTAAAGGATTGTGGATTACCATTCAACACTTTTTTACTAAAAAAGCAACGATTCATTATCCAGAACAAGTACGCGAAATGAGTCCGGTTTACCGTGGGCGACACATGCTTAAACGTGACGAACAAGGTCGTGAAAATTGTACTGCTTGTGGATTGTGTGCTTTGTCATGTCCAGCGGAAGCCATTACCATGAAAGCGGCAGAGCGTAGACCAGACGAAAAACATTTATACAGAGAAGAAAAATATGCAGAAATCTACGAGATCAATATGTTGCGTTGTATTTTCTGTGGATTGTGTGAAGAAGCTTGTCCAAAAGATGCGGTTTATTTGACTATTTCAAAAGAGTTAGTGCCTTCTAATTATGATAGAGAAGATTTTATTTTTGGAAAAGACAAATTGGTCATGCCTTTAGAAATGGCAATTCAAAATGCTCAACTTAAAAACGCGAACTAATGTCAGTATTACTTATCCTTTTTTGCGTATTAGCCGCAATCACATTATCAACCGCATTTTTGACCGTTTTTAGTCGGAACCCAATTCACAGTGCTATTTATTTAGTGATTTGTTTCTTTTCGGTTGCAGGACATTATTTGTTATTGAATGCACAGTTTTTAGCGATTGTTCATATCATAGTGTATTCGGGAGCGATTATGATTTTGTTCTTGTTTACCATCATGTTAATGAACTTGAATAAAGGAAATGAAGTCCACAAACCAAGAATTACCCGTTTAGGAGCTATTGTTTCTTTCTGTTTGGTATGCTTGATTTTGATTGCGATATTCATCAATTCAAAACCAATAGCTGGAGATTATATTGCAACTGGTGAAGATTACCAATCGATTAAAGTATTAGGTAAAATCCTATTGAACGAATATATGGTTCCTTTCGAATTTGCTTCTATCTTATTGTTAGTAGCCATGATTGGTACTGTTCTATTGTCTAAGAAAGAAAAACTAGAGAAATAAAATGAATAATATTTTAAATCAAATTGGTATAGAAAACTATATCTTCCTGAGTGTTATCCTTTTTTGTATTGGAATATTCGGAGTATTGTACAGACGTAATGCCATTATCGTTTTTATGTCGATCGAGATTATGTTGAATGCCGTAAACTTATTGTTTGTTGCCTTTTCAACCTACCATCAAGATGCACAAGGACAGGTTTTCGTGTTTTTCTCTATGGCTGTTGCTGCTGCTGAAGTTGCTGTTGGGTTAGCTATTTTAGTATCGATATTTAAAAATTCAGGTTCGATTAGTATCGATACCCTAAAAAACTTAAAAGGATAAATGGAAATGAATACCAATATAGCTTTACTATTAGTTCTTGCTCCTTTTGCGGGATTTTTAATCAATGTTTTCTTTGGCAAAAGCCTAGGTAAAACCCTTTCTGGAATCATAGGAACACTTTCGGTAGCGGTATCTTTTGCTACTTCAATTTATTTCTTTAGCGCTTTATCTGCTGAACCAAAAGGATTCAATATCACTCTTTTTGACTGGATTCATGTAAGTAATATCAAAATTGACTTTGGCTTTTTGTTAGACCAATTGTCAGTATTATGGTTGCTTTTTGTTACAGGAATTGGTTCATTAATCCACTTGTATTCGATCAGTTACATGCACGACGATGAGAACATGCACAAATTTTTTGCCTACCTCAACTTATTCGTTTTCTTCATGATTACGTTAGTAGTAGGAAGCAACTTATTAGTGTTGTTCATCGGTTGGGAAGGTGTTGGTTTGTGTTCGTATTTATTAATTGGATTTTGGTACAAAAACCAAGACTATAATGATGCTGCTAAAAAAGCCTTCATCATGAACCGAATTGGAGATTTAGGGTTACTAATCGGAATCTTCATCTTAGGACATTTATTCTCTACATTAGACTACGCTACTTTAAAAACTGCCATTTCGGGCGCAACTAATTTAGATTTATATTGGCTTTCTGCTGCTGCTTTGTGTTTGTTTATTGGCGCCACTGGAAAATCAGCGCAAATTCCATTATATACTTGGTTACCTGATGCGATGGCTGGACCTACGCCAGTTTCGGCATTGATTCACGCCGCAACCATGGTAACAGCGGGTATCTTTATGATCACTCGTTTGAACTTTATTTTTGATCTAACACCAGACGTTCAAAGTATCATTGCGGTAATTGGAGCAATAACTGCTTTAGTAGCTGCTACAATTGGTTTGGTACAAAACGATATTAAAAAGGTATTGGCCTACTCTACTGTTTCGCAATTAGGTTTGATGTTTTTAGCATTAGGTTTAGGTGCTTACGAAGTGGCTGTTTTCCACGTGATCACGCATGCATTCTTCAAAGCCTGTTTGTTCTTGGGTTCAGGTTCAGTTATCCACGCTTTGCATGGAGAACAAGACATGCGCAAGATGGGCGGATTGAAAAAATTGATGCCAATTACATTTATCACCATGTTAGTTTCTTCATTGGCGATTTCAGGTGTGCCTGTTTTTTCAGGATTCTTTTCTAAAGACGAAATTTTGTTAACTGCTTTTCATCATAACATTCCGTTATGGGTTATTGCTTCTGTAGCGTCAATCATGACTGCTTTCTACATGTTCCGTTTGATGTTCTTAACTTTCTTTAATGAGTTTAGAGGAACTGAAGAACAAAAAAACCACTTACACGAGAGTCCGGCTTTGATTACGTTCCCATTAATTGTATTGGCTATTTTAGCAACAATTGGTGGTCTAATTAGCTTGCCTGGTAATTCTTGGTTGAACCATTATTTGATTCCAATCGTACCCAAATTAGCTTCAGCAGAACACCATTTAGGTAGTACAGAATACCTATTAATGGCAATTGCAGTTGTAGGAGGATTGGTAGGAATTGGATTGGCTTATGCCAAATACAACAAACAAAATACAGTGCCTGGAGAGGATGCTTCGATTACTGGATTTGCCAAAGTCTTGTATAACAAATACTACATTGACGAAGCATACGATTACTTATTTGTAAAATCGATTAACGCATTGTCAAAATTCTTCAGAGATCAAATAGAAACTAGTTTATCTGCTTTCGTATTTGGATTTGGAAAAGCAACCAATGCCATTAGTCTTCAAGGGAAAAAAGTACAAAATGGAAGTGTAGGATTGTACCTTTTTGCTTTTGTTTTAGGTCTTTGTGCCATTATTTCCTTTTTATTTTTAGCTCAATAATATATACACTATGAACGTATCTTTTATATTACTTATTCTATTAATTGGTGCTTTAGCAACCTATACTGTAGGCGACAAATTGGCATCTAAAGTTGCCTTACTTTTTGGACTCGTTTCCTTAGGCGCTTCTATTGCACTGTTGAACCAATACAATTTGGGCGAAAATATTGGATTCATCTCGCAATGGATTTCAAAACCAAATATATCGTTTGCATTACAAGCAGATGGTTTGGCTTTAGCCATGCTGTTGCTAACTACAGCTTTGACGCCTATTATTATTTTTTCGTCATTTGGAACCGAAGTACAAAATGCAAAAACATTCTATGCTTTGATTCTATTTATGGCTTTTGCCATGGCAGGAACTTTCTTAGCTGCAGATGGATTGTTGTATTACATTTTTTGGGAATTGTCTTTATTGCCAATCTATTTTATTGCTCTTGTTTGGGGGAATGGCGATGCCGAAGAACGCAAAAAAGCGGTAGTGAAATTCTTCATTTATACTTTGGCAGGTTCATTATTCATGCTTATAGGTTTTGCGTATTTGTACCAAAAAGCAGGAAGTTTATTGATTGACGATTTATATAAGTTAAACTTAAGTGGAACAGAACAGGTTTGGTTATTTGTTGGGTTTTTCTTAGCCTATGCTATCAAAATTCCAATCATCCCTTTCCATACTTGGCAAGCTAATGTGTATCAAAAAGCACCTACCGTTGGAACCATGCTTTTGTCTGGTATTATGCTAAAAATGGGATTGTATAGTGTGATTCGTTGGCAACTGCCCATAGTTCCTTTGGCAGCAAAAGGTCATGTAACTATGGTGTTGATTCTTGGGATTGGGGGTGTAATCTACGGTTCTATCCTAGCTTTGAGACAAAAAGACTTGAAAAAGTTGTTGGCCTATTCTTCATTAGCGCACGTTGGATTGATTGCTGCAGGGGCTTACACCTTAACTGCAGACGGAATTAGTGGTGCAGTATTGCAAATGATTGCACACGGTTTTGTTGTGGTAGGTTTGTTCTTTATTGCAGAAATAATTTACAGAAGATACGAAACTAGAGTCATTGCAGATATGGGAGGAATTCGCTCTCAAGCACCTAAATTCGCCTCATTATTTTTACTTATTGTATTGGCATCGGTTGCATTGCCAACCACTTTTAACTTCATTGGAGAGTTTACTGTTTTATATAGCTTATCACAAATCAATATTTGGTATGCGGTTTTTGGAGGCACAACGATCATTTTAGGTGCTTACTATATGTTGAAAATGTATCAAGAAGTAATGTTAGGTGAGACCAATATAAAACCCTTTACAGATGTATCTGTAAATGAAGGAATTGTGTTGGTAGTAATTATTGCCGTTTTGTTCTTCTTTGGATTGTATCCAAAACCAATCATTGAATTGATTGCACCAAGTATCGAAGGAATTTTAAATCAAATTAATAGAATCAAATAAGTCCACTTTACAATGAATACATTAATAGCTATAATAGGATTAGGTGTTTTATGCCTTGTATTTGAAATTCTAAATCTAAGAAAAGCCATTGTGCCTTTTACCATTATTGGATTATTGGCCGTGTTAGGATTGAATATTTCTGAATTTGGTTCGACTGAAAGTTACTATGGAAATATGATTGTGGTAAGTAAATATTCTACCGCATTTTCTTCTTTGTTTATTGTGCTTACTATTTTCTTAGTGGCCTTAGGACACAATTTTTATGAAAACCATCAAAACAAAATCTCTGATTTTATTGCCATCAAGGTGTTTTTACTTTCAGGAGCAGTAGCCATGGTTTCTTTTGGCAACTTAGCGATGTTTTTCTTAGGTATTGAAGTCCTTTCAATTTCATTATATGTTTTGGCTGCTAGCGACCGATTGAATTTAAAGAGTAACGAAGCTGGAATGAAATATTTCTTGATGGGTTCCTTTGCTTCCGGGATTTTATTATTCGGTATTTGCTTAGTTTACGGCGCCATGGGAAGTTTTGATGTGACTGAAATTAGCGAATTATCACAATCGGCAGAATTGCCAGTTTGGTTTCCAATTGGTATTGCTTTATTGACTGTGGGGATGTTATTTAAAATAGCAGCGGTTCCTTTCCATTTCTGGGCGCCAGATGTGTACGAAGGTTCACCAGCTTTAACCACTGCTTTGATGAGTACTTTGGCTAAAGTGGTGGCTATGGCGACCCTTTACAAATTATTGTCTGTAATGAATGCCGATATATCAGAAACTTATAAAATGGTAATTGTCGCTGTTGCTATGGCGTCAATGACGTTTGGAAATATTATGGCATTGAAACAAACTAATGTGAAACGTATGTTGGCCTTCTCTGGAATTTCACATGCAGGTTTTATGTTGATGACTTTATTGAGCTTAGCCACTTCAGCGAGTAGTTTATTGTATTACACCACAGCATATGCTTTATCAGGAATTGCTGCTTTTAGTGTGATTTTATATGTTTGTAAAAACCAACACAACGAAGATATTACCAACTTCCACGGATTAGGAAAAACACATCCATTTTTAGCAGCCGTTTTAACTGCCTCTTTACTTTCTATGGCTGGTATTCCAATTTTCGCGGGATTCTTTGCTAAATTGGTTTTGTTTACTCAAACTATTGAAAATGGGTATATTGCCTTAGTACTTGTAGCAGTAATCAACTCTATTATTAGTGTGGGATACTATTTCAAATTAATCTTGGCGATGTACACTAAAGAATCCAACGAAGAACGCACTGGAAAACCATTTCTTATCTATGCAGTAGCTTTTACAGCAATTACATTGAATATTATTATCGGTTTGTTTCCTTCACTAGTTTTGAACTTATTAGGATAAATACATTTCCATACATATAACTAAACCCGTCAAGAGAAATCTTGACGGGTTTTTATTTGAATTATAGAGAGAGAAACCAATATTAAAAGTATCAATTAATAAGAATAGATTAGTTAATACGTTCAATAATTTCCAGAGAGTGGCTACAATAAAGTTGGTAGATTATTTACTTATAACTTCTAATTAATAATTTGTTATAACAACAAAATAATTCCTATATTTCTTACATATTTTTTTATTTTTATACCATGAAATTAAAAGAGCTGCCTTTCTTACTTTTAGCATTACTAATATCAACTAGTTCTTATACTCAAACTTGGAATTATAATGATCGTGTTTCATTGTTTATTGAAGCAAAATCCCAAAATACCATAGTATTTGTTAACGACTCCCTTTTTTATAAAAATGGAAAACGATTTCAATTAAAATCCACACCATTTCCAGGTAAGATAAATGATTACCTTCCCATAAACATAGCTAAAAAAACGTTTTTAGTTCACTCAGGTTGCGGACCTGTTTTAGAATTCAGAAATGATTCTATCATAAGAGTGGATAATTCATATTTACACAATAGCCAATTTGGCTCTACTCCATTTATATATAATAAGCAGATATATTTTTTTGGTGGTTACGGCCTTTTTACCTACAAAAACATCATTACTCGATTTGACTTTAAAAATGGTGAATGGAACCAAGAACAAACCTTTGGCGAAGAATTTCCTGAAGCAAGATGTTGCGAAGTATTTAGTTATAGAAAAAATGATCAATTGTATATTTTTGGTGGAATTGCTAATGATCCAAAAAAAATTAGGGAAGTAAATGATGTAAAACCATTTTTTTGGAAGTTAGACTTAGCTTCAATGACATGGAAAAAAATGGGAACCTACAATTCAGAACTGGTTTCCTCCCAATACAATTCGATCCAAATAAAAGATAAATTATATCTATTTAATGAAATTCTTCTAGAGGTAGATTTTGAACAAAATACTGTAAAAAAGTATGACTATTCTAATCATATTGTTCCGAAAGCGATGTTGGTTAAAAATGATACTATCTACGGTATATTTGAAAAAAATAATGGGAAAATATATTTTTCAAAAAAGACAATCCAAGAAATTAAAGGAAAGTATATTGGGAGTGAATCTTTTATTTTATCTTATGAAGGGATCGATTATAGAAAATATGGCCTTGGAGGAATAATCATACTTTTTATATTAATTGCTCTAAATATCTTGTACAAAAAGAAAATTAAAAAGAGTCCGAATACTAAAATAACCTTCAATAGAAAGACAAACGAATTTGAGTTCAAACAAAAAAAGATAACTTCATTTGAAGAAAACGAAAAAAAGATTCTTTACTTTTTATTGGAACATCCAAATGAGTATGTATCATTAAATTCGTTAAATGAACTCTTTGAAAATGCTAAGCAAACAGAAACCGTAACCGCTATTATAAAAAGAAGAGAGTTGGCAGTTAATGGCTTAGTTGCAAAAGTGGCATTGATCACTGATTTGCCAGAATCAAGTTTGGTATTAGAACGAAAAAATTCGGAGGACAAACGTTTAAAGGATATACTTTTACTACCTAATCTAATTATCGAAATGTAATAATGACTTACTAGTTAATTCAAATAGTATATAACAAATTACAACTAAAGCTCCGTTGACAGTATAAATGATCTACCAACGGAGTTTTTTATTTATAATTAATAGTGTCTACCAAAACTTCACATACAAAGCAAAAATAGTCAAGACTAAGGCCACAATTAAAATAGTCGTTTGTGGTTTCATTTTGAACATGGTTTTGTCTAGTGCAAAGGCTTTTTCATTGACTTTAGGTCCGGACAAACTCACTACAATCATGAGGAGCATGGTAAAGATGAATGACAATCCCATACAAATTAAGAAAGGAATTTCGTAACCGCCTTTGCCATTAGCATAAGCCGTATACAACCAAGTATCATTGCCAAACCATGCCGGTGCTAACTCATTAAAAACTACAGATAAAGCAAAACCAGACAATACTCCTACAACAGCAGCGGCACCCGTAGTTCGCTTCCAGAACATTCCTAAAATGAACATCGCAAAAACTCCTGGGCTAATAAAACCAGTGTATTTTTGGATATAAGTAAATCCGCCTACACCGCCTATACCTAAAGTATCATTCCAAGTAAAAAGTACTGCCAAAAACATCGCAGCAAAAACAGCATATTTCCCAACATTCACTTGTTTGGTGTCTGTAGCTTCCTTTTGAATGTATTTTTTATGAATGTCTAAAGTATAAATAGTAGAAATACTATTTACTTTTCCTGCTAAAGAAGCCACAATTGCAGCGGTCAAAGCAGCTACAGAAAGCCCTTTTAAACCCGTTGGTAAAAAGGTCAAAATAGCCGAATAGGCGCCATCTTTTCCTCCTACTAATTGTGGTAAATGACCACTTTCGTGTAAAACATAGGCTGCAATTCCTGGCAAAATAACGATGAGTGGCATAAATAATTTAATGAATCCAGCGAATAAAATTCCGGAACGCGCTGTATCTAAATCGGCTCCTAAAGCTCGTTGCGTAATGTATTGGTTACAACCCCAATAATTCAAATTAATAATCCAAATACCAGCCAAATAAGCCATTAATCCTGGAATCGTCAAGTATTTATTAATCTCTTCTTGAGTCGAAGTGGCTGTTGGTTCAGGCATAATCATTTTGAAATGCTCTGGCGCCTGCTCCATTAATACTTGGAAACCAGCGATCGCATCGTGGCCAAAACCAAAATAATGACTTACCGTTGTCAAAGCGATATATGAAGTGACCAAACCACCAATCAATAAAACGGCTACTTGAATCACATCAGTATAGGCCACAACTTTCATTCCGCCAAGTGAAATGACTAAAGCAAAGAAAGCCAAACCAATCATAATAACATGCAAGTATTGGCCGCCAGCCAAACCGTTAATTGCTACAGCTCCTAAATATAAAATAGAAGTCAAGTTCACAAAAACATATAAAAACAACCAAAATACTGCCATAATCAAAGCCGTCGATTCGTTGTACCGTGTTTTTAAAAACTGAGGCATGGTGTAAATCTTGTTCTTCAAATAGACTGGTATAAACCAAATGGCAACGATAAGAAGTGTAATTGCTGCAATCCATTCGTAAGCGGCTACGGCAATTCCTAAAAAGAAGCCTTCACCACTCATCCCAATAAATTGTTCTGCCGAAATATTAGAAGCAATTAGGGAGGCACCAATAGCCCACCAGGTAAGTTTTCCTTCGGCTAAAAAGTAAGCTTTTGCATCGTTTTCGTTTTTTTCGCGTTTGCGATAAATGGTGTATCCGTAAATTGATACTACTAAAAAGTAAATGATAAAGACAATGTAATCGGTTAATTCAAGACTGTTCTGATTCATAATTATAATTGGTTAAATAGCGGAAATAAATATAGGGGTTTTGGTGTAAAGTTGTTTGGTTTATATGGTTTTTGTTCTAAAACATACATCGTAAATTATCGCAGTTTATAATGCAAATTAGATTGTTCTCTCAACATGGCAGCACTTTTCTCAGGAGTGATATCACGCTGCGATTCGCCCATCATTTCGTAGCCTACCATGAATTTTTTCACTGTAGCAGAACGCAATAAAGGGGGGTAAAAATGCATGTGAAAATGCCATTCTGGATGTTCTTCTCCATCGGTTGGCGCTTGATGAATCCCTGACGAATAGGGAAAAGAAGTTTCAAATAAATTGTCGTATTTAGTAGTGAGTTCTTTTAAAATAGCGGCAAAATGGTGAACTTCTTCTACTGTAAAATCGGTTATTTTGGCAACAGCACGCTTACTCACAATCATCGTTTCAAAAGGCCAAATGGCCCAAAAAGGTACTAAAGCTACAAAGTGATCATTCTGAATGACAATGCGCTCTTCTTTTAGCAATTCTTCCTGAATGTAATCTTGTAAAAGGCTTTGTTGGTGTTGGTCAAAATAAGCTTTTAAATTGTTTTGAGTTTTCTCGACCTGAGTTGGCAATGACGATTGTGCCCAAATTTGTCCGTGTGGATGTGGGTTACTACAGCCCATTACACTTCCTTTGTTCTCAAAAATCTGAACATGATTAATGTAGTCAATCTCTCCTAAACTAGTATATTCTAGTTGCCAAGTTTGTATGATATTTTCTATAGCTACAACTGACATTTCGGGTAAAGTTTCATTGTGATTTGGCGAAAAGCAAACCACTTTCGAAATTCCTCTTTCTGGTTGAACTCTAAAAAAAGTGCTATTTTGACTTGATTCACAATCGATTTCATCTTGCTTCAAAGCGGCAAAATCGTTCTCAAAAACAAAAGCTTCTTTGTAATCGGGATTGTGCATTCCATTGGCACGCACATTTCCTGGACACAAATAACAACTTGGGTCGTATTTCGGTAAAGCTGCGTCGGCAATTTTTTCATTTTGGCCTTGCCAAGGTCTTTTAGAACGGTGAGGAGAAACCAATACCCATTCGTTAATTAAAGGATTATACCTTCTGTGCGGATCTTCGTTACTATCGAATTTTCTCATTTATTGTACAGTATAAAGGGAGGTACCGTTTGAAATTTTAACCTCATAGGTTTTTAATTCGATGCCAAAAGTGGCTTGGTACATTTGTGTCAATTTCGTTTTAATAGCTTCTTCTTCTCCTTTTTTAATTAAGTTGATGGTGCAACCCCCAAAGCCGCCTCCCATCATTCTGGAACCAATCACGGCAGGTTCATTTTTAAGAGTTGCTACGATCATGTCCAATTCAGCACAACTTACTTCGTATTCGTTGGACAAGCCATCGTGTGTTTCAAATAACAACTGCCCCAAGGTCAAAATATCCCCTTGGTCTAAAGCTTCACAGGCCAATGTAACCCGTTTTATTTCTTTGATTGCATAATGACTTCTTTTAAAAACGTTTTCGGTCATTTTATCTTTAATACTAAGAATTTGTGCCTCGGTACAGTCTCTAAAACTACTTACTTCAGGAAAATGAGCAGTTAGAATAGCTAATCCTTGTTCGCATTCTTGACGACGTTGATTGTAAGCCGAACTAAATAGCGAATGCTTCACATTACTATCAAACAAAACCAACGAATAATCACTAAAATTAGCATTGTGGTATTCGTATTCTAAGGTACGGCAATCAATTTTTATAACCTGGTTTTCTTTTCCCATTACGCTAGAAAATTGATCCATTATTCCGCAATTAATACCTACCCAATGTTCTGCACTTTGACCCATTAATGCAATGTCAACAGGTTTAATATCGAGTTGGAATACTTCGTTCAAACCATACAAAAATCCACATTCTAATGCCGCCGAAGAAGACAAGCCTGAACCAATTGGAATAGTACTACTGAACACACAATTGAAATTCCCAATAGCCAATCCTTTATTTTGCAATTGTTGTAATACGCCTCTAAAATAATTCGTCCAAATAGTTTCGCTAAGAATAATTGGGCTTTCTACATTGATTTCAAAGCTTTCGTCCAAATCAATGGCCACTATTGTTGAAGATGCTGAATTGGTTTTCTCAATAGCAAAGCAAATCACTTTGTCAATAGCCGCTGGAAGCACATAGCCATCATTGTAATCGATGTGTTCGCCAATGATATTGATTCGTCCAGGAGATACAACTATTTTTTGAGGGCTGTTCCCAAAAGTCTTTTCAAAGAAAGCGGTGGTGGAATTAATTACTATATCATTCATTAATTTAGTTGTTATATACTTTTAAAAAATATCTAGTTGTACTGATTGTGTCTACAATTTGGTTGATTCTAAACTTAGTGTACTGCTTTTAAGTCCTGTTCCGTTTACTTCCAACTTTATCTTGCCCGCAGTTTTACTTGATTGGACTAATACTACCAATTTCCCACTAAATAATTTCATAGTGTCTTTGTGAAATATTTCGAGTGAAGTAGCATCTCCATTACAGGCGGCTCTGTAGGTGCCTGATCCGGAAACCTTGAACTTTAATTGATTTGTCGCTGTAGGACAAAGGACTCCATTTTTATCTACTACAGATACCGTAACAAAAGAAATATCTTGACCATCAGCCGTTATTTTTTTTCGGTCTGCATCCAAAACAATTTGATATGGTTGGCCCGCTGTATGAATTTCTTTTTCTTCGGCAGCTTTACCATTCTCATCAAAAGCTACCACTTTTACTGTTCCTGGTTCGTATTTGACATTCATCCACATCAATCGGTAGCGATTTTGTGGGGTGTCGTTATTTTTTTTCTGCACACCAAAACTTTTGCCATTAACAAACAATTCAGCACTATTGTAACTCGTATAAACAAAAACTGGAGTCGTCTCTCCTTCACGACCTTCCCAATTCCAATGTGGCAAGATATGAAGTGTAGAATCTTTAGTATTCCAACGACTACGATATAAATAATTGCGGTCTTTAGGTAATCCTGCCAAGTCGTTAATTCCAAAATAGGAACTTCGAGATGGCCAACTTTCATCATAAGGTGTTGGTTCTCCTAAATAATCAAATCCTGTCCAAACAAACTCACCAATTACCCATGGTTTATCATCTTGAAGAACAAAATCATCATCAGGCACATTAGACCAACTGCATGCTTCAAGATCATAAGAAGAAGATTGAAAATCTGGATATTGTTTCATTTTTTCTTGAACCACAGGGAATTTATAAATCCCTCTAGAACTTACTGTAGAAGCTGTTTCTGAACCCAAAATAAATCCTTGTGGGAATTTTGAAAAAGCTTCATCATATAAGTGTACTCTATAATTCAACCCTGGAACATCTAGTAATGCTCCAAAGCCAGAGGCTAAAGTCGCTTTTACTTGATCCATTCCTACAGTTACAGGACGGGTTGGATCTTCTCTATGAAATAAATCTTGCAGCCATTTCGCTCTTTTTACGCCTGCCTCTCCCCATTGATCTGGAACTTCATTCCCTGCACTCCACATCACAATTGATGGGTGATTTCTTGTAGCTTGTACTAAATTGACAATATCTTTTTCGGCATAATTGTCAAAAAAACGATGATAGCCATTTTCAACTTTTGGCTTTGCCCACTCATCAAAACTTTCTGCTAAAAACAAAAAGCCCATTTCGTCTGCTAGCTCAAGTTGTTCAAAAGAGGGCATGTTATGCGAACTGCGAATAGCATTACAGCCCATGTCTTTTAATATCTTCATTTGTCTGCGTAAAGCAGATTTATTTACCGCAGCGCCAAGTGGACCCAGATCATGATGGAGACAAACACCTTTAAATTTGGTTATCTTACCGTTTAGACTAAAGCCTTTATTGGGTTCATATTGTATTTCTCGGATTCCAAATCGTGTTGAAATCTCATCTTTGAGTTCTTTTCCAACATAAAATTTAGAAACAACTTCATAGAGATAGGGTGTTTCTGGAGACCATAATTTAGGATTAGAAACTTTGATATTTTGATCAAACTCGTTTCCGTATAAAGTAACTGATTCCTCTGAATTCAATTGATTTCCTTCGGCATCAAATATAGTAGTAACTAATCGAGAATTTTGAACAGAAACTTTGGTCTTAATACTAACTTTTGCCTCTTTCTCACTAACAAATGGAGTGCTAACAAATTGACCCCATTGATCAATGCTTTCCTTATTTTTTACTATTAAACTAACTTTTCTATATAAACCAGCTCCAGGATACCATCGAGAAGCAAATTCTTTATTGGTTAGTTTTACAGACAATGTATTAGCCCCTTCTTGTATGAATTGGGAAACATCAAAATAAAAATAACTATACCCATAGGCCCATTCTCCAACTTTTTGTCCATTTAAGTACACCTGTGGTTCACTCATAGCACCTTCAAAAAGAAGTATTACTTTTTTCCCTTTTGATTCTTTTGGCAATGTAAATGTATTGCGATACCAGGCAGTTCCAATATGGGGCAAAGCACCAGTTCGTCCGGTTTTTTCAGTAGCAATTTTTTCTCCATTTTGTTCAATAGCAACCTGCTGAATATCTACTTTTTTGTCAAAAGGGCCATAAATTGCCCAATCGTGAGGAATAGTTACAGATTGCCATTTCGAGTCATTAAAATTAACTTTATAGGCCTCTTCAAAATTTCCTTTTTGAAATTTCCAATTAACATCCAACACTTTAACTTCCCGAGTTTGAGAAACTGCAATTTGTGTATAAACTAAAAATACAATAATACTACTTATACATTTTTTCATATTTCAAATTTTACTATGCAAAGAGTTATTTAAAAGCATCAAGTGCAGGAGATGGTTTGCCATCGGCTTGCCATGCGCTTAGTGAATAACCGCTCCAACTTTTTTCACCTTGTGGCTCCCAATACATTACTCCCAAGCCTCTATTGTTTGGTACGTTTTTAACTGCTTGAATAGTAGCACGCAACATGTCAAAGGTGTTTTGAACTTTATCGTACTCTCCTCCTACTTCAACTACCATAACGTCTTTGTTATATCGAGCGACCATATCATTCATATTGGTTGTTAATTCGACAATAGTTTCTTTATAATCTTTTTTTATCCAATACGGATAATAGGATAATCCAATAATATCATATTTTACATTTTGCGCAGTGGCAGCATCAAAAAACCATCTGAATTTGGCATTATTATTTCCTTCGTCGACATGAACTACCACTTTGATTTTAGGATCAACGGCTTTTACGGCATCATATCCACTATTTAAGAATTGTGCTAACTGACTCCAATTAGTACTACTCCCCTCAGGCCATAACATTCCACCTGGAATTTCATTCCCCACCTGGACCCATTCGGGAGTAACTCCAGCCTGTTTCAATGCGTTTAAGACGTCTAAAGTATGGTTGTAAACATCTTGCTTCAATTGGGCTACTGTATGATTGGCCCATGCTAGAGGTTTATTTTGTTTTGATGGATCTGCCCACGAATCGCTGTAATGAAAATTTATCATGATACGCATTCCTAATTTTTGAGCACGAACTGCCATAGTAACCGTTTCCTCTTTACTACAATGCCCATCAATTTTATGATTGGAAGGATTTACCCATACGCGTAGTCTTACCGAATTAATCCCTCTGTCTTTTAACAATTGTAAACCGTCTTTTGGTGTGCCGTCTTGATCCAAAAAACGGTAACCCGTAGCATCCATTTGAGGCAGCCAACCTACATCGGCACCTTTAACAAAGGAGGATGTTACGGGTGAAATAGGATCTACTGGTTTCGGTGTTATTTCTGTTTGTGAGCTACATGAAAAACAAGCTACTAACAGTACCGACGAAAAAGAAATAAATAGATTTTTCTTCATCTTATATAGATTGAAATTTATAAATAGTTGAATGTAAATAAATATCGCCTGGCAAAAGTGTCGCCGAAGGAAAATGAGCATGATTGGGTGCATCAGGAAAATTTTGAGTTTCGAAACAAATACCACTTTGCGGATGGTAATATACATCCTCTTTCCCTTTGATTTGATTAAAACAATTCCCTCCTACATAGACATGTAAACCAGGTTGGTTTGTAAAAACTGATAATTTTAAATTGTTTTTTTTACTAAAAAGGGTGGCCGCCAAAGAGAAATTAGCCTCCAAAACATAAGTAGTATCGATAGTAGACGGACAAGGTTTTGGAGCAGTAAAATCAAATTCAGTTTGCTTTACGGCAACCCTTTCCCCTGTTGGAATCATATCGTTTGTTGCTAAAATTTCAGCTGCGTAAATTTGGAGCTCCTGATCTAAAATAGTGTTCTTGTGACCGTCTAAATTAAAATAACTATGGTGTGTTAAATTGACCACTGTAGCCTTAGTAGTGCTCGCATTGTAATCAATTTTTAATTCATTTTCTTCGGTAAGAAAGTAAGTAATCGTCACTTTCAATTCGCCAGGATAATGTTCCTCACCATCTGGACTTGTATAACTCAACTTGACAAAAGGATTTTTCCCTTTATGCAACTGTTCTAATTGCCAGATTTTTTGGCTGAAACCTACTGAACCGCCGTGCAAAGAATTACCATTATTATTTTGATTAAGTAGCATTGTCTTCCCATTCAGTTCAAATTTTGCATTGGCAATTCGCCCGGCATAACGTCCTACCGTTGCTCCAAAATAAGGTGCACTTGGAAGTGAATAAGAATCCACATAATCTGACAATGAATCGAAACCTAGGACAACATCAACTACCTTTCCATTTAGTAAGGTTTTTTTCAATGCAATTACAGTCGCTCCATAATCCATGACTTTGAGAGTCATCCCATTAGAATTTGAAATTTCGTAGGCGTGTACTTGGCTGCCATCTGCTAAAATCCCAAACAATTGAGAGGATGGATTTGGATCTGTTTTTACATTTAATTTCATTGGAGTAGCTCTGCTAGATGAATTTCAAAAATAGAATCAATTTTCAAATTACCATACCGGTACCTACCAGTTTTTTGTAACTTGCAAAAAAAATAAACTAACTTGATTACATTAAAAAACAATAACGGCATTCCTAAATACACTCAAATTATTCAATCTATTGAAAAAGCGATTGAGCAGAAAGTACTGCAACTTAACGAAAAATTACCCTCAATAAACAAAGTAGTTCTAACGCACAACATTTCAAGAGATACTGTACTTCAAGCCTATGATGAGTTAAAAAAACGAGGTGTAATTTATGCTATTTTGGGCAAAGGATATTATGTAAAAAGTACCGAAATAAAACCCAAGAAACGCTTCTTCTTACTCTTTGATGAATTGAATATTTTTAAAGAAGATTTATACAATTCATTTCTAAAAACAATTGGTTCTGAAGCAGAAATCGACTTGTATTTTCATCATTTTAATACCAATCAGTTTAAAAAATTAATTCAAGAAAGTAAAGGGAATTATAATAAATACATTGTAATGCCCACCAATTTAATTGAAGCAACAGAAAGTATAAAAACACTTCCCCATAAAGACGTATTTATTTTAGACCAAACCAATCCCAATCTTTTGCAATTTCCTGCAGTTTATCAAAACTTTGTCAAAGACATTTATGATGGTCTGGCAAAAGGGAAACAACACCTCCAGAAATATTCTAAATTGATACTTATATTTCCAGGTTTTCGCGAACCAATTGGACTAAAAATTGGTTTTGAAAGATTCTGTCATGATTTCAATTTTAATCATGAAATTATAGCCGATTTTACAGACATAAATGTTATACAAAATTGTGTTTATATTATTCCAAGTGACCGAGATCTTGTACAAGTGATTGAGCAAGCAAAAAGGCAAAAACTACAATTAGGTGTTGATTATGGTATCATTTCCTACAACGAAACTCCATTGAAAAAATTAGTAGAAAATGGTATTACCACAATCTCAACTGACTTTGAAACTATGGGTAAAACACTTGCAGAAATGATTCTAAAAAATTCAAAAACACAAATTGAAAACCCAAGTCGAATCATTATAAGAAATTCTATATAAATACAGAATTATTTATACCAAAGTGACTAATTTAAAATACAATTTATTGTAAATTTGAAGCCTTTAGAAACGATTAAGAAAACACAGCCAATAAACAATGAGCGATAAAAAACCGGACAATATTGTATATACTGAAGAACAAGGTTACAACGCTAGTTTATTGCCCTATGCAACTTCTGTAGGAGCGCCTGTTATTAAAGCTGATGATGTTGTGGCATGGAAATCACGAGGAATTCACAGTGTCAACAAAGAATTTGAAAACAAATTTCAAGAATTGCAATCGGCTTACCAAAAATTAATGGACGATTACAAATGGAATGAATTAGTATACAATGCTAAATTTGCTTTTGAACCAGTTATCGGCGAAACCTATCATATGTATTTAGGCGATGACGGTATTGAGTTTTTATCACTAATTGCTCCTAACGAATGGAATAAAGAATTTATTGGTTCTTTTAAATTGAATAGTGATAAAAAATGGGTGGTTCTAGAAACCGCAACCGAATAATTTATTCGGTTAACCACAACTTTCGGAACAATTTCTTTTTATCATAATCATTCGCTTGTTTCTCAATATTGAAATAACGATGCCCTCTTGGATCATTCCCAACCCCAGCTAAATAGGCCCAATTACCCCAATTACTGCACACATCATAATCGATTAATTGCTCCTCAAAATAAGCCGCACCAAAGCGCCAATCCATATTCATTTCGTTGCAAAAATAACTCGCTACGTTTTGTCGCCCTCGATTACTCATGAATCCGGTTTGTTGCAATTCAAGCATATTCGCATTGATAAAATCAGAAGGTGTTGCGCCATTTCTCCATTGCGAAAGCAACTTTTCATTTAAGGATTTCGAGTTCACTTTCTCTGTTTTTATGCCTTCGTACAAGAAAAATTTTGTTTGGTATTTTTTAAACATGAATCGAAAAAAATCGCGCCAAAGTAATTCAAAAACCAACCAATAGGTCGAATCATTAGCACCAAATTGTATTTCGTATTTTTTGATTTCAGCATAAATCAATCTTGGAGAGATACAACCCAAGGCCAACCAAGGTGAAAATTTAGAGGAATAATCAGCGTCAACCATTCCGTTTCGGGTTTCTTTGTAAGTAGACAAAGATTGAGTGTTGTAAAAGTAATGTTGTAACCGATGAATCGCTTCACTTTCTCCCCCTTTAAATTGTAATACTGCACGAGAATCAATAGTAGTTTTTGTCAAACCTAGAGTTGCTAAAGTGGGCAATTCCAAAGGAGAAATTTCAGGCGAATTCATTTTCGATGGTGCATCAAATGGATTTCGTATTTCAGAATCCTTTTCTGTTTTTTTTCTAAAATTGGTAAATACATCCGGTATGTCTTTGATGGAAAAAGGCAAATCTTCAGCATGATATAACGTACTGGTGCTAAAAGTTTCTAATTCACATCGTAATTTGAATAGTTCATTTCGGACCCTTTTTTCAGTCTGAATTTCTTCAAATGCAACTTCCCTCTTTGCGAAGACTTTTTGCACTTTGTATTCCTGAACCAACTTCGGAATTTCTACTTCTGGTTTCCCTATCACTATGCGCAAACCAGAACCTAAAGTTCTTAATTGGGCATCCAAATCTTGAAGCGATTCCAATAAAAATTGCGCTCTGAAACTCCCTGTTTTTTTAAATCCGTATGGAGTAGTTTCAAAATGGGATTCGTCAAAACAATAGAAAGGTATTATCGTCTCACTTTGCGCAATAGCTTTAATAAGAGTCTCGTTATCTTGAATTCGTAAATCGGTTTTAAACCAAATCAGTGCATTCTTAATCATAAATTATTGATGTTTTTCAAATAGTAATCAGCCTGTTCTAATAAAGCAACTTTGTCATCCGATTTCATTTTCCGCCATACATTATACATCATTCCAATGCGGGGGTTTTTACCTAATTTGTCTTCATTTTTATCATAAAAATTCCAGTACAAACTATTGAAAGGGCACGCTTTGTCACCAGTTTTTACTGCTTTTTTATAAAAACAACTTCCACAATAATGGCTCATTTTGTCAATGTAAGCTGCCGAACTTACATAGGGTTTTGTGCCTACAATACCTCCATCAGCAAATTGACTCATGCCGCGTGTGTTCGTAATTTCTACCCATTCAATCGCATCAATATAGATTCCCAAATACCAAGCATCTACTTCATCTGGGTGGATTCCAGCTAAAAGTGCAAAATTCCCAGTTACCATTAATCGCTGAATATGATGTGCATACGCATAATTCAAAGATTGGTTGATCGCGTCTTTCAAGCAATTCATTTTGGTTTTGCCTGTCCAGAACCATTCAGGCAGTGAATTTTCATGATTGAAATAATTCATCGTAGCATATTCTGGCATTTTGTTCCAATAAATTCCGCGCATGTATTCGCGCCAGCCAATAATTTGGCGCACAAATCCCTCTAACTGGTGGTACGCAATTGTATCGGGATTCTTTTCCCATTCCAATATGGCTCGGTTAATCACTTCCAATGGCGAAATCATTTTCACATTCATCGAAAACGAAAGTCGGGCGTGATATAAAGACCATTCGTTAGGTGTCATGGCATCTTGGTAACTTCCAAAAAGTGCCAAACATTCGGTTACAAAAAAATCGAGTAATGCTAACGATTGTTTTCTATTGATAGGCCAAACAAAATTTTTAGCATCAATGTTTCCAATGGTTTTGATGTCTGTTTTTTGAATTTCAGAAACAATTTTCGAAACATTAGTATTGAAAACCAAAGGCGAAGTGGGTTTGTGGTCTTTGGGTAATTTTTTTCGGTTTTCGCCATCGTAATTCCATTTTCCCGTCAGCGGCTTATCGCCTTCCATTAAAATATGGTGCTTTTTACGCATCATATGATAAAAGCTTTCCATTAAAAAGGTTTTTTTACCTTCAAAAAAATCACCTAATTCGTTTCTCGAACTCATAAAATGCTCCGAATCGCAAACTGAAGTAGTGATGGGAAGCGATTGACATAACTGTTTCAACTGTTCGTCTAGACGGTATTCGTCTGGGAATTGGTATTCAAAATGGGTGAACGCTTCTTTTTCAATTAAAAAATAAATGTTTTTTTCGAATGATTGTAAGTTATTGGCATCATTTAAATGCAAATAAATAACTTGGTGCTTTTGCGATTGTAATTCAGTTGCAAATTCTTGCATTGCCGAGAAAAACCCAACCACTTTTTGAATATGGTGTGTGGCATAATCGGTCTCTGTTCGAATTTCCATCATGACATAGGTCACTGAATCATCAACAGTTTTGAACCAAGAATGATGGCTGTTTAATTGATCTCCAAGAACTAATCGTAGGGTTTTTGACATTTTATTTTTTATTTAAAAATTAAAGGATTAAAGATTTAAAGATTTGCATTTTTTCAATCTTTAAATCATTCAATTTTTTAATCTTTCATTCCTGCATCTATCACTACAGTATTTTACTTCGTCCCAAACTTTTTCCCATTTTTTTCGCCAAGTAAATGGCTTGTGACATGAGACACACATTTTACTAGGTAGGTTTTGTTTTTTTACTCCTTTCATACTAGACTTTCAATTGATTTCTTTTCCATTCTATTCCAACTTTTGAACCCTTAGCAATAAAAACTGCTGCAGGTTTTGTCTCATTGAGAACGGCAAAATCCTCCCCGTACATCGCTTGAAAATCACAATCAATTTCATAATTTAAAAGGTTATGCGTCTTCCAACTTGGATGTTGTAATTTGTATTCTTCCGTTTTTTTGTAGCTTACTTTAGTGTAACCGTAGTAATGTTCATAAATGAATTTTTCTAAACTATTGCTTTTCATAGGTTGATTGGCATCAGAATAAGTAACAGCAATGCTGTTCCATTTGTTATCCAAAAGCCATTCAAATTTTATTTGATGAGAATCCGTTCCAAAAATTTGTTCATGTTTAGTAGGGACAACGGTATAATGTTCTTTGTATAATTTATTGGCTACCCAAGCTACAATTGGATATGGAATAGTTTCGTTGATAAAAACTACGCCTCGTTTAAATTGATTTCCTTCTTTTCGAACAACATAAAATCGCAAATTAATTTCCTCAAAAGTCCCGAACCACGGAATGGGAATGTTAAACAATCGCGCATTTTTAAACATAAATCCAACCAAGCTAATGTAACATTTCCCTTCAAATAAATCAATTTCAACTCCTTTTGGAAGGTAAGGTTGTACAATTTTTGGGTCAATTTCATAATTGGCCATGATGATATTTTCCCAATCCGCTTTTAAAAATAGTGCCATTATTGTGTTTTCTTTTTTGTTTTCCGATTCGGATTACTCACGTGTTTTTGCAAAATTCGTTTTCCTTCTAATTTAACTTCGTCTTTTTTTCGAAAGCTCCAAACAATATCGCTAGCGTATTTTCGAGTTGCTTCTATGTTTACTATGGGTTCCGGATAATCTGTACCAATAACGCAATTGTAAAATTGCTGTTCCATTTCGTTCATTTTCCAAGGTTCATGAAGCAAATGCAACGGAACCGCTGCCAATTCGGGCAACCATTGTTTGATAAAAACCCCTTCTGGATCATGTTCTTCGGAGTTTTTTATTGGGCTATAAATACGTATCGTATTTATTCCTGTGGTCCCCGATTGCATTTGAATTTGGGGATAATGTATACCGGGTTCATAATCTAAAAACTGCCTAGCCAAGAAATGTAATTCGCGCCAATCTTGCCATAAATTAAAAGTAAAAAACGACACCACCATGGCACGCATTCTAAAATTGATATAGCCTGTTGCAACTAAACATCGCATGCAAGCATCGACTATTGGAACGCCTGTTTTTCCTTCTTGCCAAGCTTTAATGTAGGTTTCGTTCTTTGGTTTTATTAAAGTATCATAGGCTCGGTTGGCATTTTCAAATTCCATTTCGCATTCATCTTCGAACTTTTGCATAAAATGGCAATGCCAATGCAAACGCGAAACGAAATTTAAAATAGCGCGTTTGTTTATGGACGCTTCATAATGCTGATTCGTATATTGATAAATCATCCGCATACTAATATTCCCATATGTCAAATAAGGTGACAATCGGCTACAGCCTTTCCTACTCAAAGCCGGCTTCGAAATGTGCTTACTATAATTAACATATCGTTCTTTGACAAAACTATCCAAATAACGCCAGGCCCAATATTCGCCACCTCGCTGAAAATTCGGATTTGGAGTAGTGATGTCAGCAGACAAATTCTCACCTTTTAATTTGTCATAAAAATCAGGATGTAAGACAATCGTTTTTAAATCGGACTCTTTAATTATCTTAGGCGTATCCCGCATTACTTGTTCCCAACGTTGGTCCCAATTTTGTCTTGATTTTAGTTTGCGAATGACCCCGTGTAGTTGAAATTCTTTCCAGGTGATTTCATTGGAATCGAAAAATGCTTTCATTTCTATATCTCGATCATAGGTCAATTTGTTTCCTATTTCTTGATGCGAAAAAACAGACTTGACGTCATACTCTTGAATTAATTGAGAAAAAACGGTTTTGACTTCGTCGTGAAAAAAATAGATTCTAGCACTAAATGGCGCTGATTTTTTATTCAAATCTTGAATGGATTCGTAGATAAACCGCCAATGGCGCACATCAGAATCGGGATAATTCATAACGGACGGCTCAAAAAAACAAATCAATAACAGCGGCACACCCGTTTGATGGGCATGAAACAAAGCTTCATTATCCACCAACCGAAAGTCGCGTTTGAACCAAACAATATGTATGGGCTGTTTCTTCAAAAAGGCAAATATGAAATGAATTTATTTTGTTTAATTATTTTATAAAAATACTAAACAAATATACTTCATTTATGCTCACTAAATAGCAAATTGAACTGCTAATTGTAAAAATAATTTAATCTTCTTTGAAGTAAATAAAACAAAAAAAGCCTCTTCTTTCGAAGAGGCTTTTGTACCCGGAGCCGGAGTCGAACCGGCACGGTTTCCCACAGGTGTTTGAGACCAGCGCGTCTACCAATTCCGCCATCCGGGCTTAGCAGACATAAAATAACAACAGTTATTTTAACGCAATAAAAGAGGAGTTTAATATATAATCAAGCCTCGATTCCTTTAACACGGTGCAAATGTAAAAAATAAAATTAAACGTGCTACAAAAAATACTTAATTTTTTCCTTTCAGAGTTGGATAAATTTTATAAATTTGCAGCTCGTTAAAACACAGCCAACTAACTAACTACAACCGAGGCGTATAAAGTAGTGACGCTATTGACAAAAATTAATAGCCCAACTAAATCAAGCGTAGCGGACTAATAAACAATACGAATGTCACACCAAGAACCAGAAGCTAAAATTTTTGCATGTTCAAAAAGTGTATACCTAGCAGAACAAATTGCGCAAGCATACGGAGTTCCTCTAGGAAAAGTAATTACCTCAACTTATAGTGATGGTGAATTCCAACCTTCTTTTGAAGAGTCTATTCGAGGATTACGCGTTTTTATTGTATGTTCGACCTTTCCAAGTGCGGACAACTTGATGGAATTATTATTAATGATTGATGCAGCAAAACGTGCATCAGCTAGACATATTACTGCTGTTATTCCTTACTTCGGTTGGGCTAGACAAGACAGAAAAGACAAACCAAGGGTGCCAATTGGAGCTAAATTAGTAGC
Source organism: Bacteroidota bacterium (assembly GCA_046048915.1). Lineage (GTDB taxonomy): Bacteria > Bacteroidota > Bacteroidia > Flavobacteriales > Flavobacteriaceae > Flavobacterium. The sequence continues at coordinate 49,211 of JBJOFE010000009.1, read as the reverse complement.
CAACTTATTGGATGCTGCTGGAGCAACTAGAGTAATGACAATGGATTTACACGCAGATCAAATCCAAGGTTTTTTCGAAAAACCAGTTGACCATCTTTTTGCTTCAACCATCTTTTTACCGTATGTAAAAAGTTTAGGTTTGGAAAATTTAACTATCGCGTCTCCTGATATGGGAGGTTCAAAAAGAGCCTATGCGTATTCTAAATTTTTAGAATCAGATGTAGTAGTTTGTTACAAACAAAGAAAAGTGGCCAATGTAATTGACACAATGGAGTTGATTGGTGAGGTAAAAGGCAAAAATGTAATCCTAGTTGACGATATGATCGATACGGGAGGAACATTGGCAAAAGCTGCCGATTTAATGATAGAAAAAGGTGCCTTGAGCGTAAGAGCTATTTGTACTCACCCTATCTTATCTGGTGAAGCTTACGAAAAAATTGAAAACTCAAAATTGAGTGAATTAATAGTTACCGATTCTATTCCGTTAAAGAAAAAATCGGATAAGATTAGAGTGTTAAGTTGTGCACCTCTTTTCGCAGAAGTAATGCACATGGTGCACCACAACAATTCCATTAGTGGAAAGTTTATTATGTAATATTTTTAATAACTATATTTTTTTACAATGAAATCGATTACAATTAAAGGATCAGAAAGAGAAAGCGTGGGCAAAGTTGCTACTAAAGCCTTACGTAATGCTGGAGCGGTTCCTTGCGTGTTATACGGAGGAGATCAAGCAGTACATTTCTCAGCAGAAGAAAAAGCATTCAAAAACTTGATTTACACTCCAAACGCACACACTGTTGTGATTGATTTGGGTAATGGAAAATCATATAATGCAATTCTTCAAGACATTCAAGTTCACCCAGTAAGTGACAAAATTTTACACATTGACTTCTTCCAGTTGTTTGACAACAAAGAAATTACTATGGAAGTTCCTGTGAAAATTGTTGGTACTTCAAAAGGTGTACTTGCAGGAGGAGTTCTACGTTTGAACACTCGTAAATTAAAAGTGAAAGCGTTACCATCAAATCTTCCAGATTTTGTTGAAGCAGACATCACTCCACTTGAAATGGGTAACAAATTGTATGTTACGAAATTAGTTTCTGACAAATACAAATTAATGCACCCAGACAACACTGTGGTTTGTCAAGTAAGAATTTCTCGTGCGGCTATGAAAGCGGCTCAAGAAGCTGCAAAAGCTGCAAAAGCACCAAAAGGAAAAAAATAATTTTTTTTTCAATCATACGAAAAAGCATCAGTTCTACAACTGGTGCTTTTTTTTTGGATGATTCTTTTAAATAAGTTTATTTTTGCAATATGATTCAATGGATAAAAAAACTCTTTGCCTCTAGCAAACCAGCAAGTGACATAGAAGTCACTATTAAACCGGAGGTCCAGGAACACCAAAAAAGCAATATGAAAAGCGTGAGTAATAAATTTTTAATTGTAGGATTAGGTAATATTGGAGCCGAATATGTCAATACACGCCATAATATTGGATTTAAAGTGTTGGACTTTTTAGCCAAGCAAGAAAGCCTTTCTTTTGAAACAGTAAAATTGGGTGCTCTAGCCGAATACAAATTTAAAGGCCGTACTTTCTTTTTACTAAAACCCAATACCTATATGAATTTAAGTGGGAAAGCGGTGAAATACTGGATGGACAAGGAAAACATCCCTTTGGAAAACATATTAGTAATCACTGATGATTTGAATTTGAGTTTTGGCACTATCCGCATCAAACCGAAAGGAAGTGATGGTGGACATAACGGGCTAAAAAACATTAATTTGATTTTAAATACCCAAAATTATACCCGTTTCCGTTTTGGTATTAGTGACCAATTCAAAAAAGGCCAACAAGTAGATTATGTATTGGGTGTATGGGACGAAGAAGAAAAAGCTAACCTTCCTGAACGCTTGAAATTAGCCTCGGAAATCATCAAATCATTTGGAACTGCTGGATTAGAAAACACAATGACCTCTTTTAACGGCAAGTAAAATTACAGACTCCTTAATTAATTATTATTTTTTTAACGGTAGTAGTTGGCCCATCGATTACGGTCAACAAATAAATTCCCGTTTGAACCGAATCCAAATGAATAACTTCATTAAATAAAGGCGCACTAGAAAATTCTTTTTCAAGTATTTTTTTGCCCGACAAATCGTGGACAATAATCGTAACTCCAGAATCCAATTGGCTAGAAAATAATACTATAAAATCGCCTTGATTAGGATTTGGATAAACCATCACATTGGTTAAGTCAACTGGGGGAAGTGCAACTGGAGTAAAAGATTTTGTACAAATAGTTACTGTCGCTGAATGTATCGTGCCACTATCTCCTGCAAATTCATCTCTAACTCGTAAAGTCCAATTACCAGAAGGATTCAATTCGTTAAATTGATATAAGGGCTCAAATGGCGCAACTGTTTGAAGTGTTTGTTTTCCGCAAATTATAGCACCGCCCTTATCATCGTAGGTAAGTACTAAACCTCCATTCGTGTCTCCACATCCGTTATCGAATAATTTGACTATTTTACCTTGTGGATTAACCAATTCTATTTGCACGTCAGACAAGTATTGATGTGAAAAATTAAGTCCCACATTCACATCCAAAACCGTATCAGAAGTTGCTGGAACTGTAATCGATTTAGCCGCATATTCTGCAGTTTCAGGAATGATAATAGGAGTTGCAAAAGCATAGGTCGCACAACTAGACTCTGTGGTGTAACTAATGGCAAATGCCTCCTTATTAATTGCGTAAAAAACATTAGCAGTAGGTTCAATTAAAATGCGGCAATTTTTTCCTGAAATACCATTTGGAACCACAATCAATTCATTACCATCATTTAAAGTATTTGTTTTTAAGACTATAGGAAAAGACAAACCTCCATCAACTGATAACTTAATATTTACAGTAGCAGACCCTGGCAATTGATCTGTATTATTAACTGACCAAGTAATGGTTTGTATACTTAATGATTTCCATGACAAATCACTAGTGTTTTGAGATGTAATTTCAAATGGCCCTTTGGAAGCATCAACCGAAATTGTAGTGTCATCTGTATCCGTTTGAGCTAATCCATTCAATCCATTATCTCTAACCGTTAGTGTAAAATGTAATGTCCTATTAATGTCAGCAACAGATTCCCAGGGAGAGGTCAAACTATTCACTACTACTTTACTTAGCTCTGGCATAAAACGATTAGGAGAATTAGTTGGTGGAAAAGACCTAAAAAGCGGTCCGTCTACTTTGGTTGGAAACGCAATACTATTGGCTCCGAAACTAGTAGTAGCTGTATCATTTTGTTCCCAACAATAACTTAAAATAGCCCCGTTAGGATTCGAACTAGATCCTTTTAATACAAATGGAGTGCTTTTTGGAATTATAAAATCCGCTCCGGCATTCGCTTTGTGTTTTGCTTTGGGGATAATTGAACTAATAGGGCAGGTTTTAGACGCAAGATTCTTACGAATTTGATCAATACTGACATATGCAAAATAATCATCTGAATGACTTTGAATATTAAAATCGGTAACCCCAGCATAACCCATAATTGTAGAGCCTCCTCCTGGCTCTACGTTAACTCCAGTCCCTTCAATTTCATGAGAAAAAGTATGATTAGCTCCCAATTGATGCCCTATTTCATGGGCTACAAAATCAATATCAAAAGTGTCGCCTTCTGGTTTACCATCAGCTGGCGAAGAAAATCCTCCTCCTTTGGCTACATCATATAACGATGCCGGATTTTGACACACACAACCAATGCACCCTGCATTGCCTCCACCGCCTGAAGCTCCAAATAAATGGCCAATGTCGTAATTATCATTGCCTATCTTAGTGGTCAAATCCCGCTGCAATTCTAGATTCCAATTCCCATTAACACCCGTATTTGCAGGAGAAAACGGATCTGTTTCAGGATTGGTATACAATAAAGCTGTAGTGTTTGAAATTAAATTTAAGTGCAATGATAAATCCCTGTTAAAAATTCCGTTTACCCGAGTTAAAGTAGCGTTTATGGCTTCAAGTGCTTGAAATGTACCCCCAAAATAAGTTGTGTATTCTGCCGTACATGCTACAGCCAAACGCAACGTTTTGTATTGATCCCCATTCGAAGTGGTTAGGGTCGTCATCTTACTCAACGGCATGTTGAGCGCATTGTCAATTGTAGCGCAATATAAAGGTAGCCCATTTGACTTGTCATTATTAGAATCAAAGAGTTCGTATACTTCTTGATTGCCGGAAATTTTCTCTATAAATTCTGTCGGTTTTTCAGATCGTAAAACCATGGTTTGAAATCCTTTTGGGGAAAAGCTACAATAAAGAGTGGCACTTTTATCAGATACACTTTTACCAATATACGCTCTTATGGAAGGAAATTGAGCTTGTAACTCAGCATCAAAATTAGAAAATTCGTGAATTTCATATTTTTCCAAATCTCCATTTGTGTTGGGGATTTCAATTACAACTTTTTTAGTTTTATAAACCCCCTGAAGTTGATCCAAAGTGTTTTTAATAATTGATTTGTCCAATTCGAAAAACAATCCTTTTTTTAGATCGCCAATTTCATTCGATCTTGTTGTTGCCAAATTTCTGATAGCTGGAACCCTTTTCCATGGAGATACATTTTGAGCTTGTATCATGGAAAACGAAAAGAAAAACAGTACTATTAAAAGGTGTCTTTTCATAAATTCAGGCAATTCTTATTTTTCAAAATTAGGTTATTGATTTAAAATGCGTAACCAAAACCCCGAATATTATTTAAAAAATAGCATTTCTATTTTCTTTTTTACCAATAGTATACAATTGAGCTCAAAAGGAATTCATTTTGAAACGAAATTTCGAATAGATTAGCTTAAATTTGCAGCCAAAATAATTAGGAAACCGACTTGAACATTTTTCATTCCATAAACGAATTTCACTCTGACAAAAAAACCATTGTAACCATTGGAACTTTTGACGGAGTGCATTTGGGTCACGCAGCCATTCTAAAGAAGCTGACTCAAAACACGCAGAATGAAACTTTTGAAAGTACGGTACTTACTTTTTTTCCTCATCCAAGAATGGTGTTGCAAGGGAAATCTGATTTGAAATTACTGAACACCATCGATGAAAAAATCGAGTTATTAGAAAAAATCGGAATTGACAATCTAATTATCCATCCTTTTGACGAAAAATTTGCTGAATTAAACGCAGAAGCTTTTGTTACAACTATTTTAGTAGACCAATTTCGTGTTCAAAAAATTATCATTGGCTACGACCACCGATTTGGGAAAAACAGAACGGCAAATATAGACGACCTCATTACTTTTGGCACACAATATGGTTTTGAAGTAGAGCAAATTTCAGCCCAAGAAATCGACGAAATATCCATTAGCTCTACTAAAATCAGAACTGCTCTTGAAGAAGGAGAAATTCAATTAGCCAATGAATATTTGGGTTATCATTATTTTTTAAGCGGTACTGTAGTAAAAGGAAAACAGTTAGGAAGAACTATTGGTTTTCCAACAGCCAATATAGAATTAGAAGAAGATTACAAATTAGTGCCTCAAAATGGCGTTTATGTAGTTCGTGTGAAAATAGACGGCAAGACAATTTACGGCATGATGAATATTGGGTTCAACCCAACGGTTCAAGGAAAACAGAAAACTATTGAAGTACATTTGTTTGACTTTGATACTGACATTTACAATCGCAAAATCCAGGTTTCTATTTTACAACACATTCGTTCAGAAAAGAAATTTGAGTCGGTTGAATTATTAAAAGAACAACTTAAAAAAGATAAAACATTTACGCTACATTATTTAAATCAAATAGATAAGAGTTTAGAAGGCAATGAATAAGTGCCATTGCTTGTTTGAAACAATTTGATTACTTTTGATACATAAAATTACACCCATGAGCATTACAAAACACGATTGGACAAAAGAAGAAATTATCGCGATTTACAACAGACCAATGATGGACTTGTTGTATGACGCAGCCACCATTCATAGAGAAAATCACGATCCAAACGTGGTGCAAGTTTCTACTTTATTGTCGATCAAAACCGGCGGATGTTCGGAAGATTGTGGTTACTGCCCTCAAGCAGCACGTTACAACACTAACGTAGAAGGCAATGATTTAATGACGGTGAACCAGGTAAAAGCACAAGCTTTGAACGCAAAATCAGCTGGCTCTTCTCGTGTATGTATGGGTGCAGCTTGGCGTAATGTAAAAGACGGGCCAGAATTTGACCAAGTACTTGAAATGGTGCGTACTATCAATAAATTAGACATGGAAGTATGTTGTACTTTGGGGATGATTACCGAAAACCAAGCACAGCGTTTAGCCGAAGCTGGTTTGTATGCTTACAATCATAATTTAGATACTTCAGAAGAATATTATAAAGAAGTGATTTCGACACGTGGTTTCGAAGACCGTTTGCAAACTATTGAAAACGTTCGTAAAACGAATGTTACAGTTTGTAGTGGAGGAATCATCGGAATGGGAGAAAGCATTGAAGACAGAGCAGGTATGCTTGTAGCGCTTTCTACTTTAAACCCACAACCGGAATCAGTGCCAATTAACGCTTTAGTAGCGGTTGACGGAACTCCTTTAGAAGATGAAGAGCCAGTTGAAATTTGGGAAATGATCCGAATGGTAGCCACTACTCGTATTGTAATGCCAGAAACGCAAGTGCGTTTGTCTGCAGGTAGAACTAATATGAGTCGGGAAGGTCAAGCAATGTGTTTCTTTGCTGGTGCCAATTCTATTTTTGCTGGAAATAAATTATTGACTACTCCAAATCCAGATGTGAATGAAGACATGAAAATGTTTGAAACATTAGGATTGCAACCTCAAAAACCATTTACTAAAATGGTACAACCGCCAACAGTAGAAGCTGAGGATTCACAATTTGTCGCCTTAGGTGAAAAACCAAAATGGACTCGCCCAGGACACAAAATTGAAAGAAACTTAGAGGCTTCTGTAAAAGGAAAATAAAAATTGAATTCAAATATAAAAAAAGCTTCCAGCCTGAAAAGACTGGAAGCTTTTTTATTAAAATAACAATTTACGACTTATTTTCTCTCCCGTTTCTAAAGTGATTTGAACGATTAGCACTTTCGTTTTCCATTGCGTCGCTTCTATTAAATGTGTTTTTGTTTTCAATTGTTGCGTTTGAAACAATTGTTTTCCGTCTAATGCAAACAGAGACACTGCATGAATCCTATCTTTTGTAGAACTTATCTGAATTTGATTGTTTTTAGCGCTAATTAGTACCTCATCCATGTCTTTTTCAGCAATGTTTTTGTTTCTATAGCGCAACACAAATCGATCATCAAACGTTCCTTCTATAGTAGTAAAGGAATAACTACCCTTTCTTAAATCCTGAATTTTAATTTCCTTTAGATCTTCTATAAAAATAGTTTGATTGCTAAATAATCCATCAAAATCTTCCAAGCTTATTGTATAACTTCCTTCTTTTTTTACTCGGTAGCCAATAGGTACTACATCTGTATCATCATATGGTAAGGCTCTGGCTTGAATACTGTTTTTGAATCCTTCGTTAACACTATAAAAGTCCAAACTTTCATTGCTATCAAATGATATTCCGTCAAATAACGCATCTTGCTCATTTGTCGCTCCTGTAGCATACCCAAGTAGAATCTGTTTGAAAAGTCCTTCTGCATTAAATAAATTGAGCCAAATGCGGTGTTTTTCAAAGTGGGGTGTTGGTGCTGTTTTTAAAGAATTCTCGTTTTTAAAAAATAGATTATTCTCTCCTCTGATTCGCATTTTGTTTTTAAATACAATAGTCCCTTGTTGATTGGCTCCCAAAGCAAAAAAAGCCTGACCTGATGCAATTTTACCAGTAGGGATTGAAATATTTATTCCGGTGCTTTTAGCGGCTGTTCCAACTCCTCCTAATATAGTATAGACTGCATAATCATCTGATGTATATTGTCCGTTTTCGCTTGAGGTATTGTGGGTCCAAAAATACAAACTCCCTTGTAACACCTTTTGGTTTTCCAAAATAAATGCATCGGCATCTAGTGCCGAAGGATACGGATTGCCAATTAATATTGGATTCGTCGATTTTTCAATTGGTAATGAAATCAAACCATTATTGGGCACGCCAGAAAATACAGCTTCAAAAATGGATGGAGTAGTTGTTGAAAAAGACAGAGGTCCTTGAAAAATATACCCCTTCCCTAATGTCATATTTATTTTAGAAGATTCAATTTGCCAATTGTTTGACTGCGAATTAAATGAATAAAATGAAAAGGCAGGAGAATTAGGAGAAAGTAATTCTAATTGCTGACCAGCAACTGGCGAAGCCCAATAGGTATAATCCGATTTACGAATAGGGGTAGTAGTTCGCTTGAATTTTACAATTCCAATATTTTCTGTAGCATCATCCGTTTGAAATAAAGAAGCATTATTTTCAAAAATTAAAGTTCCACCTCCAGAAAAGTAGGACCCCAATTCCAATGTAACTCCAGTAGCAACTCTTACAGACACGCCTGAATTCACGGTGCAACTGCAGGCTTTGCTGTCATTTAACATGTCAAAATTCGCATTAAAAACAATCGCTTTTTCTACTGTTGGTAGTCCATTACTCCAGGACGTACCGTTCCAAACGGTTTCCTCTTGGCAAAACAACAACTTAGCCATACGATTCTTGGCAATTCCAGAAACCAAATTAAAGTCACCTACAATAACGGCTCCTCCTTGAAACAAACAAGTGCTATTGAGCTGCCCACTAGATATGAGTGCTAAAGTAGTATCGTAATTTCCATCCGGCAAAATTTGAACCAATCGTTTTACAGTAGTACCATTATAATTACCTGAAAAAGATCCGCCTAAAAGAATTTTACCATTGGTTTGTATAACAATCGAACGTACGGTCCCGTTACTAAAACCTGAACCAGAATTAAACGAACTATCTTGACTTCCATTCGTATTAAGTCGCACAATTCGTTTATTGGATTGCCCATTATAAGTAGAAAAAGAACCTCCAATTACAATTTTTCCATCCTCTTGTAATGCCATGGCATAAATAGGTCCGCTAAAACCGGTTCCAACAGAAAAACTACTATCGACAGACCCATTCAAATTTAATCGAATTAGTTTACTAGATGTTTTTACGTCAAAGGTGGTGAAATCGCCACCTACCAAAACCTTTCCATCGGTTTGTAGCAACAACAAATTAGGCGTATCATTTGGATTCGTTCCAATGGTAAAACTACTATCCAAGTCTCCGTTAGGTAACAAACGAATGACTTTATTTACAGCTTGACCATTGTATTTACTAAAACTTCCCGCTGCTATAATTTTACCATCTGGCTGAACTACTATAGAATATATAGTATAGTTAAAACCTGTTCCCATAGAAAAAGAAGTATCTATCGATCCGTCAGTATTCAATCGAATTAAACGATTTACTGTTACGCCATTATATTTGGTAAAATTTCCAGCCACTAGAAGTTTCCGATCTGAAAGCACAACGACATCTTTCACTGTATTATCTGGTCCAGATTGATTGGGATTGAAAGTCAAATCTAAGTTCCCTTTTGCCGTAAGTTTTACAATCCCGTTAACCGAAATCCCATTGAACTGGGTGAAACTTCCAAAGACAATATAACCTCCGTCGGGCAATGAGATAATTTTATCTACCTCTTTGTCAAAACCAGTACCTAAAAGGCCGTTGTCGAATGAATTAAAACTAGCATCTACTTGTACATTTTGGCCATAGCCAAAAAAGGAAAGAAAAAAGAATAACGCACAGGCTACCCTTATTTTGGATTGGAATTGGGAAAAGTATAACATAAAGGGGGCACTTTAAATTATGATATAATGTATATAATCAAATAGTTACTACAAATATAACTTAAAAAATAATATATTCTAACAGTACAATTAATAGATTTTGGGAAAGCCAAAAGGGTGCAATCCAAAAAAATTACTTACTTTTCGTGTATAAAAATCACCCCCATGAGCGAAGTCAATTCCGTTAAAGAAGCGATTCATAAAATAGAACATTTCTGTGCCTATCAGGAGCGTTGCCACGACGAAGTGATGCAAAAATTACGGGCCATGAAAATGGATTCGAATGAAATTGACGAAATTTTGGCGCATTTAATTAAAGAAAACTACCTAAATGAAAGTCGGTTTGCTTGTAGTTTTGCCCGTGGAAAACACCGCATTAAATTCTGGGGAAAAGTGCGCATCGTCAACGAATTGAAATTTAGAAACATCTCAACCTACAACATCAATTTGGCTCTAAAAGAAATTACTGCTGACGAATACGAAGCAAATTTCAATGCCTTAGCCGAACGAAATTGGCATTCCATTAAAGAATCCAACACGCTTAAAAAACGCAAAAAATGTTGTGATTTCTTATTGCGAAAAGGCTACGAAAGTAATTTAGTGTATGAAAAAGTGAAAGAGTTAGAGGCTACAAATTAAATAGTCAACAAAATACTCACGGCATTACCGCCAAAACCAACCGCATTTACTAGTACTTTTTTGATAGGTCTTATTGGTGTTTGCGCTTTTGCAAAAGGAACACTCACAAACTGATTGTGTTGTAACATTAAGATCGCCAACTCCAAACTTAAAATGCCTGAAGCACCAAAAGTATGTCCTATTTTCCATTTGTTGGTCGTCAATAAAGGAAGTTGGGAACCAAACACTTTTTCAATGGCTTTGTATTCGGTCAGATCGCCTTTGATAGTTCCGGGAGCATGCATGACAATAGCGTCAACTTCGGATAAGTCGGTAGTAGCTAACGCCATTTTCATCGACTTTTGAAAACAGTCAGCCTCAGCAGAAATGGAAATATTGTGTTCTAAAATTTCGGTAGCATACCCAATGCCTTCTATGAAGGCCAAAGCGTTTTCTTTTTTCCCGATTTCCAAACAACATACGCCAGCACCTTCGCCCAAAATCATGGTATTTTGCTTTTTATCCAAATCCAAAGCGCGATTCGGATAGTCTTCTTCACTTCGAGAATAAATTTTTAACGCGCGCATTTGCGCAATCGTAAAATCGGTCAAAGGAGCTTCACTACCTCCAACCAAAAATTTATCTGCCATACCCGATCGCAACCAAGCCACACCGTTCAATACCGCATGTAAAGCAGTAGAACAAGTTATAGAATGCGATATTTCAGGACCCTCAGTCTGTAAATCATGGGCAACCCAAGAGGAAATATTCCCTAAAGTAGTCGTTGGCGAAGCTAAGGTTTGCGCTTTCCCCGTGGTAAGGTATTCTTTAAAATGGTGTTCGAATAAGTCGGTCGCCCCACGAGACGAACCAATATTAATTCCGAAACTATCGTTCTTTGACCATCCTGCTTTATCAATCGCTTGGCGCGAAGCAAGCATTGCATATAAAACGGAATTGTCTAAAGAATTGTATTTACTGTCTGATACTCTTAAAGCCGCAACTTGTGCTTTTGAATTGTCATCCAAAGCACCTACCCAAGTCTCTTTTTGATCTAAAAAATGTTGTTGAAAACATGGATTCGGATTTTGATACTTATTCCAAATAGTTTCAGAATCATTTCCTAAAGGAGAAATCGAAGCAATGGCTGTTATGGAGATCGTTTGTGACAAAGGAATATTTTTTGGTAAAATTACACTATTTCAAGAGCATTTTCGACCACTTGATAGACTTTTTCTAGTTGTTCATCTGTAATTACATAGGGTGGTAAGATGTATACAATATTGCCTACTGGACGTAATATCACCCCGTTTTCAATGAAGAAATTATAGAGTTTGTTACGCAAGTTTCCGTAATAACTTGCTGCCGATTCCGTCTTGATTTCTAAAGCAAAAATAACTCCTAACACTCGGGTCGTTAACACTTTGGGATGCGATTGCAGTCGTTTTTCAAAAGTCAAATGCTTGGCGTTTACTCGTTCAATATTAGCTTGCATTGCTGGGGTTTGCAACAACTCCAAACTCGCCAATGCTGCTGCGCAACCTGTTGGATTGGCCGTAAATGTATGCCCATGAAACAAGGCTTTATTGATGTCCTCGTCATAAAATGCATCGAAAATTTCTTGTGTGAAAGTCGTTATCGCCATCGGAATGGTACCACCCGTTAAGGCTTTTGACAAACACATCATGTCGGGTTGTTCTGTTAAATAATCTGAAGCAAAAGTTTTTCCCGTTTTACCAAACCCTGTCATGACTTCGTCAGCAATAGTTAGTACACTATAGGCTTTACACATTTGGATTAAAGTATTCAAAGCAGCTGGTTCGTACATCACCATTCCTGCAGCACCTTGTACCAAAGGTTCAAAAATAAAACCGGCACAATTATCGTTTTTTAAGGATTTCGCCAAAGCGGAAAAACTAACTTCTTCTTGTCCAACAACGGGAACTGGAATTCGCACCACATCAATAAACATACCTTGAAAAGCATCGGTAAAAAGAGAAATTCCACTGGCAGCCATGGCCGCAAAAGTATCGCCGTGAAAGGCATTTTCAAAAGCAATAATCGTAGTTCGCTTTTCTCCTTTATTAAAAAAATACTGCAACGCGACCTTAATGGCAATTTCAACTGCCGTAGATCCATTGTCCGAAAAAAATAATTTTTGTTGGTTTTTGGGTAAAATTGAAATTAGCTTTTCAGCAACTTCAACTGCAGGTTCATGAGTAAATCCGCCAAAAAGAACGTGTTCTAAAGTCGTCAATTGTTTGTAAATAGCGTCTGCAATAAACGTATTGGAATGACCGTATGGATTCACCCACCACGATGCAATCGCATCAATATATTCTTTGCCATTTTCATCCCATAACAGAGCGTCTTTCCCCTTTGTAATTGCAATGGGAGCAGCAGCTGTTTTGTGCTGTGTATACGGATGCCAAAGGTATTGACTGTCTTTTTCGGTTAAGCTCATAAATAGATTTTGCTATTGGATTTTCATCAGATTTTCTCTGAACAATTCAGCATATTCTGAAATGACATTGGTGTCAAAATAAGGTTCTTGTGCAATTCTGCCTACAAAAGGAACTCCCGTTCTACTTAAAATTATGGATTCAGAACTTTTGTTTTCATCACCAGAAAAAATAATTCCTGCAACTTGTATTTGTCTATTTTGCAACGCTTCAATGGTCAATAAGGTATGATTGATACTTCCTAAATAATGGCGGGAAACAACAATTACTTTGTAATCGGGCTGAATAAGATCCACCACAGATTGGGTTTCATTCAATGGAACCAAAATTCCTCCTGCGCCTTCAACAACCAAATGATTGGTAGTTTTTGGTTCTTGAATTTGATTCATTGTTATAGTAATGCCGTCGATTGCTGCAGCTAAATGCGGACTTGCCGGAGTTTGAAGTGCATAACTATTAGAATGAAATTGTGATTGTGTATTCGAAACTAAAGATTGCACTTTATGTGTATCCGAATGATCCAAGTCACCCGCTTGTATGGGTTTCCAATAATCGGCTTGGAGCGCTTCTACGATTATGGCTGAAGCAATTGTTTTGCCAACATCAGTCGAAATGCCTGTTATAAATAATTTCATGTTAAATCTGCTTTATCAGTTACCAAATACAAAAGTACTTAACAATTGTAATACCTCGGTGATTTCTTTTTCTGAATTAAAACTATGTAAACAAAATCGCAAGCGCTCTTGTCCTTCAGGAACAGTAGGAGACAAAATGGGTTTGACATCAAAGCCATTACTTTGCAGCTGCTGGGCGATGCTCTTAACTCTTTCATTTCCTGGCAATATCGCTGATTGAATCGCTGATTTACTATGAACGAACAAAGGTTTCAAACTCAATCGGTTCTTTTCCTGATTGAAATGAGCGATGTTCTTTTTTAATTGTTGTTGGACCTCCCTTACTATTTCTAACTGCTGGTAGCCCATCAAGATAGTAGCAACCGAATGGGGTGACAATCCTGTTGTGTAGATAAAACTTCGGGCGAAATTGACTAAATAACTCTTCAAATCTTCTCCTCCTAAAATGGCAGCGCCATGACAACCTAATCCTTTGCCGAACGTCATGATTCGTGCAAAAATCGTTTCTTGAAGTTGTAGACTTTGCACCAAGCCTTCGCCTTTTTCACCTAAAACTCCTAGTGCATGTGCTTCATCAACGACAACATAGGCTTGGTGTTTTTCGGCTAATTGAACTATTTCTTCCATATTAGGTGCATCCCCATCCATGGAAAAAATCGATTCGGTCACAATATATATAATGGTGTCTGAATGTCGAATTAGCAAACGTTCCAAATCTTCCAAGTCGTTGTGAAGGAACTTATAAGCTTTAGCGTGCGACAATTGGATTCCGTCACGAATAGAGGCATGACATAATTCATCATACAAAATCAAGTCGCCTTTTTGAGGAACTGCACTAAAAAATCCCACATTCGCATCGTAACCCGAATTGAAAATTAAAGCGGATGCTGCCTTGTGAAATTGAGCAATGTAGTCTTCGGCAGCTTGATAAACAGAATGATTCCCTGAAAGCAATCGCGAACCCGTAGCGCCGTTTTGTTTCAGGTTGTGCTCCAACAAATACTGATGTGTATTTTCAAAAATGGTATTTGAAGTAGAGAAACCCAAATAATCATTCGAGGCAAAATCAACTAAGTCAGTCGCTTTGGGCAACTGTCGTAGTGCATTGTTTTGCATTCGAACGGCTAATTTATTGGAAAGTATTTCTGGCAATTTTTTCATCCCTACAAAAATAAGTCAATTTTTTGGTCTTTCGAATTCTTGATAATTTATAAAAAAACGCAGTTAAAAAACGAAACCGTTTTCGATTTTGAAATTGATCAACTTTTGTTAAAAAAATGTTAAAATAATTAATTTGAAATACCTGATGGTCTAATTGTTTTCTATTTTCGTTGGGAATGAAAAGAATCGCCACCCTTTTTTTAATCGTAACCTTATTCTATAATATGATAGGTTACTATTTAATGTTTGCATATAAAGAACAGCAAGCATGGGTTGCGCGTATGGAAAACACTAGCCGTACCGATTTTCGAGTATTGCGTTTGAATGCTTCTTTGTATTCCTTTGCAGAGGACACTGAATTTGAAGATGTAAATGAAGATGTGATCATCAACAACAAAAGCTACCACATCTTTAAAAAGCAAATTAAAAACAACGTGTTGAGTTTGTATTATTTACCTAACACTGATGAAAATACCGTGAGTAAAGATTTGAATGATCTTGTTCATAGTCAGTTATTCAATACCGGATCTTCCAAAGATTCTCCTGCAAAAAAACTATTGAAATCGTTTATCAAAGATTATATCGATAATCCTGAAGTTAGCATTCCTATGCCAACTCAAGTCGTTGCTTCATCTGAGGCATTTGGTACTTATGGTACTGAATTTACGAATCCAGGCCATCTTTCTTTACCGTATTCCCCTCCAGATTTTATTTAATTTCGGTTTAACCAATTTTATCATCTATTTTTAGAAAGTAGTGTTGCTTGTTGTAATTAACTAGCAATGGCAACTCATTGATTCGTCAATATTTCTAGGAAATTTTTAATATCCATTTGGTATAAATCCATGACGCAATTACCTTTTTTAGGTATAAATCCACGCGTCCAATCCAGTATCACATTACTTATTTATTCTTCTTAAAATGGATTTGAATATTCAAAAAGAGTATTCACCCTTTTTAAGTACAACCAATCACTACAAAATGAAACAAATATACTTCTGTTACCTATTGTTAGGTACTCTGTTCGCCAATGCTCAAACTGAAATCGACGGTATCATGATGAGCAAAAAACAACTTTGTACCGGTGCTGTTTATCAATATGGTTCTTGGAACAATTATTGGGAAGGCACCTTTAAAAGAGACAATCAAAATTTAGGTACCGTAACTAACCATAATATTAGCGTGAATGCCAACTACGGGATTACAGATAAATTGAACGTAATTGTGAGTTTGCCTTATATTACAACCAAAGCTTCAGCGGGTACTTTAAAAGGGCAAAATGGATTGCAAGATTTTTCTGCAACGGTAAAATATATGCCCATCGAAAAAACGATTGGAGGAGCTACCTACTCATTATACACGATTGCAGGTTTTTCGATTCCGACATCCAATTATGTAGCTGATTATTTACCATTGAGTATTGGATTACAAAGTAGAACCGGAACTTTCCGTTTGATGGGAGATTACCAAAGAGGTAATTTTTTCACCACGCTTTCTGGTGCGTACATGAAAAGAGCTAAAATTACTATAGACCGTAATGCTTACTTTACCACTGAAATGATTCACTCTAACGAAGTTGCTATGCCCGATGTTATCAATGTCAATTTAAGAATGGGATACCGTTCTAGTCGCTTGATTGCCGAAGCATTTGTTGACAATCAAGTAACACAAAGTGGATTTGATATTACCAAAAACAATATGCCTTTCCCAAGTAATGCAATGAATGCGGTTAAAGTGGGTCTGCACACCAAATATACTTTTCCTAAAAAACCAGAACTTTCTCTTGTTAGTGGATTCAATCGAGTATTAAACGGTCGCAATGTAGGACAAACCAATGCAGTGTATGCTGGATTCTTTTATATCATCAACTTCAACAAAAAATAACATGAAAAATATAGTTATCACTCTTTTTGCCCTTTTTTCATTAGCCTCACTTTTTTCTTGTAGCAGTGAGATTTATGATCGTTCTGAAAATTATCCATCATTAACTCCTTCTGCTAATGATGATCTAGCGGGAACTTGGCGACCAATTTTACTATCCGCACCAGATGAATTCAGTTTGGATGCTCCAGTAGCCACTTCCAATGCGGCTTTTACTAGAGAAATAAACGAAATTAAAAGTTATCAAGCCAATATTACTGACGAACAAAAAGCGATTATAAAATACTGGAGTGCAGGAAGTGTATTACGTTGGAACGAAATCATGCGCGCCTTGGTAGCCAAACACAATTTGCCACCCTATCAAAATGCTGATGGAACTTACCCAACTCCATCTGCTGCCAATCCATTTGCAAATACCCCATTCCCATTTTCAAATCCGCCTTATGCGGCACGTGCGTATGCTTATGTAAGTGCGGCGCAATATGATGCTTTAGTAGCCACTTGGCATTATAAAAAATTATACAATAGAGTTGCTCCTTATGTGGCGGATAATACTTTAAATGTGTTAATTCCAAAGAGCAGCTTGCCTTCTTATCCTTCTGAAGATGGCGTTTTAGCAGGGGCTACTGTGGAGTTATTGAAATTATTGTTTCCAACGGAAATTGCCTATATCAATGAGAAAGCCGAGGAAGAAAAATTATATAGAATAATCAGTGGTGCTAACGTGCGTAGTGATGTAGAAGCTGGAATTACATTGGGAAGAAAAATTGCCGCAAAATACATCACAAGAGCTGCTGGTGACGGAATGGGAGCTGCAGTAGGTAACCAAACCCTTTGGACCCAATTACAAACCCAAACAAGCGCTACTGGAGAAACCCCATGGTTGTCTTTGGACTTACCGGCTAGACCGCCAATGTTACCATTGTTTGGTAATGTGCGTTCGTTCTTAATGACTTCTTCAGATATACTTGCGAGCCGACCTGTTCCACCACCCTCTACAAAATCAGTTCAATTTGCTAACGAGGTAGCCGAGGTGAAAAAGTTTAGCCAAAATGCCACTCGAAAAGAAATGGAAATTGTAACCTTTTGGGCTGACGGTGTAGGAACCTATACCCCGCCAGGACATTGGAATGCTATTGCGGCAGATGCATTTGTAGCACAAAATTATAGTGAAGTACGTTGGGCTAGAAATATGGCGCTATTGAATCTTACTTTGATGGATGCCGCTATTAGTTGTTGGAATACTAAATACTATTATTTTAATCCAAGACCAACACAAGTGGACGCTTCTATAAAAACCTTAACAGGTATTCCTAATTTTCCTGCTTATGTTTCAGGCCACTCTACCTTTAGCGGAGCTGCTGCTACCGTTTTATCTCATATTATTCCTGCCAAATCAACTGAATTTAAAGCTTTGGCTAAAGATGCTTCTGACTCCCGTTTGTTTGGGGCCATTCACTACAGAAGCGATTGTGAAAAAGGATTACTGCTTGGAGAAACCGTAGGTGGATTTGCTGTAGCAAGAGCCCGTATTGATGGAGCAGAATAAATTATATACAAGTTGAAAATTTAAATAAGTGGTTTGTTTTATTTTCAACTAATCTGAAGCAAATAGAAACTATTTGCTTCAGATTAATTTCATTTTAAATTGATTTCCCATGACACAACATTTCAACTCCTTCTATTGTTCTTTTAGTAAAAAAATTGAACGACATAGCATTT
This sequence comes from Bacteroidota bacterium, assembly GCA_046048915.1. GTDB lineage: Bacteria > Bacteroidota > Bacteroidia > Flavobacteriales > Flavobacteriaceae > Flavobacterium. The sequence goes on along the minus strand of JBJOFE010000009.1, from coordinate 30,923 downwards.
TCATAATGCGAATCGCTTTAGCTATTGTTTACATTTGGTTTGGTGCATTAAAAATAATCGGTCTAAGCCCAGCAGGTGACCTCGTAGAGGAAACGGTTTTTTGGTTCAAGCCGGAGATTTTCATTCCAGTACTTGGACTGTGCGAAGTACTCATTGGGTTAGGACTATTGATCAAACGATTAGTCCCGCTAACCATACTCTTGTTATTACTGCATATGATTGCTACTATTTTCCCTTTATTTATTTTATCCAACGCTTGTTTTGATACATTCCCCTACCGTCCAACTCTTGTAGGCCAATACATTATCAAAAATCTGGTATTGGTTGCTGGTGCCTTGGTTATTGCAGGAAAACACAATAGTAATTATTGTACGCAACAGTAATGGTAAAAACAAAAAAGCCTAACAAATGTTAGGCTTTTTTTATACTTCTTAATTCGTATTAGTCAGCTAATAGAATTACTTTATTGTCTTTCATTTCGATTGTCCCTGACTCCACTGCTAAAGTGTACAATTGGTCATTTACTTTCGTTAATTTAGTTGCTGCTTCTTTAGAAAGCGTAAAACTTGGCGCTGCAATTTTTACAGTCCCTTTCTTAAGCAAAGAAACAATTGGCGCGTGATTGTTCAAGATTTGAAAATCTCCATCTACTCCTGGTAGATATAATGAAGTAATCTCTCCTGAAAATAACTTTGCCTCTGGTGATACTATTTCTAAAATCATTTTTTTAGTGATTAGTAACTAGTTCTAAGTGATTAGTATTATTTCAATAATCCTAATAACAAAGTGCTAATTGATTACGCTTCTGCCAACATTTTTTCTCCAGCCTCAATTGCTTGTTCAATAGTCCCTTTAAGGTTGAAAGCAGCTTCTGGCAAGTGATCTAATTCACCATCAATAATCATGTTAAATCCTTTGATAGTATCTTTAATGTCAACTAATACCCCTGGAATTCCTGTAAATTGCTCGGCAACGTGGAAAGGTTGAGATAAGAAACGTTGTACACGACGTGCTCTAGATACAGATAATTTATCTTCTTCAGATAACTCTTCCATACCAAGGATCGCAATGATATCTTGTAATTGTTTGTATTTTTGAAGAATCTCTTTTACTCTTTGTGCACAATCGTAGTGCTCATCTCCTAAAATTTGTGGTGTTAAGATTCTTGAAGTAGAATCCAATGGATCCACAGCAGGATAAATACCTAACTCAGCAATTTTACGAGACAATACCGTTGTTGCATCTAAGTGAGCAAATGTTGTTGCTGGCGCCGGGTCAGTTAAGTCATCCGCAGGTACGTATACCGCTTGTACAGAAGTAATAGATCCTTTATTAGTAGAAGTAATACGCTCTTGCATAGCTCCCATTTCAGTTGCTAATGTTGGTTGGTATCCTACTGCAGATGGCATACGACCTAAAAGTGCCGATACCTCAGAACCTGCTTGTGTAAAACGGAAGATGTTATCCACGAAGAACAATACATCTTTTCCTTGATCAGATCCAGCTCCATCACGGAAATACTCAGCGATAGATAATCCAGAAAGTGCTACACGAGCACGAGCTCCTGGTGGCTCATTCATTTGTCCAAAAACGAAAGTAGCTTTTGACTCTCTCATTCCTGGCATATCTACTTTAGACAAATCCCATCCTCCATTTTCCATAGAGTGCATGAAATCGTCTCCGTATTTAATAATTCCAGACTCTAACATCTCACGAAGTAAGTCATTCCCTTCACGTGTTCTTTCTCCTACTCCTGCGAATACTGAAAGTCCACCGTGACCTTTTGCAATATTGTTGATCAACTCTTGAATCAATACAGTTTTACCTACTCCAGCACCCCCAAACAATCCAATTTTACCCCCTTTTGCATAAGGCTCAATCAAATCAATTACTTTAATACCTGTAAATAAAACTTCAGAAGAAGTTGATAAATCTTCGAATTTTGGAGCCGCTCTGTGGATTGACAATCCATTTTCTCCTGTTTTTGGTAAGTTTCCTAAACCATCAATAGCATCTCCAATTACGTTGAACAAACGTCCGTAAACGTCTGGTCCAATTGGCATTTGGATTGGATTACCTGTTCCAACAACTTCATAACCTCTACTCAAACCATCTGTTGAGTCCATCGAAATGGTACGAACTGTGTTTTCACCAATGTGTGATTGTACTTCAAGAACTAATATAGTTCCATCTTTTCTTGTGATTTCTAACGAATCATAAATTTTTGGAAGTTCAACATCTTTACCGTTGAAAACAACGTCAACTACTGGACCAATGATTTGGGCAACTTTTCCTATTACTTTAGACATTACTTATGTATTTATTAAATAGCTATTTAGGTTTATGAAATAGACTTAACCGAAAGACTCCGATTAAATACTTTTTACAGAGTGCAAAGATAATTTTTAAAATATAAAATCAATAATTTTTTTTAAAAAAATCAGGATAATTTTAGTAGTAAATAAAAAAACCACTACAATCTAGTAGTGGTTTTTTTGTAACAGTATTATGAATTAATTTTTTACAAACTTGCTGGAAATAAAATACGGTAATTCCCTAAATCAACTTTCTTAAAAGTAGATGAATATTTAGCATTAATCGCATCAATGAAAGCATTAGCAATAAGCGCATATCCTCTTGGGCTTGGGTGAACTCCATCTAATGAAAAAGCTCCTCCAAAAACGTATTCAGCTTTAACAGTGAAATTATTAGATGCAATTCCAGTTGTAGATAATTTGTCCATTATTGCTTTTGCATCAACAAATGCTAATCCTTTGGCGTCTGCAATTGCTTTAATACTCGCATTATAAGCATCTGTGGCTACTTTAATTTCAGCAACTTCAGAAGGAATTAACACATGAGTATCTTGCAAAGGAAACGTAATTCCAAATTTATTTAATGGAGATGGAGGTGCTACGCCTAATCCTGAATTCGCTGCAGTCGGTGCAGCGCCAATTGCTGATTGAGTTGGCAATAAAACTAAATCTGTTGCGGTTGCTTGACGGGCTTGACCAAAAACAGCTCCATAAAAAGCTGCAGTTTGAGCTCCTAAAGTTGGAGTAAAAGCTGCGGTTAATTGTGCAGATAAGTTAGTCAATGATTCGTCTTTTATAAGTAATGGATTTGCAACTGTAGTAGAAAGTAAATTAATTCTATCTCCTGCTCCAAACGCAGTCAAAGCTTGTTTTAACGGTCCGTACAATTGAGCATTTAATGCACTAACTGTAGCTTGACCCACAGCTACATTACCTCCACCAAGAACAGATGTTGATAATGGATTCATTGGAACGGTTGTAAAATAAGGTAAGGTGCTTACATAAGGTAGGTTTGCCACAATACCTTTAGCACCACCTGCAGTTAAACTAGTTACTAAAGTATTATATACACTTGCAAAAACGGTTGGATCTGTTATATCATTAGACCCATAAGTAGCAGGATTCATATTGCCTGTTCGGTTAACACCAATACCTCCAGAAGTAGCATACCCCAATACATCATTACCTCCAATCCATAAAGAAAAGAAAGTAGGTGTTTGAGCTACCGCATCAGCTAGTACCGTAGATGTAGCAGATGTTGAAAAACGAGCATAATAAGGATTAGCCAATCCTGCAGCAACTCCAGCTACGTTACCGTAACCAGCTGCTACCAAATGATAACTTTTAGCCCCTGGTACGCCTAAATTATTAAAAGGTCCAGTCAACTTAGTTGCAACATTAGTTGATGGCGCTCCTGAAACTGCTGCTGGAGCAGATCCATTGAAATACAAACGTTGACCTGCAACAACACTACCACCCAATAAAAGTCCTCCCACATTATCTGCCATTAATGGAGTTGTAAAAGTTCCTCCACCAGCTTCTACAAATTGTTGTGCAAGTACATTTGGATATGCCCCTTTTTGACCATCCATGAACAAAGCCCCATCACTATATCCTGCGGCAAAAGAATCACCTAAGGCAACATACTTTGCGAAATTAGCTGTACCTGCCGAAACAGGCTCCTCCATTACATGAACATCGTCATCATTATTACAAGCTACAAAGGTCAATGAAACCAATAATAGCCATTTGAAATTTTTTATCATAATTGTATATTTTTAATTAGTAGTCAAATTATGGATTAATAGTCCATGAAGCAAAATATTGTTGCCCAATTGATCCTGCTCCTAATACTTGAATGTATTCTTTACCTCCAATATTAGCTGCTCCAATTTTTAGTGTTGATTTTAATTTTGGGAAAACATAGTTTACCTGAGCATCAATAACAGTAGCCGAAGCTATCATTCCATCTGCCATTGTAGATTGCCATAGGTACTCGCTATTCCATCTTCCACTTACATTAAATCCGAAGTTTTCAAATAATTTTTCGTTTCCAAAAGAAGCTTTTACTCTATGTTTTGGAGTGTTAAATCCAGCTTCAAAACTTGCATCTTGAGATTGATCAAAATTAAATTCAGCATAGTTATAATTTACACCTACTTCAAAATCTTTATATACTTTTTTAGCCAAGCCTAAACCAAAACCAAGTGATTTGATTTCTACTTTAGTATTGGTGTACAATTGGAATGCTCTAAAATCTCCATTAGCAAGAGCATAAACTGAACGTGCCCCTAAATCAGTTGCCAAGTTCGTTGATGATGGTGCCGTAGGACTATCCTTTGTTGTTCCATATAATGGCGCTACAACATTTAAGTTACCAATAAAGTTGTTATATACATTATAGTAACCATTAATATCAACGGACATGTCTTGTATAAATGAACGGTAACCTAATTCAATTGCTTTAACTTCTTCAGGTTTAACAAACTCTAAATTGGTTTTTTTCAATAAAGATGTATTTGTAGGGTTTGCTGTAAAAGCAGCTACCGACGCTGCAGTATATGAATTGTTGTAAGCATTCAAACCTGTAATATTAACCGTTGTAGCCCCTACAAAAGGTTGACCTGGAGATGAAACATTTAATGTTTCTTTGAATCTTGTTAAGTTATCTGGTGCCGAACCTAAAAGAATAGCACTACCTACATTGAATCCAATGTATTGATCTTGAGTAGATGGATTTCTAAAGCCGGTTTGGAAAGAGGCTCTGAAATTATGTTTTCTGCTTTCTCCTGCAGAGTACACTAATGAAACTCTTGGTGAATAGTTTCCTTCGAAATTTTTAGATTTATCATAACGGATAGATCCTGTAAATTTCAATCTATCATCCATTAATTTTTTTGTTAATTGCGTGTAAGCACCATATTCATTGTAATTGATTGGTCCATCAGCATCAGTATAAATTCTTCCGTAAGAATTCAATTGATAGACTCTGTAGGATCCTCCAACTTGAATTTCAGCAAACTTGATCAAATCTTTAAAGTTATAATTAGCGTCAGAATGGTAAATTCTAGAGTTATCTACTAATTTTGATCCTGAAAGGACACTTGCTTCATTAGTAACTTGATCAAATGCAGATTTAAATCCTGGAGTCCCTGGTAATAATCTACCTGTATCAGCTGCTGTCCTAGCCGCTTTATGAGCATTTTCAGGATTCATTCCTCCTAGAGTAGATGAAATATAAGCTCCTGCATATTCTCCAAACCATTGGCTATCTGCTTTCCATTTACGGTTTACATTAATACCAGTAAATAACATGTCGTATGAATTTCCACCATCTTCTGTGGTAGTATATCCTCTCACGAAAAAGTTTTTCCCTTTGAATTCTAATTTATGTTGTTGCATAAAAAAGTTATTCAAATAATATCTATTGGCCCCTTGATACACCGCATTACCAAATCCAAATTTACTTTGCCAAATCACTTCTAAATTTTCATTTCCAAATGGACGCAAGTGAAAAGAGAAATCAATTTTAGCGTTAGACGCTTTGTTATCCGTCAAATCCACCTCGTTGTATCCCGTTCTACTAACGTTTGTACTAGGTAATAAATTAACTGCTCCTGCAGGAATTCTACCTAAAGCAACTAAAGCGCTACCTACTCCTTTTATATTTGTAGAAACCTCGTCTCCATAAACGTTGATACCGTCATAATTAATATGACCTCTATCTCTTCCGTCTACAGTTTTATCATCATAATTAGTAGCATACCAATCTGTAGCTTTCATATAAGTGAAATTGGCTTTAGCTGCAAAATAAGGATTAAATGCTTTTGCAATTCTTACCCCATAGTCAACATAATCATTAACACCTGCTGCTTGTTGGCTCGTTTGTCCAAATTTAGCATAGGCTCTAATTCCTTGACTCGTAAATGGACTTTTACTATTCATAAATAAAATTCCATTAAATGCATTAGCGCCATATAAAGCAGAAGAAGCTCCCGGCAACAATTCTACACTTTGAACATCAATTTCAGAAACACCAATCATGTTTCCAATTACAAAGTTCAACAATGGAGAAGAATTATCCATTCCATCCACTAATTGCATGAAACGAACGTTTGCCACAGTAGCAAAACCTCTTGTATTGATTGATTTGAAAGACATACTACTCGTGTTCATTTGAACCTCTTTCAAGTTTTCTAATCCGTCATAAAAGGTAGCAGAGGCTGATTTTTTGATATCAGCAATCCCCATTCTTTCAATGGTAACTGGAGATTCTAAAACACGCTCTGGAGTTCTTGAGGCAGAAACAACAATTTCATTTAATTTAGTTTCTTCATCCTGTAGCGTTACATTCACTTTTTGATTAGCAGTTGTAACACTTACCTTTTTAGATCCGAAACCTAAGGCAGTAATTTCAATTTGAAATGGTAATTTTTGTGGAGTGCTTAAAACAAATTTTCCGTCAAAATCACTAATTGCACCTGAATTGGCCCCAACAACTTTAATGTTGGCTCCTGGGATGGGTTGTTTATTACTGTCTGAAACAGTACCTGAAATTGAGTTTTGAGCAAAAGAGATGCTACAAAAAAACAAGGTCAAAAAAAGTAAATATACTCTCATTGGTTAAAAATTTTGTTGGTTTATGCGACCAAAATACAAATATTTTTGGCTATTATTAAAATTGTGCTAGAAAAATTTAATAATTAATAACTTTTTTTACCAATTTTAATTAATCTCTATTTGTAATAATTGTCTTTTTTTTAATAAAATTAGTAAATCACTATAAATTACAGCTGTAAATTCTAGAAATCACAAAATGAATTGTATTAATCATAAAAATACAAATACGAAAATTTAAGCCACAAAAAAAAGCAAGAAAATTCTTGCTTTTTTTAATGTGTGTTAATAATTAAATTATTCTACCGTAACTGATTTGGCTAGGTTTCTAGGCTGGTCCACGTTACAACCTCTCATTACCGCTATATGATACGATAATAATTGCAATGGGATTGTTGTAATTAGTGGTGATAACGCATCAGAAGTCTCTGGGATTTCAATCACAAAATCTGCCAAATCGCGAACTTGTGTATCTCCTTTAGTTACTACTGCAATGATACGTCCGCTTCTTGATTTAATCTCTTGAATATTACTTACAATTTTATCGTAATGTCCTTGCTTAGGCGCAATAACTACAACAGGCATTTGCTCATCAATTAAAGCAATTGGGCCATGTTTCATTTCAGCTGCAGGATAACCTTCAGCATGAATATAGGATATCTCTTTTAATTTCAAAGCTCCTTCCAAAGCAACCGGAAAATTGTAACCTCTTCCTAAATACAAACAATTAGTTGCATCTTTAAAAGTGGCTGCAATTTCTTTTGCTCTTTCATTTGTTTCTAACGCTTCTCTTACTTTTTCAGGAATAATTTCTAATTCTTGTAGGTATTGATGGAAATCAGATTTGGACAATGTCCCTTTGGCTTTAGCCAAACGCAGAGCGATCATAGTCAAAACGGTAATTTGTGTGGTAAAAGCTTTGGTCGATGCAACACCGATTTCTGGGCCAGCATGCGTATAAGCCCCTGCATGTGATTCTCTAGAAATAGATGAACCTACTACATTACAAACCCCAAATACAAAAGCACCATTTTCTTTGGCTAATTTGATTGCGGCCATAGTATCTGCTGTTTCTCCTGACTGAGAGATCGCAATTACAACATCTTTTTTACCTATAATTGGATTTCTATATCTAAATTCTGATGCATATTCTACTTCAACAGGAATTCTTGTAAATTCTTCAAAAACATATTCGGCAACTAAACCAGCATGCCAAGACGTTCCACAAGCAACAATTATAATTCGTTCCGCATTTAGGAATTTCTCTAAATTATCTTCAACCCCTGCCATTTGAATTAGTCCTTCATTAGCATGAAGCCTTCCTCTGTAAGTATCTTTAATTACGCTCGGCTGTTCGTAAATTTCTTTTAACATAAAGTGATCGTAACCTCCTTTTTCAATTTGCTCCAAATTCATTTGAAGTTCTTGAATGTAAGGATCTACTATAGAGTCATCTTTAATTTTTCTAACCTTCATTGGCTTATGCAATCTGATATTAGCCATTTCTCCATCTTCTAAATAAATCGCATTAGAAGTGTACTCAATAAATGGCGATGCATCTGAAGCAATAAAATATTCTCCTTCACCAACTCCAATAGCCAAGGGACTTCCTAGACGAGCGGCAACAATTTCATTTGGATTTTTTTTATCAAAAACTGCAATTGCATACGCACCAACTACTTGGTTTAAGGCTACCTGAACAGCTTTACCTAATTTTAAATTTTCTTTAAGTTGAATTTCTTCAATCAAATTGACCAAAACTTCTGAATCTGTATCCGAATGGAAAACGTATCCTCTTTTGATCAACTCTTCTTTTAGAGGCGCATAATTTTCAATAATTCCATTATGAATTATAGCTAAATCTCCCGAATTAGAAAGGTGTGGATGAGAGTTTACATCATTTGGAACACCATGTGTTGCCCAACGTGTATGTCCCATTCCTATTGTACCATTCGTAGTGATTTCAGTAGCTGCTTTTGCTTCAAGGTCTGAAACCTTTCCTTTTGTTTTGCATAACTTCAATGAGTCTCCATCATACAACATAACACCAGCACTATCATAACCGCGGTATTCTAATCTTTTTAATCCTTTTATTACAATAGGATAAGCTTCTCTATAACCAATGTATCCAACAATTCCACACATAAATTCAGTCTAATTAGGTTTTGTATAATAAATTTGAAGTTTTACTCTTTTGTCTACAGGAACAGATGGATGGCTACCAAACAATACTGTTCCAAGCGGGTTCATCACTGATGCTTTAGGGAGTTTTGACGTAAAACTATTCGCTGTTTTTAATTTTGAAAAATTAGAATCGCCAATATTTTCTGTAACTACTAAACCTAATTTTACATTAGTTGAATCAGCATATTTTACTAAATTACGAATTTGATTCGTAATTCTAATTTTATAGGTTTGCCCTCTTCCGTTTGTTACCGCTTCTTTATTGATTAGGCCACTGAATACATATTTTGATTTCTTAACATCTGTTGTGGTGGTTCCATCTAATATATAATCTACAACGGGACGATTGTTAGTTAAGTCATATAAATAAATACGATTTGGCTCATTACTTGCAGTCATTTTTGCTGCATCAATATGAAACTCTAAATTCGCTTCGTTAATTAGCCAACCTTTACTTCGTATCAAATTTAACTCCCCCGGTGTTTTGAACAATTCAATTACCGCCATGGCACCTTCTCCTCCTTTAACATATAAATTTGAATCTCCTAATGAAGTGTTTGGGTTACTCACACTATTATTATAGGCCGAATTGGCATTAGTCTGATCTAATAAATTAACTGAGTTTCCGCTTAAATTAAGATCTAGTGTTTTAGAAACCCTAGTTGTAACTCCGTTAGTAACTAAATCTTCTGTATAATTAATGGTAATTTTACCTGCTTTGAAGTTCATCATTGCCATACTTCCTGCACTGCCTGAAACTGTTTCAATTTTGAAATACAAACCTCTAAAGTAATCTTTAAAGACATCGTTTGTTGCTAATTTAGCCGCAGGAGCTCTAAGTATTTTTGTTGTAAAAAAACTATTATCTAACTTCAACCGCATGGCAGGAACCGAACGAGCCAAACTCACTTTCCCATCTGAAGCGGTTACTTTTTGAACAATTTCTTTGGGGTCAAAAAAGAAAGCGTCATTTTGAGCAACACTTGTTCCGTTGTTCAATCGAGCACCTAATTTGGCATTTTCAAAAATTGGAGATTGGTCTGTGTAAAACGATTGTGTTTCTCTAAAATTTGTAGAAGGATCTAAATCTCTCATGAAATAGTTCGACTCATACACACTCAATTTTATTGGTGCTTGCCCGCCATAAATCGAATCCAATTCATATACATGACTCCCATCTGTATTAGTCGTTTTTAAAGTACTAAAATAAGGGACAGATAAATACACACTATCAACTACGGCATTAGTTCCAATAGTTGGTGCCAAAGAGCTTAGGTTTAATTGTGTGGCAAAGTGTGCTGTTGTTTTTCCAAAGGCAGGATCGTTATAGATTCCCAATGCATTAATCGGTAAATTAGTTGCATCAACAGGTCCTATTTTCTGATTATGTGCTACAACATCTGAGGTGTATTGTAAAAAATCAAAGTGATTTTCTCCTAATAAGTCGGCACCAATCGAATTGTATTCTTTATCGCAAGAATATAAAAATAGAACACTAACAACAAAAAGTATTCTTTTAAAAAAAGAAGTAGTATGCATGTTTTTTAATAAAGTTTAATTTCTAAAGAACCTCGTTTTTATAAAAGTTAGTATATGCCTCAGCAAATACTTCTTTCGATTGGAAAGGTAAAAAAGGTTTTCCTGAAGATTCTATAAATTTTGTTAAACTTGGCGATAGATTGTCAGAAGCAATAATTACAGCGTCTGAATGTTTAACAGTTGCTTTAATAATGTTTTCATAATCAGGAACTTCTAAGTCTAGAATAGATTCCAAAGGTACATTGTCAAATTTAACTTTATTAATCATTTCAGCATCTAAAGTTCCTTCGAATGATTGACTGTATACCGATGTTACGATTTTAGTGTCCGAAAACAAGGCTTCGTTTTTATAGAAATGCTTCATATATATAGGTAACATTGCTGCCATCCATCCATGAACATGTATAATATCTGGAACCCAGTTTAATTTTTTAACTGTTTCTACAACGCCTTTAGCAAAAAAGATAGCCCGCTCGTCATTATCTGGATACATTGCTCCTTTTTCGTCACTAAATGTTGCTTTACGCTTAAAATACTCATCGTTATCTATGAAATAAACTTGAATTCTTTCTTTTGGAATAGAAGCCACTTTAATAATTAAGGGCATATCCAAATCATTTACTACCAAATTCATTCCTGAAAGTCGAATTACCTCATGTAATTGATGTCTTCTTTCATTAATATTGCCATATCTTGGCATAAAAATTCTAATTTGTCCGCCTTGATCATTAATCATTTTCGGTACATCGTAGGACATCAAAGAAACCTCATTCTCATCAAGATAAGGAACAACTTCAGATGATACATATAATATCCTCTTGTCTTTCATAATATTGTATAACTATTTTATGGCAATAAAAACCGAGCAAATTTACAAAAATTTATGCACTTAATAACAAATATGTTAAATTTGCCCACCTTTTAAAACATCTAACATGCACATTTTCTACGGAAAAGCTGAATTAATAGCGCATTTAAATTCAATTCAATCCACACATGTAACTATTGGTTTTGTTCCAACAATGGGGGCTTTGCATGACGGACACTTGGCTTTAATAGAACGATCCCTTAATGAAAATTCTTGTTCTGTTGTGAGCATTTTTGTCAATCCAACACAGTTTAACAATCCTGAAGATTTAGCCAAATACCCAAGGACTTTAGAAGAAGATGTAAGAAAAATTACTGCTTTAAATCCAGGAATAATTGTATTTGCTCCTTCTGTTGATGATATATACGATGGAAAACCTGTTTCGCAATCTTTTGATTTTGACGGTTTAGAAAACCAGATGGAAGGGAAATTTAGACCGGGCCATTTTGATGGTGTCGGAACAATTGTAAAACGACTGTTTGAAATTGTAACCCCTACTAATGCTTATTTTGGAGAAAAAGATTTTCAACAATTACAAATTGTAAAAAAATTAGTAGCCAAAAATCACTTACCCATTACTGTCATTGGTTGTCCAATATATAGAGAAGCCAATCAACTTGCTATGAGTTCAAGAAATGAGCGCTTAAGCGAAAATGAACGAAATCAAGCAGGTCTTATTTATCAAACGCTAATCCAAGCCAGAGATAAATTTCAAAAAGAAAATGTAGAAAGCGCTACTCAATTGGTTCTACAAACTTTTGAAAAACATCCTTTATTTGATTTGGAATATTTTGTAATATCTGATGAAAAGACGTTATTGCCTTGCGTTACCAAAGAAAAAAACAAGAATTACAGGGCATTTATCGCGGTTTTTGTTAACAATATTCGATTGATTGATACCATTTCACTAAATTAATTTACTTTTGCACCATGCATATTCAAGTAGTAAAATCAAAAATACACCGCGTTAAAGTAACCGGAGCCGATTTAAATTACATCGGTAGCATCACTATTGACGAAGCGTTACTAGAAGCCTCTAACATAATTGAAGGTGAAAAAGTAGCTATTGTAAACGTGAATAATGGCGAACGTTTTGAAACTTATGCTATCAAAGGCGAAAAAAATTCAGGAACCATCACTTTAAATGGCCCTGCTGCACGGAAAGTGCAAAAAGACGACATTATTATTATTATTTCGTATGCCACACTTGAGTTTGAGGAGGCCAAAACCTTCCAGCCATGGATTATTTTCCCAAATGAAAATGACAATTCTTTGACTTAATTTAAGGAACATATACAATTCAATACCACTTCCAAAAGGAGTGGTTTTTTGTTTTATCAACAATCTATTTCCAATAATTTTTTTAGACGATTCTTTACTGTAAATTTGACTTCAATATATTTCAAGAATTATGTCAAAAGTCAAAACCACTTTTTTCTGTCAAAACTGCGGAACGCAATATGCTAAATGGCAAGGGCAATGCAATGCTTGTAAAGAATGGAACACTATTGCAGAAGAAATTGTTCAGAAACAAGAAAAAGTAGCTTGGAAAAGCGAATCGGTAGTTGCTGGAAAGGCGCCAAAACCTTTGCGAATAAATGAAATCGATTCTACTCAAGAAATACGTTTAGACACTACAGACAATGAACTTAATCGCGTTTTAGGAGGTGGAATTGTTCCGGGTTCTTTAATCTTACTAGGAGGAGAACCTGGTATTGGAAAAAGTACGCTTTTGCTTCAAATATCCTTGAGTTTACCTTATAAAACCCTTTATGTTTCGGGGGAAGAAAGTCAAAAACAAATTAAAATGCGTGCAGAACGCATTACACCAAATGGTGATAATTGTTTCATTTTAACCGAAACCAAAACACAAAATATCTTCAAGCAAATTGAAGCCATCCAGCCTGAAATTGTGATTATTGATTCAATTCAAACGCTGCATACTGATTATATTGAATCGACACCGGGGAGTATTTCTCAAATTAGAGAAACCACTGCCGAGTTAATTAAATTTGCCAAAGAAACCAATATTCCTGTGATTTTAATTGGACATATTACCAAAGACGGCACGATTGCAGGTCCAAAAATTTTGGAGCATATGGTCGATACCGTCTTGCAATTTGAAGGCGACAGAAATCACGTGTACCGCATCTTGCGTTCACTCAAAAATCGTTTTGGTTCTACTGCCGAAATTGGAATTTATGAAATGTTAGGAAGTGGATTGCGCGAAGTGTCCAACCCTTCTGAAATTTTGATTTCGCACAAAGACGAAGAATTATCTGGAACTGCCATTGCTACCACTTTAGAAGGCATGCGTCCTTTAATGCTAGAAATACAAGCTTTAGTAAGCACCGCTGTTTATGGAACTCCACAGCGCAGCACGACCGGATACAATGCTAAAAGACTAAATATGATTTTAGCTGTATTGGAAAAACGAGCAGGTTTCCGTTTGGGCGCCAAAGATGTTTTCTTAAACATCACCGGTGGTATATCGGTAGATGATCCCGCTATTGATTTGGCGGTTGTTGCCGCTATTTTATCTTCCAATGAAGATATTCCTGTCAACAAAGATTTTTGTTTTGCCGGTGAAGTGGGACTTTCTGGCGAAATTAGACCTGTAAACCGAGTGGATCAACGCATTCAAGAAGCTGAAAAACTAGGTTTTTCAACTATTTTTGTTTCCAAGTACAACAAAATTGCTTTGAAAGACACCGGTATCAAAATTCGCCTAGTGGCAAAAATTGAAGATGTGGCCGGAGAATTATTTGGATAACAAACTATTCAATTCCTTTTGACAACTATTTGTACCGTTAATCGTTTATAGAGCTTCCTCCATCACGCTATTCCATAACTTTAAGTAAAACCACAATTAAACTTAACGTAAGGAATCATGAAAAGACAGACTGGAATTTGGATCGATAGTTCCAAAGCAATTATCATTTGCTTGGATGGAAAAAAAGAAAGCATTACCGAAATTGATTCGGATACTGAAAACAAAACCCACCACCACAAAGAAGGTAACAAAGGTACGTTCAACGGAAATCACCACAGTACTAACGAAACCCAATTTGAAAATCGCATTCATGAACAAACTAACCATTATATGGATGCGGTGATAGACTACGTCAAAAAATCAGATGAATTGTATGTTTTTGGGCCAGCTGGTGCAAAAACACAATTGAAAAAAAGAATTCTAGAAGAACATTTAATTGCACCCGAAAAATTAAAAGCAGTCGTTACTTCTGATAAAATGACCGTCAACCAAATGGTGGCAAAAGTGAAAGAGTTTTACCATCTATAAAACACAAACTAAAAAGGCTTCAATTCTATCGAAATGAAGCCTTTTTAAATATAATGAAGTCTATTAGTTCTTTGGAAATGCTTTATTATTAAAGAACAATAAAATTCCCACTCCGGTAGATATCGCCACATCGGCAATATTAAAAATGGCGTTGAAAAATGTAAATTCTTTACCGCCCCAAATAGGCAACCAAGAAGGCAAATTCCCTTGCCAAATTGGGAAATAGAACATATCGACAACTTTACCATGAAACCAAGTTCCATAAGGGTGGTCTGAAAATAAAGTCGCTACATTTTGTTGGCTATCATCGAAGGTTACTCCATAAAAAACGGAATCTAAAATATTGCCGAAAGCGCCAGCCATAATCAATACAATTGCAACAATCAAATAATTTGAACTTTGTTTCTTTGTAATAGAATCCCACAACCAATATCCTATTCCTGCAACAGCAAACAAACGGAATACAGTCAAAATTAATTTGCCATATTCACCGGGGATTTTGGTTCCCCATGCCATTCCTTCGTTTTCAATAAAATAAATTTTAAACCAAGAGAACACTTCCACTTCTTCCCCTAAAAGGAAATTAGTTTTGATATAAATTTTAGAAAGTTGATCTACAATTAAGATAAGAACAACTAAAAAATAAGCATTTCGTAATGACATTGAATTGTGTTTCATGCAGCAAAAGTAAATAATTTCCAAAAATAAAAATTCCAAATTCCAAGATTTCTAATCAGAAATTCTTGAAATTTGGAATGCTAGCTTGTAATGCGATTTATTATCGCTGCATGTTTTTAGCTTCGATACTCATAGTAGCGTGCGGTACGATCATCAGCCTTTCTTTGCTAATTAATTTTCCAGTTACTTTACACACTCCATAGGTTTTGTTTTCTACACGGAAAAGTGCGTTTTTCAAATCGCGAATGAACTTTTCTTGACGAATCGCTAATTGTGAGTTCGCTTCCTTAGACATCGTTTCACTACCTTCTTCAAACGCTTTGAATGTTGGCGACGTATCGTCTGTTCCATTATTCAAATCATTCATATAAGCACTTTTGATCAAGTCTAAATCTTCTTGTGCCTTTTGTATTTTCTTTAAAATTAATTCTTTGAATTCTGCTAAATCAGCTTCTGAGTATTTTGCAATTTCATCTACCATAACTCCATTATTTAGTAATTATTATTCTTGTTTTTATATCGTCAAATCCAATTTCTAAGCCGTTTGTTACTTCGCTTTCAAAAACCAAACTTTCAGTTAATGTTTCTGACTTAATGTATTCTTGGTTAGCTACAACCGCTTCCTGCAATTCGGCATTTTGTTGTAGGATCACTTTAATTTTATCTGTTACTTCAAATCCTGAATCTTTACGGATATTTTGGATTCGGTTGACCAATTCTCTAGCAATTCCTTCTTGTTTCAATTCAGCCGAAATCGTAATGTCTAACGCCACTGTAATTCCGTTGGAATTTGCAACTAACCAACCCTCAATATCTTGCGAAGTGATCTCTACGTCTTCTAAAGTTAAAGATACAGTATTCCCTGCAATAACAATAGCTAAAGTTCCTTCACGCTCCAATTCGTTGATTTGATCCGGTGTAAACCCTTGTATTTCCTTAGAAATTAAGCCCATGTCTTTTCCAAAACGAGGTCCTAATGTCTTGAAATTAGGTTTAATTTGTTTAACTAAAATCCCCGAAGCATCATCTAAAAGTACGATTTCTTTTACGTTAACTTCCGCTTTAATCAAATCAGAAACGGCTTCAATTTCTGCCCTTTGATTTTCGTCAAGCACCGGAATCATTACCTTTTGTAACGGTTGACGTACTTTGATCATTTCTTTTTTACGAAGAGACAATACTAAAGATGAAATCGTTTGAGCTTTTTGCATTTTGCTCTCCAAAGATTTATCAACAAAGTTTTCAACGAATTCTGGGAATTGTGCCAAATGTACACTCTCAAAACCTTCTGAATGTGTCGCTTGTGTTAAGTCTCTGTATAATTTGTCCATATAAAATGGCGCAATTGGTGCAGCCAGTTTACTTATGCTTAACAAACAGGTATATAAAGTTTGATAGGCTGCGATTTTATCTTGCGCATACTCGCCTTTCCAAAAACGTCTTCTGCACAAACGAACGTACCAGTTACTCAAGTTTTCTTGAACAAAATCAGAAATCGCACGAGCCGCTCTTGTTGGTTCGTAATCGGCATAGAAACCATCTACGTCTTTTATCAAGGTATTCAATTCAGAAATGATCCAACGATCAATTTCTGGACGATCTGTCAAAGGAATCTCTGCTTCTGAATAGGTAAATCCATCGATATTGGCATACAAACTAAAGAACGAATAGGTGTTGTATAGGGTGCCAAAGAATTTACGTCGCACCTCAGCTATTCCTTCCAAGTCAAATTTCAAGTTATCCCAAGGATTTGCATTGGATATCATGTACCAACGCGTTGCATCTGGACCATATTCTTTCAAAGTTTCAAAAGGATCCACGGCATTTCCTAAACGTTTCGACATTTTTTGTCCGTTTTTGTCTAATACCAATCCGTTTGATACCACATTTTTATAGGCAATGGTATCGAAAACCAAAGTTCCAATAGCGTGTAAGGTATAAAACCAACCACGGGTTTGATCCACTCCTTCAGCGATAAAGTCTGCAGGAAATGATTTGTTTTGATCGATCAACTCTTTGTTTTCAAATGGATAATGCCATTGTGCATAAGGCATCGCGCCTGAATCAAACCAAACGTCAATCAAATCGCTTTCGCGTTGCATTGGTTTTCCTGAAGCAGAAACCAAGGTGATTTCGTCTACTACATTTTTATGTAAGTCGATCAAATCATAATTGGCTTCCGACATGTTGCCAATTTCAAAACCAGCAAACGGATTTGTTTTTTGGAAACCAGCGGCAATTGATTTTTCAATTTCGTGATACAATTCTTCTACCGATCCAATCAAAATTTCTTCTTGTTTGTCTTCGGTTCTCCAAATTGGCAACGGAATTCCCCAATATCTTGAACGGGATAAATTCCAATCATTAGCGTTTTTCAACCAGTTTCCAAAACGACCTTCTCCGGTTGCTTTTGGCTTCCAATTGATCGAATCGTTCAAGTCAAACATACGGTCACGCACTTCGGTAATCTTGATAAACCAAGAGTCCAAAGGGTAATATAAAATAGGCTTGTCTGTTCTCCAACAATGTGGGTAACTGTGAACGTACTTCTCTACTTTGAACGCCTTATTTTCTTCTTTTAACTGAATGGCAATTTCCACATCAGCAGAACGCTCCGGTGCTTCGCCTTCGTTATAGTATTCGTTTTTAACGTATTTGCCTGACAAATCGCCTAATCCATTAACAAACTTACCTTGCAAATCCACCAAAGGAACTGGCGTGCCATTTTCGTCTAAAACCAACATTGGCGGCACTTCAGGTGTAGCCTCTTTCGCTACTTTCGCATCATCTGCTCCAAAAGTAGGCGCTGTATGTACAATTCCTGTTCCGTCTTCGGTAGTGACGAAATCTCCAGCAATCACACGGAAAGCATCTTCAGCATTTTGGTATGGTAATACCATCGGCATCAATTGCTCGTAACGAATGCCAACCAAGTCCGCTCCCTTGGCTTCCGCCAAAATTTGGAATGGAATCTTCTTATCTCCTGCTTTGAAATTTTCAAAATCAGCTGCTTCTCCCGATTCGAAGAAAGTTTTCCCGAATTGTTTTCCAACTAAATTTTTAGCCAAAATAACATTCGAGGGTAAAAAGGTATATTGGTTGAAGGTTTTCACCAACACATAATCAATTTTTGGCCCTACGGTCAAAGCCGTGTTCGATGGCAAAGTCCAAGGAGTAGTCGTCCAAGCCAAAACATGAATCTCTCCAAATCCTTGTAAAAAGCTTGGCAATGATTCAGATTTAGTTTTGAATTGTGCTACAATGGTTGTATCGGTTACATCTCGATACGAACCCGGTTGATTCACCTCATGCGAAGACAATCCGGTTCCTGCTTTTGGTGAATACGGCTGAATGGTGTAGCCTTTGTACATCAAATCCTTGTTATAGATTTGTTTCAACAACCACCAAACAGTTTCCATGTATTTGGGTTTGTAGGTAACATACGGATCTTCCATGTCGACCCAATACCCCATTTTTTCGGTAAGATCGTTCCAAACATCAGTATAGCGCATCACGGTGCGTTTACACGCCTCGTTGTATTCTTCTACCGTGATGGTTTTACCGATGTCTTCTTTGGTAATCCCCAATTCTTTTTCAGTTCCCAATTCTACAGGCAAACCGTGGGTATCCCAACCAGCTTTACGCTTTACTTGGAATCCTTTTTGAGTTTTATAGCGACAAAAAATATCTTTAATAGCACGTGCCATCACGTGGTGAATTCCTGGCAATCCATTTGCCGAAGGTGGTCCTTCAAAAAACACGTATGGTGGATTTCCCTCACGGGTAGTTACCGTTTTCTCAAATATCGTTTCTTTCTTCCAAAAATCCAGCACTTCCTCTGCCGATTTTGGCAAGTCAAGTCCTTTGTATTCAGTAAATTTTGTGCTCATGGTATGCATTTCTAAATCGAGTTGCGAAAGTAGTGAATATTAGTAAATAGGCAAAAGCGAAAAGGCAAAAGTTATTGACCCTATCTTATGTAGGATTTTTTAAAATCAATAACCTCTTAAATCTGTCTGTACTTTACGCAAAAACCTCTTTTAAGACGTCTAAGGATTTGGGTTTTCTAAAGCCATCCAAGTGATAGCTGTAGTAATCCATCAAGATTTTCAAGAGGATTTGTCTCTCAATTACATGGAAAATTTTTTGATCCGAATCCCATTTTAAGTCAATTAGTTTTTTGAACAAAAGTGTTTCGTGTTCTGTCAACGAACTCATTGCATGAAACGGAGAAAAAACGCCTTCAACCAATTCAAAAAAAGCTTGATCCCTGTCGGTTATATCAGGGTAAAACCCAAAATGTTTGGTCATTTCGAGTAATAAAATCAAATGAAAATTTGCCGTTTCATTATGATTGTCGAGCCATTGCAATGCCGCTTCTAAAAAGGCAAAGAGCGGTTCGTTTTTTTCTTCTTCGTGAATGGAATGGTGTAAAATTTCGGACAAGAACAACACAATAGTACTTTTAACAATATCCGTATGTATCGAATGAAATGGAGTGGCAGTTTTGATTTCTTTGAAGTTCTCCAAAGTCCCTTTGTTTTTATGTACCGCTTCGATTTCCAAAATACTCAAAGGCTGGAAATAAGCAATTTTTTGATTCGATTTCCGAGCCGAAAAAGCATCTCGTACAAAATAAGATTTCAACCCATGCGTCAAGGTAAAGCATTTTACAATCAGGCTTTTTTCCTGAAATTTTAATGCCGAAATAACAATCGCTTTGGTTTTAACTTGCATGAATTGGATATTGGTTCACAAATATAACATACTCTTAGCGCACAAACTAAAAAACCTTCTACCGAAATCGAGAGAAGGTTTTTTAAACATTTGAATTAATAGTCTTTTATACCACTCCTTGTGCTAACATAGCATCCGCTACTTTAACAAATCCGGCGATATTGGCTCCTTTCACATAGTTAACATAGCCATCTTCCTCTGCACCATATTTTTTACATTGATTGTGGATCCCTACCATAATGTCTTTCAATCGTGCATCTACTTCCTCACTTGTCCAATTCAAACGGATCGAGTTTTGGGTCATTTCTAAACCAGAAGCAGCTACTCCACCCGCATTTGCAGCTTTACCTGGAGCAAACAGGACTTTATTTTCTAAGAATAATTTAATGGCTTCTAGAGTACACGGCATATTCGCCGCCTCAGTTACACAAATTACCCCATTAGCAATTAAATTTTTAGCATCTTGCTCGTTCAACTCGTTTTGAGTCGCACATGGAATTGCTATATCTACTTTGGCTTCCCAAGGACTTTTCCCTTTGTGGAAAATGGCATTAGGATATTTCTCTAAATAAGCTTCGGCCTTGTTATCGCCTCGTGCTCTTAGCTCTAACATAAAGTCGATTTTTTCGCCAGAAATTCCGTCTTGATCATAAATATATCCGTCAGGTCCTGAAATGGTTACCACTTTGCCGCCTAGTTCGTTCACCTTTAAAGCAACACCCCAAGCTACGTTTCCAAAACCAGAAATCGCAACCGTTTTTCCTTTAATTTCATGACCTATACTTCGCAACATTTGCTCAGTGAAATAGACTACGCCATATCCTGTTGCTTCTGGACGAATTAAAGAACCTCCATAAGCCAGCCCTTTTCCGGTCAACACTCCAGTAAATTCATTGCGAATACGCTTGTATTGCCCAAATAGGTAGCCAATTTCTCTGGCTCCAACTCCAATATCTCCCGCAGGAACATCCAAGTCGGGTCCAATATGACGACATAATTCGGTCATAAACGATTGACAAAAACGCATGATTTCGCCATCTGATTTTCCTTCAGGATCAAAATCAGAACCTCCTTTTCCACCACCCATTGGCAGTGTAGTCAAACTATTTTTGAAAACTTGTTCGAAAGCTAAAAACTTCAATACCGATAAGTTCACGGTATGATGAAAACGAATTCCTCCTTTGTAAGGACCAATAGCTGAGTTCATTTGGATTCGGAAACCACGGTTTACAATGATTTCTCCTTTATCATCTACCCAAGGGACTCTAAAAATGATCGAACGCTCTGGCTCGGCAATACGAAGTAAGATGTTTTTACCGTCGTATTTTTTTCGCTCAGATATAAAAGGAATTACGGTTTCGGCAAATTCTCTAACCGCTTGAATGAATTCGGGTTCGTTTGGATTTTTGGCTTCTACCAAAGCCATAAATTGATTTATTTTTTCTTCCATGTTTAAGGACGCTAATTAGGTCAATACAATTGATTTTAGGTTAGCACCGATTTTAAGAAATCGATTTCGTAACTCAAACAAAGATAGTTGTAAACGAAGAATATTTCAGCGTTATTTTTTGAGTTTTTTGAAGAATTATTGTTTTAACAAGCTATTTTAAAGAAATTTGCATTACTAATAATAAAATTTACGAAAACGATATAGTTTTCGCAATAATTGCAAAAAAACAATTGGTTTATTTTAGCCGTAATTAAAGCAATTTTGCCAAACTCATGCAGATTCCCAAATGAAGTCCTTCGTGAAAATTATTGTACGCCATGGCATGTTTGACATTTTTCAAAACAAAACCACTTGAGGTAGGATATTCTGCAAATTGGGTAAATACCCCGCTTCCATAATCGGCTTGAGTTTGATCAATAAGATCAAATAGTAATCCTTTAATTTCGTCTACTTCTGCTTGTGTCGCGTGTTGTTCTGGACGGGTGCCTTTTTTGTATTTGTCCACCAATTCGTCAGAAACCAACATATTCAAACCTGAAAGTTTGTAAATTAATAACTGTTGTGTCACTACAACGTGAGCAACATTCCAAAATAAAGTGTTAGAAAATCCTTTCGGAATTGTATTGAGTTGTTCCAAGCTAAAGTCCTCTAGAAAAGGGGCAATTAATTTTCGGCTCGTTCTGTTCAATTCGAATGTCTGTTCCATTGGGTATTTGATTTGAAAATTTTGCTAAAAATAAACATTTTAAGTTTCAAATGGATTTTCTTTGCAAAAAAGTAAACTCGTTTCAAAATGAACAAAATATACTACCTCGCTTCCTGCGATACCTGTCGAAAAATCATCAAAGCCTTGCCAAAAGGACATAATTTGGTTTTTCACGACATCAAACAAGATCCAATTACCGAAGAGCAATTAGACGAAATGCGCCAATTGTCGGGAAGTTATGAAGCGCTTTTTAGCAAAAAAGCACAATTATACAAGTCCTTAGGAATAAAAGACATAGCGCTTACTGAAGCTGATTTTAAAAAATACATTTTAGAACATTATACTTTTCTAAGTCGTCCCGTTTTTATTATTAACAGCGCAATCTACATTGGCAACAGCCAACAAAACATCCTTCAAGTTCATAAAGCATTGAGCTAATGACAAAACGAAATCTTGCTTTACTAGCCGCTACTTTAGTTTCCGTTTTTTACGGAATGACTTTCACGATTGCCAAAGATGTCATGCCGCACTATGTTGACGCTTACGGATTTATTGTATTGCGTGTGGGTGGGGCAACCCTCTTGTTTTGGTTGATCTGGTTGGTTTTAAAAATAGCAGGTAAAGTCCCTTCAGAAAAAATTTGTCGTTCCGATTTTCCAAGAATTATCGCAGCGGCATTCTTTGGAATAGCCGTTAATATGCTTTGTTTTTTTAAGGGACTAAGTCTGACTTCTCCTATTAGCGCTGCTGTAATTATGGTGTCTACTCCTATGATTGTGCTAGTGCTTTCGGCGATTATCCTAAAAGAGCGCATGCGAAAAAGGATGATTACCGGATTAGTATTAGGACTTATTGGAACCACTTTTCTTATTTTATATGGGAAATCAGTAGGAAATGCCTCCAATGCCGGTTTAGGCAATTTATTAGTCTTGATCAACGCTTTTTCGTATGGATTTTACCTCATCATAGTTAAAAAATTAATGCACACCTACAACGCTTTTACTTTTGTAAAATGGTTGTACTTGGCCGGTTTTTTTATGGTATTACCTTTTGGCTGGAGCGTTTTTCAAACTGTAGATTGGGCTATTGTACCCAATAGTATTTTTTGGAAAATTGGCTTTGTTATTTTCTTTTCCACCTTTATTAACTACTCGTTGAATTTACTCTCGATGAAAGAATTGAGTCCCAATACCGTTGCTGTTTTTATTTATTTACAACCATTATTTGCTACCATTTTTGCCATCGGATTAGGGAAAGATGAGTTGAATGGCGTTAAAATAATTTCGGCGGCACTAATTTTTAGTGGGGTTTATCTTGTTACCCTAAAGAAATCCTAAAATTTCAATACATTTGTAGCTATTACACAATTCATATATGATACAATCAATGACTGGTTTTGGTAAAGCCACTTTGCAATTACCAACCAAAAAAATCACGGTAGAAGTAAAATCTTTAAATAGTAAAGGACTCGATTTAAATGTGAGAATGCCTTCGCTTTACCGCGAAATGGAATTGGGTTTACGCAACCAAATTGCGCTACAATTGGAAAGAGGGAAAGTTGATTTTTCGATTTTCATCGAAAGTACTGCCGAACAAACTTCGACAAAAGTCAATGTGCCAATCGTTAAAGGATACATGGAACAATTAAGAGCCGTTTATGCCGAAGCTGATGAAGTGGAATTAATGAAAATGGCGATTCGCATGCCTGATACGATGAAAACGGAACGTGAAGAAATTGACGAAAATGATTGGGCTCAAATTGAAACGGCTATTGCCGAAGCTCTACAAAATATTTTGACATTTAGACGAGACGAAGGCCAATCACTTGAAAAAGAATTTCAATTGCGCATTGCTAATATTCGCCAATATATGAATGAAGCGTTGGCATTGGATCACGAACGTGTACACAACATCAAAGACCGTTTGCACAATGCCATAACAGAGCTAAAAGTAGCTGTTGATGAAAACCGATTTGAACAAGAATTGATTTATTACCTAGAGAAATTAGATATCACCGAAGAAAAAGTACGTTTGACAAATCACTTGGATTATTTCTTGGAAACGATTAAAGGTACAGAAGCGAATGGTAGAAAATTAGGTTTTATTACTCAAGAAATGGGAAGAGAAATCAACACCATGGGTTCTAAATCGAATCACGCACAGATGCAAAAATTAGTCGTTCAAATGAAAGACGAATTAGAGAAAATTAAAGAACAAGTATTGAATGTTCTTTAAATAATTAGCATAATATGAAAGGGAAATTAATTGTATTCTCAGCGCCATCAGGTTCGGGAAAAACTACCATAGTTAGGCATTTATTGGCACAAGCCGATTTGAATTTAGAATTCTCTATTTCAGCAGCTACTCGTGAAAAGCGTGGCGAAGAAGTGAATGGAAAAGACTATTATTTTATGTCATTAGACCAATTCAAACAGCACATCAAAAACGAAGATTTTGTGGAATGGGAAGAAGTGTACCGCGATAACTTTTACGGAACTTTAAAAAGTGAAGTAGAACGCATTTGGGCCAAAGGCAAAAATGTCATTTTTGATATTGATGTAGCTGGCGGATTGCGAATAAAATCCAAATTCCCAGAAGAAACTTTAGCAGTTTTTGTGAAACCTCCAAGTGTGGATGAATTGAAACGCAGACTAAAGGAACGCTCTACTGAAACCGAAGAAAAAATCAATATGCGCATAGCAAAAGCGCACGTAGAATTGGCTACTGCTCCGCAATTTGATGTGGTAATCAAAAACTACGATTTAGAGGTCGCTTTGGACGAAGCGAACCAATTAGTGAAAGAATTTATTTCTAAATAGTAATGAGTAATAAGTAACTAGTAATTAGATTGAAAGTGGGAGAAATAAAATCGTACAAGGATTTATTAATTTGGCAAAAAGGGATTAAAATTGTCAGTTTAGTTTATCAATTGGTAAAATCATTTCCTCAAGAAGAATTGTATGCCTTGACAAGCCAACTAAAAAGAGCTGCGGTTTCCGTTCCTTCAAATATAGCTGAAGGTTATGGAAGAAATACAGACAAATCGTTTAGTCATTTTTTAGATATTTCAAGAGGTTCATTATTCGAAATCGAAACACAGTTACATATTGCTAATGAACTTGGTTTTGTAACAACTCAGCATTTATACAATGAGATTTTAAGTCAAATTGAAGAAGAATCTAAAATGATAAACGCTTTTTCAAAAACTTTGAAAAACTAATTACTTTTTACTAATCACTAGTGACTAAAACTATGAAAATCGGACTCTATTTTGGAACGTTCAATCCTATTCATGTGGGGCATTTGATTATTGCTAACCATATGGCTGAGCACGCCGATTTAGACCAGGTTTGGATGGTGGTTACGCCTCACAATCCGTTAAAAAAGAAAAGTACTCTGCTGGCAGATCATCACCGATTAGAAATGGTGTTTTTGGCAACCGAAGATTTTCCAAAAATAAAGCCTTCGGATATAGAGTTCAAACTTTCGCAACCCAATTATACCGTGAATACTTTGGTTCATTTGGAAGAAAAATTTCCTGAACATACGTTCTCTTTAATTATGGGCGAAGACAATTTGAGATCCTTCCACAAATGGAAAAATTATGAAGCTATTTTGGCGCATCACGATATTTATGTCTATCCAAGAATAGCTAATTCTGTTGATGCCGGTGAAAATAGTATTTTCAAAAATCATCCAAAAATCCATCTGATTGACGCTCCAGTCGTAGAGATCTCTTCCACTTCAATTAGAGAAAATATCAAAAAAGGCAAAAATGTACTGCCGTTACTGCCTCCAAAAGTTTGGGAATACATTGACCACAACAATTTTTATAAAAAATAACCGAATACTATTAACAGTCGTTTATTCAATTGCTGACGCTTAATAGTGTATCTTTAATTAAAACTTATCCTTATGTTGAATTTTGAATTATACAATCCTGTCAAATTAATTTTTGGTAAAGGAGAAATAGAAAAATTAAGTACTTTAATTCCAAAAGAATCAAAAATACTAGTCGCTTATGGCAGTGGTAGCATTTTCAAAAACGGAATTTACGATCAAGTAAAAAAAGCGCTTGAAGGTTTTAATGTAGTAGAATTTGGCGGAATCGAAGCCAACCCATATTACGAAACCTTAATGAAAGCGGTGGAAATCATTCGCGAACAAAAAATAGATTTTATTTTAGCTGTAGGTGGTGGAAGTGTAATCGACGGCGTAAAATTCATTTCAGCTGCTGCCAAATTTGAAGGAGATCCGATCGACATTCTGCACAAAAGAATCATCTTTAAGGAAGGCGTTGATGTGGTGCCTTTTGGAACCGTTCTAACGTTACCTGCTACAGGAAGCGAAATGAATTCGGGTTCGGTGGTTTCAATCAAAGCAACACAAGAAAAACGTGATTTTGGTGGTTCGGCAATGTTTCCGAAATTTTCAATTTGCGATCCAACCGTTATCGCTTCGTTACCAAAAAGACAATTGCAAAATGGGGTGATTGATGCTTATGTGCATGTAATGGAACAATATTTAACCTATCCGCACGAAGGGTATTTGCAAGACCGCATCGCCGAAAGCATCTTACAAACCTTGATTGAGATTGGCCCTAAAGTGGTTGAAAACCCAACTGATTATGCTTTGGCTTCCAACTTTATGTGGAGTTGTACCATGGCATTGAACGGATTGATTCAAAAAGGAGTTCCGTCGGACTGGGCAACTCATATGATTGGACATGAATTAACAGCGTTGTACAATATTGATCATGCAAGAACATTAGCTATAATTGGACCAAACCTATACCGTGTCTTATTTGAAACCAAAAAAGAAAAATTAGCACAATATGGTAAACGAGTGTTTCAATTGACTGGAACGGACGAAGAAATTGCTCGTGAAGCTATTGGAGCCACTGTTGCTTTTTATCATACAATGGGAATGAAAACCAAGATTTTTGAAAATGCCTCAAACATTGAAAACACGGCTGATTTTATAGTGAACAGATTTGAAGAAAGAGGTTGGAAAGCATTAGGAGAAAGACAAAATATTACTTTAGACAAACTTCGCGAGATTGTAGAATTAAGTTATTAGTTTACAATAAAAAAAGGCGTTCTACTAACTTTGGTGGGACGCCTTTTTAAAATACAAAAACAAAACTAACTAACTCAAAATGCATTCTAACTATAAAAACTTCACTAATAATAGTTTACAACGTAAAGTAGTATTTTTTTATTGTGTTATAGGCTAAAAAAAATAACGAAAATTTAATTTTTTTTATGGCTAAAGCCAGCAAATCCTGAGTATGCCAAAAGGAATAAATTGGTGTTTTTTATTTTTTTTACCTACTTTTGATTAAATCCAAAATACAAAATGGCCGAAAATTTAAAATTTGCAGTTATTGGTGGAGGTAGTTGGGCTACTGCCATTGCTAAAATGCTGTGTGCTAATGTACCAGAGATTGCTTGGTACATGCGAAACGAAGCTGCAATTGAACATATCAAAATAGAAAAACACAATCCGAATTACTTAAGTTCGGTGGAGTTTGATACCAATAAGTTACGATTAACCCACGATATTAACGAAGCGGTTGCTTATGCCGATTATTTGATTTTTGCTATTCCATCCGCTTTTTTGGAAACCGAATTGACCAATTTGACTACTTCACTGGAGAGCAAAATTATTTTCTCTGCTATTAAAGGAATTGTTCCTGAAACGAGTTTAATTGTGGGTGAACACTTTCATGTTAATTACAACATCCCTTACGATAACATTGGTGTAATTACAGGTCCTTGTCATGCAGAAGAAGTGGCTTTAGAGCGCCTTTCGTATTTAACCATTGCGTGTGGAGATCCTGAAAAAGCGGCCTATGTTGCTGCCAATTTATCCAGTAATTACATCAAAACTAAAATTACCGATGACATCATTGGAACCGAATATGCGGCCATGTTGAAAAACATTTACGCCGTTGCTGCGGGAATGGCCCATGGTTTAGGTTATGGCGACAACTTTCAATCAGTATTGATGAGTAATGCCATTCGAGAGATGAAAAAATTCATCAAAAAAGTACATAAAATGAAACGAAATATCAATGATTCGGCTTACTTGGGCGATTTATTGGTTACGGGTTATTCTGTTTTTTCTAGAAACAGAATGTTCGGAAATATGATTGGAAAAGGCTATACCGTAAAAAGTGCTATGATGGAAATGAGTATGGTAGCCGAAGGCTATTATGCTACTAAAAGTGCCTACCAATTGAATCAAGGATATGGAGCCAGTACTCCAATAATTGATGCCGTGTATAGCATTTTATATGAAGGTAAAAATGCTAAAAAAGTATTCAGAAATTTGACAGACCAATTGGATTAAATACAATAATTATGAGCGAAAGATGGAAATATCAGGTTAAAACAGGTGTTTTTTGGGGACTATTTATGATCGGTTTTTCTACATGGTACCTTTCTGGCACAACACCATTAGCCACCCAATTAACTGATAACGGCTACTATTTTAGAGCTGTGGGCTACATTGTTTTTGGGATTTTTGTACTGGGTTATTCTAGCTGGACTGCTAAAAAACGAAGAGAAGGAAAATAATTAGCGAACAATTACGCCGTCTACAAATAAAATGGGCACTTCTTCTTGATTGGCTTCTTGAATCGAATTGGCTTTGAAAATAAATTTCTTGTCGTACAAGGTGTTCCCAATAAAAAAAGTGACCATAAATTCATTGTTCAGCGCTAATACACTTTTTTCAATCAATTCGATTTTGGCCACAGAAACCTCAGGAATTTCAGCAAATGCATGACGCAATAGCGACGTTTTTTTCATCTCTCCGTCAATGGTTCCAAATGCTTTAGAAACGACCATAACTCCGTCTAGTTGGAAATCAGAATCGTTTACCAAATAAGCATACCAGACTTTTTCCATGAACTCATCGCTCCATTCTTGAACAACTGCCATGAAAACATTTTCTACTTCGGGAATGATAATATCTTTCTTCATATTGTAAAAAACCCTTTCTAAATATTACTTCAAAAAGGGTGATTAAATAATTATACTAGTGATTTGAATTGTTCCAAGAAACGAACATCGTTTTCATAGAACATTCGGATGTCTCCAATTTGATACAACAACATCGCAATACGCTCTACTCCCATTCCGAAAGCAAAACCATTATATTCTTCTGAATCAATGCCACAATTTTTCAAAACGTTTGGGTCTACCATTCCACAACCCCCAATTTCTAACCAACCTGTTCCTTTGGTAATACGGTAATCGGTTTCGGTTTTTAAACCCCAATATATGTCAATCTCAGCACTTGGTTCAGTAAAAGGAAAATAAGACGGTCTCAAACGAATTTTTGACTTGCCAAACATCTCTTTTGTGAAATACAACAAGGTTTGTTTCAAGTCGGCAAAAGAAACGTCCTTGTCAATATATAAACCCTCTACTTGGTGGAAAATACAGTGCGAACGCGATGATACCGCTTCGTTACGAAAAACACGCCCAGGAGAAATGGTTCTAATGGGTGGTTTGTTATTTTCCATATAACGCACTTGAACAGATGAAGTGTGGGTGCGCAATAAAATATCAGGATTTGTTTGAATAAAAAAGGTGTCCTGCATGTCACGAGCCGGATGGTATTCTGGCAAGTTCAAAGCAGTAAAGTTGTGCCAATCGTCCTCGATTTCTGGACCTTCAGACACGTTGAAACCTAGAGTTGAAAAAATATCGATGATTTGATTTTTAACCAACGAAATAGGATGACGAGAGCCAATCAAAACTGGTTCTGCAGCACGAGTTAAATCGCCATAAAAACCTTTGCTTTCTTCTTTACTTTCTAGGGCTTCTTGGATAGACTTTACTTTGTCTTCGGCAGACGTTTTTAATAAATTAATTACTTGCCCAAATTCTTTTTTCTGTTCGTTTGGAACATTTTTAAACTCAGCAAACAACTCTTTTAAAAGTCCTTTACTTCCTAAAAATTTAATTCGGAAAGCTTCTAGTTCTGCTGGATCTTGTGATGAAAACCCTTGTGCTTCGCTAATATATTCTTTTATCTTGTCTATCATCCGTCTATTGGTAAAGGTGCAAAATTACATTTTTTTAGTGAAAACTAAAACCTGACTAGGTGATTCGTAATTCGTGATTCGTGATTCAGATTAATTTGGGACTAATTACTATTCACTAATTACTAATCACTCTTAATTAATCAACTCTCTTTCAAGGAAATAATTCACAATCGCTTCTTTCATCAATACCGATTGCTCTCCCGCTTTTAATGGTGGTAATTCTTCTTTTACTTTGTAATGCGGCCAGCCTTCATCATCAAAAAATTCAAATTCATAATAACCGTAAGGCTCTAGCAATCGACAAATGGCAATGTGCATTAAATTTAATTTTTCGTCTTTCTTGAACTCGCGGTGTACCTGACCCAATTCCTGAATTCCAATTAAGTATATGATGGCATCCAAATCCAAATCTTCGCCTTGCGAAAACCGATCGGATAATATAGTTACAAGCTGTTCCCAGCGTTCTTTC